>JAUZOD010000058.1 GCA_030706635.1 Bacteroidota bacterium
GATGATGAGCCGGGTGCCGTGGCTGGCTGAAGCCAATAACACTAACAAATAGCAATCCGGTCAATAAGAAAATGGCTTTCATAAAATTGTCTTAATTGGGTGATGAAATTATTATTTTTTGTTCTCTTTAAAACGTTTGTCTGCTGTTCCGTCTTTTTTTGTGTGAACGGGTGGGGTGGTCGTTTTGTTTGCTTTAAAACGCTTATCTGGCGTCCCGTCCTTTTTCGTTGTGGGTGCCTTATTGGCTGTGGTGCTGGTCTTGGCCTTGGCCTTCGGCGTGGTTTGCGCGATGGAATATCCCCCGAATGTGAGCAGGAACAGCAGAGCAATAAAAATTTTCTTCATAAATGAAATTTTAGTTGGGTTTAATAGGCTAATGTAAAATAAGCACAGGCTAATCCCAAATGTAATTTGAGCTCAGAAGTCATTTATGTTGAAATTCAAGCCTTTAACTGGTGTTTAACCAATTTTGTAACTTCGTTCAACACAATCTTTCTCAATTTTGCGTTCTCATTTCTACTCCCGATCCATGCGGTCCTCAATGTTAAAATGGCTGGTACTTTCAGCAACAATTCTTATTGGTCTGATTGTCATCGTACAGGTTTTCTGGCTTACGAAGGTGTATTCATTTGAAAAGAAACAATTCAACACCAATGTGGTCAAAAGCCTCAGAGGTGTTTTCGAAGATCTTGAAATGAACGACGATCCTTCCCTGAGTCTGCAACAGCTGATCCATAATCCGGAGGATGATTACTTTTTGTTTCAGGCGGACACCATTCCGGAAAAGGATTCTCTGACACACTACCTGCGGAAGGAATTCGGCGATTTCGACGTACTGACGGATGTAAAACTCGGCGCGTACAGCAGCCGGAAAAAGGAATTTGTTTATGAGGAATATATACCTACCGTCGCCTCGCGTTTCGACGTCACGCCAGTCAGCGGGCTGCCTGTTTTTAATGCGACTTACGATCATATTTTACTTTATTTCCCCCATCGTTCCCTGTATATCCTTGGCGAGATGAACTTCTGGATTATAAGCAGCGTGGCCCTTTCCCTCGCCCTGATCGGCCTGGCCATCAGTCTTTTCTATTTTTACCGGCAGAAATTTCTGGCAGAAGTACAGAAAGATTTCGTCAACAACTTTACCCATGAGTTTAAGACACCACTCGCTGTAATTAAAATTGCCGGGGACGTCATCGGCCAGGAAGATATTTTCAAGAAGCCAGACAGACTGAAAAAATACGCCTCCATCATTCAAAGCCAGACTGCTCATTTGCAGAACCAGGTAGAGAAATTATTAAAATCTGCATCTGCAGACAACAAAAAGCTGCCGATGGATAAGCATACCCTCAACCCGGCTATGCTGATTGAACAGGCCCTCAACAAACTTCAGCCTCTGATAGAACAAAGGCAGGCAAAAGTGGAATTGAAGGTAGATAACTACGAAACGCTAATCCGGGGCGATGAATCCCATCTGGAGCTGGCCGTAGTGAACCTGTTGGAAAATGCCCTGAAATATTCCAGCCTGCCGCATATTGTCGTGCAGGCTGGCAGGGAAGATGCAGATTATTTCATTTCCGTTAAGGACAACGGAATCGGCATTGAAAAGAAATATATAAAAAATATTTTCAAGAAGTTTTACCGCGTACCAACGGGAGATGTTCACAATGTGAAGGGCTTTGGACTTGGATTGAATTTTGTAAAGCGCATCGTGGACGGTCATGAAGGAAAAATAAGAGTTCATAGTCTGCCTGGAATCGGAACGGAATTCCGGCTGCTGATTCCATTCGAATAATTTTAAACTTCTTAACTGATAACCCAAATGAACACAAAATCGAAAGTATTGCTTGCGGAAGATGACCTCTCCCTCGGCTATGTGATCAAAGACAACCTGTCCGATGCGGGTTACGATGTGGTTCTTTGCCCCGACGGGCAAACGGCTATTGACAAATTCAATAAGGAAGATTTTGACATCTGCCTGCTGGACGTGATGATGCCGAATAAAGACGGGTTCGCGGTCGCCAAAAAAATACGCCAGCAAACGGATGTTGTTCCCATCCTTTTCATCACGGCGAAATCGTTGGAAGAAGACCGCATTCTTGGATTTGAATCCGGAGCGGACGATTACATCATTAAGCCCTTCAGTATGCAGGAATTACTACTCCGTATGGAGGTGTTCCTGCGCAGAACAAAAAAAATGTATTCCGATCGGAACCAGGCTTTCAGAATAGGAGAGATACAATTCTCCTTCAATAATCTGAAATTGACGGTAAATAAAACAGAACATAATCTTACCCAAAAGGAAGCCGAACTTCTTCAATTCCTCTGCGAACATCCCAACCGGATCCTGAAACGGGAAGAAGTACTGTTGAATGTGTGGGGGAAAGATGACTATTTCCTGGGCCGGAGCATGGACGTCTTCATTACCAAACTCAGAAAATATTTTAAAACAGATCCTTCCGCCAATATCGAAACAATACATGGTATTGGATTTCGTTTGAATGCGGTAGTTCAATAACCTTGAAAACCCATGTTATTAAAACCTATTTTTCTGACCCTTTTCTCCCTGTGGATCCTGGGTGGGAAGGCTCAAATTCCTACCGATACCCTCAGAATCAATCTGGATAGTGCAGAACATCTGTTTGTCTCCGGCAACTTTTCCCTGCTTGCTCAAAAATATAATATTCAGGCACAGCAGGCTCTGGAGATCCAGGCCAGGCTTTATCCAAATCCTAACCTGGCTGCCTCCTACAGCTTGTATAACGCCCATTCAAAAACCTTTTTCCCGGTAGGCTCGGGAGTGGACGGAGGAGAGCTTTCCGCCCAATTGTCTCAACTGATTTACCTCGCCGGCCAGCGCAATAAGCAGGTTAAGATCGCCCAGGCCAATACCCAGCTGGCCTCGTATCAGTTTTTCGACCTGATCAGAACCCTGAAATATACCCTGCGCACGGATTTTTTCAATATCTATTATCTGCTGCAATCGTCCGGCGTTTACGCGGAAGAAATCAAATCCCTGCAGGAAGTGGTGGCCGCGTTCAATGAACAGGAAGGCAAAGGGTATATTGCAGAAAAAGAAGTGGTACGGGTAAAGGCCCAGCTCTATACCTTACTGAGCGAATATAACGACCTGCAAAACCAAATCAACGATCTGCAAAGTGATTTAAGACTGATCCTTCAGGTCAAAAACACATTCATCAGTCCGGTCGTGGACACGGAAGCGATAAAATCCTTTGATCCCGCTGCCTATACTTTAAACACGCTGCTGGATTCGGCTTACAAAAACAGAACGGACCTGCTCATTGCCCGGACGTATGTGGACGTGAGCAAGCTAAATTACAATTACCAGAAAGCACTTGCAGTACCCAACCTCACGCTTTCCCTGGCTTACGACCAGCAGGGAAGTTACGTCAACAACCTCAGCAGCCTGGGGGCGGCCATTGACCTTCCTTTTTTTAACCGGAACAAAGGAAATATCCTTTCGGCCAAACTAACCACCGATGCCAGTACGGCTGTGCAGCAAAGCACGGAAGCGTCCGTGCAGGAGACTGTTTTTCGTGCCCTGCAGAAAGCATTTTCCAACGATAAAATGGTTAAAAATATCGACCCGGCCTTTTTATCCGATTTCGACAGGTTATTACACGAGGTATTGATCAATTATCAAAAGCGGAACATCACACTTCTGGATTTTCTGGATTTTTATGATTCTTATAAACAGAATATCCTGGCTTCCAACAATATCCGATTTAACCGGATCAGCGCTTTCGAGGACATTAATTTTTACACCGGAACCGAGTTCTTCCATCCTTAAAATGGTTTACCAAAAAATATGCGACGCCTCAATAAAATTTTAGTTTTTGCTTTTACCGTTTTTTCCGCAGGCCTGTATTCCTGCGGCAGCAAGATACCGGACAGTGATGAAAAGCAGGGATATGTGTTACCGGACTCCCTGCTGAAAACGCTGGAGATCGATACAGTGAGTGCTTCCAAGGTATTAAATACGCTCACACTCACGGGCAAGGTGGACTTCAACGAAGACCAGGTGATCAAAATTTACCCCGCGATCAGCGGATTGGTTTCCGACATCAAAGTAATGCTGGGAGATTACGTGAAAAAGGGGCAAACCCTGGCCGTATTGAAAAGTGTGGAAATGGCCGGATTCAGCAATGACTATACGATGGCTAAATCCAATCTCGGGATTGCAAGAAAATCGCTGGACGCCACCAACGATATGTACAAAAGTGGCCTGGCTTCCCAGCGCGACCAACTGGCAGCCCAGGAGGCTTACAATCAGGCGCTGTCCGGACTGCAAAAATCACAGCGCATATTGAATCTCAATGGAGGAAGCCTGAACGGTGACTATACAGTGAAATCACCCATTGATGGATTTGTGGTAGAAAAACAGGTGAACAACAACATGGTGATCCGCACGGACAATTCCACCGGTCTCTTTACGATTTCGGACCTGAAAAATGTATGGGTGATGGCCAATGTGTATGAATCGAATATTGCCAACATCAAAAGCGGCGACAGCGTGGAAGTGACCACCTTGTCTTACCCCGGGAAAATTTTCAGAGGCAAGGTCGATAAAATCATGAATGTGCTGGATCCCACCAACAAAGTAATGAAGCTGCGTATTGTGCTTCCCAATCCGGGCTATCTGCTGAAGCCGGAAATGTTTGCCAGCGTGCTGGTCAGAAATATGGAAAATAAGAAAATGATCAGCATTCCTTCGCGGGCTCTAATTTTTGACCACAGTCAGTATTACGTACTCGTTTATAAAAGTCCGAAAGACATTACCATCCGTCCCGTTCAGGTGATGAATACTGTTGGCGACCGGTCCTTTATTTCCGAAGGGCTATCCGATGGCGAAAAACTCATCGGCACACAGGCATTGTTAATTTACCAGGAGCTGAATAGTTAGTATAATCATCCACTGATGAATAAGACCCTTCGAAAAATACTCGCATTCTCCCTTAAGAATAAATATTTCATTTATTTCGCCACCATCATCATGGTGATCTACGGTGTAATCACCTTCGTGAACATGCCGATCGAGGCATTTCCGGACGTAACCAACACAGAAATATCCATCATCACCCAATGGCCGGGGAGAAGTGCTGAAGAAGTGGAGAAATTCGTAACCATTCCGCTGGAGATCGCTCTCAATCCCGTGAATAAGAAAACCAGTCTGCGTTCCACCAGCATCTTCGGGCTTTCCGCCGTCAAACTCATCTTTGAAGATGGTGTAGATGACAGTTACGCCCGCATGCAGGTAAATAACATGATTCAGAACGTAACGCTGCCCGATAATATTTCCCCCCAGGTGCAACCGCCGACCGGGCCTACCGGTGAAATATTCCGTTACACTTTGACAAGTTCGTTCCGGGATCCTATGGAGTTAAAAACCATGCAGGATTGGACGGTGGACCGGGAGTTGCGTTCGGTACCCGGAATAGCGGATATCGTAAGTTTTGGAGGATCGGTTAAGTCTTACGAGATCCGGGTAAATCCTCAAAAGCTGGCCGGGCTTGGCATTACCCCACTCGATGTGTACACAGCCGTGAGTAAAAGTAATATCAACATCGGCGGCGACGTGATCAAAAAAAATGCGCAGGCTTATATTGTTCGCGGAATCGGGTTGTTAAATGACATCAATGAAATCCGAAATATTTTTATAGCCAATATCAATGGCATTCCGGTGCTTGCAAAAGACGTAGCCGATGTTCAGGTAGCCGCCATGCCCAGGCTGGGTGAAGTAGGCAGATCGGATGCCATTGACATCGGAAGCGGCCGGAGGGTAACAGATGCTTCGGATGCAGTGGAAGCCATTGTTCTGATGCGCAAAGGAGAGAACCCGGATAAAGTAATCAACGCGCTGAAACTCAAAATCAAAAAACTCAACGACCGGGTGCTGCCTCCCGACGTGAAGATCGTTCCTTTTTACGACCGGGAGGAACTAATCCATTATGCCACCCATACGGTAATGTATAACCTCATTGAGGGAATCCTGCTGGTAACATTGATTGTGTCCCTCTTCATGTTCAACTGGCGCACAACCCTGATCGTATCCATCATCATTCCACTTTCTCTGCTGTTCTCATTTATTTGTCTGCATTTCATGGGCATGTCGGCCAACCTCCTCTCCCTTGGCGCCATTGACTTCGGAATCATCATAGACGGCGCCGTTGTTATGGTGGAGGGATTATTTGTGATGTTGGACGGTAAGGCCAGGGAACATAGTATGGAAAGGTTCAACAAACTGGCTAAAATGGGGATGATCAAGAAAAAAGGCGCCGAGCTGGGTAAAGCCATTTTCTTTTCCAAGGTGATCATTATCACCGCATTGCTTCCCATCTTCTCCTTTCAAAAGGTGGAAGGGAAAATGTTTTCGCCGCTGGCTTATACCCTGGGTTTTGCCCTGCTGGGTGCATTGATCTTTACGTTAACGCTGGTTCCGGTACTGGTGAACGCCTTACTTAGCAAGAACGTACGTGAAAAGCATAATCCGTTTACCCATCTGATGACAGGCTGGGTAATGAACGGATTCCGTTTCGTTTTCCGAAATAAGCGCTTGTCGCTTGGCGTATCTGCCATCGTGATTATGCTGGGATTTTATTCTTTCAAATTCCTGGGAAGTGAATTTCTTCCCGAACTGAATGAAGGGTCAATCTGGGTGCGGGCGACGATGCCCTATAGTATTGCACTGGATAAATCGGTGCAGGTTGCCAATCAGATGCGGGATATCATGATGAGCTTTCCAGAGATACGCAAAGTCGTTTCCCAAACCGGCAGGCCAGACGATGGAACCGATGTTACGGGATTTTATAATAACGAATTCGATGTTGCTCTTTATCCGCAGGAAGACTGGAAGCCCAAAATATCCAAGGATGAACTCATTGAAAATATGCGAAAGGCATTATCCGTAATCCCTGGCGCAGAACTCAATTTCTCCCAGCCGATTATGGATAACGTGGAAGAAGCCGTATCGGGAGTTAAGGGCTCTATCTGCGTGAAAATATTTGGTGATTCTTTGAATTACATGGAAGCCAAATCTGATGAAGTCTATAATATTCTGAAGAAGGTAAGAGGGATTGAGGATCTGGGCGTCATCCGCAATATTGGTCAGCCTGAGCTGGATATTGATCTGAATCAGAGCCGTATGGCGCTGTATGGCGTTTCGGCCGCTGACGCCAATGCGGTCATTGAAATGGCCATTGGCGGAAAAGCCGCCACCCAACTCTACGAAGGCGTACGCCGTTTTGATATCCGCATCCGGTTTCCGGAAGAATTCCGGAGTTCGGAAACAGATATCGGCAACCTCCTGGTACCGACGTCAGGGGGATCAAAAGTACCGGTCCGTGAGATTGCCGACATTTCCCTAAAAACCGGCCCCTGCCTGATTTTCCGGGACGATAACGAAAGGTATTCTGCGATTAAATTTTCAATTGCCGGACGGGACATGGGAAGCACAATCAAAGAAGCCCAGGAGAAAGTGGACGAGCTGGTCAAATTAAAAAGAGGTTATAATATGGTCTGGCAGGGTGATTTTGAAAACCAGCAAAGAGCATCGAAACGATTGCTCGAGGTAGTGCCCATCAGCCTGCTGTTGATCTTTTTGCTGTTGTTCATCATGTTCGGCAACCTGAAGGACGCCGGCCTGGTATTCCTGAATGTACCCTTTGCGGTTGTGGGTGGCATTCTGGCCTTATTGATCACCGGAACAAATTTCAGCATTTCTGCCGGCATCGGATTTATTGCTTTATTTGGAATATGTATTCTGGAGGGGGTATTGCTAATCACCGCATTTAAGCAAAACCTGGAGCGGTTGCGCGGAGAAAATCCATTATTTACTTCGGTAAAACGCGGCGTGAATTCATTGATCAGACCCGTACTCATGACAGCCCTGATGGCTACAATCGGTTTACTACCGGCGGCTCTATCTGCCGGCATTGGATCTGAAAGTTCACGGCCTCTGGCCCGGGTGGTGATCGGGGGATTAATTTGCGCAACGATATTTTCCCTCCTTATTTTCCCTGTAGTATTCTTTCTGTCCTATCGCAATGTGGATACCAGGCATCAGGGGGAGAATGAGGATAAGATTGAAACAACCTGATTTTATGGTGGATGGTGGATGATGGATAGATGACCGGTGCAGATTCGGATTTAAATTTGAATCCATACACCATTCACTATATACCATCCACTACACCAAGGAGACTAAATCAAACAGCAAAAGACGTCCCGCAACCGCAGGTCTTGGATGCATTTGGATTTTTGAATGTGAAGCCACGGGCATTGAGACCGTTTTCCCAATGGATCTCCATTCCGGCCAGGTAAATGCCATGTGCAGGGTTC
Organism: Bacteroidota bacterium; assembly: GCA_030706635.1. Lineage (GTDB taxonomy): Bacteria > Bacteroidota > Bacteroidia > Chitinophagales > Chitinophagaceae > Puia. Next base: position 8,359 of record JAUZOD010000058.1, read on the forward strand.
ATAATAAAAGACAACCCGTCGGATTCGAATGTCTCATCGTTTTCCTGAGCTTTGTCGAAGCCCAGAATATAGCTAAGTCCGGAACAGCCGCCGCCCTTTACACCGATCCGGAGAAAGGTACTTTTATCGAACCCTTCCGCACGCATCAGCCGATGGATCTCTTCAACGGCCTGTGAAGTAAAATGCAACGGAGAAACTTCAGTTGTTTCCATACATCCAAGATTAATCTGCAAATTTAATCTTATTACCTGAAAGTGGAGAATACTACTCTATGGTCAATGTATTCAGTCCATAATTTTTTTTGCCTCAAAAGCGAGCGCATCGGCCACTACGTTGTGCAGGGAAATCTTGGGGTTTTGCATCACCAGTTCAAGCAGACTCTTGTTGAGGTCCTGGCCGCTGGCCTCCGCAGGCAGGAAAGAGGCGATCTGGTTAATGATGAGCAGGTTTTGTTCTTTCAGGTTGCGAATGGCATCCCATGCTTCAGGCGAAACATACATTTGCTGCGTGATATTATGTTCAAACTCCTGTTTCAGGGTTTTGGTCAGGAGGGACTGCATTTCGCGGGAACTGAATCCGGGTTGATTGGACCTGCTGACGAGGTTGGGAATGGCAATCCGGTCTGCCAGCAGAATCAGTCTTTCGTAGGCCTGGAGCTTCAGGGTGGTGGTGGCCGCAGACGGTTCCGTTTTGTTTAACTTAAATCCCTGCTTCTCCTGTTTTCTTTGTTTCCAGAATAAAAACGCCAGGGTACCGGCAATTAAAACAGCGAAAATGATAGAAATGATCAGTTCATTGGTGCTCAGCGTCATCGGCTTTTATTTAAACGTAAACGAAAATACGGAAAGCAATATTTCCATGAGGATGAAATAATTGTAAGCAAAGGAATCAAAAAATCGGGGTACTTTTCCAAAACTGATTATTCTTCTTTCCCATGGCAAAAAATATTCATACCGATTCCGGGATAGAAATCCTGCCGGTTTATAACGCAAAAGATGCTGTTTCCCCGACGGAAAATACTGGTGAATTTCCTTATACCCGCGGAATTTACCCGGATATGTATCGTTCAAAGATGTGGACGATGCGTCAGTACGCAGGATATAGCACTGCGGCGGAAAGCAACAGGCGTTATCACTATCTGCTGAATCAGGGAGTCACCGGACTAAGCGTGGCCTTTGACCTCCCCACCCAGATCGGATATGACAGTGACCATCCGCTGGCAGAAGGTGAAGTGGGGAAAGTGGGGGTTGCCATCGACTCTCTTCAGGACATGGAAGAACTTTTTGCCGGAATCCCCCTGGAAAAGATCAGTACATCGATGACCATTAATGCCACCGGTTTTATCCTGTTAGCGTTTTATGTAGCCCTTGCAAAAAAGCAGGGGGCGGACCTTAAAAAAATTTCGGGTACACTGCAAAATGATATCCTGAAAGAATATGCCGCGCGCGGCACCTATATTTACCCTCCTCGTCCTTCCATGCGCATCATCACGGATATCTTTGAATGGTGCAGCCAGGAACTTCCGAAATGGAACAGCATTTCCATCTCCGGATATCATATCCGGGAAGCCGGAAGTACAGCCGTTCAGGAGATCGCTTTTACGCTGTCTAACGGTAAGGCCTATGTGAAATACGCTCTGGAAAAAGGCCTCGACATCAACGTATTTGGCAGGAGGCTTTCGTTCTTTTTCAATGCCCACAACAACCTATTTGAGGAAGTGGCCAAATTCCGGGCCGCACGGCGGATGTGGGCGCAGATCATGAAGGAGCTGGGAGCCACTGAACCACAAGCCATGATGCTCCGGTTTCATGCCCAGACCGGTGGAAGCACCCTGACAGCACAACAACCGCTGAATAATATTTGCAGGGTAACCATCCAGGCTTTATCTGCGGTTTTCGGTGGAACGCAGTCCCTCCACACCAATGGTTATGATGAAGCCCTGGGCTTACCTACCGAAGAAGCGGCAGGGATTGCGCTGCGGACACAACAAATCATTGGATTTGAAAGTGGGGTTGCCGATACAGCTGATCCCCTGGGCGGAAGTTATTTTGTGGAAAGTCTTACGGCGTCCATGGAGAAAGCGGCCTGGGAACTGATCCAAAAAGTGGATGAATTCGGAGGCAGTGTGGAAGCCATCGAAGAAGGTTTTATGCAGAGTGAGATAGCCAAAAGCGCTTATCTCCAGCAGCGGCAGGTGGAAACAGGGGAAAAAATCATTGTCGGCGTTAACACATTTCAGTCACCTGAAAAAGGGGAAACCCCTGTTTTCCGGATAGACGATTCGATCCGGAAAATCCAGTCCGGGAAATTAGCCACACTGCGCAGACAGCGTGACCATGCAAAATGTGATCAGCTGCTCCAGCTGCTGAACGACAAAGCCTCCTCCGGCGAAAACATCATGCCGGTAGTGATTGAGGCTGCGGAAGCAAAATGCAGTCTGGGGGAAATTGCCGATACCCTGCGCGAAGTATTCGGGGAATACTGATCAATCCAGCGGTTTTGCGTCTATCAATACAATCTTCGCAGTAATGGGAATAGAAATGGCGCTGGTCAGGCTGCTGCCATCTGCTCCACGCAAATCAATGGTCACGGATCCTGTGGTGTGCAGAGAACCATATGCAACCCCGTCCACGACTTCCGGTACGGTTTCATAATTTTTCACCGAAGCGTTCAGGTCATCAAAGGAAATATATACTTCCACCCCGCCATGGGTGTTGATCTGATCATCCAGTTCGGCGACAGACAGATTGATGTAATAATAAAAAGTTCCATCGGTGTTCGTTCCCTTGACCCAATCGGAAGGCTGTATGGTGTATAACGCAGAAAAAGCCTGGTCCACCGTTTGATTTATATACGTTTTTTTGCAGCCAGAAAAGGTTAAAATAGCAAAAAGCGAAAGTAAGGCGATTCTCATATGATGGTTTTTTAGTTATAATGCTTTGATCAGAATTTGCAAAAATAGTTTAATCCGGTAAAAAAAATACAAACTACTTTCACAGAATATTTATCAAATTTTTTTTCATGCAAGACTTTCTAAAAGAACTGTTCAGGAGCCAGCAATATGATGAAAAAAATTTTTTTCTTATCGCCGGGCCCTGTGTTGTGGAAGACGAAGAATTGCTGAATACCGTTGCTTCAAAAGTTTCTTCCCTCTGCACCAACCTGGGTATCCCGTTTGTTTTTAAATCGTCTTATCGCAAGGGTAACCGCACCAGTTCCACCTCCTTTACCGGAATAGGTGACGAGCAGGCATTGAAGCTGGTTCAAAAAACCGGCCAAAAATTTGGACTGCCTACTACTTCAGATATTCATGCCCATGATGAAGCCGCTCCTGCAGCCGCTTTCGTTGATATATTGCAAATCCCGGCTTTTTTGTGCAGGCAGACCGACCTCCTGGTTGCCGCCGCGCAAACGGGGAAAGTAATCAACGTAAAAAAAGGCCAGTTTGTAAGCGGGCCGGCCATGAAATTCGCCGCAGAGAAGATCCTGCAGACAGGAAATCAAAAAATTATTCTAACAGAAAGAGGAACCACTTTCGGTTACCAGGATCTTATTGTTGACTATCGTAATATTCCCTGGATGCAGGATCTTGGATTTCCAGTGGTCATGGATTGCACGCATTCCCTTCAGCAACCGAATCAGGCAGGCGGCGTCACCGGCGGGAATCCGCAACTGATCGGCACCATCGCCAAAGCGGCCATTGCCGCAGGTGCCGATGGGCTGTTCATCGAAACCCATCCCAATCCTGCGGTTGCAAAAAGCGATGGCGCCAATATGCTGAAACTGGACTTGCTGGAAGAACTGTTGGAAAGGCTGGTGAAATTAAGAAAAGCAGTAATTGTTTAGTAAATGGTATATGGTTTATGGTAGATAGACTTCTGTTGCTAATTCACGATAAAACCCATCTACCGTATACCATCAACCATTATTTAACGGATTCCGCTTCGCAAAAATAATATACCGTTTAATATTCAACCAGAAAGCAAGGATAAAATAAACGATCAGGGGAGATCCCATGGTCAGGAAGGAAATATAAATGAACCAGGTCCGGATTCTGGAAGTAGCAATGCCCAAACGATCGCCGATCGCTGTACACACCCCGAAGGCCTGCCATTCAATGAATTCCTTAAACCTGTTCATTACAACTGCAAAATAAAAAAAATTGACTAAACGGCAAGTAGCTGCTTTAGGCATTCACGCATTTTTTAGGTAATTTTGCTCTATATTAAGTTTATTATCTACCGAAAAACGCAAAAAACTTCCATTCATGGTTTTTGATCTGGATTTAATCAAAAAGATCTACGCCGGCATGCCTTCAAAAATCGCTGCGGCAAAAAAGATCACCGGCAAGGCATTCACTCTGGCAGAAAAAATTTTATATTCCCACCTGTTCTCGGAAACGATTCAGAACTACAGCCGCGGAAACGATTATGTTGATTTTGCGCCCGACCGTGTTGCCATGCAGGATGCCACGGCCCAGATGGCCCTGCTTCAGTTCATGACCTGCGGCCGTGACCGGGTTGCCGTTCCTTCTACGGTCCACTGTGACCACCTCATCCAGGCAAAAACCGGCGCGAAAGAGGATCTTTCCACAGCCCTGGATGTAAACCGGGAAGTGTATGACTTCCTGGCTTCGATTTCCAACAAATTCGGTATTGGCTTCTGGAAGCCGGGAGCCGGAATTATTCATCAGGTGGTATTGGAAAACTATGCATTTCCGGGCGGTATGATGATCGGCACGGATTCCCATACGCCCAATGCGGGTGGTCTGGGCATGGTGGCGATCGGTGTGGGTGGAGCTGATGCCGTGGACGTGATGGCCGGACTTCCCTGGGAACTGAAAATGCCTAAATTGATCGGCATTAAACTCACTGGCCGGCTTAATGGCTGGACCTCTTCCAAGGATGTTATTCTGAAAGTTGCAGGCATCCTTACCGTCAAAGGCGGCACAGGCGCCATTGTGGAGTATTTCGGAGACGGTGCCGAAAACCTGAGTGCAACTGGCAAAGGAACCATTTGTAACATGGGGGCGGAGATCGGAGCCACCTGCTCCATTTTTACCTACGATACCAAGATGTCCGATTATCTGAAGGCCACTGGCCGCTCTGAGGTAGCCGCTCTGGCCGATGGCATACGGGAGCATCTCCGTCCAGACCCGGAAGTTTATGCTGATCCGTCCAAATATTACGACCAGCTGATTGAAATCAATCTGGATGAGCTCGAGCCATATGTAAACGGCCCTTTTACGCCCGACCTCGCATGGCCGATATCCAAGTTTTCCGAGGCGGTAAAAACAAATCATTGGCCCGAAAAGCTGGAAGTTGCCCTGATCGGATCCTGCACGAACTCCTCTTATGAGGACATCAGCCGTTCCGCATCCATTGCCAGTCAGGCCATCCAGAAAAAATTAAAAACACGGGCAGAATTCACCATAACACCCGGAAGCGAACAGGTGCGGTTCACCATTGAAAAAGACGGATTCCTGAAAACTTTCGAAAAGATCGGCGGCGTTGTATTGGCTAATGCCTGCGGACCCTGTATTGGTCAGTGGGCCAGACATATTGATGATCCCTCCCGAAAAAATTCGATCATTACTTCTTTCAACAGAAATTTTGCCCGCCGGAATGACGGCCTCGCCGCTACCCACGCGTTTGTAGCATCCCCGGAAATAGTTACCGCTTTTGCCATAGCAGGTGACCTGAAGTTTAATCCGCTGAAAGATAGTCTTCGGAATGAACTGGGAGAAGACGTAATGCTGGATGAACCCACAGGTCATGAGTTACCACCCAAAGGGTTCTCAGTAGGTGACCCCGGCTACCAGGCAGCAGCAAAGGATGGCAGCAAGGTGGCAGTTGTTGTGAAACCGGATTCCCAGCGTCTCCAGCTGCTTGAACCGTTCAGGGCCTGGGAGGGCGTGGATCTGAAGGGACTCCGCCTGCTCATCAAAGCCAAGGGAAAATGCACGACAGATCATATTTCCATGGCGGGTCCCTGGCTGAAATTCCGCGGACACCTGGATAATATTTCCAATAATATGCTGATTGGCGCCGTGAATTTTTTTAACGAGCAAACAGATCTCGTTAAAAACCAGCTTACCGGAGAATACGGTGCCGTACCCAATACAGCAAGGGCCTATAAGGCAGCCGGTGTAGGAAGCATCGTGGTGGGTGATGAAAACTACGGAGAGGGTTCCTCCCGTGAACATGCTGCCATGGAGCCGCGCCATCTTGGCGTGCGGGCAATCCTGGTCCGTTCTTTCGCCCGCATTCATGAAACGAATCTCAAAAAACAGGGAATGCTTGCCCTTACTTTTAAAAATAAAGCAGACTACGATAAAATACTGGAAGATGATGTAATCGACATCAATGGTCTGACCCGTTTCAAAGAAGGAACGCCGTTGACCGTAGTACTGAATCATGGGGATGGATCCAGCGAAGAGATCGTTGTGAACCATACCTATAATGAGCCACAGATCGAATGGTTCAAAGCCGGCGGTGCACTGAATGTGATCAGGACTGCTTTTGCCCGTTAAAGATGAGCGCCTTAAATGCCCCCACGAGTCTTCATCCGGCCCGAAACCCCTGGAACAGCTTTATATGGCTGACCTTTAGCATCGTAATTATCCGGCTGGTCTTTATTTCCGTTATGGGGATAATGCCGCAGGATGCTTACTATGATTTTTATGCTCAGCACCTGGACCTCTCCTATTACGATCATCCTCCGATAATCGCTTACCTGCTACGCAGCTTTACGGGCATTTTTGGGAAAAAGGTATTTGCCCTTAAACTGGCCGACAGTACGGTAACCTGGTTAAGTGTGCTGGCTTTCTATGCTTTGGCCAACCGGTTTTTAAGTCTGCACAGAGCTCGGTACGCCCTGCTGCTGCTCCTTTCCACTTTTATGGTCACCATTCTTTCTCTCATCTCCACGCCGGATGTACCCCTCGTACTCTGCTGGACAATATCCCTGTTTTTCCTGCATAAAGCCGTATTCGAATCAAAAAAAATATACTGGATCTGGGCAGGCGTTATGAGCGGACTTTGTTTTGACAGCAAGTACACAGCGATTTTCCTGATCATTGGTTTAGTGGGATTTTTACTGATCTCAGCAAAAAACAGAAGACTTCTATTTTCCCGCTGGTTCCTTCTATATCTTTTTTGCTTTGGCGTCACCATTCTGCCAGTCGTTGTTTGGAACATCCGCAATGGGTTTGCCTCCTTTAAATTTCAGTCGGAAGCCCGGGTAAATTCAATGGAAGGATTCCACATCAGCCTTCCGGATTTCGGTGGAGTGATTGGTCATCAGTCGGCGATCCTGATGCCCATGCTGCTTTTTTCACTCTTTTATTTTCTGTATCGTCTGATCCGGAAATACAAGTGGAGATTTACCCGCATTCCGGACGACCTGCTGTTTCTTTTAAGTTTCTTTGTTCCGCTGTTCCTGGGATTTTTATTTATTTCTTTTTTTTACTGGGTAAAATTAAACTGGATGATGCCGGCCTATATTACAGGAATCATCTGGATTTGCAGGTACTGGAATAAAAAGTGGCTCAGGATCCAACTCATTTTTTCACTTGTCCTTCATCTCGCGCTGGCCGCAGAAGTTATTTTTTATATCGTTCCCGTTCGTTCAGATGATACCTGGTTTGGCTGGGAAGATTTCGCCGGTCAGGTTAAAACACTGAGGGTGGAACATCCCGATGCATTTATTTTTTCGGCAGACGATTACAAAACTTCGGCCGTATTAAATTTCTTCCTCGACGAAATGGTTTATTCCAAAAATGTGGTGGGAGAAAGAGCCCTTCAGTTTGATTTTATCGGAACCGACCTTCGGAAGCTGGAAGGACGCGACGCGATTTTTATTGACTCCAACCCGCGGTTTACCAATCTCGACAATGAAAATATCATTCCTTCCTTCTATTATAAATATTTCGACCGGATCGTAGCCCTTAAACCCATATTAGTCAGAAAGAACGACCGGGTGGAAAGAAAATTCTCTGTATTCCTCTGTAATCATTACCATCTCCCCGGTCCGCTCAGTCACTAAGAGGCCCCTTTTCTCCGGGAATACCCTTCCAAAATTGGGAAAGTCTGAAATCATTTTGCATACGTAATTCATTCATAATAAGATAATTATGGATTGGCATTTTATTCGATCCGGTGCTGTAATCACTTTTCCATAACTACTTTTTCTATGAACCGGATTTTTGCGATAATAATAATGACACTTAGCTACGCAACAGGTTTGCAGGCGGCGACAGTTTATAATGTTACTTCCAATACATCTGCCAGCTCCATTTTACCTTCTTACTGCGGAAGCTGTACAATTAATATTTCCTCAGGCGTTACGCTTACACTGAACAACAGCATTTATTGCAGTGCCTGCAGCTTTTCAGGAGGAACCGTAAAAGTAACCAGCTCTTCTTCCTTCGAGAATACGAGTTTCAGCAATACGGTGATTAACGCAACCCATAATTTTACGGTTAACAATTCCGGAAGCAGTTTTAACAACGTGACTCTGACCATTTCCGGTTCAGCCGGCTTCACTTTGAACAACTCATTTTCGATGAGTAATTCAACGCTTACTTTTAAAAACACTGCTTCATTTATCAGCAACGGTCAATTAAACCTGGATAACAGCATAATGTATTTTAATGACAACACAACTTTCCTTTCCAACTCTTCGACCGTAAACCTGAAAAACGGAAGTAAGATCGTTGCAGGCGACGGCAGCAAAACCAGCAAAGCACATTTGACATTTTATGGAACCCTGAACCTGGTGGACGCCTCTTCCTATATGATTCTTTCCAATGTAAATAACTATTATTCCAGCTGGAATAACTATACTTCAGCAAGCAATGGCAAAAGTTATAATACCACAAGCAATTACCAGCCTGATTATTACGGAGCTGCAGTTTTTAGCAGTTCAGGCCCTCTCCCCATCACCGTTCTGGCAACCACGATCGGTGATCTGAACGGTTACGTGAACAACAATAATGCGGTTAAGATTTCCTGGACACTGTCTGACGCAACCGGCGGAGAATATTTCCGGGTGGAGCGCAGCAGCGATGCGGAGCATTTCACTGAACTTACAACCATTCCCTCGGATCAATTATCCGGAAGTTATACCTACACCGACCTGTCTCCGCTTGCCGGAGAAAATGATTACCGGATTAAACTAATCGCCAAAGACGGAACCATCAGCTATTCAAAAATAATCAGCGAGCAGATTACCACAACGGGAAGTCTCCACATCTTTCCAAATCCCTGCACAAACGGAAATATCCAGATCCAGTTTCCGTCGGTTCAATCTGCCATGATCAATGTATTTACCGCAGACGGAAAGTTATTGTACATGAAATCGATTTCCGGCCAATCGTTATATGCGATCAATATTCCCGATGCTGCAAACAGTCACTTGCTGGTCATGCAGATTATCACCAAAGGAAAAACAAGCGCGTTTACTCTGATCAGCAATCCGTAAGAGGTCAGAAGATATTATATTCGTTTCCAGAATGAATACATTTTTCCTGAAATGTGCGGCTTTGGCTATAATGATCTTTTTAACGGGTTGTTCTTCTTCCAAAAAGATCAGTTCATCCAACACGACAAACCAGACGCTTCCGGAGCTACCGGCTTCTGAAATCGACATTTCGGTTAAAATCGCTGCCAAACCCATTCTGGATAAAGCTGAAAAAGTAGTACCCGCAGAATTTACTTCCGATGCATGGCCCGGCTTCATTCAGCCTTCCTGCGATTTCCGGTATAAATACCGGTTTGTCCGTTCCGCGTTGCAGGTTAGCTGTAGCAATAACGTCATCAGCGTTCATTTCAGCGGCAATTATCAGGTAGGCGGAAGCAAATGTCTCTGTACAGCAGGAATTCCCATCTCGCCCTGGATCTCGGGCAGTTGTGGTTTCCCGCCCCAACCTTTACGCAAGGTGAATATGGGTTTGCGCAGCACCTTGCGGTTTCTTCCGGATTACCGTGTACGTACAACCACCACCATTACAGGCATTCAACCGGTTGATAAATGCCAGGTTTCGGTCTTCTCGAACGACATCACCCAGCTGGTTATGGACAGCATCCGCTCTTCCCTCGTAAGCTTTTCGTCGGCAATGGACCAGACCGTTGCGGGTCTGGATTTCTCAAAATTTGTACAACGGGTCCGCGATAGCAGTTTCCACAAAGTTTCCCTTGGGAAATATGGATTTATCCTCATGAATCCTTTGGGTTTACGGATCGGGCAACTCAACTATGCCAATGACAGTTTCAATATTTCTTTCGGTTTATCCTGCAAGCCGCTACTCACTTCAGATCCTGCGGATCCGGTCGGCCCTCTACCCTCCCTGCCATCCCTTTTGCAGACAGAAAACCGCAAAGGGATAAGACTTTATCTGAACATGGTTTACGATTATGCTTTTCTCAACCGCTTACTGCAAGACAGCCTGCATAACAAAGTGTTTGAAGTAAAGGGACGAACCCTGGTGGTGAAGAATGCGGTCATCAGTGGCTCAGACAACAACCAGGTGAATATCCGGGTTGATTTTGCAGGAAGTAATCACGGCAGCATTTTTTTAAAGGGAACACCTGTTTTAGATACCGCCAAACAAACACTCGCAATTCCCGATATCAGTTATTCACTGGAAGGGGCAGACCTGGCATTGAAAATAGCCAGAAGCCTTTTCCGAAATAAGATCCGTGAAACCATACAGGGAAAATCTTATCTGGATATCGGTGCTTGGGTTAATGCAAACCGCTTGCCGGTTGACCATCAGCTAAACCGGGAAGTCACGAAGGGCATATTTTCGTTCGGAAAATTACACGAAGCCAGAATAATCGGACTGCTGACCACGAAAGAAAACATTCAGGTTCAGCTATTTATCACAGCGGATTTAGGCATTGCATCCGGCAACCTTTAACAATATCTTTACGTAAAGGTTAAAAGGCTGAAGTGTCCGCGCTACTAACTTCACCTTCTTAAAAAGACCTTAAAATTAATTGGTAAACGGCAATCAGCAAATTAGCGCATTATTATCCGGCTGCAGGCAGAATGACAGGGCCAGCCAGAAGGAGTTATATCAATTCCTAAAGGGATATGCTGTAAAAATCTGTTACCGGTATCAGCAAAATAACCATCAGGTTGAGGAAATTGTTAATGAAGGATTTACTAAACTTTTCAAAAATATTCATCAGTTCGATGAGCACAGACATGTGGAGATCGCCATTGCACTTAAAGGATGGTTTAAACGCATCCTGGTGAATACCTGCATTGACTATTACCGGAAAAATGCATCTTACATCCATGGACAGGTGTTGTCGGAAGAAACAGAAAGAATTGCTGATCATGGGGAAACCGGTCTGGATAAACTGTCGTATAAAGAAATCATCGAAGCCATACGCCTGCTTTCACCTGCATACCGAACAGTATTTAATCTGTTTGTAATTGAAGGCATGACGCACGATGAAATTGGTAAACATCTGGGGATTTCTGTTGGTGCATCCAAATCCAATCTGTCTAAAGCCAGGGAGAATCTCCGTAGAATACTAACCAAAAAAACTGATGTGAAAACGTATGTCGAACCCATCCGATAAAGACATTGACCGCCTGAGCAGGGATGCGGCCGAGTTTTATGAACCGGATAACAGCATGTTGTCCTGGAAAAAACTTGAGCAGAACCTGATCGAACAAATCCCTGAGCGTCCGCCGGATATCCGTTCCCTGTTCAGAACACGTCCCCTGATTTGGGCGCCCGCCGTTCTGCTCCTCACAGGAATTACCTATTACCTCATAAAAAACGCAGCACATAGCAAAATTTCTACACTTAAAAATCAAACGGAATTAAGTAGCCGGGATCAATCCGCTCCTGAAGAAAAGGTCAGTTCGCAGATTAACAGGCAGGCCGCTCCCGAAGATGATGCCAATACTTCATCAGAGAAGACTTCTGCATTGAACGCTGAAAAGGGAAATGAATATTTATCGAATGCCTTAGCGGGAAATAAGTCCGTAAAAGCGTCCGCTGACAAATTGCCTGCAGCACATGATGCAGACGGGAGGAATCTCCCTGGTTCGGAAGCATCGGCTGCTTTTCAGAGAAACGCTCACTTGAACGGTACTGCCGGAAAAAAAACTTTCTCTGAAGCAGCTGTTTCCCAGGAAGAGAACCAGGAGACGGAATTCAGTTCCATCGCTGCTGCTTCAAAACAAAATCCCGCAGGGCAAAGGACACATGCTGTACGGCTACCCGCCCCCGCAGCATTCATCGGACATCCGGTGGTGAGTGGTAACGATTCTTCCCTTAACCGGTTTGCCGTATCCGTTAAGAATGCGAAAAAGAATTCCAAATCACTTCAGATCAACCGGTCTCTGACGGTTGGCCTGGTTATGGGCCCGGATTATTCTGATGTGGGTGGAATGTCCAACGATCAGCTGGGCAATAACCTGGGCATATCCCTCGGATATTATCTCAGCAGTCGTTTATCCGTAAACACCGGATTTCAATTTACGATCAAGAATTATTGGACCGAAGGAAAGTTTTTCCAGCCGCAATCCGGGGTCAATTCCGCCTACGCATTTCCCCGGATCGAGTCCGTAAACGGAAGTTGCAATATGTATGAAATACCGCTGACCCTGCGGTATGATTTCTTTCAGCACGAGAGGACCCGGCTTTTTGTAAATGCCGGACTCTCTTCTTACCTGATGCGCAAAGAAGAATACACTTTCTTCTTTCATAATGCGGGAAGGGCCTATGAATGGCAAAATGAAAATAATGAACGCCGGAATTACTGGTTTGCCATTGGCGATTTTTCCGCTGGACTGGAGCAGGAACTGGGTAAAGGATTTTCATTTCAGGTTGAGCCCTTCCTCCGGATGCCGTTACGCGGCATAGGCGCAGGTAATTTAAAAATGAACAGTTACGGTTTATTATTCTCCATGCGTTATGCGCCCGTATTGGGAAGATCGAGAAAATGACGCACCGGAAATTCAGATTAATGAATTTCTATCTATGCGGAAAGGGCGACTTCCACCGGCTGTTTTTCCAATGAAGGCACCGGTGTTTTTCCTTTCCGGATCTTATTTCTTTTCAGGTTGCGGATATGCAACCAGCCAATAAGCAGGGCAATAAAGCCTTCAGCCATTACCGTATTTTTTACCCCAATCCGCTCGGAAATCAGGCCGATGAGCAATGCACCCAATGGCTGGAGACCAAACAAGACCATGGCATACAGGCTGATCACTCTCCCCCGCATGGGCGGGTCAACCGTGGTTTGGATCAGCGTATTGCTGATGGTAAACTGACTCATCATACCAAATGCCGCGATGGATGCAAATATCAGGGCCATCGGATAGTAAGGGATATGCGAAAACAACAGCAGTCCTAATCCAAAAATAAATGTACTTACGGCCAGCACTTTGCGCAGATCGCTTCCCGGTTTTAAGGAAGCTAGAAAAAGAGCGCCCGAAAAAGCCCCGAGGCCGATAAAGCTGTCGATTATTCCGAATGTGGATGCGGTTCCATGAAATATATCCTTGGCATAAACGGGTATCAGCGTACCAAACGGCATTACAAACAAACTGATCAGCGCCAGCATTTTCAATACGAAAGCTATGTCCGGTGTTTTAGCGATATAGATCAGCCCGTCCCTTACCTGTCCCACTACATTTTTCGTTCTTGGATTGGGAATATAACGGGGCAACCGCATAAACAGCAAAGAAATAATGACTGCCAGAAAACTCAGGCTGTTGAGCCCAAAACAAATATCATTGCCCCATTTTTCGATTACGATGCCGGCTATTCCGGGGCCGATCAGCCTGGACAGATTGACCATGGACGAATTGAGAGCCAGGGCGTTGGGTAAATCTTTCTTATGCACCATATCGTAAACCAGGGATTGACGTGCAGGCACATCGAAGGCATTGATGATGCCCAGCAAAACACTCAGCGCCAGGATTTCCCAAACAGTATAGTGTTTAAAAAATATCAGCGTGGTGAGTAATAACGCTTGTATCATAGACACGATCTGGGTCAGTAGCAGCAGCTTATACCGGTTATACCGGTCAGATGCCACACCTCCCAGAAATGAAAATAAAAAGGAAGGAAACAGGGTCGCAAATAAGGTAACCCCAAGCATAAACTTGGAATGGGTGAGTGTATAAACCACCCAGCTGACGGCAGTTTTTTGCATCCAGGTGCCCAATAAGGAAACCGATTGGCCTATAAAATATAACCGGTAATTACGGCTTTTAAATGCTCTGAATGTACTGATCTTCATAATGAACCACTTATATGTCAAACCTCGGGCATCGCATCCGCACTAGTCAAAGTCTACCAGCCTGGTCAGGGGTCCAATGGCGCGGCGAAGTGTATCCTGGTCCCTCGTACTGCACGCATTGATCAGGGCATTATTTAACCATTCGTCGCGTTCATTCCTCATTTTGTGCAAAACAGACTGTCCTGTTTTCGACAGGGAAATGATCACCTTGCGCTTATCTGCATCCGATACCCTCCTCGTGATATAATCCAGGTCTAGCAGATGGTTGAGGACCTGGGACATGGATTGTGTGGTGATCTTCTCCATGACCGCCAGTTCGCTGGGCAATAATTCCTTGTGCTGATCCAACAAAGCAATTGTGGATCGTTCCGTAAGGGAAAGCTTTTCGCCGCTGGCCGATTTATGCCGGAGTTTTTTAACCAACCGGCTTACGACC
>JAUZOD010000059.1 GCA_030706635.1 Bacteroidota bacterium
CCGGAAGAAACCAAAAAAGGTGCATATCCCATCGCCGTGACCAAGGATGCCGTTGTACCGACGATCAGCTCTTCAAGCCCGTTCCTGAAAGAATTGCAGGTCAGGGGTGTAAAGAAAGAAGCTTTCAACTGGATTTTCATCAACGGCCAGATCACAAGCTGGGGACAACTTGGTCTGAAAACGAATGCTCCTCTGCATGTTTACACGCGTTCGGACGCAGCAGGCGCTGCGGAAACCTGGGCGGCCTATTTCGGAAAGAAACAGGAAGACCTGCAGGGTGTTGCCGTTTTTGGTGATCCGGGACTGGCGCAGGCAGTAAAGAAAGATCCTGCGGGAATAGGCTTCAACAACATCGTATACGTGTACGATGCCCAATCAAAACGACCGACGAACGGAGTGGTTCCCCTGCCCATTGACCTTAACAACAATGGCCGCATAGATCCGGATGAAAATATATATGCCAGCATCGACGATATCACCAGGGCCATTGCTACAGGCAAATATCCCACCCCTCCTGCCAGGGATCTTTATTTCGTTACTAAAGGTGCGATCAGAAATCAGGCGGTCAAAACCTTTATCCAGTGGGTATTGACGGATGGACAGAAATTTGTCAAGGAAGCCGGTTATATTAATTTATCACAGGAAAAGATCAACACAGGATTGAACAAATTGAAATGAGCCGATACAGACTGATAAAAGACAGGATCAGCGGAAATTTATTCTTGGTCTTTACCCATTTGTCCATACTTACCGTCGTGCTGATCGGAGCCGGCTTATATGGCAAGTCAGTCCCGATCCTGAAACAATCCTCATTTTTCCATCTTTTATTTTCCAGCGAATGGAAGCCGTTCAAAAATCAGTTTGGATTTCTGACCTACATCGTCGGATCACTGATTGTCACCGGGCTGGCGATCGTGATCGCTTTGCCTCTTTCTTTGCTGACGGCAATCTTCATTTCGGAGTATATGCCCCGCAACTTGAAACGGCTGCTGATCCCTTTCATAGATCTTTTGTCCGGGATACCACCCGTGGTCTATGGGGTGTGGGGAGTACTGACGATCGTTCCTTTCATACAGGATAAGCTGGCCCCCCATTTTGTTGAGTTCTCTTCCGGATACAGCGCCCTGGCGGGGGGTGTGGTGCTGGCCGTGATGATCTTCCCGCTGATCATCAGCATCCTGCTGGAAGTATTTAATACCGTTCCGCAGGAACTAAGGGATGCTTCCTTTTCGCTGGGCGCCAATCAATGGGAAACGGTCAGTCATGTTGTGCTCAAAAAATCAGTGCCTGGTATACTGGCCGCCACGGTGCTGGCTGTTTCCAGGGCATTGGGTGAGACCATCGCCGTGCTCATGGTATGCGGAAACCAGGCCCTGATGCCTCATTCCATCCTGGATCCCGTTTATCCGCTGCCGGCGCTGATCGCAAATAATTACGGGGACATGTTGTCCATCCCGATGTATGATTCGGCCCTGATGCTGTCCGCACTCATCCTGTTCGTGATCATATTCTTATTCAATGGCATTTCCAGGATCGTTTTATACCGGTTGGAAAGGAGGAGTTACGCATGAACAGGAGAAAAATAAAATCTGCCTTTTTTAATGGTCTGATGGTGTTGGCCACGACGATTATTGTGGGATCCCTGGTTATGATCCTGTGGACTATAACGGTCAGGGGCATACGCTCACTAAACTGGGATATGGTATCCAAAGTGCCAGAAGGTGGCTTTTATATCGGCAAAGGGGGCGGACTGCTGAATGCCATCATCGGTTCAGTTTATATCACCATGGGGGCAACATTGCTGGGACTGCTCATCAGCATTCCCGTTGTTTTATATATAAACATTTATGCGCGGAAGGATTCCTGGCTGGCGACGGTCGCACGTTTTACCTTCGACGTATCGTTTGGCATTCCCTCTATTGTGTATGGCGCTTTTGGCTTCACCATCATGGTCTATTTCGGACTCAGGGCCTCCTTGCTGGCGGGGATCATTACCGTCACGCTGGTGATCATACCCATCCTCGCACGGGCCATGGACGAAGTGATCAGGCGGACGCCCGGGGAACTGTCGGATGCGACCTATTCGCTGGGCGCTACCCGATGGGAAACGTCCAAAGTATTTCTCCGGCAATCGCTTCCGGGAATCATGACCGCCATATTATTGTCGTCCGGAAGGGCCATCGGCGATGCCGCCAGCGTTTTGTTCACGGCAGGCTATACGGACAGCATACCTGCTTCACTGGGTCAGCCAGCCGCCACATTGCCACTGGCTATTTTCTTTCAGTTGAGCAGCCCGATCCAGGAGGTTCAGGACCGGGCTTATGCGGCCGCCCTGATCCTGACGGTGATCGTCCTCATCATCAGTCTTGGATCCAAATATTTCAGTAAAAAATTATCAAAGAATAAAATATGACATTTGAATCTCCGCATATACGGGTCAAAGACCTGAATGTCCATATCGGTGACCATCATATCCTCAAGAACATCTGCCTGGATATTCCGGATAAGAAAATCACCTCCTTCATCGGTCCTTCTGGTTGCGGAAAAACAACCCTGCTGAAAACATTCAACCGCCTGCTCGACCGCGATAAAGAAGTCAGGGTTAGCGGGGAGGTGTTGCTGGACGGAGAAGATATTTATGGCCGGCAGGTGGAAGTGACCAGCATGCGCAGAAAAATGGGGCTGCTTTCGCAACGACCTTTTCCGCTGCCGATGAGCATTTATGATAATATTGCCTATGGACCACGGATACACGGGACCAGAAAGAAAAAGGAGCTTAATCAGTCAGTTGAATATCATTTACGCGCAACCGGTCTCTGGGAAGAAGTAAAAGACCGTTTAAACAGTCCCGCAACCAGCTTGTCCATCGGTCAGCAGCAGCGGTTGTGTCTGGCACGCGGCCTCGCTGTGGAACCGGAGATCATTCTCGGGGATGAGCCCACTTCTGCCCTGGACCCGCTGTCCACACAGCGGATCGAAGAACTGTTCCTTCAGCTCAAGGACAAATATACCATTGTGCTGGTCACCCATATTCTCCGCCAGGCCAGAAGGGTATCGGATTATATCGTGTTCATCTACATGGGTGAGATCGTAGAATTCGGCCCCACAGAAGAGCTGCTGCTGAATCCAAAGGAAAAATTAACCCGGGAATATGTGAAGGGATATATCAGTTGATGAGTGAATCGCCCTGTTATTGAAATGAATAGATAACTAAAATAGTAGACTAATTCTCCCGGGATTCGGGCCGCAAACGCTAAATTTGCGACTGGCATGAATTCTGACCAAACCACTCCCCAAATAAGCGCTGAAAACAATTTGTTTCCCGTATTCATCAAACTGGAACAACTGCGTTTGCTGATCATCGGTGGCGGCAATGTTGGTCTGGAGAAGCTGAATGCCGTGCTGCAGAACTCACCGGCAACAAAAATAAGGCTGGTGGCCACGGCCATCAGCGCGAAAATAAAAGAACGCGCCAGGGATTATGCGGGCGTTGAGCTTTTTGAGCGCCCTTACACGGTGGAGGATCTCGACCAGGCAGACATCGTGATCGTAGCCATTAACGACAAAGCCAGCAGCCGGGTGATTGGTGTCGAGGCCAAGGCCAGGGGGAAACTGATCAATGTGGCAGACACTCCCGATCTCTGTGATTTTTACCTTGGCTCCATTGTGAAAAAAGGGAATCTGAAGATCGCCATTTCGACGAACGGGAAATCCCCGACCGTCGCCAAACGGCTCAGGGAACAGCTGAACGAACTGATTCCGGATGAGATCGAGGGCGTCCTGGAGAATATGCACAGCATCCGTCAGGATTTAAAAGGTGATTTTGCTGAAAAAGTAAAGCAGCTGGACGACCTCACCAAAGTACTTAGCGCCAAACAAACCAGGCTGGACCAGATCAACAAGCCCGGCGGAAGAAAATGGCAGGGGATTGTGAAATGGTGCCTGTTTGCCTTTTTTTTTATGCTCTTCGGGCACCTGATCCTTTCCTATATACCCTTTCGCAAAATAGCGGAGGGAATTCATTCACTTCCCCAATATATTGACGTCCCTTCTTTTCTAATGATGACCTTCACCGGTTTTCTGGCGCAGATGGTAGATGGCTCCCTGGGCATGGGTTACGGAACCATATCCACTACTTTCCTGCTGGCCAATGGGGTGAGTCCTGCCATCGTCAGCAGCCGTGTACATTCCGCGCGGGTATTCTCCAGTGGTGTATCCGGATACAGCCATCACCGCTTTGGCAATATCAACAAAAAATTATTTCGGGCACTGATCATACCCGGTGTTATAGGAGCCGTTACCGGAGCCACCCTGGCTTATTTCGGGCAGAAATATACCACATGGGTCCGCGTGCCGCTTTCCATATACACCCTGTACCTGGGTTATTATATTATCCGCAAAGCGTTCAGAAAAAAAAATAAGCAAAACAAAGTAAAAAATGTGGGATGGCTGGCTTCTGCCGGTGGGTTTATGGACGCCTTTGCCGGAGGCGGATGGGGATCGTTGGTGACAGGAACCTTAATCTCAAAAAGAAGGAATCCCCGCTATGTGATCGGCTCTGTTTGCCTCGCTGAATTCTTTGTTGTATTTGCGAGTTCGATTACCTTTTTCATCCTGCTGAAAACCATATTCTTTGTGGATGTTGCCGGTCTGATCATCGGCGGTCTGATTGCCGCTCCGATAGCAGCCAGACTGGTAGGCAAAATTCCCATGAAGATCATGTTTATGGCCGTTGGCTCTCTGGTGATCGCTACCAGCATCCTGACCCTGATAAAAGTGGTATCAAAAGTATTAATGCATGGATAGACAGGGCTCTCCATTTTTTACTTTTTACTTTAAACAAAACGATTACCTTTGTGTTAATCAATACGATGAACCAACATATTCTTCATACCTGCTGTTGTTGTTGTGCAGAACGCCGGATTTATCGGGTGGAGGATACGCTTATGTAGATTAAAAATGACAAAATTATACGAAGCTCCACCCAGGTGGAGCTTTTTTTATTTTACGCCATGTCTGATTTATTAACCACTGCCATTCCTGGATTCCGGGAAAAGCTGACTGCCTTGCAGTCACAGATCGGGAACACGCCCCTTTTCGAAGTACGCCAGCTGTTCCGGAAAAAGAATGTTTCCCTATATGCAAAACAGGAATGGGCCCAGTTATCCGGAAGCGTGAAGGCCCGGGCGGCTTACGCTATTTTCCGGGATGCCATATATAAAGGCCTGCTGGGCAATGGAAAGACCCTGCTTGATGCAACCAGCGGAAACACGGGCATCGCGTACGCCTGGCTCGGCAAAGCGCTTGGGATCCCGGTCACCCTATGCCTTCCGGAAAATGCCTCTGAAGAAAGAAAGGAAATCCTGAAGTCCGTCGGTGCAGGACTCATCCTCACGTCGCGTTTTGAAGGGACGGATGGGGCGCAGGAATTGGCCCGCTCGCTGGCCGAAAATGATCCGGAACGTTATTTCTACGCCGACCAATATAAAAACGACAACAACTGGAAGGCCCACTACTATGGTACAGCGGTGGAAATCATTGAAAAGGTTCCCGGGATTACACATTTTGTAGCCGGTCTGGGCACAACCGGCACTTTCGTCGGAACCGGCAGAAGACTAAAAAAATACAATCCGCAGATCCAGGTGATTTCGCTTCAGCCTGATAATCCTCTGCACGGATTGGAAGGCTGGAAACACCTGGAAACTGCAGTGGTTCCCCAGATTTATGATCCCGGGCTGGCCGACAGGAATCTGGAAATAGGCACCGAGGAATCCTGGCAGATGATCCGGGAAGCCAGGGATAAAGAAGGACTCATTCTGAGTCCGTCCTCCGCTGCCAACCTGGCCGGTGCCATCCGGGTAGCTTCCGGACTGGATGAAGGTATCGTCGTGACCGTTCTTCCGGACAATGGCGACAAATATGGCGAAATACTTAAAAAAATACTCAGATGATTGTTTTTCAAAATATACCGGCTGCCCAGATGCTGGAACATGCCCGCCGCATATTTCCGGATGAATGTTGTGGCTTTTTATACGGAACCGAAACGGCGGATGGAACCCGGAATGTTCTGGAGATTGCCGAAGTGGATAATTCGAAAGAAGGAGATAAACGCCGCCGGTTTGAGATTAGTGCAAAGGACTATCTGAGGGCGGAGCGGCAGGCAGTTGAAAAAGATCTGCTGCTGCTGGGCATATATCATTCCCACCCGAATCATCCGGCAATACCTTCTGAACATGACCGGATTGCCGCGCAGCCTTATTTTTCCTATATCATCATCTCCGTTATGGAAGGCGAGACAGATCATGTCCGTTCCTGGCGGCTCGGAGAGGACGCCCGTTTTACAGAAGAAAAATTATCACCCATTCATTTCCATCAATCAATATAATCAAAATGGCAACCGTTGTAATACCGACACCCTTACGCAAGTTTACCAACCAGACCGCAAAACTCCAGATATCTGCAGATACCGTCGGAGGAATTATAGAAGAACTTACCCGGAATTTCCCTGACCTGAAGAAACATTTACTGGATGACCAGGGAAAAGTGCGCTCTTTCGTGAACATTTTTGCCGGGGACGAAGACATCCGCGATCTGCAGCAGGAGAAAACAGCTGTGGAAGAATCCACCATCATCAGTATTGTGCCTGCCATTGCCGGCGGCATTTCATTTTAAATATTCCATCATGGCAATAGAAGATATAAAATTTACAAAAGAAGAAAGAGCCCGGTACAACAGGCACATGATCATTCCCGACTTCGGGGAAGCAGCCCAGAAAAAGCTTAAAGCGTCCAAAGTACTCATCATTGGTTGCGGCGGGCTGGGGAGTCCTGCACTCCTCTACCTGACTGCGGCAGGAGTTGGAACTATCGGCATCGTTGATTTCGACTCAGTAGATGACAGCAATCTCCAGCGTCAGGTTTTATTTGATATCCACGAAATCGGGAAACCGAAAGTGGAAGCCGCCAAACGCCGCCTGGAAGCACTGAATCCGCACGTACAATTCAAACTGTACAATACCCATCTGAATTCAGAAAACGCGCTCGATATTTTCAGGGAATATGATGTGATCGCTGACGGGACCGATAATTTCCCCACGCGGTATCTGGTGAACGATGCCTGTCTTTTATTGGATAAACCGAATGTTTACGCATCAATTTTTCAATTTGACGGACAGGTCTCTGTTTTTAATTACGTAAATGTGCGCGGAGAACGAGGGCCCAATTACAGGGACCTTTATCCCGTTCCACCTCCCCCGGGTCTGGTTCCCAGTTGTGCAGAAGGCGGTGTTTTGGGTGTGTTGCCCGGGATCATCGGAAGTCTCCAGGCACTGGAAGTAATTAAAGTGATTACCGGAGTGGGAGAACCCTTGTCTGGCAGGTTCTTTACCTTCGACGCCCTGAATTTTGAAAACCGCACCTATAATATTAAAAGGAGGGCCGACAATCCCGTGAACGGGGAAAATCCAACCATAACGAAGTTGATCGATTACGAACAATTTTGCGGTATGCGGGCGGTAGAAGAAAAGCCGGTCCGGGAAATTACGGCCAAAGAATTATACGACTGGCAGGTAAAAGGGAAAAAATTTCAGCTCATTGATGTGCGGGAACCTTTTGAATATGAAATCGCGGAGATCGGGGGTGAACTGATTCCTTTGGCTTCCATCGCAGACGAGGCAGACCGGATCTCCAGGGACCTCGATGTTGTTCTTTATTGTAAAATGGGAGGCAGAAGCAATAAGGCCATCCGGGAGCTGGAAGAGAAATTCGGTTTTACAAACCTCTACAATCTGAAGGGCGGGATCCTGGCTTATATTGATCAGGTAAATCCTGAATTGACGAAATACTGACGGTTGAAAATGGACAATGGACAGTTGACAGTGAAGAAGTTGCAGATTTTTTGAACTTCAATCAAATGAAAAAGTGGAATATTCATGAAAATACTCCACTTTTTTACTTTAGCTCAATTGTCAACTGTCCATTGTCAATTGTCCACTGTCAAAAAGCATTCATCTCGGATTTGCTCCGGTTATATGCAGTATATCCCTTTTCAGCCACATCTTCGGCATCTGATTTTATGCCGGAAAATTTATCCTTAACCCCGTCTACCAGATCAGAGAATTTCTCCTTTAGGGACCCTGCCACATCATTGCTCTTTTCAGATATTTTGCGCCTGGTTTCCGTTCCTTTATCCGGTGCAAATAAAATACCCAGCGCTGCCCCAACTGCGGCACCGGCTACAAATCCCAATAAAATTCTTGAAGTATTCATGCTTGTCTTTTAAAAGTTTGAAATAATCTGTTTGACATTTATAGTACCTAAATTCCTTGCCAAAAAATAAGGTTTGCTGTAAAACATTCCTTAAAAACCATTTAAGCGGTCTTTACGGCTTTACCATTCGGTACCCGCTGTTTTTACAATCGTGGCGTATAGAATTTTCAGTTGCGAAAAACAATGCATCAGGCCGTTTTGCTGGTAACGGATGATCCGGCGGATATTGTCATACAAAAAAGGTTCATTCAACACCTCCCTGTATGCCTTCATCAGCAATTGTTCTCCCAGATTCATTTCCCTCAGGTCAGCTTTACCTTCCGCGACGAATGGTTGACCATCGCTTGGATCCATCTTATTAAAATCACCTTTGAAGCGATCATTCATTTTGCCGCCGAGGGTCTCAATATGAGCAATCAGCTCGTTCGCATATTGCTTGCTCTCCTGAGCCAGACCAAGCAGCGAAATGCGCAACTGTTTATTCCTGATCCTAAGTGCCGTTTGTTCATAATTATCTTTGACAGTTTGCAAAGCATTTAATAAACGGTTCAGCTTGTCCAGGATGACTACCGGGGTTTTATGAACTATGGACGCAATCATAAGATTTGATTTACAAAATATCAGTACAACAAGTGATCCAATTCATGCAGTTTATTAGTTAATTAAGTAAAAAAAAACGGTTACTATACCTGCGTAAAGTAGCCGTGCCCTGATTGCCATAAAATCCAATCAGTCTGAAGATCCGCGAATCACTTTCAACAATACCGCAACAATGGCAATCACCAGAAGGATGTGAATTACTCCGCCGGCATGATAGCCCAGGAAACCGATGGCCCAGGCAATGACCAGAATAACCGCAATAATGTAAAGCAGATTTCCCATAACAGTTGATTTAATGAATGATGAATAATATGCCCGATGCGCCTATAGCACATAAAACGTTGCCAGCCTGGAGAGGTTAGTCTAAGCTACGAAAAAAGAGAAAGCGATTTGATAATCTGAGATAAATCCCACCCGGGAATTATATTCTACAATATGGGGGATTCCTTTGAACAAAAAATCATCTTATCCAATGTTTTGTTGATCCGCTCGAGGCTGAGCGGTTTGCCTAAAAAAGCATCAGCGCCCAGAAGAAAGGCGGCGTACTGATCGGAAGGACTGTCATTTGCCGTTACAACAACGATTTTGGCTCCGGGGCAATGGGTTTTTAAATAGGGAATGAAATCAATCCCCCGGCCATCCGGAAGACTGTTATCCAGAAAGATCAGGTAAGGCTGTTTATTTTCTATCTGAGCCGAGGCCTCCGCCAGGTTGTAGGCACAACCCGCCTGGAGATTTCTCTTGCGGAGAATATTTTCAAAGAGAAAACAGATATCCGGTTCATCATCCACAATCAGCACATTTTGTTTCCGCTCACTCATAACAGGTGTTCCTCATTTACGCTAAAGTGTCAATTCCCTTGCCAGGACGATTTATCATCTCCGCGTCTGCTGCCCTATTCAGACATTAAAGGCATTGACCCTGAAAGATTTATGGATTTGAGTATTATATTCCACAAAATATATTATAATTTGAGCTGCTTTGAGGTCAAACGCAGATGGCAGTTATGGCAGGATGTTTATAACAGTAGTGTGTTTCCGGATATTTTTAAAGTAAGTAAAACTTAATGAAGCGAATTCTGATTGTCGATGATGACCGGGATATGTGCAATCTCTTAGAGCGCTATTTGCAACGTAAGGGTTTTGACACCGAGGCAGTTTATACGGGTAACCGGGGGATGTCCCTGTTCCGGGAGAAGCGATTCGATATTGTTCTTTGCGATTTCAGGCTGGGAGATATGGAGGGACGCGAGGTGCTGACGGAAATGAAAAATTTCAACGCAGCCATACCGGTAATTATCATCACCGGTTATTCAGACATCAAAATTGCCATAGATGTTATCAAGGCAGGCGCGTTTGACTATATAACCAAACCCCTGATTCCGGATGAGGTGCTGACGGTAATCAATAAAGCCATACACGGGAACCCAAACGGAACCAATTCAAATCTGCAATCCCAACAGGCAAAGTCAAAGCTAAAATCCGCTGATCCCGGTGAAGCAAGATTCCTGGTTGGGAAATCACCCCTGACCATTGAATTATACCGGCAGGTTGACCTGGTTTCTCCAACGAACTACAGCGTTATTTTATACGGCGAGAGTGGAACGGGCAAGGAAGTGATTGCCCGTACGATACATAGTAAAAGTCAACGCAAGGACAAACCCTTCATCGCCCTGGATTGTGGAACCCTGTCCAAGGAGCTTGCCGGCAGTGAACTCTTCGGGCATGTGAAGGGGGCTTTTACCGGCGCTTTGAATGAAAAAGAAGGGCATTTTGAACTGGCTAATGGCGGCACCCTCTTTCTGGACGAGGTCGCCAACCTCTCCTACGAAATTCAGGCAGCCCTGCTGCGGGTTATCCAGGAAAGAAAATTTAAACAGGTGGGAGGAAATAAAGAAATGGGGGTTGACGTCCGGATCATCGTCGCTTCCAACGAAGACCTGCAGGATGCCTACCGGCAGGGAAAATTCAGGGAAGACCTTTTTCATCGTTTCAACGAGTTCTCGATCATTATGCCCCCCTTGAGGAATCGGAAGGAAGACATCCCCCTGTTTGCCAGGTTTTTTCTGGATAATGCCAATGAAGAATTAAATAAGAAAGTGGAGGGATTTGAAGACGAGGTCATTCAGATGTTCCTTAACTATCCCTGGCCAGGAAACCTGCGGGAATTGCGGAATGTGGTCCGGAGATCAGCCCTGTTATCCCCTTCCGGCGTTATTGGAGTCCGTGCGCTCCCGGCGGAGATCGCCGGTCTCCAATGGGAAAATATCCCAAAAGATCCTGCAAAGTCCGTGCAGCGGCCAGAACCTGAAAATCAGGATCTGGATCTAAAGAATGCAGCCGCTCATGCAGAGTACAATACGATCATGAACGTGCTGAAGAAAGTGAATTTCAATAAGTCAAAAGCAGCGGAAATTCTGAAAATCGACCGGAAAACGCTTTACAACAAAATCAAGCTTTATGAGTCGGTTATGGGTCGTAACAAATAACTGGTACGCCATTTGGACCATCTAAAGCAACATCAAATAACAGCATTATGATTAAGCCCGCCGAAATGACGACCCTCAGTCAGGTCATTGAAAAATTAAGATTGAAACGTCAGGACAATGAGTTCCGGCTTACCGAAGAAGGATTCACGATCGGTAATGGCAAATTTTTCCTTCCGGCAGATTTGAAGATCATAAAAACTTACCGGTTCGAAGGAGAATCCGATCCTTCCGATTCTTCCGTGCTTTACCTCTTGGAAGGAAACGATGGAACCATTGGTTATAGTGCCGACTCCTATGGCGCTTTCAGTAACCACGACGACATGCATTACGATGATTTCCTGCGGAAGATACCCGTGGAAGAACGGGAAGATCAACAGATTTTTGTTGATTAAAACACGCGTCCCTCCTTTTATTAGATCGGATTTTTAGCCGCCTAAAGTAGCACGAAGCAGGTGCGGATATTCCTATATTCGCTTTGCCTATGCTAAAGTTTTACCTCATCGCTTGTCTTTTTCTTTGTCAAACAAAGTCAGCCCAGGCTCAAAAACTCCGCGTACTCAGTCTGGGAAATACCAGTTCCCTGAGGGGATTATGTGCCGTGGATGACCGGGTGATCTGGGTATGCGGTTCTGAAGGAACAGTCGGAATTTCAACCGATGCCGGAATAAGCTGGCGTTGGATTACGGTGGCTCATTATGAAAAGTCTGATTTCCGGGATGTGGAAGCCTTCAGCGATCAGGAAGCGGTGATTATGGGCATCGCGGATCCATCCGTTATTTTAAAAACAAAAGATGGCGGACAATCCTGGCTTCCCGTTTTTCAGGACAGCAGCAAGGCCATGTTTCTGGATGCAATGGATTTCACCGGCGATCAGGGCGTATTGCTTGGAGATCCCGTTGATGGTAAGGTTTTCCTGGCAGAAACGAAGGACAGAGGAGATTCCTGGAAAATCATTGCAAATAAGAACCCGCACCGGGCAGCACCCGGAGAGGCTTTTTTTGCAGCCAGCGGAAGTAATATCAAATGGCTGCCGCACCATCACTACAGCTTTGTGTCGGGCGGGAAAGAATCCGCACTATACATGGATTCATCCGGCTATTTCCCCCTGCTGCTTGTCCAGGGTAAAGAAACCACTGGCGCCAACTCGATGGCTATAGATCCCTCAAATCCAAATCAGGCATATATTACCGGCGGCGATTTTTCCAGAGACAGCCTGGACTCCGGAAATGCACTGAGCATTCGCTTTCATCCCTTTCAGCAGCGCGTTCCGAAAAGAGCACCACATGGTTACCGGAGTTGCGTAGAATACCTGGACAGCAATAAAATGATCTGCTGCGGCATATCTGGCGTGGACATTTCAGAAGATGGCGGGATGAACTGGAGAATGATCTCCTCGAAAAGTTTTCATGTATGCCGGAGAGCAAAATCCGGAAAGCGCATTTACCTGGCCGGGGGGCATGGAATTATTGCATCGCTGAACTGGTAGGCACATCAACTCGCCTGCGTACTGAGCGACCTAAAGTCAACCGGCACCAGTTTGCTTACGCCGGCTTCCTGCATGGTAACACCATAGATAACATCCACACTGCTCATGGTCATTTTGTTGTGGGTGACGATGATGAACTGGGAATTATCGCTGAACTGGCGGATCATGTTCGTGAACTTGCCCACATTCGCATCATCCAGTGGAGCGTCCACCTCATCCAGGATACAGAATGGGGCCGGCTTGATCAGGTAGATGGCAAACAGGAGTGCCGTTGCGGTAAGCGTCTTTTCTCCCCCGCTCAATTGGGTAATGGAAGAGGGCCTTTTGCCTTTTGGTTTGGCCACGATATCAATGCCGGTCTCGGCCAGGTTCTCGGGATTATCCAACACGAGATCTGCCGTGTCCTCCTCCGTAAACAGGGCCTTGAATACCTTTTGGAAATTCTCCCGCACTTTCCCGAAAGTATCCAGGAATTGCTGGTTCGCCGTGGTTTCTACTTCCTGTATGGTTTGTAATAAAGTATCTTTTGCGCTTACGAGATCGTTTTTTTGCTCTACAATGAAATCGTATCTCCTTTTCATTTCCTGAAATGCTTCCACAGCCGTGGGGTTGACCTCGCCCAGGTTTTCAAGCCTTTTTTTCATCCGGTCAGATTTCTCCTGTAGCTCCTCACTGGAAATTTCGCCAGTTCTGGGTTCGTCCAGGATATCGTCCAGATTAATCCGGAATTCCACACTCAGCCTTTCTTTCATTCCGGCAAGTTGCAGTTTCAGGTCGTTGAGGCGGTCTTTGATTTCGCCCAAAAGGTGTTCCGCATTCTCCTTTTGACGGATCAGCTGCCTGACTGCTGTTTCCTTTTCACTGAGTTTATTCCGTTCGTTATAATAGGCCTGGTCGGCTTCATTCAGTTTTCTCTCTTCTGCTTCCTTGTTTCGGAGCATGGAGGCCAATGCCTCTTCCAGTATATTCAGCTCATCGCGGCTTTCCCCGATCTGTTGACGGGTTTGCGCTGCCTGCAGTTGGTTATTCTCCATCTGCTCCTTTAAATCCCCTAACTGTTTATTGCGGAATTCCTGCTCCTGTTTCAGCGCAGCAATTCGATTCTGCTGCCGGATCATTTGCAGATTGGCGTCATTAAAACCGGCTGAAGCCGTATTGTAAGCCGCTTCAGCCAGGCTATACTGATCCTGACCCTGAACCAATTTCTCTTTTAATGCATTTACCACGGCGAGCAATTCCTGCCATTCACTGCGTGTGCCTTCGATGGACTCCTGCGTTTGCAATAGTTGCTGCTCAAGGTCCCTGCTGCGGTTGATGGAATTCTGCTGAATACCGTTCAGATTCTCCGTTTTATTCTCAATGGCAAAAAGATTGTTGGTAAGCCGGTTAATGTCTTCCTGTGCCTTGCGGATCGTCTGTTCTTTGAGTTGCTCATTAAATCCGATCACTTCATTGTGCCGGGCCTGGATCTCTATTTTCAATTGATTTACTACCACATCCTGCGATGCAACGTCTTTGTAGATTTTCTCCAGGTTCTTGGCGCGACCGATCTTTTTGCCTTCAAATAAACCCACGCTGCCGCCAGTCAGGGAATATTTTCCCTTCACATATTTACCATGCTTCTCCAGGATCACCGATCCGTTTGATTCCGTATTAAACCATTCCACGGATGGCTCGTTCTCTGCAATGAACACATTGGCCAGCAGGTGCCGGGCCAGAGGTAAATATTTTGCGTCCACTTCAATCACCTGCAGGGCCGGTATCGTATTTTCCGGTTGATGTTCAGCGTCCGGCTGATCTGCCTGGAATTTATTCAGCAGGAAAAAGTTTGCTTTCCCTTTTTTATTCTGATCAAGTAATTGCACGGCCTGCAAGCCTTCTTCCAGGTCATTCACCACATAGTAATTCAGGTAAGGTTCGAGCACATTTTCAACGGCTGTTCTGAATTCTTCTTTTACGTAGATCACGTCGGAGAGAACGGGCGCGGTATGATTCCAGTTTGGATTTTTATGCAGGAATTTCACACTTTCCGGATATCCCTCCATAGAATCGATCAGGCTCTTGAGCAGATCATGTTCGTTTTTACGGGCATCATATTTCCTGCTTTCTTCTGCCAGCTGCTGACGCAGCCCTTCAAGCTTCTGCTGTGTCTGCAGGATCTGATCCCTGGTTCTCTCCTCATGTTCCTGCAGTTGGCGGAGATCCGTTTTGCGCGATTCCAGTTCTTGACCGGTCTCTTCCTTATCCTCCAGGAGCTGGGCAATCTGACGGGACCGGGCGGTCCGTTCGTCTTCCAGTTGATGAATCGCAGTCTCCAGGTTCTGAATAGACGTGTCTGCTATGGCGATATTCTTTTCAGCATCAAACTGTTTACGCTGCGCCTGCGCACTTTCACTCCTGATTTGATCGAGCGACAATTTAATACTTCCGAAAAACGCTCTGGCCGTTTCGGTCTTCTCCCTGAGCATCTCCAGGTTATTTTGCAGTTCTTCCAGTTTAACTTCTTCTTCGGTCACCTGGCTGCCCGTAAAAACGACACTTTCTTCAAGTCCTTTCACCTGGCCTTCGCCTTTTTCCAGGAAATCCAGCAGATTACTTTCTTTCTCACCCAGAAAATTCAGGCGCTGGCTGACCAGGTTCTTCTCTCCTTCCTTATTCCTCAATTGTTGCAGGAGGTCATTGAACGCGTGCTGCAGGGACTGCAGCTGCTTCTCCTGTTCAATAAAAATCAGCTTGTCTTTTTCCAAAGCCGCTTCTTCCCTGGCGATACCAGCCTCCAGCTCAATTTTTTTATCCGTTTCCGTTTCCGATTGATGGTTCAGTTCTTTATACCTGCTATTGAATCCTTCCAGGGACGCTTTAGCCAGCTCAATACTTACTTCCCGGTAATCCTTTTTTATTTCGAAATATTTCTCCGCTTTTTTTGCCTGGCTTTCCAGGCTTTTCAACTGGTTATTGATTTCAAACAACAGGTCTTCGATGCGCGCCAGATCCTGCTCCGTGGCATCCAGTTTCTGACGGGCTTCTTTTTTCCTGGTCTTATAAATGGAAATGCCGGCAGCCTGCTCCAGCATCCTGCGGCGGCTGTTTTCCTTGTCCCGTATGATATCATCCACCATACCGAGTTCAATAATGGCATAACTGTCAGTAGACACCCCGGTATCCAGAAAAAGATTCTGGATATCCTTCAGTCGGCAACTGACGTCATTGAGCCGGTACTCACTTTCCCCGCTTTTATAAAACTTTCGGGTAACCGTGACCGTTCCAAAATCCGTCGGAAGAAGATTCCGGGTATTTTCGAAAGTCAGGCTCACTTCAGCAAGACCCGAAGCGGAACGGCTCTTGGAACCATTAAATACCAGGCTTTCCAGGTTCTCGGAACGCAAATGACTGATTTTCTGCTCTCCGATAACCCAGCGGATGCTGTCTACTATATTACTTTTACCGCACCCGTTTGGGCCGATAATGCCGGTTATTCCCTCGTTAAAAAGAATATTGGTCTTGTCCGCAAAACTCTTAAACCCTTTTATCTCTAAGCTTTTTAAACGCACGGAGTTCTTTGTTGATAGACAGCAAACCTAATTAAAATGCGTAACTGATCCCGGGTCTGTTAATAAGTGGTGGATAGTCTTTTTCGCTTCATTATTTTATCAGCCCGGCTCTTTTTTTAAGTTCACTGACCGGCATATCTATCTGGCGGCCAATAACTTTATCCCCACGATAAGTAACTACCTTGAACATCACCGCTTCCCTGGGAACTGACAACGGTTCTTTGTATATGGGGTAATCATTGTCCGGATGTGAATTGTCGAAACTATAATGAATATCCAGTCCTTCCACTTCTGTGGAGAGCTCAATCAACAGCGAATCGCGGGCATCTTTCTTAGCCGTAAATATCGGATCAAACAGGCAGCGGGAGTATTTGACATGCTCCAGGTCCATTCGGCCAAAATTATTTTCCACTTTCCGCGCAAAACTGTTCCAGTTCTTTTTCTCCTTTGGTGACCAGAGAGATTCGGACACAGCAAGACTTCTTGGCCAGGTCATGTATTCCAGATGACGGGTATTGTAAATCTGCTCGGTCCAGATATTCGCCTGGCCTCCCAGGATATACTTCGGGTCCACGCCATCGGGTACGGGCTCAAACTCGTACGTTTTATTTAACCTCAGAACCGAATATACGAGGGGCTCGTAAATGGAATCGCCCTGCATATAATCCAGATAGACAAACGTGGTCGGACTCATCACCACCTGATGACCCATTTTCGCCGCTTCAATGCCACCATTGATCCCCCGCCAGCTCATGATCAGCGCATTTGGAGGAAGCCCACCTTCCAGTATTTCATCCCAGCCGATCAGCTTTTTCCCCTTTGATTCTACAATCTTTTCCACTCTTTTCTCAAAATAGCTCTGCACCTCTTCCATCGACTTCAGCTTCTCCTTCTGCATCAATTGCTTCACGGCATCACTTTTCTCCCAGAAATTTTTAGCACATTCATCCCCGCCAACATGGATATATTCAAAAGGAAAGAGTGTCGCTATTTCGGTAAAAATCTTATTCAGGAAGGGATACACTTTTTCGTTGGCCGGGCATAGGGTGTTATCCTCCAGGGCGTCAAAGCCACCCGGGTGCCAGTCAATAAAACTTTCGCCGGAAATCACCTGGTATTTATCAGCGCCCGGTGTACAGGATAACTCCGGATATGAAGCAATGGCCGCCATGCTATGTCCGGGAATGTCGACCTCAGGCATAATATTGATAAAACGATCCTTTGCATATTTAACTAATTCGCGGATATCATCCTGAGTATAAAAGCCACCGTTGTTCCGGGGTTCATCGGCTCCGGGTTTGGAGAATGTTCCGAAATAACCAACCCGTTTTACATTCCATGCACCCACGGAAGTGAGGCGGGGCAGGCTCCTGATTTCAATCCGCCATCCTTCGTCATCGGTGAGATGCATGTGGAGCAGATTGAATTTATACCGGGCCATATTGTCGATAAAATCCTTAACCTCCTGTTTGGTAAAAAAATGACGGGCAACATCCAGCATCAACCCCCGCCATCCAAACCGGGGGTAGTCAGTAATTTCAACGACAGGAACATTCCACGAAGTCCCGGCAACGGCTGTTTTGCTCTCGATCTCTTTGGGTAATAACTGCAGCAGGGTTTGCACCGAATAAAAAATACCCGCCGGCCTGTTGGCCTTAATCACAATGCCTGACGGACGAACCGAAAGCCGATATCCTTCATTCCCCAGCGTTTTGTCCACCGTTTTATTGAGCACAAATTGCAGGGATGCAACTGGTGCACTCCCGTTTATAATTGTCCTTTTCCCGGTGGCCGCAAGTTTTTGCTGCAGCAAAAGAATGGTCGCCTTTAATTCGGGCAAATCGGGAATACTAACAGAGATATTATCCGGCAGGGCGAAATAGCCAGCGCCTTTCACCATGCTCACCGGTTCCGGGATGATCGAAACGGAGGTATCGGAAGTTTGTGAAAATCCGGTGATACCGATCAGGCTAAGCAGACCAAGGAGCAGCTTTTTTTTCATTGAATTTTTTTTTGAGTGGATAGACTGGCAAATTACAGAAAACGGGGAGTGCATTTCTATTTTATGGTTTCTCCCTGCGAAATATCAGTGATTTGCCTCAAAGTCTGTCAACGATCAACCGTCAACCAACTAATGCGGGTTCCTGCTGACTCAGGCAGTGAAAACTCCCCAATCCCCAGATGATATCGGTTGAATCAATACCCACTACGGATCTGTCAGGAAATGACTCTGCTATTATCCGCAATGCCTTTTCGTCTTTTACTGAACGGAAAGTTGGAACAATTACAAGACCATTGGCAATATAAAAATTAGCATAAGATGCCGGCAGTCGTTGCTCCTCAAATACAATTTTATCTGGCATCGGCAATTCGATAATATTCAATTGTTTATCATCTAAGAGTCTAAATGATTTTAGCTCCTTTAAGTTTTGCTGGAGTAGTCCATAATTATCATCAGCCTTGTTTTCCTCCACAACAGCAATCACCGTGTCCGGGTTAACGAACCGCACCGTATCATCAATGTGCCCGTCTGTATCGTCGCCAACAATACCGTCCTTCACCCATAACACCTGATCGACACCATAGTAGGCATACAGATGCTCTTCAATCTCCAGCTGGTTCAGGTTTGGATTCCGGTTCTTATTCAACAGGCAGGACGCAGAAGTGATCAAGGTTCCATGACCATTAAAATCCACGGAACCTCCTTCCATAATGATCTCCGGATAAAGGACCGGTATATTATATTCAGCTGCTATCAATGTCGGGATCTGATCGTCCAGATCGAATGGCGGATACTTGTTTCCCCAGGCATTGTAATTCCAGTCAACAATAATTTTGGGCTGAACTGCCAGCGGATTGATGAGAAAA
This sequence comes from Bacteroidota bacterium, assembly GCA_030706635.1. Lineage (GTDB taxonomy): Bacteria > Bacteroidota > Bacteroidia > Chitinophagales > Chitinophagaceae > Puia. The sequence continues at coordinate 19,261 of JAUZOD010000059.1, forward strand.
GCTGGTCCGTGATCCCGGCACCAGGCGTCATTCGTTGGGTGAATAAAAAACCGGACCCTGTTTAAATCTACCGAAAGAGCTTTTAATTTATCTGAAGCAAAAATCTCCATCTCTTTGTCAGACACGTTGATATGCACAAATTCTTTTTCAGATACCGCCTTAATGAAAGTGCAATAGGCGGCGTAAATGGAATTTATTTTCCCGGGCCATGATGCTTCCTTGTGGGGCCAGCTTAACCAGGTGGCTGCATGAGGTTCAAATTCGGCCGGGAAACGATAACCCAGTTCTTTAGGGGTGGGCCGGCTAATCATCGTCCAAAAATCGTTTGGTTATGGGCTGATAGGTTTCAATGCGGCGATCCCGCAGAAAAGGCCAGTGCGTACGATAACTGTCTGTTTCATCCGTGTCAATTTCCATCACCGGCACTTCTTCCTGGTCGGCCGATGCCCGGTAAAGAATACGGCCGAATGGATTGGCTATAAAAGATCCTCCCCAGAATTTCATCGCGCCTTCCTGCTCAAAGCCTACCCGGTTCACACTGACCACATGAACTCCGTTGGCGATGGCGTGGCTGCGCTGAATGGTTTGCCAGGCGTTGTATTGCTCTTCATTGGTGGGCATATCCTGCGAAACTGCCCAGCCGATGGCCGTAGGATAAAAAAGAATTTCCGCACCCATCAGAGCCGTAATCCGGGCGGCTTCCGGATACCACTGGTCCCAGCAGATCAGCACGCCAATGCGGGCATACTTTGTTTTAAATACCTGATAACCCAGGTCACCCGGGGTAAAATAGAATTTTTCATAAAAAGCCGGATCGTCGGGGATATGCATTTTCCGGTATTTGCCCAGATAGCTTCCATCCGCATCAATAACCACCGTAGTATTATGATAAATACCTCCGGTTCGTTTTTCGAACAATGAACCGATGATCACCGCTTTTGTTTCGGCTGCTATTTTCTGCAGTGCTTCCGTGGATGGTCCGGGTATGGGCTCGGCGAGACTGAAATTATCATAATCTTCCACGTCGCAGAAATACAAAGACGTAAAAAGTTCCTGGAGACAAACGATCTGTGCCCCTTTAGCAGCAGCTTCCCGGATTTTTTCTATGGCTTTTTTAAGATTGGCAGATTTGTCTTTAACGCAGGACATCTGCACGATCCCTATACTGACCTTACCCATATTGCCTGTTTGAGTATAAGTTTGAGAGCGTAAAATTAGCGGATCAGCGTGATTGATAACACAGAAAGCCTGCTTAGGATGCCCGACCCATTTGTTTTAGAAAATGGACATGGGAAGCAATGGCCTGATGCACCCTGCGGTACTCGATATAAACGATCCCGTGGTCGGCACAGGCCTGACGGATAATTTTACTGAGTGCCGGATAGTGAACGTGGGATATTTTGGGAAAGAGGTGATGCTCGATCTGGAAATTAAGACCACCTACAAGCCAGGATACAAGCCGGTTATTGGTTGCAAAATTAGCCGTGGTCATTACCTGGTGTACAGCCCATTCATTTTCCATTTTATTGGTCTCTATATTAGCTACCGGAAAAGCAGTATGTTCAACGGTGTGCGCCAGCTGGAACACAATACTGATCACCAGTCCCGCAACGGTAGTGACAATGAGAAAACCAACGAGCCAGGACATAAAACCGGTCGCTAAGATGGGCAGCGCAACGAAAAGAAAGCCATTCAGTAATTTAAAGAACCAGAAGTTAAAATGATCAGCCAGCTTCATCTTCTTTAATGGCACCTCACCCACTTTACTCGTAAAATATTTATTGTAGTCCAGCAGAAAAATCCAGAGGATGTACAACAATGCATACAACGCCCAGAAATAGAAATGCTGGTACTTGTGCAGCTTAAGCCTTTTTTGGCTGGTGCTCATGCGCATCCAGGGCTGGATGTCAATATCATCATCCACACCGGCCACATTGGTATACGAATGGTGAATGATATTGTGTTTGCTGTTCCAGATAAAACTATTTCCCCCCAGTACATTCAGCGAGAATGCAGCCATCATATTCACCCATTTGCGCTTACTGAAACTGCCATGGGCTCCGTCATGCATTACATTGAACCCGATCGCTGAAATCACGCAGCCGAGCAGAACGCATTCTCCGATGGCCAGGGTCGTAACCGGGGTAAAAAATATCAGGTGAATATACAGGCCAACAAAAGAAAGGCCCAGCACGGCTGCTTTCAGGTAAAGATTAAAGTTACCTGTCATAGACTTCCCCTTCTGATCAAAATAGGCATTGATCCTTTTTTTCAGATCAGCATGAAAAGTATGGGGAGTGGCAGCGAATTTAGGTATTTGCATGAATAATTTCTTTTGTTGAAAACCGGTGCAAAGCTACTTCATTTTTTCAAGAAGATCCTGTTAAAAATGGGTCCCTTCACCCCCTAACAACGCATAAAATGTCGATTTAGGTATCGAGTTGCACAAATGCATCGAGATTGCGGATCCCGATCATTTTTTCAGTGATAAACCCTTCTGCGTAGCGAACACCAATCATCTTTCCGAACATCTGGTGCCGGCCAATGACGGAGTCGAGGAATTCAGGACTGGAAATATAAGTTTGCGGTTCGTTCACGGCGTAGGTGCTGGAATGAAACTGGGAAGCATAGGCCCGGATCGAATCCAGTTTCCGGGCAAAAACAGGTGATATATCGTAAACAAAAGAAGGCGAATAATAACGATCCTGAATAAAATGGAAAATGTATTTCGGACGCCAGTGCGCCTGGGCTATACCGGCTTCGTCCTTGGTTTCCACTTTTCGCAGCCCGCTCAGAAAACAGCTGTCTGAAATCAGTTTTCCTGCCCGGCCGTGATCGGGGTGCCGGTCTGCCAGGGCACTGGCCAACACGATCTCCGGCTGATATTTACGGATAGCGGATATCAGGATACGCTGGTTTTCCTCATTATTCTGAAAAAACCCATCGGCCATGCAGAGATTTGCGCGGACGTCCAGATCCATCACCCGGCCGGCTGCCTGGGATTCCTTTATCCGCAAATCGGCCGTGCCCCGGGTACCCAATTCACCCTGTGTAAGATCGATCACACCCGTAGTTTTACCATGCAGTTTTTCCATCATCAGGGTTCCGGAACAGCAGAGTTCCACGTCATCGGGATGAACCGCTATAGCGAGAACGTTAATTTTAATCATGCTGCAAATTAAAAGAAGTTGGCCAGAGTTCGGTCCGGGGCTGATCAGACCCGATTATCGGATTTTACCATAGCTTTGCACTCCGAAATTATCTTCCATTTTAAAAATTATTTCTATGGCCTATGATGTAGTTGTACTCGGAAGTGGTCCAGGCGGTTATGTGGCTGCCATTCGCGCTTCTCAACTGGGTTTAAAAACAGCTATTGTTGAAAAGGAAAGTCTGGGTGGCATCTGTCTCAACTGGGGATGCATCCCAACCAAAGCCCTTCTGAAAAGCGCCCAGGTATATGAAGACATCAAGCACGCCAGGGATTTTGGTATTGAGGCCAGTGGAAAACCCGATTTTACGGCAGTGATCAAAAGAAGCCGCGGGGTGGCCGACAAGATGAGCAA
>JAUZOD010000006.1 GCA_030706635.1 Bacteroidota bacterium
ACCTATATCAGCTATGCCAATATTTTAGATAAGGTAAAAGACACAACTGGTTTTGTTTCGCATCCGGTTGCCTTGCACGACACCATATTCTATTCCCGCGGAATCATGATCCTGGATACTGTGTATGTGAATCCGGATAATGCGAAATATCATTTCACGCGATCGGATACTGCGTTGCTGGCCCATATCCGGGTGATCAGCCGGGATAGTTCCCGTTACACGATTTCTCCTCTTTTATACGTGAAGGACAACAGGATACACCGGGTGGCCGACACCCTTTTTGCTCAAAACCTGGCTGTGGAGATCGGTTCGGTGATGACCAACCGGAAGATTGATCTCCGGGTAAAGGAGTCCAGCGATATGGTTCCCTTTGTTTCGTTGAAGGTTTATACTTTTCCCCAGATCAATATGGTCTGGATCGGCATCCTGGTGATGGTTACCGGATTCTGGATGAGCATCTTTTACCGCCGGAAACAGCGGTTAAGGCCGGAGCCTCCAACGGTTGCGTGATCGCTTTTTAATGGTTAACTTTGGAGCTGTTATGCGGGCGATTTGTCTGATATATTTTTACCGGCTCATCCCGTTCATCCTGCTGATTACGGTTCAACCGGTTTTTGCCCAACAGCCGCCTGCTCCGTCCGCAGCAACCCCTTCCCGCCAAACACCAGACAGCCGGTTCGGCAAGAACGATACCATATACAGTATGGTCGTGGTGTACGATGGAGATACAATCCCGGCCAAGACACTGGAGCTGGTCAATGTAACCGGAAAAATGACGCGTGCCCAGCGGAAGCGGTGGGAAGCCATGACGCGGTTAAGAAATGCCGTTTATGTAACTTATCCTTATGCCAGGAAAGCGGGAATCATTTTAAATGATATGAACGCCAAACTGGCAAAAATGCAATCGCCGGAAGAGAAAAAAGGATACATCAAATCCCGCGAGAAAGATCTGAAAAAAGAATTTACCGATCCGATGGAAAGCCTCTCGATATACCAGGGAAAGGTATTGATGAAACTCATCAACCGGCAGACCGGTAACAATTGTTACGATATCATCAAAGAATACCGTGGCGGATTTACCGCCCGCTTCTGGCAGACCGTTGCCTTCTTCTTCGGAAGCAGTCTCAAACAACCGTACGATGCGCATGGCGATGACAAAGACATCGAGTCGATCGTGCAGGAAGTGGAACGGATGTACAGGGGATAGTTTATTGGCAAGTTGCCTGATGAACAGAAAGGATTCGGCCAGGGATGGTATGTTTCAGACATAACCCAGAACGGAAGCTGGGGGCCCGCGTTGGACGGTAAAATGGTATCGGGTGGAAACGAATTCAGTGGCTCAGCATTCCTTTTTATTACTGTCTGGCCAATTCCAGCAGCCCCTCTTCAAAGATCTCCTAACCACCTTTTAAAAGCAATAGAATTTTCCCGGCTGATCAGAATTTCGGGATTGACCGGCAGCGCAAGCTCCACGCTCACCCTGCTTTTGGATAAAGGTTTAAAACGTCGGATATAGTTCACATTGATGATGAATTTTCGATTTGCCCGGTAAAAAAGCGATTCATCAAGCTTTTTTTCAAGAGAACTCAGGCTGTAATCTTCTACTACATACCGCGTATTGTTTTTGTCTGCCAGCGAGATCAATTTCTTGTCTGCTCTTATATACACGATATCTTCCGATAGCAAAGGAAAGTAATCCGTTTTGCCTTTGACCAGGAATCGTTTTTTTGCCTGGCTCCTTTCGTTCATATAGTCAATGAACCGGTCGATGTTATTGACAAAATGATTTTTAATTGTTTTATACTTCTCCAGGATATCTTTTAACTTATGGAGCTCAACCGGTTTGTTCAGATAGCCGAAACAATTCATCCCGTAAGGTTTCGGATGGATGCTGTTTTCCGGGCCCATCAAGACCACCGGACACAGTCGTAGGTTATTCAGTATCCCGGGATGCTGAATATCTGATTCCATGTCCCGGAAAATAATGTCGGGCGTTCCCGCGTCCAGTTGTTTCAGACATAACTTTACAGAACTGCATATATCTATAGACCCGATGCTTTTTTCCATATCCAGCAACATCTGCCTTAACCGTAAGGCTACCTCGTGGTCAGCTTCGATAATTAATATTTTCATTGTACGTGGTTTTATGGTTCGGGTGTCTGAAAGAAAGGGTGTGTCGGTGTTTTCGGGTTTATAGGTTTTCGCCAATCCATTGTTTGAAAAAAGAAGTGTTTTGCCGACTGATGAATATCGGTTCATTTACAGGGAGTGAAAGTTTCAGCCGTATCCTGCTGGAGTTGACCATGCTGAAAACCTGAATGAAGTCCACATTTACAATGAATTTTCTATTCGCGCGGCAGAAAATGTTCCTGTCCAGCTGATTCAATAGTTCTGACAGACTCCCGGCTGTGGTCAGGTATTTTCTGTTCTCCTTGTCCACCAGAAAAACGAGTTTATGATCTGAGAAAAAATATACAACATCGCTGATCCTGAAGGTTTGGTATTCCGTTCCCTTCCTGATGAGGATACGGGATTTTATTCTTTCTTTCCCATTAAAGTATTCAAAAAGGGAGGAATGATTTTTAATGAAGAATTCCTGCAATTCGCGGTAGTGCTGAAAGCATTTCCTAAGATGGAATGGATCCAGGGGTTTGATTAGAACATCAATGCAGTTGGGCAATTGATCGTCTGGCAGGCTTTGTCCCGGACGTATAATAAAGACTACGGGACAGGCAATCTCCACGTGATCGAATAATTGAAAAGAGAGTTGGTGAATGGGATCGATCTCGAAAAATAGCAGATCCGGCTGGGGCTGCGTCCGGAAGTACAAAATGGCTTCTTCGGCGGTTGACAGGCTGGAAATGATTTCCGTTTTGTTATCGATGGAACGTATGACCTCCTGCAGTGTTTCTGCCTGTTTTTTTGGTGTTTCTATGATTAGCGCTTTCATGTTGAGTTGCATTGAGGGTATAGCCGGGGGCCTGATTTCCGTGTTTATCCTTAAAATTATTCAGTTCGTTGCTGTGATCTGCGGATTAGGTGAATCGGGGAATAAAGTAAATTTATTCCTGTTTAAATTCGTATCAGGTTTAGATTACCAGGAAGCCTGGAATTTTCTCATGTGAATCCGCGGGTGGTTTCTACTACCTGCTTTTTTATTTATGCAAGTTAAAGCTCCGCTATGCAGAATACCCCGTTTGCCTTCGCCACTCATCACAATCGCGATATTTTACCAGAGGCATTTGATGCAGATCATTGGGATGAATGGTAGATCGTTTTGCTGAAGATTTGGTAAATTCTTTCGGATCCGGATTGACGGGGGAACGCGAAGTCTGATCGGCATAAAATAAATAAAAATCTTATTTTCGGACCTATGGTTCAGGAGAATCTGCTATTGGTCCTTTCGCTTTTATTTGCTGTGTCTATGTTAACCATACTCAGCAAAAAGTTGAAAATTCCTTACCCGATATTCCTGGTGGTCGCGGGCCTGCTTATCGGCTTTATTCCCGGAATACCGGACGTGGTTCTGGAACCTGACTTTGTTTTTTTGATTTTTCTTCCCCCCTTATTATATTCTGCGGCCTGGAATACTTCCTGGAAGGACTTTTGGGATCAAAGAAGAAACATCAGCCTGCTTGCTTTCGGCCTGGTGATATTTACTTCCACGGCCATTGCCTTTTTATCGCACGGGATGATTCCCGGATTTTCGCTGGCGATGGGGTTCTTACTGGGAGGAATTATTTCTCCGCCGGATGCCGTTGCGGCCACTTCCGTGCTGCAGGATTTAAAAATTCCCAAGCGGATCGTTACCATTCTGGAAGGAGAAAGTTTAATCAACGACGCTTCTTCCCTGATTGTTTTCCGTTTTGCCTTGTTGGCGGTTATCACCGGTCAGTTCACTTTTTGGAAGGCGACGGGAGACTTTTTTCTGGTTGCCGCCCTCGGGGTCCTTGCCGGGATCGTCATTGCCTATTTCATCTACAATATACACCGGCTTCTGCCTACCTCAGGAAGTGTAGATACCGCATTGACGCTGATTTCGCCCTACCTGATGTATATTACGGCAGAACATTTTCATTATTCCGGCGTGATGGCGGTTGTTAGCGGCGGATTATTTTTGAGCTATCGGTCGCATATCATTTTTACCTACAGTTCCCGTATTCAGATATATTCTTTTTGGGAAACGCTGGTCTTTCTGTTAAATGGAATGGTTTTCATTTTAATCGGATTGCAATTGCCCCAGATCATGAGCGGTATGAAAGGATATTCCCTGGCGTCCGTCATTTTTTATGCGGTGGTGATCAGCCTGGTTACTATAATCATCCGGATCATATGGGTTTTCCCGGGGGCTTATATACCACGCTTACTGAGCAGCGCGATACGACAAAAAGAAGCGAGGCCTCCATGGAAAAGTGTTTTTCTCGTCGCCTGGAGTGGCATGCGGGGTGTGGTATCCCTGTCTTCGGCGCTTGCTGTTCCGCTTACGCTATCCCAGGGTAAGGCTTTCCCGCAGCGTGACCTGATCCTGTTCATTACTTTTATTGTTATTTTATTTACACTGGTTTTGCAGGGACTCAGTCTGCCCTGGCTCATCCGGAAATTAAATATAGAAGGGGCGGGAGAGGAAGAGACGGCTGAACAGGAAGCTGCTATCCGCCTGCGGTTGGCCTGGGCCGCATTGAATTATATGCAGGATCATTATGCCAGTGAAGTGAACGCCGTTGATGCTTATAGCCGGCTGAAGGAACGTTATGAAAGGATGATAGAGATTGCCAATAAAAAATTGCTCAAAGATGAGAATAGTGTAACGGCTTCCGGTTTCCTGCCTAAATATCGCAAGATGCTAATTGAACTGGTTGCCGTGAGAAGGCAGGAGCTTCAGAAATTACGGGACGAAAAATTATATCCGGATGAACTGCTTAATAACCGGGAATGGGAACTGGATCTGGAAGAAGCCCGGTTGAATGAATGAAAGCATCCTCTCTTTGAAATCAGTAAGGCTTAAATTATTTTTACAGGTTCCGGATTTTCCCTATCAGTCCGGTGGAAGAAAAACCTTCCAGTATGGGATTGATAACCACACGACCACCTGCAGCCTGCACCTCTTTGGCGCCAACGATCTGGTCAAGGGTATAGTCCCCGCCTTTTACCAACACATCCGGCTTTACGAGTTCGATCAGTTCGAGCGGTGTATCCTCTTCAAAAATCACAACGGCATCAACCATTACCAGCGAAGCCAGTATGAGTGCCCGCGATTGTTCGTCCATTACAGGTCGGCCTTCCCCCTTTAATCGTCGTGCAGAGGCGTCGGAATTCAAGCCCACGACCAGGAAATCGGCTTCCCGGGCTGCCTGGGACAAAGAAGCAATATGACCGGGATGAAGAATGTCGAAACATCCGTTGCTGAATGAAATGGTTTTGGTCAATAATTTCCAGCGGTTACTCTGGAATACAATATCGCGAAAAGAAAATATTTTATGCTGGATAACCTGCGGGTGTTTCATCCGGTTTATGATTATTGCGGTTCACGCGGGGTAATAAAATAAAGCTAACCACTCCAAAAATAACAAAGCTCAGGAACTGTCCAAACCACAGCAGCCATCCGAGGGCCTGACCGTACGGCTCCTTAGGGATATTATACAAGGCAACGGTTTCCATCACCAGCAGGGCATAGGCGCCTATCCCGCCCGGAGAAAGGATCATGCCAACGCTTCCCATGGCGAGTACGGTAAGCGCATCTGCCAGGGTGAGCCGGCTGGTTTCATCGATGGCAAAAAAACCGCACCAGGTGCTGAGCAGATAAAGAAACCAGATAATGAACGTGTAAGCGAAGAAAAGGGGTTTGTTCTTCAGGGCGCGCACACTGATCAGTCCGTGCCACACGCCAGTAAGTATGTTCCTTAATTTCTGAATCAGATTGATGTGTCCGAACCGGCTGAAAAGGATTTTCAGTAAAATGAAAAAGACGATCAAAGAAATCGCCACGATAACAATCTTATGGTAAGCCGTTTGCCCGTTTTTATTCTGGAAAGCAGGATAGACATAGCTATGAACCAGAGCGGAAACGGTATTAAACTGGAAAACAAAAGTGAGTCCAAATACGAGCAGGAGACAAATGACATCAAAAGCTCTTTCTGCGACAATAGTACCCACCAGTTTTTGGGCAGGAACTTTTTCATAACGGGCCAGGATGGTGCATTTAACCACTTCTCCAAGACGCGGGGCGCCCAGGTTTACAAAGTAACCGATCATCACAGCAAAAAATGCATTCAGACGGGCGGGATGGTAGCCCATCGGTTCCATCAGCTGGCGCCAGCGAAGGGCTCGGATCCAGTGACTTAAAAGCAATAAACTGAAAACGGGAATCAGCAACCAGTAGCGGGCTTTGTCCATGGCTTTCTTTAACTGCTCCCATTTTTCGTGGTCAAGCCCGCGTATACTAAGCCAAACGAAAAATACGGCCAGTAATGCAAAGAAAATATACTGGAGTGTGGTTAAAATCGCCTTCTTCATAGACATTGGTAAGATACGATTTTAGCGGGATTTGTCAAGCTGCAAAACATTCATTGTCAAATGAAAGCGCAGCTAGATTTTATTTCCATCCCGGGGGAATATAACCCATGGGTTGAACTTTTTAGCTTCTTCAAAATCCATTCGGGCGTAAGAAATAACAATTACTACGTCGCCTACTGCACCACTTCGCGCCGCGGGGCCATTGAGGCAACATATGCCCGAGCCTCTTTTCCCCTTCAGCAAATAGGTTTCAATTCTGGCACCCGTATTCACATTCACTACCTGAACTTTTTCATTGACGATCATATTGGCTGCATCCATCAGATCCTCGTCAAGCGTAAGGCTGCCTACGTAATGCAGGTTTGCTTCCGTTATCGTAACCCGATGAACTTTTGATTTTAGAATTTCTATGTCCATAATATCACCCCGAATTTTAGGCTGCAAAAGTAATCAATTGACGAGCATATTGTCAATCAGCCTCACCTCCCCCTGGAATGCAGCAATTAGCGCGACCGCTTTTTCTTTCCCGTTCCATGAAATAATGGGTCTGAGATCCCTGCTTTTAGCAATGGCAATATAATCAGTTTTAAATCCGGCTGTTTCCAGCATTTGCCGGGCAACTCCAAGTACAGGCGCGGGGTCGCCTTTGGAGAGATGATACCGGATATATTGCAGTGCCGCGGATATGGCCAGCGCATTTTTCCGTTGTTCCGGATTCAACCTGCTGTTGCGGCTACTCATGGCCAATCCGTCCGGTTCGCGTTGGGTGGGCACCGAATGGAATTCAACGCGAAGATCCAGCAGCCTGATTAATTCTTTAACCACCAGACATTGTTGAAAATCTTTTTGGCCCATGAAAAGCTGGTCAGGCTTTATTCCTTTTAGCAGGCGGCTCATCACCTGGCAAACGCCCTGATAATGCCCCGGGCGATACCTTCCCTCCAGAATCGTTTCCAGATAACCGAGTTCATATTTTTCCAGGCTGCTACCGTAAGGATATATTTCTTTTACTTCAGGCAGGAAAAGGATATCAACAGTTGCTTTTTCGAGCATTTCAATATCTTTTTCTGTGCTGACCGGATATTTCTCATAATCTTTTGGATCGTTGAACTGGTATGGGTTCACAAAAATGCTGCAGATGGTCATTGACGCAACGGCCTGGGACGCCCGGATCAAACTGATGTGACCGTTATGGAGGGCGCCCATGGTGGGCACAAAGCCGATTTGATGGTTCTTTGCCCGGTTCTTTGTCAGGTAAGTTTGCAAGTCGTCGAATTTTTTAAAAATGATCATTTTCATTGTATTATGCCTCCCGGAGTCAGTCCGGAAGCCCATTTGGGGAATAAACCTTACCTTTGCAAACTGATTTTCAGGTATTCTCCTGGTCACCAATTCTCTTCCTAATGGTAGCAAAGAAAAGGATTTTATTTATTGCCAATGAGATGTCCCCTTACCTTGAGCTGACAGAATTTGCGGAAACTGTAAATAAGTTAGCTATAAAATCGAACGACAATGGATTTGAAGTCCGCTGTATTATGCCCAGGTTCGGGGTGATCAACGAAAGAAGGCACCGGTTGCATGAAGTGGTCAGGCTTTCCGGTATTAATGTTTCTGTAGATAACGACGATTATCCGTTGCAAATCAAAGTGGCTTCCCTGCCCAACGCCCGGCTACAGGTTTATTTTCTGGAAAATGAGGATTTATTCAAGCGCAAGTTCATATTTCACGATGAAAAGGAGAAGTGGTTTGACGACAATGGGTTGCGGACGGTCTTCTTTTGCAAAGGGGCGCTGGAAACCGTAAAAAAATTCGGGTGGCCGCCCGATATCATCCATTGTAGTGGCTGGATGACGGGATTGATTCCGTTTTATCTCAAGACGGTATATAAAAAAGAACCTGTTTTTGCTCACAGCAAAGTGGTTTTCACCATCGGTCAGAATACGTTTAAGGAAAAACTAGGCAGTGATTTTACCAGGATAGCCAACATCCATGCCTCCATAAAGGAAAAGGATCTGGAACCTTTCAGTGAAGGCACCAATAACGCCGTTTTTCGCGGAGGAGCCCTGTCAGCAGATGCTATTACCTTTGGTGCTGAAAAAATTGACAAGAAATTGCTTGACGAGTTCAGTAAGGTTCGCGGAAAAAAAGTGCTGCCCTTCAATGCGGAATCTGATCTGTCGGATTATTTGCAGTTATACACCGACCTTTCCCAATAAGTTGCCGCGATAATTTAAATCATAATGATTCATCTATTATCTTTATAATGGTTCATCTATTATCTTTGCGTCGCCATCCATTAATTACCGTGTAATTAGTGGTTTTTTATTTCAGTAAGTCCAATTTCAAAACAGTCTAACATGTCTTATTTATTCACTTCCGAGAGTGTTTCCGAAGGTCACCCAGATAAAGTGGCCGATCAGATTTCAGACGCCCTGATTGATCATTTTCTGGCATTCGATCCCCAATCCAAAGTAGCTTGTGAAACCCTGGTGACCACCGGGCAGGTTGTGCTTGCCGGGGAAGTAAAATCGAAGGCTTATCTGGATGTACAGGAGATTGCCCGTTCTGTGATCCGTAAAATCGGATATACAAAGAGTGAATATATGTTTGAAGCCAATAGCTGTGGCATTTTTTCCGCCATCCATGAGCAGTCTTCTGACATTAATCAGGGGGTTGACCGAACAAAAAAAGAGGATCAGGGTGCCGGGGACCAGGGAATGATGTTCGGTTATGCGAGCCATGAAACAGATAACTATATGCCGCTTGCCCTTGATCTGGCCCATATGCTGCTGATAGAGCTTGCTGCCCTGAGAAGGGAAGACAAACAAATCAAATACCTGAGGCCGGATGCCAAGAGCCAGGTGACGCTTGAATATGACGACAACAACAACCCGGTCAGGATTGATGCCATTGTCATTTCCACCCAACACGATGATTTTGATACTGAAGTGCGGATGCGGGAAAAAATCAGAAAAGACATGATCGGCATTCTCATTCCCCGGGTGAAGTCAAAATATAAAAAATACGCTCATCTCTTTAATGATAAGATTAAGTACCATATCAACCCAACCGGAAAGTTTGTGATTGGTGGTCCGCACGGAGATACCGGGCTCACCGGCCGCAAGATCATTGTGGACACATACGGTGGAAAAGGCGCTCATGGTGGTGGCGCATTCAGCGGAAAAGACCCTTCCAAGGTTGACCGTAGTGCAGCTTATGCTACCCGCCATATTGCAAAGAATCTCGTGGCCGCAGGTGTGGCCCGGGAAGTACTGGTTCAGGTTTCCTATGCCATCGGAGTAGCAAAGCCCACTTCAATTCATGTAGATACCTATGGAACAGCCAGTGTGGATCTGACGGACGGAGAGATTGGGAAAATTGTTGAGGAAATTTTCGACATGCGGCCTTATTTTATCGAACAAAGGCTCAAGCTTCGTAACCCGATTTACAGTGAAACGGCTGCCTACGGACATATGGGGCGTAAGCCGGAGACCGTTGTAAAGATATTTGTTTCCCCTGATGGTAAAACCGTTAAGAAGAAAGTGGACCTGTTCACCTGGGAAAAACTGGACTATGTAACCAAGGTGAAGAAGGCGTTCAAAATCAAATAAGTCCCGGAAATTTTAATGATCAGGGTTGGCCTCGTGGGTTAACCCTTTTTTTGTTCGGGCCCTTGCTGCGATTATAATTAGTATTTTTAATCATGAGTTATCATCGGAATCCCTGGAAAATCCTGGATCAGGAAATGATATATGAGAATCCATGGATCAGCGTGACGGAATTCCAGGTATTGAATCCTTCCGGAGGGAAGGGAATTTACGGGAAAGTTCATTTTAAGCATACGGCCGTCGGGATCATTCCGCTGGATAGGGAATTCAATATCTACCTTGTTGGTCAATACCGGTTTCCCCTGAACCGGTTCAGCTGGGAGATTCCCGAAGGCGGCGGTAATGCGGAAGAAGAGCCGCTGATAGCGGCAAAAAGAGAACTGCTGGAGGAAACCGGACTGGTGGCCGGCAACTGGACCAGGTTATTCGACATGCATCTTTCCAATTCGGTCTCCGATGAATCGGCCATCATATACCTGGCCCGGGAACTCGAGCTGCATACCGCCATGCCGGATGAAACAGAATCGTTGACCCTTAAAAAAATGTCTTTTGATGAAGCGGTTGGTATGCTGGAGTCGGGAGTTATAACTGATTCTATGTCGATCGCTGCCATTCAGCACGTTCAACTCCTCCTACTTCAGGGAAAATTAAAAAATTAAATACTTGAAATCTTCTTCTCTCATCATCGGTCGTCAGCCACTGATTGAAGCAATGCAGTCCGGCAGGGGGATTGATAAAATTCTTTTCCAGCGGAACGTAAGCGGTGAATCCATTGGGGAAATCCGGAAACTCGCGGAGAAAGCCGGCATCCCCATACAACAGGTTCCCCAGGAAAAATTGTTTTCGTTAACCCGTGCAAATCATCAGGGCGTTCTTGCCTTTGGATCCCTTTTTACCTATATTGATTTGCAACAGGCTATTGATCATGTAGTATCCCTCGGGTTGGTTCCATTATTTATTTTACTGGATGGAATCACCGACGTTCGGAATGTCGGGGCTATAGCCCGGAGTGCGGTTTGTTGCGGTGCTCAGGTAATGGTGATCCCGGATAAAGGGATCGCTGCTTTAAACGAAGAAGCCCTTAAATCTTCTGCCGGTGCTTTGGAAAAGATTCAAATTTGCCGGGTGAACAGTTTGTTAAAAGCGGTTGATACCCTTCATCTCAATGGTATAAAAGTATATGCCAGCAGCATGCAGGCCGATCAGAAAGTGTACGAACTGGATTTCAAAGAACCCTGTTGTATTATGATGGGCAGCGAGGATAAGGGACTGCAGCCCTATCTAAGGAAAGCGGCGGATATGCATTTTACCATACCGATGAGTGAAGATTTTGATTCTTTCAATGTTTCGGTGGCGGCCGGAATTATTTTATATGAGGCTATGAAGGGAAGAGCGGGGATGTAATTTGAAAATGTGAGAACGTGGTAATGAATTTGAAAATTTGATGATTTGAAGATTTGAAAATGCCTGGCCTGCCTTTGGCGAAATCTTTTGTAAGAATGATGATGTCTGAGCTTTTCAGGCAGGAAGGGTTCGCCCGAAAAAATCAGTAGTTTTGATCGGGTTTTCATTTTTTAATTTTTATTTTGAATAAGACCATTCAGCTCATAGAATGCCCCCGCGATGCGATGCAGGGTTGGGCTAGCTTTATTCCCACCGTAAAAAAAATTGAATATCTCAATGTCCTGCTGCAAGTCGGATTTGACAGCCTGGATTTTGGGAGTTTTGTTTCTCCAAAAGTCATCCCGCAGATGGCCGATACGAAGGAAGTGCTGCGCGGGTTAAAGCGGGGCGCATCCGGGACGAAATTGCTGGCCATTGTGGCAAATACCCGGGGTGCACAGGATGCCTGCGTTTATTCTGAAATAAGCGATATCGGATTTCCTTTTTCTGTGTCTGAAACTTTTCAGCAACGCAATGCACACAGTTCAATTGAAAAATCATTCGAAACGGTCCGGGAGATTCAGGCGCTTTGTGTTGGCCATTCCAAACGACTGGTTATTTATATATCCATGGCGTTTGGAAATCCTTATCAGGATCCCTGGTCTGAAACGCTGGTCCAGCAATGGATACAAAAACTGGCTGACCTTGGGGTGCACATTATATCCCTTGCAGATACGGTTGGTTTGGCAACAGTGGAGCAGGTTCATGCTTTAACTGCTGCTGCTATCCGTCAGTTTCCGGCCATTGAAACAGGCGTTCACCTGCATTCGCGTCGTGAACACAGTACGGATAAAGTGGAGGCGGCTTTTTCTGCTGGTTGCCGGCGTTTTGATGGCGCGCTGAACGGGATAGGCGGTTGTCCCATGGCCGGAGATGAACTGGTGGGTAATATGGACAGCGTATTGCTGATCGAATACTTCCGGAATAAAAAAATACTTCCGCCGCTGAACGAAGAAGCGCTGCGAAAGAGCAGAACCCTGGCATCGGAAATCTTTCAAAATCATTGATGTGGATCCCTTTTTATTACCCATAGAGATTGCCGGCCCCCCAGAGAAGATCCGTTACAGGCAAAAAATTTTGCTAACCGGTTCCTGTTTTACAGAACATATCGGTAATCATTTGAGGGACATAAAATTTGATGTGCTTCAGAATCCGAATGGGATTCTGTTTGATCCGCTCAGTGTAGCGGGAAGTCTGGTATCTTATATTGACGCACAACCCTGTAGGGAAAGGGATCTTGTTTTTCTAAATGAACTCTGGCAAAGCTGGCTGCATCATGGTTCTTTTTCCGATACCAGTCTGCAACGTTGCCTGGAAAAGATCAACGCTTCCCGGAAGGCAGCCCAGGGATTTTTGAAAAAAGCAGATTGGCTGGTCATTACCCTGGGGTCTGCTTTTTCTTACACGCTGACAGAAAAACAGCTTCCGGTGGCCAACTGTCACCGTGCTCCTGCTGATTGGTTTGTTAAAAAACTCCTTCCTGTTGATGAGATGCTTTCGGCGTTTGATGAAAGCATCTATCGGCTGCGGCAATTCAATCCTGCTTTGAAAATTGTTTTTACGGTGAGTCCGGTGCGGCATATTCGTGACGGAGTTATTAACAACAACCGGAGCAAGGCCCGATTGCTGGAAGTTGTTCATCACTTCTCGAACAAATTTGAAAAGATTTATTATTTCCCCGCTTATGAACTGGTTATTGATGTGTTGAGGGATTACCGGTTCTATGATAAGGATCTGGTGCACCCCAATTACCAGGCAACGGCTTTTGTCCTGGAACATTTTATGCAAAATTACGTTGAGCCTTCATCGCAAATCATGGCAGAGGGGATAAAAAAAATACAGATTGCTTACAGGCATAAGGCGCTGCATCCGGATACGGAAGCTCACCGGCGTTTTTTGGAGGAACAGTTTTTGAAAACCAGGGAACTGGCAGATAAATATCCTTTTTTGGATTTTACGCGTGAGCTTGCTCATTTCTCCGCAGATGGATGAAAGAGGATTATTTTCTTAAATAGAGCCCAATAAGCATGAGTACCAGGGATGCCCAAAAAGTAAACATCCATTTGATCAAATCGTATTTTGTTTGTGCCAGATTATCCTTCGTGGCATAGCGCAGAGCATTCCTTTCTTCTAACCCGAACAAATCATCTTTAGTTGCAAATTGTCTCAGATCATCTTTAGTTGCAAATTGTCTTAAATCATCTTTAGTTGCAAATTGTCTCAAATCATCTTTAGTTGCGAATTGTCTTAAATCATCTTTGGTTGTGCATTGATGATCAATTTTTTTCTCCAATTGAAGCAGATCACTCTTTGTTGCAAAAAGTTTCAGATCACTCTTTATTTCAGACCGCAGTGAATCAATTTTTGAATCCAGCCGTTGCAAACTGGATACGACCAGCTGGAATTCATTTTTAAAATCTTCATTCATGGTAATTGCCGGTTTAGCATGGATGTTCGACCGTTTAACGCGCTGAAAAGACTGGCTCATGAAATCTTCTGTTTTTACCTCTAACCAGACTTTATACATGAGATATACTTAATCCTGAAAAGACTAACTATAATCTCACGAAATTACTCAAATGCTTGTGCGTTTTCCAATGCGATCATGAAATATGGGTAAGTAAAATCACCCTTTTTAATGGATCCGGTCGCCGCGTACGTCTATTTTTGCAATTATGCCCGCTTCGTAGCGAAGCCATTCCGCCCAGCGCTTGCGGGCTTTTTCCTTTCCGAGATAGGTTTCGGCCAGTTCAATGAAGAGATGGTAATGACCGGCTTCGCTTTCCATAAAACGCCGGTAGAATTTTTTTAGATAATCGTCTTTTAGCCCTTCGCTGAGTCGTTTGAACCGCTCGCAACTACGGGCTTCAATCATGGCCATGGTCAGAAGCTGATCCAGGAACCGGTCTTCAAAATCTCCTCCCTTTCTTTGGAATGCAATCAGCTGGTTCACGTATTCGTCTTTCCTTTGCTTACCCAGTTTTAATCCGCGTTTGGTGAGTTCTGCAAGAACCGTTCTGAAATGGCCCCATTCCTCCGTTACAATGGGTGCCAGCTCTGCCACCAGCCGGGAGCGGTCAGAGTATTTTTGAATGAGCGTGATGCAGGTCGTGGCCGCTTTCTGCTCGCAAAAAGCATGATCAGTGAGTATTTCTTCTATGGACAGGCCGGCAAGGTCCACCCAACGCGGATCCGTTGCAAGCTGGAGACCGAGGATATTCTTTTCACTGGCCATGGTATTGCAAATGTCCCAATAAGCGGGATCTTTGATTCCTAAAGATAGGAATCCCCGGTTAGCCGCCAGGGAATTTGTGTGTAAACATCCGGGAAATGGCTTCCCGGGAGAACACCGAGAAATCAACAAGCATGAATTTAGATTTTCTAGATCAAAAACTCCAGGCCAGGTTCCGTGCGGACGCGTACCGCAGGCTTCAATTGGCTTCCGGGAAGGTGGATTTTTTCTCCAACGATTATCTGGGTATGACCAAAAATGGTTTGCTTGAAGCTGCGCTGGCGGATCACGCGTTTCCTCATGGATCGACCGGTTCACGATTGTTGGCCGGAAACTATCCCCTGATGGAAGAAACAGAGTGTCTGATCGCTGCGTTTCATCAATCTCCTTCGGCCCTGATCTTTAATTCGGGCTACGATGCCAATCTGGGTTTACTCGCCTGTGTGGCCGAGCGGGGAGATACTATTCTGTATGACAAACTGAGCCACGCTTCCATCCGCGACGGGATCCGGCTTTCGCCTGGCCGGTCTTTTTCGTTTGCGCACAATGACCTGGAAGATCTGGAGAGAAAGCTACAAAAGGAAACGGGCCGGTGTTTCGTCGTAACAGAATCCGTTTTTTCGATGGATGGCGACCAGGCTCCATTGACAGAACTGGTGGAGCTTTGTGAACGCTTTGATGCGCACCTGATTGTGGATGAAGCCCACGCAACGGGCGTCATCGGAGAGCAGGGTGAAGGCCTTATGCAAAGCAAGGGTCTCCATCGCCGGTGCTTCGCCCGTGTTCATACTTTTGGAAAGGCCCTGGGTTGTCACGGCGCAGTAATCCTGGGCAGCGAAATGCTTCGGAATTTCCTGATCAATTTTTCCAGACCGTTCATTTACAGCACGGCGCTTCCGCCTGCTGCTGTTGCAGCGATCAAGGCTTCTTATGCGATTTTCCCGGCATTGCAGGCGGAAAGGATGCAATTGAGAAAACTCATTTCTTTCTTTCCCGGAAATCAAACGCTCCCTGCTGTTTCCGGACTGTCCTTTTCTTTCAAAAATTCTGAAACGCCCATTCAATGTCTGATTGTGCCGGGGAATGAACAGGTAAGGGCGCTTTCGGGTCACCTGGCCGGCCTCAACATGGACGTTCGTCCCATCCTGTACCCAACAGTTCCTGAAGGAGCAGAAAGACTAAGGATCGCCTTGCACAGTTACAATACGCTGGAAGAAGTACAGCAGCTTATGGCTGGTTTAAGCAGATAAAAAGATCCTGGTCCGGGACCGGGGTTTGCGGTTTTGTTATTGCCTCGGGGGTGGCTTGCCGCCAGGATTTTTCAGGGCCGCATTGAAGAAGCCTCCGAACAATCCATCCAGGCCAAGCCGTACACCCACCTGTCCTGTTTTTCCATTCAGATAAGAAGCCACAACATCCACGCGAAAGATCTTGAGGATGTTTTCCAGGCCTCCGAATATTTCCACATAATTATTGTTCCGGGTTACATAAAACGCATTTGACCCCGCCACCAGGTTCCATTGAAGGTTCCTTAACAGCGGAATTTTATTGGTGAGCATGCCGTTGAAATGCTCTTCAATATGTCCCGTTGCATAAAATGCGGCCGTGGTGCTGTTGGCATAATAAGGAGCCAGCTGAAAGCTGTTTAAATATTCACTGGCATAAAATGTCTGGTTGCCATTGAAATGCTGAAAATCCTGGATGAATAATTGCCGGGTGTTGAAAAAACCGCCGATACCAAACCGGTATTTGAAAATGCCTCTCAGTTTCAGATTCAGGTCGTCCCAAACAGAAAATTGCCATTTGTCGTAATTAACATCTGAACCGAAAATATCCGGAATGCCTTTCCGGTATGAAAACGCCAGCGTGGGATATTTTGATCCGATGGCCAGCTTATTGTCCGGGAACTCAATGTAACGCTGTCCGGGTTTGAATTGCAGATCCAGGCCGGCGATCACGGCCTGGTGGCGGGGAAAGGGGGCGTTTATTTTTTCAAAAGGATAGTTTGGGGTAAACAGCTTGTCTTTATTCCCGAAGAAGGAAAAATTACTGGTATTGTTCAGCGCGGTCCGGTCTTCGTACAACAGGGAGCCTGCCACACGTAAACCGTTATCAAACCTGGTTTTGTATTCTGCGGAACCAAATATATTTTCGTAGATCTTCAGGTAATTTTTTCTCAGCATGAGGGTATAGATCTCATTGATGAGTGGGCTGATTGGGTTTTCCTGATTGAACTGGCTCACTCTTTTTCCACCGGAAAACGACCAGGTGCTGCGACTGGTACTGCCGCCACTCATGTCAAAGACAGCTTGTTTGCGGTTGATATTGAGGGTGCCCCAGGCGTTCAGATGTGAATTGCTGAACCCATACCGGACATGCGGGATAATTTCGATATTATTTCCGGTTGATTTATTTTCCTTTTTAAGAGTGAATTCTCCATTGAGGACCAATCCTTCCACCGTATTGTATTCCAGTTTGGGAAGCAGCGGCTGGGTAGTCATGGAAATGGGTCTGGCTGAGTCGTAATCGGATCGCTTAACGCCCGTCAGGAAAATATTCAATGCGGAGAACCGGCCTTCCGTTCTTCTCAGAGAGTCATTCTGGTGTTTAATGTACTCGGGACTATGACGGACTTTATACATGCTGTCTTTGCTATGGTAGTCCGCTATTTCTTCCGTCTCCAGGGGTACCGGTCTCAGGGAATCCCAATAGGCCATCGTTTTTTTATTGACGCCCGTGTCGTATTGAATCACCACATTGTTGAAATATTTTTTTTTGAATTTGGGCCCCAGATCATACTTGCTGTAAACATTTAAAATGTTCCCTGCTGCGTCAATCCCGAATTTATTAAAGCTGAAATGGACCACCTGGTTCTGTGTTCTCCAGATGTTCGCGGTGATGGGCGCCTGGATCTGGCGTATGTTGAATGTATCTACAATTTCGAGTTGATAATCTTTGGTCAGGGTGAGATCGAGACTGTGGATACGCCAGTCGCCGTCCGTTATATTGATAATGCCGGAGAACAGCGGTTCAAACCTTCTTTTCGGGATCACCCGGATCTGGTTGATTTCTTTTCCGTCTTCAATAAAAGATCCCAGAAATTTATACCGGTAGTAATTCAGGGCCCCATCGGCAATGGGAGATACATAACCGCGGGGGCTTAACTGGGTGATGAAGATATTGACATTATTATTGTAGAAGTTGACGAATGTCGGAAAGTTAAAACCAAATCCGTTTGTTCCGCTTTCCTTTCCGGAGATCACTTCCAGTTTGATCTTATCCGGTTTTTTAAACGAAATTTTGGTGAGTGACTCAGACAGGTAAATGATGCCTTTACCCACGGAATCCACACCAAGATCGCTGCGGTCCTGGTCTTTGAAAGCTTTTCCCAGCACTTTTGCAGGAAGGGTTTTGGTTTTCAGCAGGGCTTTAATATAAGCTTCGCAGGTGAAGGAATCCAGCGGCTCTTCGTACGATTTCCTTTTTTTGATGGCATGCCGGATAATTTCATAGGCGGGATCTTCAGCGCCGGCTTTTACAATGATCTCTTTCATGGATGTTTGCTGTAACAACAACTGAAAGTTCAGGGTTAGCGCTTCCGAGCTCAGGATAGCGGTCTTTTCCTGGCGGCCATAGCCCACGTACTGGCAAACGATCTGGTAGCTGCCAGCCGGAAGGTTGAGAGAATACCGGCCACTGTTATTCGTGGTTGTTCCGATGGAGGTGCCTTTTACAAAAACAGAGGCGTAAGGCAGAATGATTCCTTTGTCATCGGTTACCGTACCGGTGATCCGCACTGCAAAAGCGGTGTGAACAATAAGGAATGAGGAAAGGAAAAAGAAAAGGAATCGCTTCATGAACAATATATAGATAACGAAGCTAAGCCATAGATCGTTGCGTTTCCTTGCGGACCCGTCTAATTTCCCTCCGGCGGAGCCCGATGAAAAAGGATCCTTCTCAGATATGAACCGGAGAGCGCCGCGCAGCCGGCGACGAGGGCTCCGATCAATGAGGTGATGACGATCAGCAGGAGGGAAGAACCGCCCAGTCCGAAAATGCTGGCAATTTTTTGCGAAAGGATGCCACCGTTTTTATTATCAATCCACCAGGCGAGGACTTCCCATAAAAGAAATACGCCAAGGAAGCCGGAAAGGAACGAATAGGCCGGCTTTTGCGGAATGGTTGCGCTCACGGCAAATGCAGCGATGGCAATTCCCCACCAGGGCAGATAAAGGCCGCAGACAAAAGCAACCAGGGCGGTAACCAGGATCGAAAGGATGTATTTTAACATAGTCAGATTGCTTTACAATGAAGTGACCCTGATGATGGCCTTGACCCGCTTATCCGTTTCCTCTTCTTTACTCATCAACCATAAGGGATAATATTTTCCTGTTGCCCAGTTATCGATGAAATTATCATAATAGGCACTTCCCGGATTGCCGCTCTGGCCGCCCGGATAGATCCCGTATGCTTCTGTATTTGCCGAAAGCTGCACAATCATGCGCCAGCTGGGCCCATGATCTTTTTTGACCGCATTGATGGCATACTTTCCACCCGAATTCATAATATTTAGCCGGCTGAATGGATCCAGGTTGGCCAGGTGCTCCACCACAGTTCCTTTCATTTTCCCCCAGAGCAGGATACCCTCGCTGTCGAGTTGCCTGCATTTTGCAGCTCCTCTTTTAAAAGCAAGCAATACATCCTCTTTAAGCGTTTCTTTCTCAGGCGTCCGGATATCATCCAGGAATTCATAGGAGCTATCCCTTAGTATACCTTCCAACAGGGTGCTTTCGTTAGGATAGAATCCGGGGAGATTATCTTTTTCCAGGTCATCGTTCCAAACCACCGCGGTGAGACTATCCCATACTATCTTAAAAACAGAAGGGGCTTTGCTGTCTGCCTCATACCGCAGATCCCATTCCTGCAACAGATCATAATATCTTTTTTCGGTTTCATCCAGAACAGAAGGATCTATATTTTTCAATAACACCGGCCTGGCCATTTCTGCAAAAAGATTATAGTTATCTGTTTGCAACCTCATCATATCCGGGATGCCGATATCATTCATCTGATTCAGGTAGCGGTTGATCATCATGCCCCGGTAGTTCGGATAGTTTCCTCCCAAATAATAGGGGTATTCGGAGGGATATACCGGATACTGATTGGCGCTGCTCACAAAACCCCGTTGCGGATTGACCATTTTGGGATTTTCCTCCTGAGGAATCATTCCCTGCCAGGCGTATGTGCTATCTGTGCCCGGCATGACGAAGTCTCCCTGTCTTTTCCATTTGGCTGGGAATTCTCCCTGATCGCAGATAGCGATATCTCCATTCTTACAGGCAAATATGGCATTCTGCCCAGGCGTGTGCAACCACTTTATGGCAGACAGGTAATCGGCATAATTTTTTGCATGGTCCAGTGCGTTAAAGATCATCAGTTCATTCCCCGCATCATGCGCTTTCCATCTTACGGCATAATAATTATTGTTCGTTTGCCTGCCACCGGAAAAGCTTTTATCGTACATCACCGGACCGAATATGGTGTAGGCGACGGTATCGGTATACTCCAGCGTATCCTTCATCAGGATGTGTTCATAACGGAAATCTGTGGTCCTCCATTCGCCGTTGTACCAGTATTCTTTGCGGCTATCGTCTTTAAACTTTATTTCATAGTAATCCCGCACGTCGCGCATCGCATTCGTGAAGCCAAAGGCGCAACTGTCGTTGAATCCGATGATGATCCCCGGAGCGCCGGGGAAGCTGGCGCCATACGCATTGAAGGAGGGGCAGCTGAGTTGCATTTCGTACCACAGGGAGGGCAGGTGCAGGCCGAGATGCGGGTCATTGCAGAGAATCGGTGCCCCGCTTTTTGTTTTTTTTCCGCTTACGGCCCAGTTATTACTTCCGTTATCCGGGTCGGGTTTGGATGATTTTACGTGCACGGCATCCCTGTTATAGAGATAGGCAGAATCGCTTCCTACGGGAGCTTTCACCAGAATACCAGGTTTAGGTGGCAGGGTATCGTGCGAAACAATTGGGTCCAGGGAATCCTGTTGAACCGGGAACATTTTATTGAAGACAGTATAACCCAGCAGGGAACGCAGATTGGTATATTCAAAATCGTCTTCTGCTCCCGCGAGGTCGAGTGACATGAATTTCAGGAACAGGGCAGTTTTCAGGTTGCTCCACAGTTCCGGTTTATAATTAAGCAATTTGTATTCAACCGGAAGCTCACTTTCTTTCAAGCCCGTGATATAAGCGTTTACGCCGGCCGTATAAGCATCCGCTTCCGATTTGGAAACTGAATCCTTCTCCATTTCAACAACCGCTTTTTCAGCGGCATAACCCATGCCCAATCTTCTCTTTTCGCGGTCGTAATTCAGGGCCTTCGGTCCGATCAGTTCACTGATGCGGCCAGCGGCGGCATAGGTCTGGAATTCCATCTGCCATAAACGGAATTTGGCATGCAGGTACCCCTGTAAATAGAAGGCATCTGCATCATTTGAGGTAAAAATATGGGGAACGAGCCGGTCATCCAGGTATACTTCGGCGGGGTCTTTCAGTCCGGGCAGTTGCAAATCCTGCCCGAAATCCTTATCCACGGGCTCGGCATTCTGCCAGAAGCCATGCTGGGGACTGAGGAACTTTCCGATAGGAGGTATTTTGCCCCATGGGCTGTTCAGCAGAATCACCAGTAAAAGGGTAACAGCGGAGGATATCAGGAAGGGAAGAAATTTCATGGAGCGGTTTTCGGCGTTGAAAATCGTTTAAAAGTAAAATATTTTTAGCCAATTCGGAAGGGTTTGCTGAAATCAACCCCAGTTTCTTTAAACCTTAATCCTTTAGTAAATTTGCCTGGTGGCACCTCTTCACAACCGGATATCGCAGAAAGAACTCAAGCAAAGGCTACTGGAAGAAACAGAACCACGGACGACGATCTCGTTTTACCGTTATTTTCCCATCGCCGATCCAAAGGCATTCCGGGATGAATTATACCTGGCCCTTTCTGCTTTGCAGATCTTCGGAAGAATTTATCTGGCCAAAGAAGGTATTAATGCGCAGATTAGTGTGCCGGCTTTCCGGATGGCCGGATTTCGGGATTATCTCGAGTCGGTAGAAACCTTAAAGAATCTCCGGCTGAATACAGCCTTTTCAGATAATGGCAAATCCTTCTGGGTGCTCAAAATTAAAGTGCGGGACAAGATTGTTGCCGACGGGATCCGGGACGATCATTTCAGCATGCAGAATAAGGGTCAGTATGTGAACGCCGAAACCTTCAACGAGCTTACCAGAGATCCGGAAACGATCGTGGTGGATATGCGAAATCACTATGAGTACGAAGTAGGCCATTTTGAAGACGCGCTGGAAATTCCCAGCGATACTTTCCGCGAACAGCTCCCCATGGCTGTTGAACTGCTGAAGGATAAAAAAGAAAAACCCGTGATCATGTATTGCACGGGGGGCATACGTTGCGAGAAAGCAAGTGCTTACCTGCTTCATCAGGGATTTAAAAAAGTATTTCATCTGGAAGGGGGCATCATTCACTATGCCAATACCGTTAAAGAGAAAGGACTTGAAAATAAATTCCGGGGGAAAAACTTTGTTTTTGACGACCGGCTGGGCGAACCCATCAGCGGGGAAGTGATCGCCCGTTGCCATCAATGCGGCAAACCGGCAGATACGCATACCAATTGCCGGAACAGCGGCTGTCACCTGTTGTTTATCCAGTGCGCCGAATGCGCAAAGAGATATGATGGTTGTTGCAGTCTGGGATGTCAGGAGGTTTACAATCTTCCGGAAGAGGAACAAAAGCAGCTTCGCAAAGGCAGGAAAAACGATCAGAAAATCTTTAATAAGTCGCGGCGGCGGCAGATAGAGTAAATTGAAAGCGTCCACGCCAGGCGTTTATTACAATAAATAGGATGCCATGAATATTACGAACAGGATCAGTTATTGGGGCGATCGGCATCATCCCAAAATTCTGGATCTCCTTCGCATGCTGCTTGGTTTTTTTTAGTTATTAAAGGCGTTGGGTTTCTAAATAATGCGGGCTATCTGAGATACCTCATCATTGAAAACAAGGTCATCAGGCAATCGCCGGAAATCATAAAAGCGGTTATTGACTATGTAACCTATATGCATCTTCTGGGAGGAACTCTTATTTTTCTCGGACTCCTCACGAGGCTATGGGCCCTGTTGCAATTGCCGATTGTTTTCGGAGCCGTGTTTTTTGTGAATATTTTATCTCCTTATATGAATGCCGAGCTTTGGCTGTCAGTACTGGTGCTTGCCCTGTTGTTTCTTTTTGTTATTATTGGCTCGGGGCCATTATCCGTTGACCATTATCTGGCGGGAATCAGAATGGATAAAAAGAAAAAGCTGTAGGCAAACCGCAGCTCCCGCAGCAAATATAGGATCGCGAAAACACCGTTTTTCGGAGTTTCATCGGAGTGCTAAAAAATAAATCCTGCTTTTTTTTAAAATTCCCCAGGGTATTGGAAAAGGGCCGGAGAGGGTCCGGATAGGGTATTCCTGGGAGGCTTGTTGGAACACCCTAAGGGGGATTCCCTCCTGCGCCCCTGAAAACGCCCTGGCGGGGCCCTGAAAATACCCTGTCCGGACCCCGGCCGGCATCGGCAGTGAGCGGCTGATCAAAAACGGAAAAATCCTTCCTTTTCTCAAAAATATTTCTTAGCACTCCGATAAAACTCCGAAAAATCGCTTTTTTAGGACTCCATCTTTGGGGGGTAAATGAAATATTTCCGGTCCATTCAGGATGGCTCTGATCTGGGTAAGCGTATATGCCCGGATCCCCGGTATGGCGCTCGCATAAACCTTTCATTTACATAGTAATCCGATTGTAATACTAAAATTTCAAAACAATGGGGACCATCACACAGGGCATCCCGGGTGGCTTCGGCGGGAAGGCGCTTCTTTCTTTACTATTTAATTTTCTCAATCCCGCTCATCACTGCCTGAAAAATTTCTTCCTCGCTCAGGGTGACCGGCAAGAATTTTTCGCCGATCACTTTTTCGTAAAGCTCGATATACCGGCGGGAGATGGTCTGGATCCATTCATCGCTCATCCGGGGAACAGTCTGTCCTTCTTTCCCCATAAAATTATTTTCGATCAGCCATTCGCGTACGAACTCTTTGCTAAGCTGTTTCTGTTTTTCACCACGGCTTTGTCTTTCTTCAAAACCATCGGCATAAAAATAGCGGGATGAATCCGGGGTGTGGATCTCATCCATCAGGTAAATGGTATCGCCTATTTTTCCGAATTCATATTTGGTGTCCACCAGGATCAATCCCCTTTTCGCGGCTATTTCTTTTCCACGCTGGAAAAGAGCCAGCGTATATTTTTCCAGAACTGCGTATTCGGTTTCATTCACGATTCCCCGGGAAATGATTTCCGCACGTGAAATATCCTCGTCGTGACCTGCTTCCGCCTTGGTGGAGGGTGTTATGATCGGATGGGGGAAATAATCGTTTTCCCTTAGTTCTTCCGGTAAAGGGACGCCGCACAGGAACCTTTTCCCGGCGGAATACGTGCGCCAGGAATGACCGGTCAGATTTCCCCTAACCACCATCTCTACCCGATAAGGAATGCAGCGCTTTCCAATACTTACCTGGGGAGCGGGCGTGGATAAGAGCCAATTGGGACAAATATCCCGGGTATGATTCAGCATGTAAGCAGCTATCTGATTCAAAACTTGTCCTTTATAGGGGATCGGCCTTGGAAGGATCACATCAAAGGCGGATATCCTGTCGGATGCGATCATGACCAGCCATTCGTTTTTGATGCTGTATACATCGCGGACCTTTCCGCGGTAGAAAGCTGTCTGATCCGGAAAAATAAAGGGATTCATGTAGTAGATTTGATTGCAAATATTAGGATTTGATTTTGATTACTCAATAAATGCTAACGAATTCAATCATCTAAATTGATTGCCATGAAATACCTGTTCAGTTCCATACTTGCATTATCCTTCTGTTTTCTATGTTACCCAAAGGTCTTCGCGCAAGGCGCAATCGTCACCGGAAAAATTAGCAGTGCCGAAACAAAAGAGGCCATTCCGGCGGCTTCGGTACTTCTGAAGGGTTCTTCTTCGGGAACATTTACTGACAGCAAAGGAATTTTCAGATTAAATGTGCCCAACGCTTTTCCCGTTACCCTGGAAATCTCTTCGGTGGGTTATGAATCCAAAGAAGTGGCAGTGGCCGGTAATGCCGAAGTATTGAATATAGAACTGCTGCCGGCATCAGAAATAGGAACGGAAGTGGTGGTTTCCGCCACACGTTCCCGGATCAGAAGCCTGGAATCACCGGTTTCTATCGAAAGGATGAGTACTTCCGCAATCCGGGAAGCTCCCGCGCCTTCTTTTTATGACGCCATCGCGAATCTGAAGGGGGTGGATGTGGTCACTTCTTCCATTTTATTCAAAACGCCGGGGACAAGAGGCTTTAATGGCAGCGGGAATTTAAGGATGAATCAGCTGGTGGATGGCATGGATAACCAGGCGCCCGGCCTGAATTTCTCTGTAGGAAATATTGTCGGCCTGAATGAACTGGACGTAGATAATGTAGAACTGTTGCCGGGTGCCTCTTCCGCGCTGTATGGATCGGGTGGCATGACCGGCACCATCCTGATGACCAGTAAAGATCCATTTAAGTATCAGGGTCTGAGTGTGCAGATAAAACAAGGTGTAAATCACATCGGGGACGAGAACAGCAAAGCGGCTCCATATTACGACTGGATGGCCCGGTATGCAAAGGCATTCAACAACAAATTTGCATTCCGGGTATCGGCTGAATACACGCAGGCCAAAGACTGGATGGTTTCCGATTACCGGAACTTCAGTGCCTTGAAAGGACAGCCGGTTCCGGGCGACCGGAGCCAGCCAGATTACAATGGAATTAACGGCTACGGAGATGAAAGCGCCTATTTCAACGTACAGGACCAGTTGAAAAAAGCTGCAGCTGCTTATCTGGCTGCCGGTGATCCGGTAACGGCAGCCCAACTGAATGGCATCGCCAGTCTGACACCCGCCAATTCAGGCGTCAGCCGGACGGGATATAATGAAAATGCACTGACCGATTATAAAGCATATAATTTCAAAGCTTCCGCAGGACTGTTTTATAAAATTACCGGGAATACCACGGCCAGTCTCTCCGGTAATTTTGGAAGCGCCAATACCGTGTATCAGGGAACGGACCGTTATAGCCTGAGAAATGTGCGCATTGGTCAGTACAAAGCGGAGGTTGCCGGCAAGCGGTTTTATGTAAGAGCCTATACCACCCAGGAAAACGCCGGAAATTCATATGATATGGTGGCCGCCGCCACTTTACTGAATGAATCCTATGCGCCGACGGCCACGGTCTGGGCTCCGAATTACATCAATGCTTATGCGCAGACTTTCGGAGCGGCTTACGGGGGAGGGCAAACTCCTGCTCAGGCCTATGTTACAGCGAGTGCTGCCGCAAGAGCTTACGCCGATGCGAACCGGTTGATGCCCGGTACGACTGCTTTTAATAAATCCCTGGACTCTCTGAAACAACTGGCCATTCCTTCAGGCGGTAAATTCAATGACCAGACCAATTTATATGTGGGAGAAGGCATGTATAATTTCTCCGACTTCATCAAATGGGCCGATATCACCGTGGGGGCTTCCACCCGTGAATTTGTACTGAATTCGCACGGAACTATTTTTGCCGATACGGCGGGCACCATTAAGATTAATGAGAGCGGGGCATTTGCCCAGATCCAGAAGGGATTTTTTAACGACCTGCTGAAAATGACCCTGGCCGGACGATATGATAAGAATTCCAATTTCGCGGGCCGCTTTACCCCACGCGTAACCGCCGTTTTCCGCCTGGCCCCGGATCATTTTATCCGCGCTTCTTTTCAAACGGCTTACCGGTTTCCTTCAACCCAAAACCAATACATCAACCTGCAGACGGGCTCGGCGCGCCTGATCGGTGGACTGCCTCAGTTCATTGATGCCTATGGTTTGAGATCGGACACTTACGACACGGCCTCGCTGGGTAATTACCAGCGCACAGGAACAGCGCCGACCCAGTACCAGTTTAAAGAATTCAAACCGGAGACTGTAGCTTCCTGGGAACTGGGATACAAGGGACTTGTCGCGAAGAAATTGCTGATTGATATTTACGGCTTTTACGCGCAGTACACCAATTTCATTGGCCTTACCGTGCTGATCAAGGATCCGTTTACGCTGGGACAAACGAACCGGAATACATTCGGTATTTATACCAACAGCGGGAATAAAGTGAACACCGTTGGCGCAGGCCTCGGCCTGGAGTATGCACTGCCCATGGGTTTCACGGCCTCGGGCAATCTGGCCTATAATGATATTTCCAATAAAGACATTACGGTGCTGACTCAATTCAATACCCCCAAAATAAAATTCAATCTTTCTGTGGCGAACTATACCATTGCCAAATACTATGGATTTAACCTGACTTACCGCTGGCAGGAAAGTTATCTGTATGAATCTTCCTTCGTGAGCGGAACCACGCCGGCATTCGGAACCCTGGACGGGCAGATCAGTATGAAACTACCGAAGGTGCACGGCACGATTAAACTGGGCGCTACCAATCTCCTGAACAAATATTATGTGGATGCGATCGGCAATGCCAGCATCGGCGGATTGTACTACATCAGCCTGGGGTATAATTTATGAGGACAGTTGAGAGTCAACTGTCCATTGTCAACTCAAACGTTGAAGCGGAAATGCATCACGTCTCCGTCTTTGACGAGGTATTCTTTTCCTTCGATCCGGAGCTTGCCGGCTTCGCGGCATGCCGCTTCGGATTTGTATTTTAAATAATCTTCGTAGCCGATCACCTCCGCCTTGATGAATCCTTTTTCAAAATCCGTGTGGATCACACTGGCGGCCTGTGGAGCCTTCCAGCCGGTGTGAATGGTCCAGGCCCGCACCTCCTGCACTCCTGCAGTAAAATAAGTTTGCAAAGAAAGCAAATGATAAACCGCACGGATCATTTTATTCAGCGCCGGCTCCTTCATTTTATATTCTTCCATGAACATGGCTTTGTCGTCGGTATTATCCAGTTCGGCAATCTGCTGTTCAATAGAATTGTTCATTACAATCACGTCTGCGTTTTCGCCTTCGACTCCTTTTTTCAATGCTTCGGAAAACCGGTTCCCGGTATGCATCGAAGTTTCGTCTACATTGGCAATGTACAATACCGGTTTGTCAGTCAGCAAAAAGAGATCGGCAATGGCCGGCCTGTCCGTTTTGCTGAGATCGAGTTCCCGGATATTTTTTCCTTTTTCCAGGTGTTCCTTACAGCGTTTCAGCACTTCGAATTCGGCCTTGACTTTTGGATCTGCAGTACGCAAAAGCTTTTCGGTACGCGAAAATTTCCTTTCCACACTATCCAGGTCTTTAAGTTGAAGTTCAGTATCAATAATTTCCTTATCGGATAGCGGATTGATGGCGCCCTCGTCGCGCAGGATATTCTCATCCTCAAAACACCGGACCACATGGACAATGGCATCCACTTCCCGGATATTGGCCAGGAATTTATTTCCCAGGCCTTCCCCTTTGCTGGCGCCTTTCACGAGGCCTGCGATGTCTACAATTTCAATCTGGGTGGGCACGATACGATCCGGATGCACCAGCTCTGCCAGCTTACTTAACCGTTCGTCGGGAACATCCACCAGTCCGATATTGGGTTCGATAGTGCAGAACCGGTAATTGCTGGCCTGGGCCTTGGCACTGGTGCTGACCGCATTGAACAGGGTGGATTTGCCTACATTCGGTAAGCCGACAATACCTGCCTTTAATGCCATGACTTATATTATTTTTAAAGTTGGGAACGGATTGTTTTTGCGTCCGCAAAGATAGAAGTATTTGAGAGATCGGTATTTTATTACTTATATTCATCCCATAATTAATTGAAGGGTATGGCGTTGAACCTCATCTGGATCATTTTTTTTCTGATTGCCTTCATTACCGCTCTGATCCGGCTTCTTTTTTACGGAGATACGGACGTTTTTAAGACCATGGTGGATGGGGTTTTTGATTCGGCCAATGTCAGCGTGCAGATTGCTATTGGGCTCATCGGGATCATGGCGCTTTTTCTGGGATTTATGAATGTGGGTGAAAAAGCCGGGGGCGTCAGGTTCCTTTCCCGCATCATCGGGCCTTTTTTTAATCGCCTTTTTCCGGAAGTGCCGAAAAACCATCCGTCCATGGGTCATATGGTTATGAATTTTTCCGCCAATCTGCTGGGCCTTGACAACGCCGCTACGCCTTTTGGCTTAAAAGCCATGATCAGCCTCCAGGAACTGAATCCGAATAAAGACACGGCATCGAATGCCCAGATCATGTTTATGGTGCTGCATGCGTCCGGGCTGACCATCATTCCGGTAAGTATCATTGCCCAAAGGGCTATTTTGAAATCAAATGATCCGACCAGCATTTTCATACCCTGTATGATTACCACGTTTGCCGCCACCGTCGTGGCGCTCACGGTTGTAGCCATCAGGCAGCGGATCAATTTATTTCAACCAGTGATCCTGCTTTGGGTTGGCGGCATTTCAGTGCTTATTGCCGGCCTGGTTTATATTTTGCACATGAACACCGGCTATATCGTTCCTTTTTCCAAAATATTCAGCAATGGGCTCATCATGCTGCTTTTTACTGTTTTTATCATTGGCGGAATAATCAAAAAGATCAATGTTTACGAAGCCTTTATTGATGGCGCGAAAGAAGGATTCCAGGTTGCTGTTACCATCATTCCTTACCTGGTTGGGATGCTGGTCGCCATCAGTGTGCTCCGGAGTTGCGGGGTTTTTGACTACATTGTAAAAGGCATTGGCTCTTTTTTTTCCATGCTGCACGTCAATACCGATTTTGTTTCAGCCCTGCCCACAGCACTAATGCGTCCGCTGAGCGGGAGCGGAGGCCGGGCTATGATGATTGATACCATGAAAACCTATGGCCCGGATTCTTTTCCCGGTCAGCTTTCGGGCATATTTCAGGGCACGGCGGATTCCACTTTTTATATTGCCGCTTTATATTTTGGTTCTGTTGGCATTAAAAAAATCAGATATGCGATACCTGCGGCACTAATCGCCGATCTGGCAGCGATAGTCACTGCGATTGTGATAGCGTATTTTTTCTTTCCCCACTGAAAGGGTTGACCGTTGACGGACTTCAGGTGCGGATAAGCAATAGAAAACGGTCCATTGTCAACGGTCAACCCCTTCAGTTCTTCAAAAGTTCACCCTTTGTCTTTGGTCGCTTATCTTCCAGCCATTTGAAGTTCCGCAGTTTCATTTCATCGAATTTTACCTTACGGATGGGTGTAATCACACCGTCGGCATCGTTGCGGAGCACGACTTTGTTCAGGGCTTTGTTCAGGAAGATCAGGTCAATCACATCGGCTTTGTTTACCCGGTTCACACCCACCAGCGCCATGCTGTCGTCTTTAATATAATACACAGCTTCCGCACTTCCTTTGGCGCGCATGTAGTCAATTACACCGTTTTTGAAATAGCCGTTAATGGTATTTCCTTTGACCTGGTTATACATATTTTCGGAGGATTTCCCTACTACCAGCCCATTTTCAAACACGTACAGACGGTCCGGCTTCTTGTTTTTCGTATACATAAACAGAGTGTCCCCGGTTACCTGATAGCCGCCCGCCCAGGCAATCGGATTATAATATAATCGAAATATGGAATCGGTGCCGGAATAGTACAGACTGTCTGCCACGGCCTGCAGGGAATCGGAGAAAATGCGTACATGGTGATAGGCCTGCAGGAAACGCAGCGTGCTGTCATTTGGATTATGAGCTGTTCTCAGGATGGGCATGCCCTGTACCGAGTCCACCCGGTTTAAAACGGAATCGGGGATTCTTCCGGAAAACAAAGTGTCGGCACGGACATAGATTGAATCCTTGTCATCTCCTTTCAGAATCATCAGCGGGTTTTGTGTTGCCAGCAGGGTATTGTTTTTCTTGTTGGCGACCATATTGTCAGAGATCACTACAAAGCCTTGTGCAGTATCCCGGTAAACAGCATTTCCGCTGGCGGTGCTGAGTCCGAGGCTGTCGTCGAATTGAATGGAATCTGCGGTAACGGCCTGTGAACCGTCTGTAATGGTGGCTCTTTTTGCAAAATGCGCCCGGTGATTCTTCAGGTCGTAATATCCGTCTTTGGTCTTTACCGTACGACCACTGCTATCCCGGATGTAGGTGGTTGTGATGAATGTCGCCAGTTGCCTGTCGTTGTTATATAGCAGGGAGTCGGCAGTGAGATCGTAGGCCGGGTCTTTCAGCACGACATCTTTTTTGAAAAGCACATCTTTGGTATCTGCATAGTAGGTGCCTTCCTTGCTGGTGACGGTAGTGCTTTTGTTTACTACTTTTCCGCCGTTGAGATAATTGCCTATATGCAGGTTCATATCGTAGTTCAGGTCTTCCGTGCTGAGTATCCCCCTGCCATCTTTCAGCAAAACCTTCTTCTGAAAAACAATATACCTGGTATCCACGAAATATTTCATGTACTGGGAATAGATGTCGGTAGAATCATTGTCGTTGATATGGACGTTTCCGAAGGCTTCCATAAAGTTTTCCTTATGGTTGATCGCAAGACTGTCACAATAAAAAAATGTTTTATCACTTTGCAGTTTCACATGACCAAATAAACTCTGGATGGCGATGGAATCTTTCTGTACCTCACGCAGCGTATCTGAGTGCCAGATATAAACAGTTCGGGTGCTGTCGCCGGTTTTTGATTTGAAAGGAACGGCAACCTGGGCTGCTGAAGGGATGCTCAAACAGCAGCATCCGAAGATTACCAGCCATAGCGCCATTGGTTTCATCCGTTATTTTTTATGGATCGAATGGATGGTAGGCTGTTCATTTTAGATTTGGGGGATTGGCGGTGGAATCGCTAAGGGGCGCCCTGAGTGGCCCACTTTTATCCTTTTTGCCAAATACGGAAATATTAACGTATCGTTTCGGATGCACACGCAAATCGTCCAGCAGGGTATTCAGGCTGCGTGTAGTGCTTTCCAGGTTCTGATATAATTTCTTATCATTCAGTAATAAACCCAGGGTGCCATTGGTGCTGTTCATTTTATTTACAGCGTTATTGAGCGATGTCATGGCATCCTGCGCGCTTTTCAGGGTCTCATCTATCTTGGCATTCGCCAGTTTATTGGTGGTCTTTTCGAGGTTTTCGAGAGTTCCCGTGATCCGCCCGTTATTATTTGCGAGGTTATTGGTGAAGCTGTCCAAATGGACTATGGTATGAGCAAGGGCTCCGGTTTTTTCATTCAGGATTATCTGAAGAGATGCCGATGAACGGGCCAGATTGGCAATAATGGCTCCGAAATTATTTTTCACCGTGGGATCAAAAAGACTGCCGATGACCCGGATAAGGGAATCGAGTGATCCCAGGGTACTGCTCAGCCGGGAGACTACGGGGCTGAGATTGCCCTGGACTTCAGATAACAGGTTTCCCTTTTCCTGTGTGGTTAAAGTGTCCCCGTCCTGAATCAAATCCTGAGCATCTCCCTTTTTAATGAGGATGTCCGCAGAGCCGATTAGTCCGGCGTCGATCACGGCAATTGAGTTTTTAGGAATATTCACGTCTTTTTTCATGCTGATGGCCACGACGATGCCATCTACATTTTTGTCCACCGGATTGATGGCGTATACAGAACCTACTTCCAGTCCCTTAATTTTCACTGCATTCGAATTTTCCAACCCCTCCACGCTTTTAAAAACCGCATATATCTTTTTGCTGTGTTCGAACAGGTCTTTCCCCTTCAGAAAATTAAATCCAAGGATCAGCAAGGCAATAGCGATGGCAGTCAGCGCGCCTATTTTTGTTTCGTTTGAAATCTTCATTCGGGGTCTTTTATTAGAAATACCTCGTCAGGTGTTCTTTTGCATCCATGATAAGCTTACAAACCTACAGGAAAAAGATCATTGGGCAAAGATGGATTGGGCGGTTTGCCACAGCCTGTTATTTACTGGAATCGGCGGCGGCTGCTTCGATGGTATCGGTATTGCCTTCCAGCTGGTCCTTGTAACGTTTCAGAGCATCAATAATATTCTGCACCACTTCATCCTGGCCTTTGTCGCTGTTGAGGTATTCTTCTTCTTCCTTATTGCTGAGGAACCCGACTTCAATAAGTACGCTGGGCATGCCGGTGGCCTGAAGCACCTGGATACCAACGTCCCGTTGTTTCACACCGTAACTCTGCCTGCCTGCGGCAGAAAAAGATTGTTCTACCAGGGTGGCAAAAAGAGCACTGTTGTCAAAATATTTCTTTTCATATAATGCAGCACGCATTCGGGCCTCAGGGGAGGTCAGGTCAAACGCTTCTCCCGCTGCGCTATCCGTAACGTCTTCGCCGCCTTCCTCCCTTTCATTGATGGCATCGTTTTTATTTTCCTGTTTGCCCGCTTTCCATATATAGGTTTCAGTTCCTACCCGGGTATTTTTCACCCAATAAGATTCATAAACAGGGGCATTGACCCACCTTTTTCTTTTCTTACGTCCCCGCCCTACATAAACCAACTTCTTCTTATGCCCGATCACCCTTTTCTCATAATAACCGCCTGCCGGCTGCCGCGTGGCATTGCAATGAATGCTGATGAATAAATCACCCTTTGCCTGATTGGCAATTTGGGCGCGGCCATGCAGGTCATCGTGCAGATTCGTGGCATTGTTGACGCAGGCATCGGTGGTGCGGGTAAAGACAACTTTCACAGCCGGAAAATTTTTCCTGACGGCCTCACCCAGTTTCAGGGAAATATCCAGGGTTACGTCTTTTTCCGTAGAGATTAATCCGCGGGTACCCGGAAAAAGACCTCCATGACCCGGATCAATGATCAGGGTGCGGATTTTTGGCGATCTTGGATTTTGATCTGGCTCCCCGCCAGGATGAAAGGAGGTAAGTAAAAATAAAATGACAAAGGAAATGATGAATCCGGATACCGTTCTCAGCATGCTTTTCTTTTTGACAGTCAAGATGTTAATCTTCACAATTTCTTAGACAGGATACTCCTATTTTTGTACCATTACACTGTATGAATAACGGAGGCAAAATTAGTTCAAAATACGTTTCCACGTTGATTTTTACGCTGTTATTCTTCTGTATAACTGTTAATAGTTCAGCGCGTTATTCAAATCTTTCCCGTCACCACAGTACCCTTTCAAACGACAGCATCCCGCAAAAAATTGTTGCAACAGCGAGAGATACCGTCCCTGAGGACTCCAGTTTAACAGACAGCATTCCTTTCAGGACTGATTCCGCGGGTCAGCGCACGGATACTATCCACCTGGCGTTTTCTAAAGATTCCCTCGATGGTCCCATTACCTACAGCGCTGCAGATTCCGTGGTGCTGGATGTGCCGACCAAAAACGTTACGCTGTATAATAAAGCCAATGCCAAGTATAAAGACATTGACCTGAATGCTTATGAGATCCGGATGGACCAGCAGCATCAGCTGTTAACGGCCAGTTTTATCCGGGATACGGCAAACCGGATCATTGGAAAGCCTAAAATGAAACAGGCGGAGAGTACGATAGAATCCGATTCCATGATATTCAATATGAAGACCCAGAAGGGCATCACTGTTAATTCACTAACCCAAAGCGGTGAGATGTATGTTATGGGTGAAAAAATGAAGAAGATTTCCAAAGACGAATATTATGCTTTTCACGGGCGCTTCACTACCTGTAACCTTGACACACCCCATTTTGCTTTCCGCACCAATAAGATGAAACTCATCAACAAAAAAATGGCGATCACCGGGCCGGTTCATCCTGAATTTGAGGGTGTGCCGCTTCCTATTTATATTCCCTTTGGGTTTTTTCCCCTTTCGCAGGGCCGGCATTCGGGCATGCTTGCGCCCACTTTCAATGTAAGTTCCCAATATGGTTTGGGATTGGAAGGCCTCGGCTACTATAAAGTGCTCAACGACAATTTTGATGCTGCCCTGCGGGCCAATTTATATTCTTACGGAGGCTATAGTATATTTTTTACACCGGAATATCGTGTCCGGTACCGCTACAGCGGACGGGTGAATTTTAACTATCAACTGACCCGGTTACTCAGCGACAATGGCAAATCGCCCTATCAGGATACGAAGACCTATAGTCTGTCCTGGAGTCATGTGGTGGACAGCAAAGCCCGGCCGGGGCAAACCTTTTCGGCAAATCTCAACCTGATGTCGACCAAATACAATTCAACGCTGCTCAACAATCCGACGGCTAATTTTTCCAATCAGGTCAGTTCTTCCATTGCCTATTCAAAAACGTGGAATGGGAAATATAATCTTACGGTAAGCGGAAACCACAGTCAGAATAATCAGACCGGACTGGTCAATGTGAATGTGCCCAGCATCGGATTTACCGCAGTTACAATTTATCCCTTTGCACCCAAAGAGCTGGTGGGTAAACCGAAATGGTATCAGAAACTGGGGATCGGCCTCAACACCAATGTTACCGGCCTGACGAGCTTTTATGATTCTCTTTTCAGTATTCACCATCTCCTGGACACGTTTCAGTATGGTGCTCAGAATAATATTCCTATTTCTCTGTCGCTGCCACCTCTTGGGGCGCTCCAGATTTCTCCGGGGGTCAGTTTTCAAAACCGGATACTGTCGAGGAAATATGATTTTGGCTGGGATGAGGGCAAGCAGAAAGTGGATACGAGTTTCAATAAGGGGGTTTATTTTGCCAATTCCGTTTCCTTCTCTCTAGGCTTCAGTACGGCCATTTTCGGAACTTTTCAGCATTTCGGTAAAAAGAGCAATATTCTGGGGATCCGGCACACGATACGGCCCACTTTCGGTTTCTCTTTTACCCCCGATCTTGCTAAGAGTTATTACAAGAATATTCAGGTGGATAATCTTGGACATTACCAGAATATCAACCTTTACTCCGGAAATGTATATTCCGCTTTTTCACCGGGCACTTTCGGGGGGATCAACTTCGGGGTGGACAACAACCTGGAAATGAAAGTAAAATCCAAAACCGATACGACTTCGGGGGCTAATCAGAAAATGAAGCTGATTGATGGTTTTGGATTCACCGGAAGTTATAATTACCTGGCTGATTCCTTTAAACTATCCACTTTTAATATTTACTTTAGAAGTACCCTTTTTCAGAAAATTAACATTACCGCATCAACCGTACTCGACCCTTATCAGTATGACAGCGCGGGTTTCCGGCTTGACAAATATACCTGGCAGGGTAAGGGTGGATTTAATGCCGGTCATATCACCGGTGGGAATATTGCCATTTCCACTTCTTTCAAAAGCAAACCGAAAGATCAGAAAAAAGCCGACGAAGAAAAAAAAGGAGAGGACAGCCAATTGCCCATGACGCTGGAAGAACAGCAGGCCGAACTGAATTATATACGGAGCAACCCGGGCGAGTTTGTTGACTTTAATATATCCTGGTCCGTTAACATTTCCTATTCCCTCAATTTTAACCGGGTATTAAAAACCGACTATAAAGGCTATATGACCAATCTGACTTCATCCCTGATTCTTAACGGGGATTTTAACCTCACGGAGAAATGGAAGATGGGTTTCAATACCTATTATGATGTCAAGAATCTGAAGATCCAATCCCTCACCGGCTTTCTTTCCCGGGACATGCATTGCTGGCAGATGTCCATCAACGTTACACCCGTGGGTATTTACCGTTCATTCAGCATAACCCTGAATCCGAAGTCCAGTATCCTTCGGGATCTGCGTATTAATCGCAACCGGACCTTTAACTAGGAGAGTGCTGCAGGATATAACGCTTCATCGTTTCATGAACGCGGCTTTTCAGCAGTTCAACCGTTTCACCCGGTATGATTTTTATCTCGGGCAGGAAATCCATGTAGAGCTTTACCGGAAGGAGAAAAAACCCTTTGGTTGGCGGATTGGCTTTGCGACTGTTGAAGATAATCATGGGTATGATGGACTTACCACTACTGAGAGCAAGCCGGAATGCACCGTCATGAAATGGCTTGAGGGGTTCAGCTGTGGTATTTCGTGTTCCTTCGGGATAAATACACATGTGCAGACCCATATCTAAAACTTCACGCATTTTCACAAAACTGTCGCGCCTGCTCTTTTCATTTTTCCGGTCAACCAGGATGCTTCCGGTTTGGTAAATCAGTCCGAATACCGGGATCCTCGCCATCTCCGCTTTGGCAATCGTCTTATTTCCGCCCGGAATGCCGGGAGAAGAAACCGGCACATCGATCAGGGCATTGTGGTTGGACACAACGATGTAGGTTTGTCCTTTCAGGAAATTCTCACGGCCTTTAATTTTCAATGGACAACCGACCAGGAATAAAAATATGTCCATCCAGATCCTGGAATAGAGAATGAAGCGGTTCGTTTTTATGGGTTCTTTTTGGAAATAGCAAAAAGCAAAGAAGGGGATCAGAAAAACAATCATAGTCGAAACAAACGCCAGTGCACCCCACACTGCCCAAATACGGCCGAAAATATTTTTAATGGATTGCATTATTTTTTTCAAAAAGGTTTCCGGTTCATTATAATTTCCAGTCAATCGGGTCAATACCGTTTTTCACCAGGTATTGATTGGCTTTTGAGAAATGCCTGCATCCAAAAAATCCTTTGTCCGCAGAATAGGGAGAGGGATGGGCAGCTTTCAATACCAGATGTTTTGTTTCATCAATCAACACCTGTTTCTCCTGGGCGAATTTTCCCCAAAGCAGGAACACGATATTTTTTTTCAGATCCGAAATTTTATGGATTACCGTATCTGTAAACTCGCCCCAGCCATTTTGAGAATGACTCATGGGTGCTTTAGCAAGAACGGTCAGGTAAGCATTTAATAAGAGAACACCCTGGCGGGCCCAGGGCGTAAGGTTTCCGGTATTCGGTATGGGGAGGCCGATATCTGATTCCAGTTCCTTAAAGACGTTCTGCAGGGAGGGTGGGGGGCGGATGCCATCCGGAACGGAAAAGCTCAGTCCATGGGCCTGGCCGGCCCCGTGATAAGGGTCCTGGCCAAGCAATACCAGCTTTACCTTGTCAAAAGGCGTGGTATTAAAAGCATTGAAAATAAGGCTCCCGGGTGGATAAATGGTCTTGCCCATATTTTTCTCGGTTTTGAGAAAATGAACGATCTGCAAAAAATAAGGTTTTGCAAATTCGGAATCCAGTACCTTTTTCCAGCCGGGTTCTATTTGAACGGTCATACGGGCGTGCTGATGAATAACAAATGTATAATCATCTTTCACACAATCCATATTCATATTGCCTAATTTTGTCCTGAATACGGGCACCAGTAAAAATGACGTGTTATGAAATACAGGGATTTGGGAAGAACCGGACAAAAACTCTCTGCAATCGGGCTGGGTTGCATGGGGATGAGTTTTGCTTATGGCCCGCGCAATGATGAGGAGTCGCTGGCAACACTTCATCGCTCTCTGGAACTGGGGATTAATTTCTGGGATACAGCAGATATGTACGGGATGGGACATAACGAGGAAATGATTTC
Organism: Bacteroidota bacterium; assembly: GCA_030706635.1. Taxonomy (GTDB): domain Bacteria; phylum Bacteroidota; class Bacteroidia; order Chitinophagales; family Chitinophagaceae; genus Puia. The sequence continues at coordinate 38,341 of JAUZOD010000006.1, forward strand.
GAAAGTGCTGGTGCCGAACCGGGGGAAGGTATTCCTGGCAACTAAGTTTGGATTTCGCCAGAAATCGGAAACAACAGGATTTTCGGGTACGCCGGGAACTTATTTTGACGGATCGCCGGCTTATGTGAAAGAGGCGGTTGAGAAAAGTCTGAAACGCCTTAAAATTGAAACCATAGATCTGTATTATGCACATCGCGTGGATCAGAACATTCCCATAGAAGATACGGTAGGCGCCATGGGGGATCTGGTAAAAGAAGGAAAGGTGAAATATCTGGGATTGTCAGAGGCCTCGGCCGCCTCTATCCGCCGTGCACATGCGGTGCATCCTATTGCAGCGCTGCAGAGTGAGTACTCTCTGATGACCAGGGATATTGAAGGAGAAATACTGGCTACGGTCAGGGAACTGGGAATAACCCTGATCCCCTATTCTCCGCTGGCCAGGGGCCTGATTACGGCAACAGTAAGCGAAAAAGATAAACTGCCGGCCGACGATTTCAGGAGAACCCTTCCGCGTTTTGATCAGCAACATTGGGAAAATAACCGGCGACTGGTTGATGAATTTGCACTGGTTGCCAGAGATCAGCATTGCACACCTGCCCAATTGGCTCTTGCCTGGGTACTGGCTCAGGGGCAGGACATCATCCCGATTCCCGGAACCAAGAAAAGGAAATATCTCGAAGAAAATGCGGCATCCGTAGACGTTCAGTTGAGCAAGACGGTATTGGACCGGCTGGATTCCTTATTACGGAAATACCCTGATATCGGTGAACGGTACGGCGAAGGCTCCATGAAACTGGTGAATAAGTAAACCGAATTAAAATATTCTTTATGGCAACAGAAACGATTCAACTCAATCCCTACCTGAATTTTGACGGCAACTGTGAAGAGGCCCTGAATTTTTACAAGGAAATTCTGGATGGCAGGATCGAAGTGGTTACCCGTTACGATGAACCTTCCATGAAGGCGCCTGAGGAGTTTAAAAACAAGATCCTGCATGCCAGATTTTATTTTGGCGATGAGATGATTTTTGCAAGTGATGTTATGCCCGGGAAATCGGGAAACCAGGCACCGGGAAGAGTGGCGTTAACATTGGGATTTCGCGATGAAGTACTTGCCGAAAAGATCTTCAGGCAATTGGTGGCAGGCGGCACCATTGGTGTCCCTTTTGTAAAACAGTTCTGGGGCGACTGGCATGGCAACCTGGTTGACCAGTTTGGAATCCGATGGATGCTGAATGCCAGTAAGCGGGATGCTCGTCGATGACTTTCAAACCTAAGGGCCATCACCCGCCTAAATATTGCACATCTCCGAAGGGCGTGGAATAATATGCCCGCTCCTGATTCCGCTTTCCGCTGAATCCGGATCCCGATGATTTGGCACAGATTTTTAACTACCATACGTTGAGTCTTTTTAAAAACATTAAAAAAAGTGAGTATGGAAACAAAATCTGTTAAAAAAACAAACACAGCAAAAACAGGTGCTGCCGGTGCCGCGAAGGGAGATTCAAGACTGGCAGAATTTTTCGTTGATGAATTGAAAGACATCTACTGGGCTGAAAAGCATATTGTTCAGACGCTGCCGAAAATGAAAAAAGCAGCAACATCTGAAGAATTGAAGGATGCGTTCGAAGACCATCTGAACGTCACAAAAACACATGTCACCCGGCTCGAAAAGGCATTTGGCATGCTGGGCGAAAAAGTGCAGGCCAAAAAATGTGAGGCGATGGATGGCATCATCAAGGAGGGAACTTCCATTGTGGACGACACAGAAGAAGGAACAGCCACCAGGGATGTGGGATTGGTGCTGGCCGCTCAGAAAGTGGAACACTATGAAATTGCCACTTATGGCGGACTGATCCAGTTGGCGAAAACCCTGGGTCACGAAGATGTTGCCGATCTGCTTTATGAAACCATCAAGGAAGAGGAAGAGGCTGATCAACTGTTAACCAGGGTTGCGGAAAATCATATTAATTATAATGCGGCCCAGGAAGTGGAAGAATGATGAGTGATAAATGTTATTTGCTGAAAAAGCCCTGCCGTCGCGGGGCTTTTTTATACTCTATTCAGTTCGCATATTTCTATTGAAATAATTTTTGAGCATGCTATATTGGGAACCAGCTAATATTTCATTGGAATAAGATAATTAATCATTGCAACTCCGTTTCGTTATCTTTTTATTCCTTAAGTTATTGAATTTTTTTATAACTCTGTTGTTATTGTTTTTGGAGAAATCATAAATTAGGCGCACCTGATACCCGGAGTTTGGCCTGAATGGCGGGGCGGCTCAACGCAATAATCAAAAAAACAGTTCGTATGAAATATGTATTCGGTGTCTACTGTTTTGTTGGTATGCTTTTCCAAATTGTTTATAGCCAAAATAAAAATCCAACCCTGGTAACGCCCAATGCATCTCCGGAGGCAGTGTCTCTTTATCAATATATCAACCAGATATCCGGCAAGCAAACATTGGCGGGTCAACATAGTGTTCCCTTGCTGGGCTCTGCACGGCTGCCGATGGTGTACCGATTAACACACGAATATCCCGCTCTTTTCGGACAGGATTTCGGATTTAGCTTTCCCGGAGACTGGGACGGGATTAATTACCGCCAGCAAACAGTTGATGAAGCCATCCGGAAATATAATGAAGGTTTTATTATAACCCTGATGTGGCACGCTGTGCCGCCGACAGAAGATGAGCCGGTTACATTCGGTAAATCTATTCAGGGTAAACTAACTGATCAACAGTGGAAAGAACTGGTTACACCCGGAACCATTTTAAATGAGCGATGGAAATCCCAGGTTGATGTGATTGCCTGGTTTCTGAAACAATTGCAATATGCGAACGTGCCGGTCATCTGGCGTCCCTATCACGAAATGAATGGTGGTTGGTTTTGGTGGGGAAAGAAAAAAGGAAATGACGGGTATAAAAAGCTGTATAGAATGCTGTATGACCGTTTTGTGAAGTTCCATGGATTGAATAACCTGATCTGGGTATATAATACGAACGAATTTAAGCCAGGTGTTGATAGTTTAAACGAATATTATCCAGGTGACGATGTGGTGGATATCATTACAACGGATGTATACACACAGGGATTTGATCAGGAGAACTATAATCAGATCACCAGGCTGGCCGGAAATAAACCGATTGCCCTGGGCGAAGTTGGCACCCTTCCGTCGCCGGAAATATTAAAAGCCCAGCCCCGCTGGGCCTGGTTTATGAATTGGGGAGATCCTGAAGGGAAATCGTTTGACACCTATCGAAGCAGTCAGGTAATAAAATGGGGAGATCTGCCATGGGTCAAAATGAAGAATCCCAAAATGTTTTATCCTGTTTTAAAATAATACGGGAGGCTTACAGGGGATAGAAAAAATGAATATAATCGGGCAAACAAATCTCATGATACATGAAATGCAAGAAGCTCTGCAAGCCGAAAAGTTTTAGAATGATCCTCCCGGTCACGGGGCTATTGTTACTGGGGTTTAACGGAACGGGATACAGCCAAACGGAGGTAGAACCCTGGGGAAACATAATAGGCATCAGGGTAAATGGACAGCCGATGGCCTTTGAAACCAGCTTGCGGGTCGTAAGCAAAGACTGGTCCTACATAAAATCAACCGGCCAGGAGAAACAAAGGCCAAAATATAAACGCAGCGGCAACCAACAGATTGTAACAACTGCAATTGACAGCTTCCATTTTACAGAAGTCATTGAAGAGGCCGGCAAAGGTTCTGCGAAAATAAATATTCAGGTTAGGGCGACCACAAAAGAAAACGCCAATCAGGTATTTTTCAACTTATCTCTCCCGTATGAATATTATGCGAATGGCAAGCTGCAAGTTGACCACGAGAATCCGGTTTCACTGGCGGGCGCAGACAGCGGGGCTGCTGCAAGGCCGGTGATGCATGCGGTAAGATTTGTTTCCCGGCTTCGGCAGCTGGAGGTTTTATTCACCGAACCCGGATCGGTGTTTATAAAGCGGGAGACCAGCAAAGGTATTTCCAGGACGCAAATTTATATTCCCATTCCGGTGCAACACTTGCCTGACGAACAGACTGTTTCTAAAACGTTTGTTTTAAAAGCTTCCGGTGAGATTGATAGAATGCCTGTAACGCTTCGGCTGGATACATTAGTAACAGGGCGTGCATTCAAAGGCTTCGGCGGCAATTTTCGTTTACAAAATGCAAAAGCCGATCCTCAGGTCATTGACTATTGCCTCGAAAATTTGCGATTGGCCTGGGGCCGCGTTGAGATGCCCTGGCTTTTTTGGCAACCGGATATAAATGAGAATCCGATAGAGGAGGCGAGAGCCGGCAGATTGAATTCAAGGGTGCAGAAAGCAATGGAGATGGCCCAGAGATTGAATAAGATGGGAATCCCCATTGTTCTGACCGCCTGGTCCGCACCGACCTGGGCCATAGTGGGCACGCCCCATTTCAGACCAGGCGCGGATGGGGTTTGGGGTAATCCTTTGGATCAAACGAAAGAGGCAGAGATTTATAAATCGATCGCGGACTATATTGACTATTTAAAGGAACAATATGGCGTGGAGGTGCGGCTTTTTTCTTTTAACGAGTCCGATCTGGGCATAAATATCCGGCAAACCGGGGAAGAGCACGCGGCCCTGATCAGGGGACTTGGTGCCTATCTTGTTTCCCGGGGTTTAAAAACGAAAATGTTGCTGGGAGATAATTCTGATGCCACGACATATTCATTTATTTATCCTGCGATGAATGATCCTGCAGCCTATCCCTACATCGGAGCGATTTCTTTTCATTCCTGGAGAGGCTGGGAAACTGAAATATTGGAAAAATGGGCGGAGGCTGCTGCGAAGATGAGGCTTCCGTTGCTGGTGGGAGAGGGTAGTATTGATGCGGCTGCCTGGAACTATCCGGATATTTTCGGGGAGCCCCTTTATGCGATGGAAGAAATTAATTTATACACCCGGCTGCTGGCCATTTGCCAGCCCGAATCCATTTTGCAATGGCAGCTTACAGCGGACTATTCGCCGCTTGCCGGCGGGGGTATCTTTGGTCACGAGGAACCGCTCCACCCCACCCAGCGCTTCTGGAATTTGAAACAACTCTCTTCGACGCCGGAAAATCTGAAAGCGATGGCTATTACGTCGGACAGACCATTGATATCCTGTGCCGCCCTTGGAGACAATCAAACCGGTTTGTATACCCTGCACCTGGTCAATAATGGCACTACCCGTAAGGTGAATCTGTACGGCCTTCCCGATCGAATAAAAACATTAAGAATCTACACAACAGATGAAAAATGGAACATGCAGGAAGGGCGCCAAATCCCGGTAAAGAAAGGCAGGGCAAGGTTTACCCTGGATTCCTATGCCTATACCACGTTGATGAGTAAATAAAAATGACCAACCCGTCATTCGTGTTTTAAAAAGTGTTACTTTGACATATAAAATAACCAGATGAGAAAAGTGCACTTACTGCTGATCGCCGTTTTGTTTTCTTCGGCAATGGCTTATGGCCAGCAGGCCGTAATTACCTTGCACGGAGATGAATCGAAGTATAGCATCAATAAGAACATTTACGGTCATTTTGCCGAGCACCTGGGTCATTGCATTTATGATGGCATTTACATTGGGGACACCAATAAGCTGATTCCGAATACGGAGGGGGTGAGGAATGATGTCATCGCTGCCCTTAAAAAACTCAAAGTGCCGGTAATACGCTGGCCTGGCGGCTGTTTTGCTGATACTTATCACTGGAAAGACGGAGTGGGTCCCAAAAAGGACAGACCTGCAATGGTGAACAAATGGTGGGGCGGGGTTACTGAAGACAATAGTTTCGGAACGCATGATTTTTTGAATATGTGTGAACGTGTGGGTGCAGATCCGTATCTAACCTGCAATGTCGGCAGCGGTACGGTCCAGGATGTTTCCCAATGGATAGAGTATGTAAATTTTGCGGGGAAAAGCCCAATGTCTGATTGGCGAAGGGCCAATGGCCGCGATAAGCCATGGCAGGTAAAATATTTTGGGGTGGGCAATGAGGCCTGGGGATGTGGCGGAAGCATGACGCCCGAATATTATGCCAATGAATATCGCAAGTATGCCACCTTTATGACCGACTATACCAATGGGGGGCTGTATCGTATTGCTTCGGGGGCGAATGCTGATGATTATCACTGGACGGAAGTGTTGATGCGGGATATTCCTCACGATATGCTGGAAGGAATCGCCCTGCATTATTATTCGATCATTGACTGGGGAGGAAAAGGCCCGGCGGTTAATTTTACCCGCGAACAATATTTTACCATTCTAAAGAATGCGCTGCGGATGGAAGAGCTGGTTACACGGCATTCCACGGTCATGGATAAATATGATCCTGAAAAGAAAGTGGGGCTGGTGGTTGACGAATGGGGTGGATGGTACGATGTGGAGCCCGGTACCAATCCGGCATTTTTATTCCAGCAGAATACCATGCGTGATGCCATGATTGCCGGTGTAACCCTCAATATATTTAATAATCATTGCGACCGGGTGCGCATGGCCAACCTGGCCCAGATGGTGAATGTGTTGCAGGCAGTCATACTGACAGACAAAGAAAAGATTATCCTCACGCCCACTTATCATGTGATGGAGATGTACAATGTGCATCAGGGTGCCGAACAGATACCGGTGACGGTCAGCAACATCAACTATGTTCAGGGTAAAGATACCTTACCTGCCATCTCCGCTTCTGCATCTAAAGATAAAAATGGCGTTACCCATCTTTCCCTGGTCAATATTGATCCGGATAAGACCAATATGGTAGTTGTTCGCTTTTCGGGAACCGTTTACCGGAAAGTAAGTGGAAGAATACTAGCTTCCTCAAGTGTTCAGGATCATAATAGTTTTGATGATCCTGATAAAGTAAAGCCTGTCTCTTTTGCCGGGGCAGAACTCCGAGATAATGTATTGCAGGTTAAATTGCCTCCGGCTTCTGTTGTGGTGCTTGCACTGAACTGAACGCTTTTTTATAATCAGGCGCGATTTCTGAAATAATAAAGGGCCAGCGGATTGCGGATCTGCTGGCCCTTTATTATTCAGGTGTGATGGGTTATTTTTCCAGTTCTGCTAAAGTCCACGAGCCTTTTTTTGCTGCGGTTTCATTCCGGACCCTTTTCACCATACTGGTATCAATCAACGGGGCTTTATTATCCATATCGTTGCGGATATAACTGAGTACGGATGCTATCCACCTATTATCATTGGCTCCCAGAGCGGGCATCACATCCGGATAGTTCTTCCCGTCAACCGGTCCGGACAGACCGTGCAATAAAATTTTTATCAGTGTGTTCGGATCTCCGTTGATCCGCGGTTGGCCTGCAAGTGGCGGCGCAACCATACTGCTCATTCCTTTACCTTCCGGGCCATGGCAGGTTGAACAAAGCTGACTGAAAATTTCCCTTCCGTCCCGGATAATATCCTTATCTTTTTCGCTCATGCCGGCTATCTTGGTTTCCAAAGAGGATTCTATCTTGAATTCCTCATTTCGCTTCCAGGAGGCGGTGATGATTTCATTATTGACATTACTGGCCAGGAGATCTTTGAGCATTGACTGGGCTTTGGGAGATTTCCCGAACCGCAGGGACAGAGATAATTGGAAACGCACATCGGCGCTGGTGTCCTTCATAAGAGGTTCCAGTTTTTCCAATACTTCAGAATCGTCCCTTTTCAGGTACGGATCACTGATCCAGACAGCGGTTTTCCTTACCTGCGGATCTTCATCCTGATAGGCCTGGAATAAAATGTCCTTATCCAGAGCCTGTAACCCATTCAAAGTCCAAAGCGCATGGATGCGTCCAAGAGGAGAAACCGCTTTTTTCCAGAATAAAAGTTTATCCCAGAAAGATTGATGTTCCACTGCCATTTCTTTCAAAGCAGGCACCACAGATCTGTCTCCCCGCAGGATGATGAGTTTTTGTGCTTCATCGCGCCACCAGCCATTGGGGTGATCCAGATAAGATACCAGTTTGCTGCTTGAGTCTTCCATCATGTGTGGCAACGGACCGGGTGTATAATCGTCGTGGACCAACCGGTAGATACGTCCTCTTCCGATATTCTTGTCAAGCCCCATCCGTTGTATGCGCGGACGCAGGTAGGAATCCGGTTTCGTCCAGGCGCTTTCCTGAATGATACCATGATACATATCGACAATATAAAGACATCCGTCGGGACCCGTAATGGAGTTGACGGGTCGGAAATTCATGTCAGTTGACGCGAGGAATTCTGCACTATCATAGGCATTCTTCAATATGATCTCACCGGCTCTGTCGATCACTTTGGCGCGGCGGATCAGCCTGCCCACCGGTTCACAAATAAAGAGATCGCCTTTTAGATTCTGAGGTAGTCTGTCACCCCGGAAGATGGATTGTCCGTTGCAGGCTGTGAAATGATTGAGCGTGCTGTCACTCCGGACCCGCATTGAACCACCCTGTACATCCGGCGTACCCGTAATGGGCCAGACTGCGTCAAAGTTATCGGGACGCTGATCATCCGGATCCAATGTTCCATACACCGGGTTTTGCTGGAAATCCAAAGCCGGTGTTTCGCCGCCTGCTGTGGAGAAGTAAAGTCTTCCGTAGTCGTCTTTTCCGAGCCCCCATTGTCCCCCGGGGCTTTCGGGAAATGAATCGGCAACCAATCGATTATTCAGATAACGGTAACGCACAGGATCCCTGCTGAGATAAATATAGTTGTCAATGTTCCAGATCAGACCGCTTCGCTGGTGTTCCAGATTTCGGGTATCCTTTGCATCACTCTGATACATCAGTTTTTTTTCATCCGCTTTACCATCTCCATTCGTGTCGCGATAGCTCCAGAGATCATAGGTATAGGTGTCATTGATCACTAACTGATCGTTCAGCGTCATCATCATCCGGGGCAATACCAGGCTGTCAATAAAAACCGTGCTTTTGTCATATTTCCCATCTCCATTCGTATCCTCCATACGCACGATTCGGCTCATGGGCAGGTTTTCGTTAGAGCCGTCCACATCCTGCATATAACTGAGCATTTCCGCCACATACATCCTGCCGTCGCCGTCCCAGCAGATGGAAACCGGTTCCTGAATCAGGGGCTCGCTCGCTACCAGCTCCAGATGATATCCTTTCGGGAGATACATTTTTTTCATGCTCTCTTCTGGTGACAAATACTCGCCGGAAGGATTTGAAACAATAGAAGCAGGTCTTGTAGCCGGCTCCTCCGGAATATTCTTTTCAGAAGGATTACAACTCCAGGCCGATAAACACAAAATGGAAATACCAAAACGCCATAATTTACTTTTCATATCAATTTTTGGGATTTAGGAGATGGGAATAGGATTTAAGGTTTTAAATGTAAGCATTTATGGTCATCTGTCATATTGCGCCACTATCTTTGACCGCACCGGTGATGGCTGCAAACTCTGCGCAAACGATTGACTGTTTTCTTTGGCTAGCGGAGAAACTTTTAAGAAACGGCAATGCCCCGAAGCATATGAAATTAATACCCATCATATTTTTCTGCAGTTTATTTTCCTGCGTAACGCTTTGCGCGCAGGATAGTTTGAAGTCAAACCGACGTGGCTTTCTGGAAAAAGATGAACTCTCGTTCCTGAAGGGCCTTACCCGGGCGGTGCTGGAAAATGCCAGACTTTATCCCGGGCGATCCGGCAATAATAAAACAGGTGGCGTACTCATCAGGCCCGGTGGCGATTATCCCTCCTTTTGGATACGCGACTATGCCATGTCGCTGGAGACGGGCATGATCGGGAGGAAAGAGCAGGAACACATGCTTTTGCTTACCGCTTCGTCACAATGTGATCAGACCTGGATAACAGAAGGAGGAAGCCTGGTTCCATATGGTGCCATTGCCGATCACATCCGGCCGGAAGACGGCCTGCCGATTTTCTTTCCTGGTACTTACAGCTATCAGGAACAGGGTGTTGGAATTTATGGAAAAACGCCTCCTTACGATGATCAATATTATTTCATCCATATGGGATATTATTATGTAAAAAATAATGACGACAAAAGAATTCTGGAGCAGGAGGTGAAAGGCATAAAATTGATTGAGCGGATGGAAATTGCTTTTCAGGTACCGCCATGTCATGCAGGTAATGGTATTGTTTATACCACAGATAATTTCAGGGGCGTTGATTTTGGTTTCAGGGATGCGGAAGAAATAACCGGAGATCTTTGTTTTACTTCCATCCTGAAATACCGGGCGTCAAAAGAAATGGCTGAATTATCTGAGCTAATGGGAAATAAAAGCAAATCCGAGAGCTACCGGAACATAGCTGAAAAAATAAAAAAAGCGTTACCGGTCCTGTTTGCGGACAACCGCGGCATGTTACGTGCTTCTACGGGGAAGAGCGGGCAGGCCGATGTATGGAGCACCGCCCTGGCCGTTTATTTTGGAATGTTGAATGGAAAACGTCAACAGACAGCCTGTGAGGCGCTTGCTCATGCATACGAGAATAAGTCGCTCGCTTTTAAGGGTAGTATCAGGCATGTACTCACAACAGATGACTTCAATGATACCACGTCCTGGGAATATTCCCTGTCTGCTAAAAACACTTATCAGAACGGCGCTTACTGGGGTACACCCACCGGATGGGTGTGTTATGCTATTGCAAAGGTGGACAAGCGGGCAGCCCGGAATCTGAAGGCGGAATATATTGAGGATTTGCGGGAGACGGATTTTAGAAAAGGGAAAGGTTTTGGAGGGCCTTACGAATGTTTTTATCCGCCGGACTATAAACAGAATCCTGTTTATCTCACCACGGTTTCCTGTCCCTATGGGGTACTCCGACGGATGAAAGAATGATTTTCCCGTCTTTTTGCAGAAGTTTGAAAGTTCCGGGACGGGAGAAAATGAATTATCTTTATCTGCTGGTCTCCCGTTATCTTCTCAACAATATGGTTCTGATAACCGGCCTGCATCCGGTGGTGAACGAAAAGAGGAAACATCAATATTGACAAAACCATGAAATCAAAACTATGGCTTTTCATAAGTCTGATTATCGGAATGGCTGTTCAGACTGTTTCAGGGCAGGCGAATACAATATTGCTAAAACATGTGACGCTGATAGACGGGACAGGATCTCCCGCCAAAAAAAATATGAATATTTTGTTGGAAGGAGATCATATAGTCAGCATTACAAAAAGGAACCAGGCTGAATCTGTCCGGACGCGTGTGATAGACCTTACCGGTAAAACCATCATGCCGGCGTTGATCTGCGCACACGCGCATCTCGGTGTGCTTAAAGGAACTTCCGTTGAAGCCTCGAACTACACCCGCAAAAACATACTGGATCAATTAAAAAAATATGAACGTTATGGCGTGGGGTCGGTGCTTTGCATGGGCACGGACAGACAGATGATATTCCCTGGCTTCAGGGATTCATCGAAGGCAGGGCTTCTTCCAGGTGCCCGGTTATATTCTGCCGGCCACGGTTTTTCCACTCCCGGAGGTCCACCCGGCGGTTCATGGACGGATCAGTTATTCAGGCCGGCAAATCCCGGGCAGGTGCGTGCCGAAATGGATTCGCTTGCCGCGCTTCATCCTGACGTGGTAAAGATTTGGTTGGATGATTTTGGTGGCCATTCGGCAAAAATGAAACCTGAGATCTATCAGGCCATCATTCGGGAAGCGCATAAACATGGATTGCGGGTTGCTGCCCATCTGTATTATCTGGAAGACGCGCGGAAACTGGTTGATGCGGGCCTGGACATTATTGCACACAGCATCCGCGATCAGGTGATTGACACCGGCTTATTAAATAAAATGAAAAAAAATGGAGTGATTTATATTCCTACGCTTACCCGGGATGAGTTTACTTATGTTTATGCAGACCATCCCGACTGGATTAATGAGTCATTTTTTAAGTCTTCGTTGGAACCGGGTGTTTATGAAATGATCAGCAGCAAAGCTTATCAGGATAAGGTCCGGAATTCCCCGGATTACAAATCAAATAGACATGCTGTTGAGATCGCTATGAAAAATCTGAAGAAGATTTTTGATGCGGGTATTGTGGTCGCTATGGGAACCGACTCGGGGGCAGATCCAGTCCGCGCACAGGGATTTTCGGAGCACCAGGAACTGGAATTGATGGTGGAAGCAGGACTCACGCCCCTTGAGGCTATTGAGGCCGGCACAAGAAATGCGGCCCTTGGATTAAAAATAAATAATCAGTACGGCACCCTGGAGCCGGGAAAGAAAGCGGATTTTATTGTGTTGTCTGAAAATCCGGAGCATGAAATAAAAAACAGCAGAAAGATAGAGTCAGTCTGGAAGAATGCGGCTGAAGTGAGCAAAGGCCCCCTGCCTGATCAGTAAACAGATATAGATATTCTTAATTTTTCATTTGTCAATGAAAGTGTTTGTAACCAGAATAATTCCGGAAGCGGGTTTGCGACTGATGAAAGATGCCGGCCTTGAAATTTCTCAGTGGACGGAAAAAAGGGATTTAACCCCGCAGGAATTGATTGATCACTGCAAACCCGTGGATGCGTTGCTGAGTGCAGGTACTAACCAGATTGACAAAACTTTCTTAAATGCCTGCGCTCATCTGAAAGTAATCAGCCTGCATTCTGTTGGCTATGACAGGGTGGATGTTCCGACAGCAACGGCACTGAAGATTCCCATTGGAAACACGCCCGGCGTATTGACCGATGCAACCGCCGATGTTGCCTTCTTGCTGATCCTGGCGGCGTCTCGGAAGGCATTCTATCTACACGAATCCATAGAGCGGGGCGACTGGGGGTTTTTTGAACCTAAGGCCAACCTGGGCATCGAGATCAGGGGCAAAACACTGGGCGTTTTCGGGCTCGGCAAAATCGGCTTTGAGCTGGCCAGATGTTGTGCTACGGCTTTTGGAATGAAGATCATCTATCATAACCGTAATCGCCATCAGCAAGCGGAAAAAGAACTGAAAGCGGAATGGGTCTCTTTTGATGAACTACTGCGCCAGAGCGATGTCCTAAGCGTAAATACTGCTTTAACGCCTGAAACAAAAGGGAAATTCAATAAGGAGGCTTTCGGGAAAATGAAACCTTGCGCCATATTCATCAATGCAGCGAGGGGAGGAATTCATAACGAGCCAGATCTGATTGAAGCGTTGCAGAAGCAAACCATTTGGGGCGCAGGGTTGGATGTTACAGACCCCGAACCCATGCGTCCCGATAATCCGCTGTTGCGAATGCCCAATGTGGCTGTATTGCCGCATATCGGCTCTGCTACGGTGGAAACGAGGAATGCCATGGCTGTTATTGCCGCAAAAAATATCATTGCCGGCGTGAAAGGAGAGAGGTTGCTGTTTTCGGTGAATCCGGAAGTATATTCTGGTTGACGGATGACGGTTCACGGTTGGCCGCTGACGTAGTTTTATTGCGAATCCGCATCTGAAGTCGGTCAACCGTCAACGGTCATCCGTCAACCATTTTTCGCATGTTTGCTCAAATTAAAGTTCCTTGAGATATTGAAGCCAAAGAAAATATCTCCTTTGCCCCAACTGCCGGTAGTTTGACCTATATACTGCGATTCGATCATGCTTTGCGAATTGCTGAATACAAGCTGAAATACATGGCCGCCTGTTTCAATATCCCAGCCCAGGGAGAAAGAATTGTGAATTTCCGTAGAGACAAGCTGGTTCGGTAACAGGTAATTATATTCTGCATTGATGCTCATGCGGTTTGTTATTTTCATTCTGACGCCTCCTCCAAGGGCGAACACATCATTTTTATCTTCGGCCGTGGGAACGAGATTATAATGAATATAGGTGGGCACCAGCTGCACCGACAGATGACTGGTTAGCTTTCTCGCGATCAGCAATTGCGCGGTATAAGCCGTCCGGTAGCTGGCGTTGAGATAGGGCTTGTCAGAATATTTTTGCGTGTAATTGCTGATCGTACCCAGCAGGCTCAGGGATAACGGTGTTTCATGAGGGCCTTCCGTTTGCCTTACCAATTTATATTTCAGATATCCGTCAAAAGTTTTCTGGGTGGAACTTCTGCCGATACCAACTGCCAGTCTGTTACTAATACCGTAATCCAACCCAAGGCGAAGTGAGGCATTATCCAGTCCGAAGAAATTATAGCTGCCGCTGTTTAATTGCCCGAACCGGTGCTGGATGATCATATTCAGTGCTCCTGCCGCGGGTGCCTCGATGGTTTGCATATTAATTACATGGGTTGCCTTAAAAGTGCCGGTAACGTAAACAGGTCCCGATCCGGCCGACAGCGAATCATTCAGCAAATGAAGTAAGGAATCTGTCTGCGCCTGCAGCGGTAGGCGGGCAAAGAATAAAAGGGCGATACACGAAAGCTGTTTAATAGACATGGCATTTATTTTTTGGTTATCCAGGTTACCCGGACCTTTACATCCATTTCTTTGGAAATTTTATCCCTGACAATAGAAGGAATGCTGATTCCGAAATCTTCGGGTTTTAAACGGAACGCGGCGGTCCCCAGAATACTGCCGGATTTTATTTCAATGCTGCCGGCCTCTTCAATGGCTTTGGTTACGCCATGCAGGGTGAGCTTTCCTTTTACGGTAACCGGATAAACACCTTGCTTATTCATTGCGTTCGGGCTGGAATAAGTGCCGGTGAATTCGGCCTTGGGGAATTTATCACTTTCTACATAGTTTTCATTGAAATGCTCCTGCATCAGTTCTTTCCGGAAAATGAATCCTTTTTCAAGCAAGGCGAAAGCGATGCTGTTTTTGGCTGTATCGATAACAGCAAAGACCTGATTATTCTCGGCAATGATGTCTTCCAAAGCTGTTTTGGAATAGAAGCCAATGAAGCCGGTGCGGCTCAAAAATTGCTGGCTTTTACCAGACTGACAAATCAACAACAGGAAAAAGATGACCGGAACTATTTTTAATGCTTTCATATATAATCAGAAAGAATGAAGATTTATGTTTGAATTAATCATTTTGAGCTCCGCGATTGATCCAGTCAATGATCGTGTTGATATTGCAGTCGTCCATTTTGGGCAATCCGTAAGGCATGCCAATAAATCCGGACGCATGGGAAATATTTCCCGCCAGAAAACCATTGTCCGCGTATTTTTTTAGATCTGCATATGTATCCAGTCTGATACCGCCACTGCCATCCGTATTTCCGTTACTGTGACAGCTATAACAGTTGGCCTGCAGAACAGGGATTACGTTACTGCCATACTTCATGCCTGCGGTATCACAGGTTTGCCCATTTGTGGTGATGAGCTTATCCTCGCTGGTTTTGGAACAGGAAATCATCAGGATAACAGATAAGCAGATGAAAAGTAAAAGAAGAGAAAAACGGCTTTTTGTCATGGTACTATAATATGTTGTAAAGGGAAACGGTTATTTTTTCAGAACACAATCCACCAGGTTGACGTCCATTAAAAATCCGGTACATCGTCCCTTGATGGTGATAATATTTCCTTTTTTCGGCGATTCGGCTTCCACGAGTCCGGCGTTTGAGAAACTGCAGTTGATCCCACCCGTTGCGGACGCACTGATCAGGATATTTGTATTTCCACTTCCCGTGTCTATTTCGGCAACGGGGCCATTGACTTCAATTACTTTACCCATGAATTTTTTATTCGAGGCCGATTCGTCTTTTTGGAATGCGGCATACAGATCGGCGGCTGAAATCCGGAAGTCTGCCTCCAGGCCGGCCGTGTTGCTGTGCGGTTTATTGTATAAATAAATGCCCCACCCGATCAGGATGAGCAATAAAATCCCTCCGATAAAAAAAAATCTTTTTTTCATCCCTAAATTTTTTTCCTGCGGCTGTTTTAGCGGAAGGAATGCGTGATGCCCAGTTGCAGTCCTGCGCTGGAAATAGGAAGTTGGCCAATGCCTACGCCCGTCAATGGAATTCTCAGATAAGGTTCGATGCGTATTCGCCCGATTTTTTCGCAATTATATTCGTATCCTGCGCTTAATTGCAGGATGGAGAATATATTATTTCCGGAATTTTTGTAAGAAACATCGTGCGACCAGGCCGATCCGCCGTACTCCTCTTCATAGGAATAGTTTTCTTTTTTCATCAGATAGCTGGATAATCCGACGGTTGAAAAAAAGCGGCCTCTTGGATTATAACTGAAATCGTAACGAAGGCTTACCGGGATTTCAAACATAATGCAGTTCCCCGTTAGATCCTGGATATTGTATGAAGCGGGAATATCGGTTTTGCTCTTGTTGAAATATTTTCCATCACTATAGTACTGTTTTTTATCCCAGCCAATGCCTGTCTCCAGAGAGATATGCTTGTTAAAGCGGTAACCTGCGCGTATTCCAACACTATAGCCCGTATTTTTTACGGACTGGAATTTGACTGTGCTAAAATCGGGACCTGCCAGCAAACTGAGATATATTCCTCTTTCTTTTCCAGGCGAAACCTTTGCTTTCTTTTCATCTTTTTTATTTCCATTCACCGACCCGGTATTTTCAGCTGTTACCGGAAGCTGTTTTGCTTTTTCCGTCTTCACAACGTCACCAGGATTTCCAGCATCCTGGGTTGTTGTTTGTGCAACGCCATTTTTTGATGATGCCGTTGCGCTGCCGGGTTGATCTCCGGCGGGTTTCGGAATATCTGGTGTTGGTTTTGTATCGGGCCCGGTCTTTGACGTTTCATAAGAATTGTCGGCTATACCAGATTTTGAATTCAGATCGGCGTTAATGCTCGTTTTCTGATCGGCCGCCGTCGCTTTTTTGCTCAGCCTGATAACAGGGCTTCGAACGTTGATTCCGGAGGATAGGATAAGTGCCGGAACATCCGAAGATGGGTTGGGCGGGTTTGATTGTGCGTGGGCGGGCTGCACGGGGTTTGTGTGTAAACGGGCAGACTCCATCTTACCTGCCTGTGTAGTTTCTGATTTCAATGAGGAATTGCCTGTGGCTTGATCCGTTGATCGGATTTTCCCGTTTCCCGGAGTGCCCTGGAAATACTTTAAACTGAACAAGCCCAAAGGTAAAAGGAATAATAGCCAGAAAAAGCGGCGCTTATTATTTCTCTTTTTCCCATTTTCAGGGAGGTATGATGATTCACCCCCTGCGGTGGGTTGGAGGCGTCCAAGAACAGCATCCCAATCTGAATCCGAAGTTTTCAGAGGATATTGTTCGCCCGCCTTACGAAACAGATCATCCATTTCGTCGTCTAAATATTCCATGTTTTAAGATCCTCCTTTTCTTTAATGAGCTTTTGCAAGAACGTTCTGGCCCGGGATAGATTGGATTTAGAAGTGCCGATCGAAATTCCCAGCGCATCGGCAATTTCAAAGTGACTACATCCATCTATCACAAACATGTTAAATACAATCCTGTAAGTGGGTGGCAAACTCTTTACATAGGTGATCAGTTCCTTGTACAGGAGCAACTGATCCGCTTTCTGACTTTTATCTGCCTCTTCCCACACATGTTCCGGTATGCCACCGATTTCTGGCGTCATATTGTTCTTACGCAATTCATCTATGGACGTGTTGATCACGATTCGCCTGATCCAGCCCATCAGCATGCGTTCCAGGATTTCATCATCTTCATTCCTGAATTTTTCAAAGTGCCTGAATAGTTTTACGAAGGCGTCATTGACCACATTTGCTGCTATATCATAACGATATATATAGCGGAAGCTGATTTTTAATGCATAGCCATAAAACCGCTCGTACATAATCTTCTGGCTACGCGGCTCCTGCTTTTTGCACCCTTCGATAAGCTGTTTCAGATTCTCCAAAGTGATCGTATACAATTAACTGAATTAAATTGTCCATTATTGTGGTGCTGCTGCACTATACTGGTTCATGACCGGCCATATACCAGGGGCGCCAAAACTAACGCCCTTCGTACTGCCTCGCTGCTTGTTATCCGCACCAAAATAATACATGGGCCATCCGTTAAATACCAACTGTGTTTTCCCAAAAACATTGAGGGTAGTCAGCAGTGATTTATTTATTATTGATGGCGCAACCAATGTAGTGCCTGCCTGATCAATCGGAAAAACATTATCATTGCTGAAATCCGGTTTGGTAAAAGAATTCGAATCGGATTTATCATGTTTAAACGAATATAAGGTTACTCCGCGATCGTCCGTAAGATATTGCGTATTTCCCGTTCCGGGCGTATAGGTGCTGTCGTACGAAACACCGTTATTCCCTACCAGCTGAATGCTGGCGAGCATCACCGTATAATCCGGTTTGCCAACAAACCAGATGCCTCCAATACCCTCCCCGTTTACATCTCCTGCCTTGCTGTCGTTCTGAAAATAGTATAAGGGCCAACCTTTATAGGTGGTTTGTTCTGCCCCGTCCGACCGGGTAATTGTCCTGAAATCGGCGGTATCCAATCCGACGCCCAAATTCAAATGAGTGGCGTTGAAAACCGGCCAAACGGCCAGGCATCCGCCGGTACAGGCCGAAGTTCCATTGGCATCCAGCCCGAAAAAATAGAGCGTTTTGCCTCCGCTGTCCGTAAGGATAGACCCTAAACCCGCATTTGTCCCCAATTGCACGTCCGTGACTGGTGTTGAAGGTGTAAGGGATGCGCTATTGCTCTTTTTACAGGATATTATGCCGCCAGATACGATTACCAAGGCGGTAATTAAGAAAAACGGATTTTTAAGTTGCATGATATTTTTATTTAATATAACCGGATGGATATCGGATAGCTAGCTTAGAAATGTATACGGTTGGAGGGAATGCGGGTTGCGTAGCGGGAAAAACAAGTGTCGTTTTCTACTGGAATTCGGGCGTTTGGGAACCTGACATTTTTTGAGCGGATTATCGTGGTCGTTGGTCGATTATTGACCTCCTGATTTCTTATTTACTTATCTTTCAATAATTGTTCAAGCTGCTGTTGTTTCTCCGAACATTCTTACCGCACTGATCAGGTCCGCTCCCCGGAAATCTTGTTTTGCATTACAGAACGCCAATAGAAGAATTATATGTATAGGCCATCCCATAAACCCGGTTCATCTGTATTCATAATAGCGGCCTTTTTCCTGGCTTTTATTTCCCCAATGATCGGCGTTGGCCAGGCCATTATGACGTCAGATAGTCCAGACAGGGAAATGTTCCAGGTTATTCGTTCCGGCTGCACGGATAAACTTAAGAACCTGTTGTCTGCCGGAGTCAATCCGAATACGGCGGATGATGCGTTTACGGTTTTAATGGCCGCTGCCCTTAACGGAACGGTCTTGCCTCTGTAAAATATCGGGCCAGCAATTCCACCGATCTTGTCGTGAATTACCGCTGAATCAGGAACGCCCGGACGGGCTTTTTGGTTCTGAGGCCTTCCGGGTTCCGCTGGAATCCGGTGAAATCCACTTGGCGGCTCTGGCAATACACGGTATTACAACTTATGCACCCGTTTCAAAACAAGTCCTGGTGCGGGATGCTGTATGCAGAACGAGGCAATTTCTGGAAGCGGCTGATCCTGACAATCAACAGGAGATTGTATTTCAGTTACTGGGTCTTCAATGGATAAACGGGAATAAAGAAAAAAAATCTGCTACGGCCAGGAAACTGGCTTCGCTTCAAAACAAAGATGGTGGCTGGTCGCAACTCCCTACCCTGCCCAGTGATGCTTATGCCACCGGGCAGGCTCTTTATGCCTTGTATGAAAGTGGTTCGGTTAAACCCGATGATGATGTTTATCAGAAAGGTGTACGGTGTCTTTTGAGAACACAAGATGATTAAGGCGCATGGATCGTGATCTCCAGATCCTGCCCGATACAGCCTTGCTTTTCAAGTGGTTTCCCTCCTTACGATGAGAATCAGTTTATATCTGCTGCTGCCAGCAGCTGGGTCGTCATAGCCCTGCTGAATGCTCTTCCGGATAAATCCTGAAAATTTGATCCATTTGTCCTTTAATTCGTCGTTCAATGATCGTGGTTCCGGCCCGAATGGTAGTCAACCACAATTCCGTTCACCAGCATTTTCTGACCTTCGTAGGTCTGCGTTCCGCCTGAAGGTATGCAGATGATAATGGCAGCGCCCCGGGCCGGCAATTTTATTTTTCCTGACGATCTTAAATCTCTGGCTATGAATTTTCCGGTTACCGTGTTGTAAAGATCCGTTCTGCTATCCGGATGCAAAGGAATGGTTACGGTTTTTTCTATTTTATATGGGTTGTAATACAGGTATGAAGGATAGGCTTTATCGTGGAAAAAATCGGTTGACAATAAATTCAGTTGCAATATTCCCTTCGCTTCTGTATTCCGGATAATGCTGCCGAATATGCCCACATGCGCACTGCCATACACACTGAACTGGGAAACGTCCGGATTTTTGCCGGTAACCCATAGGGGGCCGTCGCCCTGTGCTACAGGACCTTTCAAATCTTCATATTCTTTGTAGGATGAATTCCGGATTATTCCTTCATACCCGATCACCCCCTTGGTTACAGATGCCCTGCCGGGGATCGTTTGATGGTCAGCCGGCATATATTGCGGATAAAATAATTTTGCCGCATTGGCGGCATTCAGCATCCATTTTCCGATGGCTGCGGCATAAGACTGATCGTACCTTACCATGGGGATTAGGGGAATGGCCGCATCATAGGTATTCATCAGGAACCCATAACCGCCGTGGTCTACCGTGCTTCCGACAATACCGGATATATCCATGCCATTCCAGTTGCCGGTAAGGACTCCCCAGCCGGTACGGCAAACTGCCGTTCCATCGAAAGACCACTCCAGCATTTTGTTCAGGTCATATCTTGTTCCTTCTTCTGCATTTATCCTCGCTGCGAGGTAGGCGCCGAATGGCATCAGGACTTCGTAGGTCGGATTTATTTTATTGGACTGCAACGCGTTCATCGCGCTGAGTGCGGCATTTAAATACCGGCGGTCGCCGAATTTTTTATAGGCAGCATACAAAACATAGGCATGACCGGCAGCGGCATCCGGCTGTTCGCAGATGCTGTTTTTCATGGGCCGCATATTTCCATAGTTGAAAAAGGAGTAGTGGTAATCACCTTTTAAAATGGAATCAGCCAGACAGAATTTTTCTGCGATCTGATGTGCGATGGTATTGAAATCCGGCTCATCAGGATACTGGTTATATATGGCATAAAACAATACATTTGGATATACATCATACCACCAGTCGCGGCCATAACCCCCGCCCAGTAAGGCAACTTCAGGACAGGTATTGTTCATCATAATATCCCATCCCGTTTCCTTATTGAAATAATTTTTCAGCATGCCCACATAGTTCAACCCTTTTCTTTTATCTATGCCAACGAGGGTGGCCCCGAGTACCGAACCCATACTGGCAAGCGCCTCATGGAACATGCCCTTGTTGTTTGCGGGTCCCTGGCGAACATCGCCGATGGCTGTGTAAATGCCTGCAACCGGCTGTGGAAAGTTCCTGCCGCTGCTGTCTATCCAAACCAGAGGCCAGTATTGGCCGGTCGCTTTGAAATCAAACACCGTTCGGTCGAAGCGCAAAGCCAGCTCCCGGAAGTCAATGATCCGGAAAGGCTGCGGCAGATCAGCCATCTCATCCACGCGGGACAAGTGGTGTGCAGGTATTTGCGCACCTGCCGGCAGATGAAAGAATACCCCGAACAGGCAATAACCGGCAATTCGATAAATGCGTTTCATCCGATGATTTTTATTTTTTAGCGGACGGTGATCCGGAGTCAGCTGTTTTTGCTGCTGGTTCAAACTTCTCCCAAGATAACCTTTTCGGAAATGACTCTGGTTTCGGCTGCTGTGATTTCTCCGGATAGCAGGGAGCCCTGCTGAATGATTTTGTTTGCCACGACGATGGAATACAATTGCAATACGGCAATAATGATAATGGCATAACGTAGGGCAATTTCAGTGGAAATGCCATAAGCAAGTACAAGGAATGTGCCTGCTCCGAGAAACCTGCCAATATATAATCCCGCTTCATGGTTTAAGATATAGGCAAACTCGCCCCTTTTTTCAATTTTGGATACAATGTCTATTACCCTGAACTGGATTGGAAAATAAGCCAGATCCAGCAACGGTTTTGCCAGCAGCAAAAAAAGCATAAACAAAATGACACCCAGGGAATTGAATAAAATGCCATTCAGGACAGCGGCAATAGCAAACAGTATTAAACCCGCTGCAAATGTTTTTATCCGGTCAGAAGGTTTGGATAACCTTCCAATCAGGTACATTAAAACAGCCGAAATAATAGCACCCACCGACTGGGCTGTTCCCAAAGCACCTTCCTTGCCGAGCAATAACATGATCAGCATAGCCGGTGCAGTGACCAGGAATCCCTGGGCCAGCCCTTTCAGTAAAGCAAGGAACAACAATCTGTACCAGAGCGGATGAAATTTAAAGAAAACATATTTCTTCTGCGTGGGATTTCCGAATGTTCCTTTAAAACAGACTGCTGAAGCCAGAATGGTAATGAGAAATACGATTCCGGTGATGATCTTATATTGTCTGTGCACCCTGGAATCGACTCCGTTGGATTCCAGAAACCAGCCAATGGCAACCGGCACCACGACAGCAATAATGGTATAAAAAAAGGTTTCCAGACCATAATAATAATTCCTGTTCGCGTCATTGGTTATGGAAAGTGCAAGGAAGTCGCGGTTGGCCCAGTAAAATCCAAACGACATGCCCATAATAATACCGGCGAATCCAATCCCGGTAAGATCGAGGGTGTGGAGGGACATCATGATCATCATGGAAACGCCACTGAGCAGCATCCCGATGGCATAGAGTTTTTTAATATTAAAGTGTTTTAGCAGAAATCCATTGAGCAGGAAGGTCAGGGGGATGCCTGTATAAATAGTCAGTTGATAAATAACCACTTTGGCGGGATCATTGGAACTTCTCATTACATAGGCTGCCACGAAAATATCAATCACCGGCAGTACCATCGCATACACCATATTGGTCAATATCAGAATGCGGAAATTGTGCGGCTGACTATTAAAATGATCTATTTCGAGTCTTAGTCTTTTAATCATGACAAGGTTTTAATAGTGAACATATTTCTTTCAGGGAAAAACGGGCGCCGCATACAAATTCATCCGAAGCGCCATAATACAGGTTCAGGGTGTCTCCATCCGGATCAACGATATGCCCGTTGGTGAAAACTACATTTCCGAAAAAACCACTCAGTTCATAAGGAGCGGAAGGCACCATGATTGGATCTTCCGTGCGGGCAAGCAGTTTGGCAGGATCGTTCAGATCCGACAGAAAAGCTCCCAGACAATACTGATGTTGCTGATTGGCCCCATGATAAATTTCAAGCCATCCATTTTCTGTTTTTATTGGTGCTGCGCCGGCGCCCACACGGGTATCGTCCCAGTGACCTTTTCGGGTTTTAATGATGCAGCGATGATCTCCCCAGTGAATACCATCGGGTGATTTAGCGGTCCAGATATAGTTTCCACCGATGTCCACGCTGCTCGGACGATGCAGGGCATAGTAAAAGCCGTTGATCTTCTCCCCGAAAAGCGCACAATCTTTATTGTGGGGCGGAAGCATCATGCCATGGGATTCGAAAGACTTCCAGTCAACGGTTGTTTTTAAACCTACGCCAACGCCGTTCTCTGAAACTGCGGTGAACGTGAGGTAGTATTTATTTTCCAGAAAACTGACCCTGCAGTCTTCGACACCAAATGACTGAAGCGGGCCATCTCCCTGCAATAAGGGGTACCCCGCCGGTTCATAAAAGTGAATATGATCATCACTGCACAGAAGCCGAAGATGAGAGAGGGTGGTTAAATAATCGTTCCCCTTGTAATTGATCACCCGCGCGTCTGACGCATTCAGTTCCGGATCATGAAGGGGGATTTCGATAATCTGAATATTCCCTGACCGCAATATCGGGAAAGAGATAAGTCCTTCCTTTTGCTTGGGCCTTTCCGCCACCCTGACGATAAGCCAGGTTTTATTTTGAAATTGAAATACACCCGGATTCAGCAGACAGGCGATCTCCAGGCCATCCCCGCTGGGCTGCAGGTCCGCCGGTTTCAGCAGCGGATTTCCTTCAAAACGGTTGGCTATATCTTTCATGATAGCTTTGATTATTTTCCGGGCAAATCTTTCCCATGGCCGGATCCCGGGGAACGGAATCCGGCAGGGACTGCTGTATATATCAGAAATAGCTAAGGTGTTTTTTCTGCGGTATAAATAGAAAGTACTTCTTTATCGGTCAGCGCCGTGTTATAAAAGCGCACATCATCCAGGGATCCCGTGAAATAATCCGGACCCCAGTAATAATCTGCATTATTGGAATCACCCAGGTCGTATTTTGATTTGGGTAATTCATTTCCGATTGTGATATTGTATGGGGTGGTGAGTGTTATAGGAGGTCCCGTTTTATTCGTTATTGTTCTAACGAGGGTTCCGTTCAGATAAAACTTAACCGTACTGTTTGCATTGTCGTAAGATGCGGCGGCATGTACCCAGGTGTTCAGAGGCACTGCACTTCCCGATCCGCCATCGTCATCGGTGACCCAATTGTTGTCACCCTTATAAACCGTTAAGTATAAGAAATTACTCCCCTGCAGATTCAGTTTGTATCCATACCAGCGATCCATGGCGAACATATAGTCTCCACCGGTGCTTGGCACATCAGTTTTCAGCCACAGGCTTATGGTGAGACTTTTCGGGTTCAGGTCATTGTTGTAGGGCACCTCGATGGTTGCGCCTTTATCAAAATAATAGGCGGCATTGGCCTGACCAAAACGGTCTGCTACCAGCTGGGGCAGGGTGCCTCCGTCGACAGCGGTGGTTGCACTCGCGCCTGTCCAGTTTGTTTTAAGGACTCCGTCGTTTCCATGGCCTGAAGAGTCATTGGCATTGCCATTGAATTTCCAGTACCCCATTAAATTCTCTACAGACACTTCCTGCAATTGCTGGGAACTGAAAGTGCTTCCTGCGCGCATTAAATTATTCAGGGCATTATTCACTTGTTCCTGAGTATAGTTGGTGGCCGTGTAAACTTCCTGACCCAGATTGAGTACACTGTCCAGCGCTTCCTTGGCGCCAGGAATATATTGACCGGGCTTATTCCCCTCCACCGAAGCCTCTGCAACAGCGGTTAGTGAATCGATCACGGATTTCAGCCTGGTTTTATCTGCGTTGTAATCTGGTGTACTGCTGTTCTTTTTGCAGGAAGTCATGGCCCCCGAAAAGATGCCTCCCAGCAGAATGAGCAGTAAAAAATATTTATTTGAATGCATGGTTTTTATTTTTTCTGGTTGAAGAATGATCACAGACCTAATTTTTTATTGGTATCCCTTTCGGATTGCGGAATGGGAAACCATTTATTGACGGAGTAATTAAAATTAGGTGACACGGCCTTCAATACGGTATTGGCGTAGTTTTCTCCATACCGGATGATATCATAAAAGCGATGAAATTCCAGAGCCAGTTCCACTCTTCTTTCCTGGCGGATGGCATCCCGCAACTGGCTCTGGTCGGTTGTTGTAATATCCGGAAGCAGGCCGTCCGGAACAGTTCCGTAACCAGTCAGGGATTGGTCATACAGGTAAGATTCGCGGGCTCTTTTTCTTACTTTATTTAGCGGGATCAGGGCGGCTGCGCTTTGGCCACTTTCATTCAATGCTTCTGCTTCGATCAGTAGAATTTCTGAATAGCGTATCACCTCATAATTCAAATCTCCCTGGCCGCGGTTATTCTGCGGGATTACAGATAAGGGCTGTACCCATTTTTTGCATAAGTATCCAGTGGTGGTCCAGCTAGGATCCCATCCGAGATCATAATACGGAACTCCCTCGCGGCCGACCGTATAATCCAGCCTGGGATCCACTTCACCCGTCGTGGCTTTTTCATATTGGTTCACGAGGTCCTGCGTCGGATAAAAAAAGCCATATCCGCCATCGTCACGCGGAGTGAAGAAGGTGTTGAGATCGTTTGGTTGTCCGCCAGAGAGATGATTTACGGTAAAAACAGCTTCTGTATTATTTTTGGTGGCATCATTGAAGTTGTCGGTATATAAATTCGTAAGCGCATAATAACTGAATCCTTCCACAGCCTGCGCTGCCTGCGCTGCCAGCTGATAGTGATTGGCGAGATCAGCGTGGAATAAATAAACCTTTGCCAGCAACGCATAGGCAGATCCCTTGGTTACCTGTCCTACCGGAACGGCAGCGGATGGATCAGGTAGATCGGCTATAGCGTCATTGCAATCCTGTTCAATCTGCAGATAAATGGAATCCTGCGGTTTGGCAGGGCTTTGTAATTCTTCCGGTGTTTCCACCTTCAGATGCAAAGGAATATTGCCGTACGAGGTGGTGAGAACGAAATAGTAATAGGCCCTCAGAAACTTGGCCTGTGCAATCGATGATTTTCTGACGGATTCAGAAACGACGCTGTTGTTGGTCAGTCCGTCCAGCACCACATTGCATTTAAATACCCCGTCATAATTTTTCCCCCATAAGGCTTCCACGGCAGAATTGGTGGGAAGAATATTAAATTGATTGATGGATTCAAAATCCGCCTGGTCTCCGGTATTCCCTCCTTTGATGGCATCATCGGAAGCCACATCCCCCGTAACCCACAAAGGATTGTCTGTTCCTGAAGTGAACATGAGCGGTGCATAAGCGGCGTTCACTGCAAATTGCGCATTAGCATCTGTCGTAAAAAAGTTACTGGGCGAATAAAAGCCCAGCACTGGCTGATCCAGGGTTCTTTTACATCCTGATATACCGAAAGCCAGCATCGATATAACGATCAGAGATATTTTAATGTGTTTCATAAATGATGTGATTAAGAATTAGAAATTAAGGTTAGCTCCAACGGTAAATGTTCTTGCGGACGGATAGGTCCCCCAGTCGATGCCGACTGCCCTCACGCCGTCTCCGGCTCCATTGGAACTCACGCCCATTTCCGGATCTGAACCTGTATATTTCGTAATGGTAAATGCATTTTGAACGCTGATGAAAAAACGTGCCGAAGAAATCTTCAGGCTGGATAAAGCGGCGTTGCCAAAACTGTATCCGATCTGAATATTCTTAAGTCTGAGGTAAGAACCGTCTTCCAGAAAACGGGTGGATGGTTGTTTGTTATTCGTGGCATCGGACCAGGACAATATCGGGAATTTATTGCTGGTTCCTTCGCCGTGCCAGCTGTCATTGGCAATCCTTTCCGTTACATCAAACGCCCGGTAAAATCCTTCGATGTCCGTCGCAATCTGGTTATAAATCTTGTTCCCGTAAACGCCCTGGAAGAAAAGGCTAAGGTCAAAGTTTCTATAGTTTGCTGTTCCGGTAAATCCATAAGTGAATTTAGGAATCGGGCTGCCGACATTCTGCCTGTCGTTCTGGTCAATCACTCCGTCGTTGTTTACATCCAGGTATTTCACGTCACCTGCCCGTACGCCGGGACCCTGATAGGCATGGGTAAATACTTCCTTGTCATTTTGAAAAATGCCTTCCTGGCGAAGCATATAGAATTCTCCGATGGGTTGTCCTTCGGCGGTAAGGGTCGCATATACATTGTCGTCGATCCTTCCGCCGGGGATTGGCTTGCCGTCAGCCAGGGCGACTACCTTGTTGTGCACAGTAGCTAAATTTGCGCTTACGGAATAACGCCAGTCCTTGTTAATGGTTTTCCGGTAACCCAGTTCAAATTCAAAACCACTATTCAATACCTGGCCGGCATTCTCGGTTGGACTGCCTGCACTGCCTGCGCTGCTGGGGACGGGAACAGATAGCAACATGCCGGATGTGGTTTTGTTGTAATAGTCCGCCGTAAACGTAATGGCGTTCTGTAAAAGACCCAGGTCGAGGCCGACGTCTTTTTGCGTACTGGTTTCCCAGCGGATGTCCGGATTACCATTTGAAGTAATGGTATAGCCCGGAGCTATAACACCACCGAAAGAATAGGATGCTGTAGGACCTACCGTGGACGTATATGCGTAGTTTCCGATTTCCTGGTTACCCAGCTGCCCTATGCTTCCCCTTAATTTCAGTAAAGAGATCTGAGTGATGTTCTGCATGAAAGCTTCTTTATCGATTCTCCATCCAAGGGCTCCCGAGAAGAAATCGCCGTAACGGTTGGTGGGCTGGAGCCTGGAAGATCCATCTCTCCTGAAGCTGAACGAAGCCAGGTATTTGTCATCATAAGTATAAGCCGCTCTGCCCAGCAGGGAAAACAAAGCCCAGCGGGATTCGTTGCCGCCGGTACTTCCGTAGGGCGAAAGGGTTGTTCCTATTCCATTGTCCAGGTACTGAAAGGCAGGTGACTGGTTCGGATAATTCTGTTGCGAGCCGGAGAATGCTTTGGAATCGTTATAGATGAGTTCAGTGCCACCGAGCAGGTCAACGGCATGTTTCCCGCTTTCCCATTTGTAGGTAGCGGTATTCGTCCAGTTGTAATTAAAATTATCTGCGTTGGATTGTCCGAGAGAACCGGTGGCATTGATGCTCCTGGTTCCCCAGGTCGGATTGAATTGTTTATAATCGGTAATGATATCATTGGTGCCCAAATCTGTTTTGATGGTCAGATTTTTTACGGGCGTCATTTGCAGGTAAATATCTCCCAGCAATGAATAATTATAGTAGTTGGTATTGGTGTTGGCCGCGAGCCCGACCGGATTGTATCCGTCACCAAAGAATGCGGGGGGATTGGGAAGATCTACAAAACTGCCATCCTTATTATAAACAGGCGTTGCCGGTGTTCTGAATAAAGCATAACGCATGATGCTGGCCCCGGGATTGCCGGCTCCGTAACCATCACCGGAGCTCCCGACCTGTCTGAATTTATTGTAGGCGAGGTTAATATTGGTTCCCATGGAAAACAATTTGGAAAGTGTGCTGGCCAGGGCTGCATGCACATTTGCCCGCTGATTGGAAGAATTCATGATCATTCCCTTCTGGTCAAGATAGGAGCCCGACAAAGAATAAGTTGTATTCGGGGTGCCACCGCTGACGGAGAACTGCACATTGGTCATGGGCGCTGATTTCAGCACTTCTTTCTGCCAGTTCACGTCCGGAAGGGTATCAATTGTGCTCTGCGGAATCGGGGTCCTTCCGTCGTTCAACGCTGCGGTATTGAAAGCACGCACGTATTCGGCAGTATTGGCCATCTTGATTAAATGCCCGGGCGCCTGCACGCCGGTATAGGCATTCACACTGAACCGGGGAATACCTGATTTGCCTTTTTTTGTGGTGATCAGCACCACGCCGTTGGAAGACCTTGCTCCGTAAATGGAAGCGGAGGCAGCATCTTTCAAAATAGTAATGCTTTCCACATCGTTCGGGGAAATTTCATTGATGCCATCCTTGGTCGGAACACCATCCACGATGTACAGGGGATCATTGTTCCCAATGGTTCCAATCCCTCTTATTCTCACTTCAATGGGACCACCGGGTGCGCCCGTGGATGAAGTAACCACCACGCCGGGCGCTTTACCCTGCATGATCTGGTCAACACCACCAACGGGAATATTGCTGATATTTTTGGCGTCTATTACTGACAAGGCCCCGGTAAGGTCTTTTCGCTTTTGCGTTGTATAACCGATCACCACTACATCGTTCATGCTGCCTGACGATTCGGCCAGGGTGATATTCAATTCATTTTGGCTGCCGACACTGATGGACTGTTTTTGGTAACCAACGTATGAAATCTCCAGGATTACTTTGCCCTGGGGAACAGGCAAACTGAATTTTCCCAGTTCATCCGTGACCGTGCCCGTTTTCATGCCGGATATCATCACTGATACGCCTGTCAGGGGTTCTCCTTTTTGATTCGAGATTATGCCGCTAACGTGCCTGCCTGCATCCGGGTTCTGGGCATAACCTGAAAAAAAGAGCAGCATGATCATCAATAATTGGGCGGCAATCTTCACCGCCCATGGCCTGAAAGCAATCTGTAGTTTTTGTTTCATAATGCTAGATCAGTTTTGTGATTGAAGAATGTTTGTTATGGGGACTGACTTTTGTTTGCATTTTTATTTTTTATAATCGGGATCCATCTCCGGTTTACGGAGTCCTGCAACTTCATCGGCCATCAGGATAAATACATTCCAGCAAAGCCCCCTCGTTGAAGGCCACCAGGAATCCGTGGAAGTCCATTTGGTCGGGATGAATTCCTTGCTGAAAGGCCATTTCGGATTCAGGTTGATTTCTGCCCACACCCGGTTCTCCATGAGATCACGGGCTTTCTTCCACCCGTGTTTCAAGCCGACCACATAGGCGCAGTATTCCGGCCGCAGCCAGCTACCGCCGTTATAATAATAACCGTCATTCTTTCCGTCAGTATAATTCTCTTCGCCAAATTTTTCAAATGGCTGGTAGTCTTTACTGAGAAAGGCATAACCCTTTTTATCTTTTGTGAGATGGATCAAAATGGGTGCGGTGGTTCCATATTCCGGATGCGGCGATCCGGCAACTTTATTGAGGACCGGGATCTGATCGAGATGATTGATCACCATTTCATCCGATAGTATCGGCCGGCCGAATAACCACAGGGAGAAGAATTCCGGTTCAAGATCCGTGGGGGAAATGAGATCCGGATATTTCTTGTCGAATAGCATGTGTTTTCTTTTTCGGTCATAAAAGTCCCGGTATCCCTGCTCTGCTTTTGCAATATGGTCTTCAGTTACCGGGAATCCAAGCTCTCTGATAGTTCTCAGCGCAATTGCCAGCATGCCCTGGTTTACAGCCAAACGATCGGTTTTCGGATTAAAATCAATGATATCCACCTGGCATAGCGGAAAATGCGAGTAGCAAATGCCGTTTCCCGTTGAATCAAATTCATTCAATACATAATCTACCGTTTTTTTTATTTTATCCTGTGGAAGTACAGCGCCGAACCGGCGTTTATTCAACATGGCCCAAATCAGCCATTCGATACTGGCTTCATTGTCTTTGGCCTCCACGGAACCCATATAGGGTGTAATGATGGTGCCAATGGCTCCCTTCGGGGTTTGCGTTTTAGCCCATTGATTCCACAGTGCAAGATTTAAGTCCTTATTATAAGTTGAAACCGTAGAAAAGAAACAATCCCGGTTGTACATATCCGGCATATAATTCATGTTGGGCACATTAAATGGCGTAAAATCCCGCACGGAAGTGATCCAGGTAAGCATGTTGAAATTGGCGTAAAGCATTTTTTCAATCAGAGATCCCCGGAATCCTTTTCCTTCCGCCAGCATGGCCTGGGAAGAGATCATGAAATCCCTGTGGGATTTCCAGGGCTCAACAAAAGCATAAGTGGTTTTTTCTGCCGGTTTCCCAAGCGGGAGAATATTGTATGGCTCACGTCGGGGCTGGTTTTCCTGCAGGCTGAAGTCTTTTATCTGAAGGGTGGATTCTTTTCCGGATTGCGTGCCGATAAAAATGGACACGCTGTCCTTTTCAATATAAGGAACAAGTATGCTTCCTTTAAAGAGTGTCCATTCATTTTCGTTACAGGGGAAAGCATCAATGTATTTCAGGCCGTCTTCCAGTTCCACGGTGCGGTGACCATTTTTCATCCGGAAAAGTTTAAGGGCTACCGGCGCGGAACCTTTGCAAAGGAAAGAGATGGTATATGTCCGTTGATCTTTCAGGGGACTTATAAAGGATATGCCTGCGGGGCCTCCGGGATGACAGCTTAGAGAAATCAGACCCTCTTTTTTATCTACCTCAACATTTCCTTCTTTCTGATAATCTTCCCGAAGCTTTATCAACTCAGCACTTCCGGCATCCAGATTGTACATTTCCCCATAGGTTTGCCGGATATAGTTATCATGCTGATTTCTTTCCGCTTCTGTAGCCACGGAAAACAATTCCGGATCGGGCAGTCTGCGCATGCCTGTGAAACCACCGCCGCGCCCGCTGAACCGGCGACGGGTAGTTCGGGTATACTGATTTTTATAACCGGCATCGGTTAAAAAGCCAACCAGCTGATGATCCGGAGTTACCCAACCCACGGCTGGAAACATTTCGTGAACAAACCCGCCCGGAAAATCATCGTGCTCAAAACTGGTGTATTTCAATGGATCTCCCGACGGCCTGGCCGTTTCATCCAGAATATAGTACATGTCTGGCATGGATGGCTGAAACAGGCGGATGGTCTTTTTGATGATGTGCCGGTGAATGACCTCATAACGCACGCTTACATCAAGGTTTGCGTCAAACTCCTTTATATAAGAGCTTCTGCTGAGTATGATGAGACTGTCGTTCCCGGCCCATGTTTCTCCTTTCCAGGATTCGATGCTGCCCGTTGTGCTCTGGTCCAGATTGAATAATCTAATGGAGAACTCTTCACTGCGGGAGATCCGTAATTGATTTCCTTCATAAATATTTACAAAAAAGCCATGTTGAGCGTCGCCTGCTATTTGTAAGTGCAACCGGGTACTTTGGCCTTGGGAGCAATGGGGATAGATAAACAGGCAAATAGAGAATACAACGAGTGCAATTCGGTCACATCTCATATGAAGCAATTCGAACGGAAAGCTAACCTCAACCGCGGCCGGATCTGTACACTATAGTTGCATTGTAGTGTACCGGGGTTGCATAAAGACTGTATTTACAAGTTTTTGCGTGAGGACTGCTCCGGTCTTTTCCTTATTTCCCAATTTCAATATGCGTTCATAATACATATTGTCTGTGATAAACCAGACGCTTTTACAGCATCGCTTCTTCCATATATTTTCTTCCGTATTTCCCCCACCGGGATAAGCCGTCGGTCAGGGTTTTGCTGAATACGGCATTGTTGCATTTTTTGCCCTTAGTGGGCGGCGTCAGCTGGGGTTTGGTAATGGGTATGACTTCCACCTGGTCTGCAAACCAGGTGATATGCTGATGCGGGAGGCTGATGCCGAGAATCATTCCCGGTAATCCGGAAAAAGATTCCGGACCGCCGGGTGTGACGATCTCATCGGTATAAAAAGCTACGACATAAATCGAATCCATGATCAGGGCATTGGCGCGGTGACAGGTGAAGCCGGCAATGTCCCTGGTCTCGTCGGTCATTTTCCATCGAATCCGCCGCAGGCTGTCCTGGATAAGAAAAGTTTCTCCAAACACTTCCTTCTGGCTCACCGAGCGGCCGGTAGAATAATCGCCACTTACCACATTCGTCTCCGCGGCTTCTTCCCAGAGCTTATTGTTTTCCGGGTTTTCCCTGCCTGGCTTATACACCCACTGGTTATGCGAGAAGAAAAGCTGGAAATAGGTCCTTTTAAATTTAGGCATGGTTTTCTTCATCAAATCGGAAAATCCATCGTCATCGGGAGTAATCCTGGCGATTAAATTGACTGTTCGGGTAAATTCAATTTTCCCCTCAGATAAAAAGATCGTGTTTTGTGCATGACCAACTATGCAGGACAGGAGCAAGGCGGTAATCGAAAGAATAAATTGTCGCATATTAAGGTTTGGGTTGTGCAGAACCGGCTTTGGCGAAATTCCAGACCAGGGAAAGCATCAGGTATCTTTGAATGGTGGTATAGGTATTCTGGGAAACATAGTTGCTGTTCACCACTCTGTTGAATCCGATATTCTGATTCAGGATATCATTAGCCTGTATTTTCAGCAGGAGGTTCTCTTTCTTGAAAAATTTCTTGCCAAACCAGGCGTTCCAGAAAATGGTATTATTATTGACGTCAAACACAGAAGTTTTCTGCCGGAAGTTAAACTCGCAGTCTGTATGCATCTGGAATTTAAGGGGTAAAAAAATATCTCCGTCTGCTCTCAGATTGAAGGTCCAGTATTTTGTATTGATTGATTGCTGAATGGAAGAAATGCTGGATGTATGCTCAACTGTGGGAGAGAGACTGAACTCGTATTTTTTTTCCTTTGATTTATTCATCCGGAAGCTGAAGGAGTATGTCTTCGTCATGGTTTCATTTAATTCGTCATTGACAATATTTACGTTTCTCCCTACGTTATAACCTGTTCCAAGACTCATATTCATATCTGCCTTCTGGATTTTAAAGCTGTAATCCATATTTCCACTCAGGTTGTAGTTCCCGTTAACATTGACGGATTGATAGATCCGCCTTCCCAGACTGTCCACGAAATCCTTAGAGCTGATGGCATTGGATGTGGATTGGCCGTAAAGGCTGACAAAGACACCCGTTTCGCTCAGTGCCTTATATTTATAGTAATTCAAACTAAAACTATTATTGAATGATGGTTTCAGCAAAGGATTGCCGATATAAATGTTTAAGGGGTCCTGATTATTGGCCAGGGGCTGTAGTTGCTCGATTCCGGGCTGTTGCGTTCGCCCGCTGTACCGGAAAGACAGAACATTTTGCTGCTCAAATTTATAAGATATGCTGCTTTGCGGATACCAGTTCACAAAATGCCTGTTGAGGGATAATCCGCTATCGAGATTCTGCTGCTTAAAGCCGGTGAATCCAATGTCTGAACCTATGTTAAAATGAAGCTTCCGGCCGCTGAAATTGTAAAGTAATCCGGTTTTTTGAGTGAGCAGCGAGAAATGGTAGTCATTGCTGTATGCGCTGTCAATGGCGTCATATTTACCTACTGCAGATTTATTAAAGGAATTGCGATCAGACTGACTATTTCCTCCTGAAAGGCCATAATTAATGGCAAGGCTGGAAATGGCGGACAGGGGTTCTGTATAAACAAGCCTGGAATCCAGGGCTAAAGTTTTGTTCCGGAAAGTTTTATACTGATCAGTCAGCTGCTCCGGTTGCAGACTATCCTTGCCGAACTTGGTCTCCGAGTTCAGATATCCTGAACTATTGTCGCTTTGATATTCTTCCTTGAAATTGAAAGACAGGGTCCTTCCCTTTTTACGAAATTTTTTTCGCCAGAGCAGGTTGGTATTTAATTTTTCCGGATCGCCTACGGTGGTTACCTGCCGTTTATTCCTGTTTACCAGACTGCTGTCTTCTGCCAGGTATTCGCTGGTATAAGCGCTTTGTGTTGTTTTGTGATCCTTGCTGGCATCCACATTGATCTTTAGGGTGGAACCGGAATCCAGGGTCATTTCAAAAATGCCGGAAGCCTTATTCCGTAAGATGTGGTTATGAAAGGCCTGCGTGCTGTTTGTATAATACAGGGTATCGGGCAAAATATATTCGGATCGGGACGCATTCTGGCCGGTAACATCCAGATCCAGAATCTTATAGTTGAGGTTAACAGATTGTTTGTCCTGATTCCATTTATTATTAAAATGCAGGCCGCCGGTTTTTACGACGGGAAGGCCCTGTCCGTTATACTGGCCGCCCCAGGAATCCAAATCATCATTGCTTCCGCTGTAGGTAAAATAGCCCATGGTTTCATCGTAGTCGAGGCTGCTGGCAAAACTTTGTCCGTAACTGTTATTGTCCTGCCAGTTCAGGCCAATGGTTCCCACGTTGGAAAGAATGCCATAGCCGGAAAATTTCAATTTATTTTTAAAAAGATTGAACATGACCTGGTTATTATAATAGCCATTGGAGCCGGCACCCGCTTCCACTTTGCCAAAATATCCGTTCTTTTTATTTTCTTTTAGCTGCAGGTTGATGGTTTTGTTTTTCTCTCCGTCATCAATACCCGTAAAGGCAGCCTGATCACTTTTTTTATCAAATACCTGTACTTTGTCAACCATGTCTGCCCGCAGGTTCTGGGTGACCAGAGTCGGATCATCGCCAAAAAACTCTTCTCCGTCAACCAGCACTTTTTTTACCGTCTGACCCTGCGCTGTGATCTTTCCGTTCTTATCTATCTGGATCCCGGGCAGTCTTTTTAGTAGTTCCTCCACCGTTGCTCCCTGCTGCACTTTAAAACTATCGGCTTTAAATTCGAGGGTATCTCCATTTATCCGGATCGCTGCCATGTTTCCGTGAACTACCACTTCCTGGAGCAGCTGACTCTTGAGAATCATCGGAATTTTTCCCAGATTGATTTCTGAAGAGTCCTTCAGCTCCAGTTCCGTTACATATTCGGCATAACCGGGATGGGAGATTTTGCAGATCAATTTGCCGGCAGGGAGACGGGAGAAACTGAATGCGCCGTGAACGTCTGCTCTCGTAAAGGAAATCAGAAAAGAATCCTTGCTTTGAAGCACCATGATGCTGCTTTGGAAAAGTGGGGTATGTTCGGCCGTATCGGACACCAGCCCCCGTAAAACGGCGTGTTGGGCAAATAATGATTGGCCTATCACCAGTAAGGCGGTAAAAAGGGTTAACCTCATTGAGGGAGCGGTAGTTTTGAATGACAGTTGAATAAAAATAACACTTCTCCAGGTCCTTTTAATTTTCCGGGTGTTAGAAAACTGTGAAAGGTTAATCCGTTTAAAATGGTATGGCGGATCCGGGAAATCGAAAAAACGTTTCAGATCTGTATGGTCTGTTGCGCCCGGTATTCGTTGGGCGCTGCCTGGTACCGTTTTTTGAATTCGCGGAAAAAGTAAGACTGGTTATTAAATCCCGTGCGAAGAAAAATCTCGGACACTGTTAAACGGGTGGTTGCCAGAAGATGCGCTGCATGTTTTAGCCGGATATGTTTAATGAATTCTCCGGGGGTCATGCCGGTAAGTGTTTTTAGTCTCCGGTACAATTGCATCCTGCTCAGGCTAAGCATTTTTTCTATTTGTTCTGCGTTGAATTCCGGCTCGTCCATATTTTCCTCAATACATTGCATGAGCTTACGGAGGAATTGTTTATCATTATCCGGCAGGTCTGTTTCGACCAGGGAATCTATAGTATATTCATTTTTGAAAAGACGATGCTGCTTTTGCGTTTGCTCCAGCATTTTCCGGATGCGGATTTTCAGGTGTGCCATGTGAAATGGCTTGGCGATGTAAGCATCAGCGCCCACCTCGTAGCCTTCCATATGCTGCTCTACGGTATCCCGGGCAG
Source organism: Bacteroidota bacterium (assembly GCA_030706635.1). Taxonomy (GTDB): domain Bacteria; phylum Bacteroidota; class Bacteroidia; order Chitinophagales; family Chitinophagaceae; genus Puia. The sequence goes on from JAUZOD010000006.1 coordinate 75,091, forward strand.
ATAGCATAATAAAAGGAATATGACACACGGCGGGTGTGTTTTTTATTTTGTCGCATAATTCCAGGCCGTTCATATTGGGCATCATTACATCGCAGATGATCAGATCTGGGATTACTTTCTGCATCAGTTCTAATGCTTTTTGACCGTCCTCTGCTTCTGATATGATGTATTCCTCTTTCAGCATATCCTTTAACAAAAAGCGTATCTCCGATTCGTCTTCAATGATCAGAATATTTTTCCGGCTGTTTTCTTTAAGCGTTTCGATGATCGCCTGTTTATTATTCTCTACCGTTGAGAGTATATGGGACCCATTATAGGAAGTGATGGTTTTAAACAAATAAGACGGTTTGCCGGAAATAAGAGGGGTTCTTTCAGCAGACGCGGGAAGCTGGTCCGTGGCTTCGAGAGGCAACTGGACCAGGAAGTTGATCCATCCGTTTTCGTTTACGGCTTCGATATGACCATTCAATAAGCTCACCAGTTGCCTGGCAAAAGCCAGACCGATGCCTGTTCCTGATTTCTCTGCTCCGGTCGAAGGCGTGCCGGCAACATAAAATTTATCAAATAATTTATTCAGTTGATCTGAGCCCAGCATGCATCCGGAATTGGCCACCGATATTTCAAGTGTGGCTTTCGGCTTATTTTCTTTTGCCAGAAAAATGATCTTTTCATTACGCTCCGCATGTTTAAACGCATTGGATAACAGGTTGAATATGATTTTTTCCAGTTTATCCTTGTCCATCAGACCGGTAATGCCGGGTGCGATATGGATTTCATAAGCCATGCCGTATTGTTCACTTAAGGAAATGAATGGGTCTGCCAGGTTTTGCAGGAATTCAGAAATGTTCAGATAAACATACTGGTTCTTAAAAAATCCCGCTTCTACTTTCCGGAATTCCATCAGCTGATGTACGAGGTAGGTGAGTTTGGATGCCTGCTGATGGATCAGGGATAAGAAATAGGGCTTTTCCTGCTGCACTTTTACAGCGGCCGCTTTGTCAATAAATCGTTCAATGGAGCCCATGATCAGGGTAAGCGGTGTTTGTAGTTCGTGAGCGATATAGGTGAAAAAACTGATCCTGTCCTGATGCAGGTCTTCTTCCCGGGTGCGCATCGCATGTTCTACAGCCAGTTGTTGTTTGATCTTCTGTTTGTTTTTCTTATAATTATAAAAGATATAACCGATCAGGAAGGCCAGTAACGCGTATAGCAGCAACGCGTAGGGCGTGAGCCAGAAATACTCTTTCACATTCAGATCGAGCAGTGGAGTCTCCGGAGTCCATACGCCTTCGCCATTGGACCATTTCACCTTCAGCGTATAGTTGCCCGGCATGATATTGCTGTATGTAATTTTTCCGGTGCTGCCCGGGAAATGCCATACTTTATCATAACCTTCCATAAAGTACGCATACTCGCATTTCTCCGCATTCAAAAAACTCAGCGCTTTCATTTCCAGTTCAAAGAAATCATCTTTGCGTTCAATGGTGTAGGAGAGCGGATGAATGGAATCTGGCTTCAGTACCGCGAAGCTGTTTTCATTGGCCGCCCTGCCGCTCATCATGATGTTCGATACCAGCAGGTTGGGAAGCCAGTCTGATCTCCGGATATTTTGCGGAAGAAAGTAGTTGATCCCGTAGGTTCCCCCAAAAAACAATTGGTTAAACTGATCTTTCCATACCGCACCATCGCAGAACTCATTGCTCTGAAGCCCGTCTATCTGCTGATAATTGGATATTTTTCCACTGGCCGGATCTACCTGAACAAGGCCCCGGTTCGTGCTTGCCCAGATATGCCCCATGCCATCTTCCGTGATGCCGTGAATGGTGTTGTTGGGCAGTCCGTTTTCGGTGGTGAATTTTTTGAATATGGGTTCGGCGGTTGATCCTTCCGTGTTGTCGATCTGGTTCAATCCATAACTGGTGCCCACCCAGATCCTGTTCCTGCTGTCTTTATAAACGGATAATACGTCGTTGTTAGACAGACTTCCTTCATAGGTAAAAGCCTTAAAAGTTTTGAAGTTCCGTGTTTTTTTATTCAGCAGACTTAATCCGCCGTAACGGCAACCGATCCATAATTTATTATCGCCGCCATCGGCAAGGGCATAAATGATGTCGTTGGCGGGTCCGGTATTGTTATTATTGAAAGCATATTGTTCGAGATAGGCTACAGAAAGATTGCCCGAAATATCCCGGTCAATTTTCAGATGAATCAGGCCATAACCGCTCGTTCCCAGCCAGAGCGAACGGTCTGTATCCTGGAGCATGGCATAAACGGAGCCGAATTCGATATATTGATCATATCCACGGATGCCGGACCATTTGTGAAATCGTTTATTCTTCAAATCGTACACCGAGATCCCCTTCCCGTCTGTACCAATATAGATCAGATCGTCAAATCCTTTTTTCAGGGAATAGACGGCATTGTTATCCAGTTGCTGCGGCGCCAGAAAATTTTCCCTTGGGGAAGCAGCAGAAGGATTTGACCAGAAATCAGGGATTTTTACAATCCCATTCCCCTTGGTGCCAAACCAGAGATTTCCGTTTTCTTCACAAAAAGCCCTAACGGACTTATTATACGGGTTGCCGTTTTCCGCAGTGGAAATAAGGCCGAACGACTTTGTTTTGGGGTATATCTTAATGAGGCCATTCCCATCTGTTCCCAACCAGAGTATTTGTTCGCTTCCCCCGGCCAGGGAGGTTACTTTGATGTCCTGCATTTGTCTGGTTTCGGCGAGCAGAAAATCAGAGGGACTGAAATCTGCATTGAACACTTCATATCCCTTGGTGGACCAGGCAAGCAGGTAATGATTTTGGTAATAAATCATGGAAGTAATTCCATGTTTCATTTGCATTGTTTGTTTTTTTGCGAGCGTTTCGGGATCTATTTCAAACAACCGGTCGTCCAGGGTAGTATAAAATATATGCCCGTTCGTAAAAAAGAAATGGGCAATTGTATTTTTTTCCTGAAAAACTTTCACTGCCTTAAAATCGTGGCCCTTTCCGGTGAAAACCTCCAGATCTCCATGGGCGTTTAGTAACCACAGGTGGTTGGATTTGTCAATGGCAAGCCGGACGATCTTGGAATCATTGCGTGGCAAAGAGCATATTTGAAAGGTATCCAGAGCTTCATCGTAATAAGTGAGGCCAAACTTGGACGTTAAGCAAAAAACGGAACCGGAGTTATCCACCGCAAGTTCATATTCCTGTTCGCTGATGCTGCTTCGCTGGTACTGATCGTAGAAATAATTTTGGAACTTCCCGGAATTTTTATCATACCGGGAAATGCCACCGATGGTACTGATCCAGATATGCTGCGCATGGTCTTCCACCACCCGCTGGATGACATTGCTGCCAATGCTTTTATAGGTATTTTCCTTGCTGTAATTAAACACATGAAAAGAAGTGCCGTCATACATATTCAGCCCATCCCAGGTGGCCACCCAGATAAGACTGTCGGAGTCCTTAAAAATATTATTGATGGAACTGTTGGAGAGTCCGTTCCTGTTATCCAGCTGCTGAATGAAAAATTGAACAGGCGGTTGCGAATAGCATCTGGAAATTGAAAACTGCCCGGATAGTATTGTTAAAATACAGGCGCCTTTTTTCACGAATACCTTTAACCGCTTCAGTAATCCGAATAGCATGATCAGATGGGTGGTGACTATCTTTACCTCAATGAAATTACCGAAATAATCGGTTATTCCGGCTGTTTTGATAATCGCCCGGAAGCGGTCAGCCGTCGCGGGCAGCCCAAAATCATATCTTTATCTGATTGTCTTTCGCCGGTTTTATTGGTTTTTTTGTAGCAAAAACATGAAAAGGATATTGCTGCTTGCTGCCGGAATGTATTTATTTCTTTCCGTGTACACGGTGCAGGCCCAGGTGAGTAATTCCGGACAGGTTGCACAGGATGCCGCCACCAATCATGCCAACAACGACATCAGCAATGAAGCCGATAAGGGAATGAATAAGGCAGAACAGGGTATCGGCAATCTGTTTAAGAAAAAGAAGAAAGACAAGGATAATCCGGCGCCGGCCGCGCAGGCGCCCGCGGCTGCACAAGCCAATGCTCCACAGGACGGAGCATCCGCTTCCGTTGCCAGCATGAAATCCTATCAGAACTACGATTTTGTTCCCGGCGATAAAGTTATTTTTCAGTCCCAGTTGGCGGACGAACAAACCGGTGAAATCCCATCCCAGTTTACGCTGGATCATGGACAGATGGACGTCCAGACGGAAGATGGCGAAAATGTAATACACGTCCCTTCCGGAGATGGAGCCACCCTGACGCCCAGGATGAGCAATATGAGCTATATGCCCGATCAGTTTACCGTTGAATTCGACTTTAAAAATGAGAAATTTGGCATTGGACATGTCATGGTGGATTTTGGATCGAGGGTTTATTATGCTCAGGCGGACGGGGTAATACCAGGGATGACTTTTGGAACGGATAACAGCATCAGTTGGACGCTGGGAGATATTACTTTTCCCCAGGGGCTGGACATCAACTATAACCACCCGATGCAGTGGCACCATGTTGCGATCGCCATCAATAAGTCCGTCGGGAAGGTATATATCGATCAGTACCGGGTTGCCAATGTAAACAATCTTACAGGCAAAGCGAACAATGTAACCATTGACGTGAACGGGTATGAAAACTCCTTTATCAAAAATGTTCGCATTGCAGCTGGCGGAATCGATATTTACAAAAAAGTAACCACGGATGGCAAAATCATTACACATGGAATTCTGTTCGATGTGAACAAGGCCGCGCTCAGGCCGGAATCCATGGGTACCATTAACCAGATCAACAATATGATGAAGAAAGACCCGTCACTCAAATTTGAAATTGATGGGCATACGGACAATACTGGTGTTGCGGCATCCAACCTCAGCCTTTCCCAGCAAAGGGCGGAAGCGGTAAAAGCCCAGCTAGTGAGCATGGGCATTGATGCTTCACGACTTACCTGCATGGGATTCGGCGACACAAAACCGATCAGCGACAACAACACGCCGGAAGGAAAGGCCAACAATCGGCGGGTGGAGTTTATAAAGAAGTAAAAATTTAACCCCTGAACATGAAACTACCTGTTTTATTATTGTTATTCCTGGCATTAAGTTCATTGTTGTATGCACAGAAATGTCTGGATCTGAGTGTTCTTTCCCTCATGTCAAAACTTGAAGTTCCCGGAAACGCGGCAGCGAATTTTGCATTATGCAGCACCAGGGTGAATGAAAATAATCAAACGGAAATTATAGATTATGGCGTGTACATGAGAGATCTGGATACCCTGCTGCATCAAAAATCGAATGAGTTTAACAATGCGTTCCTGATGGCTTCGGGCAGCAGAGCCGGGCAAATTCCGTCCGGACAAACGGCAGCGGATGCTCAGCAACTGGCCGCAAAACTAAAGAGCATGACGCCGGATCAGCAAAAGGAATGGGCTATGCAGCAAGCCAGTCAACGAATGCAAGCCAGCAGCCGTCCGGTAATACAGGACGATCCTGTAACGGCCCAACTCGTTATCAAGACCCGCGATCTGGCCAGTGTACAACTGGTGGCCCTGAACAGGGAATTTGCAGCCAGGTTCCGGGAAATAGGCAATGCCGAGGATGCTGCATTGAATAAATTAGCCAAACCGGATGATTCGAAATGTCCCGGAGTAGACAAAGTCGGTCTGCCATCCTGTTCCTGCGTAAATGAGGTGGACGGAAAATACTGGCAGCAAATGGTGGTTTTGGAAGATCAGTACGATGCACAAAAGATAGCGCTTTATCAATCCTATATAGTGAGAATAAAGGGGCTGGTTGAACAAGTGGATAAAAACATAGTTGAGTTACATTATGGAGAAGCACTCAAATCGAAAGATCTTCAGGAGATGTTGTTCTCGAGCCAGTCGGCTGCATTCGCAAATGCGTTTGACATTACTTCTGCCACCATCCGTTCCATTCATCAGGACGGCTCCAAAGTATATTTGAACAAGGCAAATTGTGACAAGAAGACGTATAACCTGTCGTGTGAACGCTGAGATCCAGGCTCTCTGCCGGAACAAAGAACCGGAATTATCATGCTGCACCAGGGAGGGAACAAAAAGCAGGAATAAATAAAAATATTTGTAAATTGTTCTCTGTAGAAGGCCGGAGCCTTCGAAACACAGGATATAACCTTCCCCTTTGCTCATTTTAATACACAGAGATTAATGAAAACCTTACAGGCATCGCTTGGAAAGCCGGTGCAAAAATCAGACACAGGAAAAGTCAATCCCGCGTTGCCTGAACGTCTTTACTCCCTGGATGCTCTCCGGGGTTTTGATATGTTCTGGATCATGGGTGCCGACGAACTTTTTCGCGGCATTGCCAAAGCAACCGGCTCGCCGTTCTGGGGCGCCATTTCAGAACAGCTGGAACACCCTGCGTGGAATGGATTCCATTTCTATGATCTGATTTTTCCGCTTTTTCTTTTTATGGCCGGTGTATCTACGCCCTATTCTATCGGGCGACAGCTGGAAAAAGGGAAAAGCAGAGAGCAACTGCTTGGCAGGGTGATCAGAAGAGGCCTTATCCTGGTATTGCTGGGTATCATATATAATAACGGTCTTGAACTGCGCCCCATCTCCGATATCCGGTTTGGCAGTGTGCTGGGAAGGATTGGATTGGGTTATATGTTTGCCAATATCATTTTTCTTTATACTAAAGAAAAAGCCCAGATGATCTGGTTCTGGGGTATTATTATTGGCTACTGGCTCTTATTAAAATTTACTTCCGCACCCGGATTTCCCATGGGGGATCTTACCATGCAGGGAAATTTTGCTTCTTATATTGATCGCCTGGTACTTCCGGGAAAATTGTATCTGGGCATTCATGATCCCGAAGGCCTGATGTCCACTTTACCAGCCATAAGCACAGCGCTGCTGGGCATCCTGGCCGGAAACCTGCTGAAAAATGGTACCATGGCCAGCCGTAAAAAGGCGCTTTGGCTGGCCGGGACAGGCGTGGTCTTCCTGGTGCTTGCGCAGATCTGGAATCTGGATTTCCCCATCAATAAAAATTTGTGGACCAGCTCCTTTGTTCTGCAGGTGGGTGGGATCAGCCTCCTGTTGTTGTCGCTATTCTACTATGTAATTGATATACTCGGTCACAAAAAATGGGCGTTTTTCTTTAAGGTTATCGGGATGAATTCTATCCTGATTTACATTTCCGGTCATTTTATCAATTGGGAATATACTACGAATGGGTTCTTTCAGTGGCTCGGACAACTGGTGGGCGATCCGTACAACATCGTTGTGATGGCGGCCTGTTATATTTTCATTAAGTGGCTGTTCCTCTATTTCATGTATAAAAAACGGATTTTTTTAAGGGTTTGAGGTGGGACCACAAGAAGTGGTCGCGTACGTTTTTTGGGAAATCAGAAATACATTTACTAACGTAATTGCATGGATGTAATCTTGTTAGGAATACCCTATAGCTCCTCTAAATATTTCCCCAATTTTTCCAGTGCGGCTGCGGTCCTTTTTATTTCTTCGTTTGCCCGTTTAAAATCCCTTTGTTCGATCGCTTCCCGTATGCCTGGCATTGTTTTTACGCCATAGCCGGTGTACATACCCGGTGCGTACAAAACGTGTTTATACCAGGATCTTTCCGGAAGCCCGCTTTCCAATAACAATTGCTGCTCGGCCCGGTAAAGTAGTTGGTTGAGGTGGTCATGATCCTCCCTATTCCTTTCAGCACGTTCCCAGATTTCATGCGCATGCTCCACGCCTTTCTCCAGTTTTGCAACTGCATTCTGGAGCGGAGAAAAATCAATGTACGGAACTTCCTCTTTCGGCTTCGGGGCAAAGAAAGGTTTTGCTGTATCAGAAGCCAGGGTCAGATACTTTCCCTTCAGCACTTCGTTGCTGATTTCGGTATTTTCCCGAAGATTGTTCAGGATTGTCTGTAGTTCTGCACTGTAGGTTCTAATTTTCGAATAAAGACTTCTGAAATCAAAAGGCAACAGATCGGCGTCGGCCATCCTGAGGGAAAGATGCCCCGCCGTTTTTGCAAGGACCGCTTCGTAAGGGAAGCCGGGATCCTTGAAACGAATAAAATTATCATAGGAATCATAAATGGAATGATATTCTCCACCGTTATCTTCTCCGCCATAACCAATATTGAGGGAGGGTACGCCCAGGTGTTGCAGGAAAGCAGAGAAGTCTGACCCGCTGCCGAGGGCATCCAGGGATAAGGATGTTTTAGCCATATCTTCTTTAGCCCGTTTCAGATCCGGAGCAGTGGCTATCTGTTGTGCCTTCTGCCTCTCGTAAACATTTACTCCGGTCTCGGGATCATTAATTCCTTTTGCCACTTCGTCTACAAATCCTTCCAGGCTGTGAGAGCCACCGGCATAAAGAAATCCTCTGCCATTGCCATCTGAATTGATATACAACACCGCTTTTTGTTTTAGCACCGAATCATGATCTTCTGCCCATTCGGTCGAACCCAGCAGGGCCGGCTCCTCGCCATCCCACGCGCAGTAGACCAGGGTTCTCCTGGGTTTCCAGCCGGTCTTTACGAGTTCTCCCACGGCCTTCGCTTCTTCTAACATAGATGCCTGACCGCTTATTGGATCCTGTGCGCCATTCACCCAGGCGTCATGGTGATTGCCACGGATTACCCATTCATCCGGGAAATCCTTTCCTTTAAGAGTGGCAATTACATCATAACAGGGCACGAGTTTCCAGTCAAATTCCAGTTGCAGGTGAACGGTGGTTTTGCCCGGGCCTACATGATAGGTTATAGGCAACGCGCCCCGCCAGCTTTCCGGGGCCACGGGGCCTTCTAGGGCCTCCAGCAGCGGCTTTGCATCATGGTAGCTAATGGGCAACACGGGAATTTTCAGCAGGTTCGGCGCATCGTTATGAGAAGCTATTCGTTTTGCATTTTTTGTAGCGCCGATACCGGGCGTCAGCGGATCTCCCGGGTAGATGGGCATATCCATAACACTTCCGCGCTGCACTCCGTATTCATTTTTGAAAGGTCCGCGGGGATAAACGTCTCCCTGAAAATATCCGTCATCCTTTGGATCGGAATAGATAATACAACCAATAGCTCCGTGCTCCAAAGCCACTTTGGGTTTAATGCCACGCCAGCTCATGCCGTATTTCACAATAACAATCTTTCCTTTTACATCAATGCCCATTTTGACCAGCTCATCATAATCGGCGGGAAGTCCGTAGTTTACAAATACCAGGGGAGCCGTCACATTCCCATCATCACTCCATGCGTTGTAGGTAGGAAGCTGGCCTTCCTGGCCACTGGTTGCATCTTCTTTCAGAACAGCCTCCTTCAATAAGGCCCGGTATATAGTGGGAGAACTCATTTCCAGGATCCTTTTTTTAGGGGTCGGAAATAAAACCTGGTAAATATCCAGGTGCGTCTCGAATCCGTATTGCTGGAATCTTTGCATGATTTTATCGGCTACTTCCCGGCTTCCGGGCGACCCGAGATGATGGGGTTTAGCCGACAGTTCCCGAATGCTGAGGCCGATATGCTTTGCACTGATGGAACGGTCAAAGGCGGATTCGGTACTGTATTCCGAAGCGCTGGACGAATCGGTAAATCCCGTAATCCGTCTGGATTGAGCCCGCAGATCCGGGTTAAGCAAAAAAATAACTATGAGTAATAGATTTAGTTTTCTCATAAATTTCCGGTTATCTTAAAAATACGATAAAAATAATCCTTAGTAACTTGTTGTTAAAATGGCAGATGGACAGGTTTAATGTGGAAAAGGTAAGACAGTTTTTTTTTCTTGCGATCCTGGTATTAATAGGCTTGCTTCTGTTTTCCAGGCTTCAGGGATTTCTTCCTTCTTTTTTGGGAGCGGTCACTTTTTATGTGCTCATGAGGAAATATATGAAACACCTGCTCATCCGTAAATGGAAACCCTGGGCGGCGGCTCTTATCCTGATGCTCGTTTCATTTCTGATCATCATGCTTCCAGTCTATTTCCTCGTCAATACCGTGAGTTCCAAAGTGGGCTATGCGATCAGTCACGCGCAGGAAATTACCAGCACTCTTTTGGTTTTTCTCCGGGATATTGAATCCAGGGTCGGATATCACTTCCTAAACGAGGAAACGGTTCGCAACCTGACCGGAATGGCCATCCAGGAACTGCCGCTGATTTTGGGAGCAACTTTTAACTCGGTGCTGGCCCTGTTCATTATGTATTTCCTTTTGTATTTTATGCTGACGAATTGCCATGTTATGGAAGACTGGCTGGATGATGTGCTTCCCCTGAGAAGAGATAACCTGGTAAAAGTGCAAAAGGAAGTGAATAATATGGTCGTTTCGAATGCCGTGGGTGTTCCTCTCGTTGCTTTCGTTCAGGGAATTGCCGGACTGATTATTTATCTGATCGTAGGAGTTCCGGAGCCCTTTCTGTGGTTTGCCCTTACCGGCTTTGCATCGCTGATACCCGTTTTGGGTGCGGCCCTTGCCTATATTCCTTTGTCTATTATCCTATTTGTCGGCGGAGAAACAGCCAAGGGATTTATTATTCTGATCTACGGGCTGCTGGTGGTTGGTACAATTGATAACGTGTTCCGTTTCTGGCTGCAGAAAAAAATAGGCGACGTGCATCCACTGATAACGGTCTTTGGCGTGATTGTGGGCGTTCAGCTATTCGGTTTCATCGGCATTGTTTTCGGTCCGCTGCTGATCTCCCTTTTTATTTTGCTCATGCGCATCTACTACGTAGAATTTATTGCGCCGGATAAACGGATTGCGGATTAAAAAGTATTGACGCTTTCCCTGGCCGGCCGGAAAACGTTGTTGTAATTTTGTGATATGAAAACAGCAGAGGAGAAATGCATCTGGACAATTGGTCATTCAACCCATACACTGGAAAAATTTGTTGCCATGCTGCATTCTTTTGAGATTGCGCTGGTCGCGGATATCAGGAGTTTTCCGGGATCCCGGCGTTATCCGCAATTCAATAAAGAATCGTTGGCGTTGACCCTCCCGGAAAATCATATTCAATACACCCATATAAGAGCGTTAGGCGGAAGAAGAAAGGTAAAGGCTGGCTCGTTGAATACGGCCTGGAAGAATGCTGCTTTTCAGGGTTATGCGGATTATATGGAGACGGATGATTTTAAAGAAGAGATTGAGATCCTGGAACGAACAGCCGTCGGGGAGAGGACTGCTTTTATGTGCTCCGAAGCGGTCTGGTGGCGTTGCCACCGTTCCATGGTTTCAGACGAACTCAAGGTTAAGGGTTGGAAGGTGATGCATATTATGGATATAGGAAAAGCAGTTGAGCATCCATATACTTCCGTGGCAAAAATCGTGAATGGTGAATTGAAGTATGGTGAGAAGTAAAAGTTATCGCCTTTCAGGACGAGTCAGAATTCGCCGATTATGACGGTAATCGTTTATCTGCCGTATGGCTTGATATACGCGCGGGGCACAACCAGTTATATGGATCAACATCCGCCGACGGAGGTGCAAGCTGGGCGAAAAATAATTTAATTTATGCATCACCGGATTCGACCATTTGTGAATGCTGTAAACCTTCCGTTGCCGCCAGAGGCAATCAGGTATATGTTATGTTCCGTAATCTGATCGGCGGGAACAGGGAGCTTTATCTCGTTCAATCGGGCGATGGCGGAAAAACATTCGCCCCGGCTGAAAAGCTGGGAACCGGAAGCTGGAAATTGAATGGCTGCCCCATGGATGGCGGCGCGCTGGTTATTAATGAAAATGGGATTCTACAAACCGTCTGGAGGCCGAAGGATAAAATATTTGCCTGTGAACCAGGAAAGCCGGAATTGGAAATTGCAGACGGGCGAAGTTGCAGCATGACGGTCGCGGGGACTAAAAATGTGTATGTGTGGACCGAAAAGGGAGACGTGATTTGCGGGTTTTCGTCAGAAAAAAAACAGAATCTCGGAAAAGGAAACCTGCCAGTTGTAAAAGCAACGGGCGATCACGAGCAGGTAATATGTGTATGGGAAAATGACAGGCAACTACATAGTGCACTGCTAAATTTATAGCTCCGGGGCTTTATGGGCTTATAATCTTTTTCAACTTGATTTTCAGTGCTTTATAGAATAAAGCTCATCCCTTTTTTCTCATCCTGTACAATAAAATAATTTACTTTTCGTGTAGTTGCAATTGTAAAACCCGGCTATTAGATTTGTGCCAGTTTTATAATTCAAAACCAATTTTTATGAAAAAGTTGTTCTTATTGTTATTGACAGGATTTTCTTTTGCAGCCGCTGACGCCCAGATCCAGTTTGGTGTGAAAGCCGGAGCAAACATGGCTAATTTTACGGGTAATGATGTCAGCGGCACCAAATGGAAAATAGGTTTTCACGGAGGCGCTCTGGTGGCAGTGCCGTTATTTAATGAGTTTAGTCTGCAGCCGGAAGTAGTTTATTCCAGCCAGGGAACTAAAGTGGATCAGCAAGACTACACAGCAACAATGAATAGCAATTATCTGAATATTCCGGTGCTGTTTAAATATAATAACCCATCGGGCTTCTTTTTAGAAACCGGACCACAGCTTGGATTTCTTATGAGCGCCAAGGCGAAATCCGGCAGCGTTAGCGTAGACGAAAAATCAGCTTATAAATCCACTGATTTTTCATGGGCTTTTGGCCTCGGATATTTGATCAGCGGATTAAACGCAGGTATTGACGCCCGTTATAACCTGGGGGTCTCAAACATAGTGAAAGACAGTAACAACGGAACTGCCAAAAACAGTGTTTTCCAGCTGGGTATTTTTTATCTCTTCGGCCAGAAAGCCGGTAACAAATAATCTTTTACCGATATTAAATATAATCTCAAGTTAAATCACTCTGTTTTTTCCGAAGAACCCTCTTTAATTGGAGGGTTTTTCATGTTCACCCATTAGCTTTGCGCGGACTCCAAACTAAAAGTAATTTTTATGAGAAAGTGGTTCTTATTGGTTCTGACCGGGTTTTTCTTAACCGCTGGCCGGGCGCAGGTCATGCTGGGAATTAAAGGAGGCGTTAATATTTCTACTATCAACAGTTACAATTACGGCAATCTCAGCTGGAAAGCGAACGTACATGCCGGGGCGTTGGTTTCTCTTCCGATATACCGTCAGTTTAGTTTGCAACCTGAAATAATGTATTCAGGTCAGGGAACCCGGTCTACTGAAAATCATGTCGGCTCCAATTTGAATATTGATTATTTGAATATCCCCATTCTTTTAAAATATAAACACCCTTCCGGATTTTTTGTTGAGAGCGGACCGCAAATCGGAAAGTTATTGAACGCCAAATTCCTGCTTCCTAACTACAATGAGGATATGAAATCCCTTTACCGGAAATTTGATTTTTCGTGGGCGTTTGGTTTGGGTTATCTGATTAAAGACCTGAACCTGGGGTTTGACGCCCGGTATAACCTGGGTATCACTAATTTCTTTCAGGATACGTATGCCGGAAGCGGAGAGAATAATGTTGTTCAGGTAGGCGTGTTTTTTATTTTTGGAGTTAAGGCAGCAAAACATGATGACGGATTATAGGCAGACAGAGTTTCCAGTTCATTTCACGGGAACCTTCGGCACACGGCTGAGGGTTCTTCATTTAGGCTCATTCGTTGGCAAACCCCTGTCTGGTCAATTTCCGTCCGCCGGACTTATAAAGGATTGAGCGGTGCGATTGACCGAAACGGTTTATTTTTGGCAGGGCATCATTATTGCCCTTTATTTTCCAATCCTGACGGAATCAGGCTAGCATCATTTATATAATTTTATCTATATGATTTTACAAAAAGGAGAACCGGCACCTGATTTTGAACTGAATGCTACCCCCGATCAGAAATTGAAATTGTCGGAATTCAGGGGCAAGCGGGTGGTGCTGGCATTTTATCCGGCCGACTGGAGCCCGGTATGCAGTGATCAAATGGCGTTGTACAATGAAACACTCAAACTGTTTCATCGGTACAACGCGGTGATCATGGGAATTTCTGTAGACAGCAAGTGGTGTCACATGGCATTTGAACAGAACAGGAAATTGCACTTTCCACTGCTTGCAGATTTTGAACCCAAGGGCTCGGTATCGAAGGCTTACGGAGCCTACAATGAAGAAGGAGGAGAGAGCCACCGGGCCTTATTTGTAATTGATGAAAAGGGCATTATTCAATGGAGTTATCTTTCTCCCGATGGTATTAATCCCGGGGCTGATGGTATATTGGATGCTTTGGAACAGATGGACAAAACCCAGCTAAATTAATATTATGTCTAAACTGAGAATACCGGTAAACGAAAAAGATCATCAAACGGGTAATCCCAAAGCTAAAGCTGTTCTAGTGGAATACGGTGACTATCAGTGCCCGCATTGCGGCATAGCCCATCCTCTGATTAAAAGACTGCTAAAGGAATTCGGTAATCAAATGCTTTTTGTCTTCCGGAACTTCCCCATCCAGGAAGCACATCCTGCCGCCATGATTGCCGCGATATCCGCGGAAGCTGCTGGTCTCCAGGGAAAATTCTGGGAGATGCACGATCTCATTTATGAAAACCAGGATGAGCTGTATGAACTGGGAGAAGATGGCATGGAGCCATTTGCTAAAAAATTAGGATTGGACCTGAAAAAGTTTATTCATGACAGCCAGAGTAAGCAAATGAATTCAAAGGTGGAAGATGATTTTGAAGGAGGTATCCGGAGCGGTGTAAACGGAACACCTGGTTTTTTCATCAATGGAAACAGACTGAATAGCTATGATGCAACCTATGCTTCCCTGGCCGATGCGGTAGTTGGTCTCGTTTAAAATGTGTGACGCAAAAAAAATCAATCGCCATCATTTTTATAAATTGAACTGAATTATGGTTAACAAGAGACCATTAGGGAATTCCGGTATTGAAGTTGCTCCACTCGCTCTGGGAGGTAATGTATTTGGGTGGACGATTGATGAAAAAAATCATTTACCATACTGGATGGGTTCATGGCAGCGGGGTATAATTTGATTGATACCGCTGATGTTTATTCCCGTTGGGCTCCCGGAAACAAAGGGGGTGAATCGGAAACCATCATAGGCCACTGGATGAAGGATCGCCATAACCGGGATAAGGTTATTGTCGCAACAAAAGTGGGAAGTGATATGGGGCAGGGTAAAAAGGATCTGTCTGCCAGACATATTCTTAAGGCAGTTGAAAATTCCCTTATCCGTTTACAAACCGATTATATTGATCTATATCAGTCTCATTATGATGATCCGGCCACGCCCGTGGACGAAACACTGGAAGCTTATGCGAAATTGGTAAAGGATGGAAAAGTGAGAATCATCGGAGCATCAAATTTTACGCCCGAGAGACTGCTGCAATCTTTGGAAGCTGCTACGCGGTTAGGATATCCGCTGTATCATACCCTTCAGCCCCTGTATAATTTGTATGACCGGGAAGTGTTCGAAAGAGAACTTGAGCCGATTTGTATTGAACATTCTATTGGCGTGATCAGTTATTATTCCCTGGCCAGCGGTTTTTTAACCGGCAAGTACCGCTCGGAAAAGGATCTAGCCAAGAGTCCCAGGGGAGGCGGGAATAAAAAATATCTGAATGATAGAGGATTCCGCATTTTGGATGCATTGGACACGGTGGCTGCGCAACTGGGCAGTACGGCGGCAAGCGTTTCAATATCCTGGTTACAAACAAGACCTTCCGTGATCGCCCCGATCGCAAGTGCAACCAGCACGGAGCAATTGGAATGGCTAATTAAAGCAGCAGAGTTAAAACTGGATGCGAACTCCATTGGACTTCTGAACAATGCCAGTGAATGGTAAACCCCAGCGGGATATTTTGTTACAGAAGGGGAGAAACCAGCCTCGCCATTTTTTCCGCCCATTTTTTATATAGGGGCCGCTTGTTCCATGCCACGATGTCCATCTTTTCGGCATCCTTGAGATCCTCAAAAAAAACAGCGCTCAGCTGATGGGCTATTTCCTTATCATACACTATGGCATTCACTTCAAAATTCAGGTCAAAACTCCGGAAATCCATATTGGCTGTGCCCACAATGGCGATCTTCCGGTCTGCCACCAAAGTTTTAGCATGTAAAAACCCTTTTTTGTACCGATAAATCTCTACTCCTTTTTGGAGCAGATATTTGTAATATGATTTTGCTGCGGAATTAACGAGCAGGGAATCTGATTTATCCGGTACCAGGAGTTTGACGGTTATTCCGCTTAAAGATGCTATAACGAGGGCATCTATCAGCCCTTCTCCCGGAATAAAATAGGGTGTTGAAATGAGGATCTCCTTTGTTGCCAGGTTTATGGCTTTTAGTATAGAATATAAAATGGACGGTGATTCAGAGTCCGGACCGCTTGCGGCAATCTGAACGACCTTGTCATCCAGCGCCGGAAAACTATTTCGTGGAGGAAATAACCGGGTGTCTGGCTGTAGTTTGAGATCGGAGCAGAAGTTCCAGTCGCACAAAAAAAGATATTGCAGGTATTGCACTCCGGGCCCATCAATGCGCAAATGCGTATCCCGCCAGAAAAGCCTCTTCTTATTCTTTGGGTGATTAATATATCTGTCGCTGATGTTGATGCCGCCAACAAAGGCGGTATGACCATCTATCACGATTATCTTGCGATGATTCCGATAGTTGAGCCGGTTTGCGAATGGAATGAAATATATTTCAAAGAATGGAAACGCCTTAACGCCGGCAGCCTTCATTGCGGGAACCAACCGCTTTCGAATGGACCGGCTGCCAAAGTCGTCATATATAAAACGGACGTCCACGCCTTCTTTGGCTTTTTCTATCAGTACATTTCCTATTTCCCTGCCGATCTCATCATCTTCATAAATATAGTATTCGATGTGGATATGATGTTTTGCGGCCTTCAGCGTCTGAAGCACTTCCGGGAATTTGTTTTCGCCATTGAGCAGCAGTTTTACTGAATTGTGTGATGTCAGCGGACTAAAGGTGTCTTTTAGCAGCATAACCGCCAGTTCCTTGTTGCTCTGTACACTGGCATCGCTTTCGTTAAAAGTTTGCTTGGAATATTGATAGATGTCAGCTTTTATTTTGTTGGCCAGATCTTCATTCTCTGTGAGTTTCTTGCTGTATATTTTTCTTTTCCGGTAATTGATGCCGAATATAAAATAAAATATCATCCCGAAGAATGGAACGAAGGCTGCAAAGAGCAGATAGGAAAGCGTTTTGTTGATCGTATGTGTATCATTAATGATGCGCATACAAACGAAGATCAGCGTGAGGGCGTACAGAATCTCATATAGAAGCCACCAATCCATGCAAGGGGTTTTATTTGACCGTTAAATTTCGGGATTAAACACCAGTTTATTGGCTGTGTCAATTTCATCCTGATTAATGGTATGGCCCATATTGGGATACGTTTTTTCTGTTACCCGGGCGTGCATTTTTTTTAGAATATCTGTAGTTGCATGAACCCTTGTAACAGGTACATGCTGATCAGGATCGCTGGTGCCGATGAATATAGGTGTTCCTGCAAAATCGCCTCTGTAGTTTTCGGAATAGATCTTATCGCCGATTAAGCCTCCGGTAAATGCGGTGACCCCGCCATAGCGCCTGGCATTCCGGGTAACGAATTCCAGCGCGAGACTGGCGCCCTGGGAAAAGCCGAGGAAATAAATATTTTCGGAGGAAATGCCCAGGGTAATCAGATCAGCTACTATTTCCTTTAATAAGGACAATGCAGAACTTAACCAGGGCTCGTTTTGGACAGGGTTCGCCATAAAGGAATAGGGATACCAGGTATTATTCGTCGCCTCCGGCGCCAGTAAGGCAAACCCCTCTATCTGCAAATGGACAGCGAAGGAAAGTATGCTTTTCGCATCGGCGCCGCGCCCATGCAGCATGATTAAAACCTTATCCGTTTCTTTCAGATCTTTTCCGGTGGTAAGAATATTTTTTTGATGAAAACCGTCCGGACCCGATTCGTTTAAGTTACCGTGAATTCCCGAACGACTGATCTCTTTGGCCATAGCAATGCTTTTAATTATTGATCGGCGAAGTCCACAGATCAGCGTAAACTTCCGGGTGACGTTTAAATTGAGCAAGAACAAAGGGACAAAGCGGAATTACTTTTAGTCCCTGCTTCCGGGCATAGGTTACCATCGCGTCCAGTAGTTTTTTTGCCAGTCCTTTGCCTTCGGCTTCTGGAGAGACCTCCGTATGATAAGCAGTCAGGTTATTTCCGGAAATGCCGATTTCCATTTTGGCGATTCGTTCATCTCCCTCGGGGATGTAAAAAGCGCCGCGGCCTTTTTCATTCAGATCCATCCGAACGTCTTCCATATTCATTATTTTTTCAGACTGTGTTGCCGGATATAAAGTTCACTTAAATTACTGGTAAAACCTTCTCAATTTCCGGTCTGGCCGCTTCAAATTGTTTGGGTAGTTTAAGATGCGATCCCAATTCTTTCAGCGGCTCGTCTACCGTAAATCCGGGATTGTCTGTCGCAAGTTCAAATAAAACACCGCCTGGTTCACGGAAATATACCGAATAGAAGTAATCCCGGTTTATCCTGGACGTCGGGTTTAGTCCCCTGCTGGCAATTTTCTCCCTGAATTCCATTTGAATGTTGTCGTCTTTCACCCGGAAAGCGATGTGATGGTTTGTTCCGGCGCCCTGGCGTCCGGAGGGTGTATCCGGTAATTCCAGCAGGTCAACGATAGCCGCGTGATCTGTTGCGCCTGTAATAAAACGATACCGGTTCCCTTCCTGTTTAAGTAAATGGTAACCAAAAATATCAGTGAGTATTTCTGCCGTGGCCCTGATGTTTTTTACGGTCAGCGTAACACTATGAAAGCCTTTTGTGGCTGCAGAGGCATTCAAGTCGCCGGTTTCCCAGGGCTTTCGGTTGTCCTCTCCTTCTGCTGCAACCAGATCTATCTGTAAACCATCCGGGTCGCGGAAAGACAGGAATTGCTCACCAAATCTTTCGGATAAGGGATACTGATTTATGTTGAATTGTTTAAACCGGTCAGACCAGAATTCCAGGCTGCCCTTTGGCACAGAATAACCAATATCTGTCGCCATGCCAGTGCCGTTACGCCCCTGCCCTATACCTTCCCATGGAAAGAAAGTAAGAATGCTCCCGGGCGTGCCCGCTTCGTTGCCATAGTAGAAATGATAAGTTCCCGGATCATCAAAGTTGACGGTCTTCTTGACCAATCTCAGACCGAGAACCTTTGTGTAGAATTCGTGGTTCCGCTTCGCATTGTCTGCAATGGCAGTAATATGATGGAGTCCCGGTATTTTATTTTCCATAATTGTAAATTTCGAACAACCTGATTATCCTTTGTCTTCCTTTATTCCCTTCAAACCCTTTGTCCACTGCTGATATTTCTTTAATTTGGGATGGTTGGGTTCATCCGTCATGGGTAAATTGATTTCTCCGAGATCAAGCAATTCAACGTTAAAGCTCCGCTGTTGTTTTGCCAGTTCCGTAATCCAGTTCGCAACGAGGGGTCCTTTTACGCCCGGGCGAACGGTTGAAGTAATTATTTCCAGGTTGTACATGATTTATTCTTAAGAGCAGTTTACGTCAGTTGAACAGGTTTCGCCCGTTGTGACGGTTAAGGATGTATTTTCTTTTTCAAATGCGTTGAAGCTTTTGTCCAGGACGCCTGAGAAGATTTCCGCCGGCTGGGCTCCGGAAACGGCATATTGATTATTAAAAATAAAGAAAGGGACGCCGTTTATGCCGATCTCCCGGGCCTGGAGCTCATCCTGTTCTACTTCCTGCCGGTACTTTCCGGAAGAAAGCATTTCATTCACTTTTTCAGATTCCAGTCCGAGGGAATCCCCAATTTGAACAAGCGTTTCATTATCGTCTATATTCTGACCGTCCGTAAAATAGGCCCTGAATAACGCTTCCTCGGCTTTGTCGCCGAAGCCTTTTGTTTTGGCGAATTGAATAAGTCTGTGGGCATTGAATGAATTTGCTATCACGGCCTGATCAAAATTGAATTTCAGCCCCACGTCCGCCGCGGTTCGGGTTACCTGACTATGTAATTTTTCAGCGTGTTCACGCGGCACGCCCTTGCGTTCCACAAAATAGTCATATACATTCAGGTCAGTTTGCGTTTTCAGGTCAGGATCAAGTTCAAAACTATGCCAGCTGATCTCAACCTGATCCTTATGCGTAAACTTGTCCAGGGCTGCTTCAAATTTTCGTTTTCCAATATAACAGAACGGACATCTCACGTCCGACCAGATATCTACGCGCATCATCTTTTCCATTTCTTGATTTTTAATTTGTTAACCAATCTTCACCGAAGTCATGGTAAGCGAACCGGCCACGGCTTTGTCGTTGAAGAATGAAATTTCATCCTTATTTCCTTTCAGCCCCAAAGCATATAACAACGGCAGATAGTGCTCTGGGGTTGGGATTGCAAGTTTGCTTTCCATGCCCAGTTTTTCATAGTGAATCAACGGTTGAAAATCTCCGGCGGAAATGAAATGCTTAAAAGTATCATTCATTTTCAATGCCCAATCGTAACCGAATCCCGGCTCATTCATTTTATCCCAGGCCACCATGCGCAGGTTGTGCACCATATTGCCGCTGCCGATGATCAGGATGCCTTTTTTTCTTAGTTCGAATAATTCCGAAGCCAGATCAAAATGATATTGCGGCCCCTTGCTATAATCAATGCTCAGTTGCAGCACCGGAATATTGGCTTCCGGATACATATGTTTTATCACTGTCCATGCCCCGTGATCCAATCCCCAGTCATGGTTTAATTCAACGTGCGCTGAATGAATGAGGGAGGCCGTTTCCATGGCCAACGCCGGATTGCCGGGAGCTTTATATTGAACATCGAACAGTTCTTTTGGAAAACCCCCGAAGTCATGAATTGTTTCGGGGAAGTCCATAGCAGTAACCTGTGTTCCCTGGCTGAACCAGTGGGCAGATACCACCAGCACCGCTTTGGGGACGGGTATTTCTTTCGCCATCTGCGACCAGCGGCGGCTGAACTCATTATCCTCAATACCATTCATTGGTGATCCATGTCCGATAAACAGTACGGGCATTAGCTGTTCCTGTTCTTTCAGATCCCGGGTAAACTTATTGAATGCAGATAAACTGTTCATGAATGCTCCTTTTTTTGATCATTAATAGGCCAGGGTAAACCGCTGACGAATGTGTTTTGGTTTTTCGACTTCATCCACAACCGCCAGGGCAAGGTCTTCTACGGATATAACGCTTCTTTTATTTGCGTCAAATACCGGATTTTCCAATCCTGTCCTGTAAACACCTTTTCTTGTTCCGGACGTGCCATGATGCATTTCAATAGCCGGCGTAACGAAAGTCCAGTCCAGCTGATCCTCCTTTTTGAGGATATTCAGGTAATCGCGGGCTGCCAACGCGCCGGGTTTCCACTCTGCAGGAAATTCAGGCGTGTCAATCAACTGAAGATTGGGCGCAATATATGAACTGCCCGCGCCACCGATCACGAGAAGCCGTTTGATACCCGATTTCTTTGCGGCCGACTGGATGGACCGGGCGCCTTTTAAAAAATCGTTGTAGATCTCCGGATTTGACCAGCCGGGATTATAAGCGCTCACCATCACCTCATTCCCTTTAATTAATTCCGTTAACTTATCCGTATCCATCACATCTCCCTGTTTAACGGAAAGGTTCTTATGCGTTACTGTTAATTTTTCGGGATGGCGGAGAATGGCGGTTACCAGATGCCCCCGTTCCAGTGCCTCTTTAAGTATGGCGGATCCGACGAATCCAGTAGCTCCTATCAATATTACTTTCATGATTTTAGTTTAAAAGATTATTGGGCTGCAAGCTTGCTATTGATTCCGGTCGCTTTGCTATTTGAAAACCCCGCATCGAGGCTGGCCTTACCACCACCCAGGATAATGGAAATAATAGTCAGGCCAAACAAGAGGATAAAGTATTCAATCCCTTCGCCCTTCTGGTTTCCGTTCCAGTTCATAAAAAACCCATTCTGCAGATGCACTGTGGAAATCACACCCAGAAAAAGACCTGCAAATCCAATAGCGGCAAAACGGGTCAGAAATCCAAAAATTAGAAACAGGGATCCAAAAAATTCAATCAGTATAACCAGGAGGGCCAGAACATAAGGAAGTCCGGCCTGCGTTGTTAAGAAACCCATCGTTCCCGCATATCCATAGCCGCCGAATAAGCCCAGCAGTTTTTGTGCTCCGTGGGGGAAAATGGTTATGCCTAAAGTTAAACGGGCCACCAGGGCTATCCAGCTGTTTGCGTTTGTTGCGATCATCTTGTTCATTGTATCGTCTGTTTTTATTGTTTACAAAGTATTAAGAGCAAAAAAGCTTTCTTTAATAACGGGTTGAAAGCCCAGTTTTTTTATCAGGTCTGCCATGATAAGAACGGATTCCCTGTCGTTACCCGCCATGGCAACCTCCGGCATATCCGGGTTATTTAAGATGCCGGTGACCACCTTGGCATTTGGCAATAACTGTTCCCATTCCTGCGCCGCGGGAATCGCGAACACTATCTTTTGTGTGGAGACCTCCTTTATTTTATCGGCCACATCCCTAATGAAAGCATGCGGAACATCCACTATAACAACGTCTGCTTCCCAACAGCCGTCTTTTATGCAGGAGATCAACTCTATGTCTGCTTCCGGGCTGAGCAGCAGGATCTGTTGAGATAGCTTTTGCAGGCGGCTTTCGTCTTCCGACAACAGCAGGAGGCGGTAAAGATTAAGCCGGACGAGACCGAGGGCAAGAGCGGACCCTGTTTTCCCTTCTGCTCCCACAAGGGCTATTGTTTGTTTTGCCATTGGCTTTATTTGAAGCACAAAGCTAGTGGGGACAACCCTTGCCGCCCTTGCGATGGGATAATAAATGGGCTTGATCTATGTCAATGATTTTATTTGCGGGCGGCAATCTGGCTCCGGACGCGGCTCAGGGTTTCGGGTGTAATGCCCAGGTAGGAGGCCAGCATATGCTGGGGTACGCGCTGCAGGCAGCCCGGATATGTTTCGATGAGCTTGAGATATTTCTGCTCGGCGGTTTCGCTTAAAGTGCCCATCAGCCTCCTTTGTGTTACGATAAGGTTATTCTGGATAAGAATACGGAAATAGCGTTCAAAAACCGGAATCTTTTCGAGCAAAAGATCCCAGGAAGGCTTGGTGATCAACAGCAGTTCGCAATCTTCCAGGGCCTCGATGTTAAACAGGGAGGGTTCATGGGTCAGGAAACTGTACAGATCGCTCAGCCACCAGCCCTCGGGCGAAAACTGGAGAATATGTTCATTGCCTTTTTCATCCACTGAATAGGTGCGCAGAATTCCTTTCTCAACAAAAGCGGTGTATTTGCAAATATCCCCGTCCTGGAGCAGGTATTGCCTTTTTCTTAATTTCTTCGGAAGGAACAGGGTTTTGCAAAAGTCGAATTCTTCCGTCGTTATGGATATGATCTCGCCGATCTTTTGGTAAAGTAACTCGTACATAGGTAAAAATCAAAGTGGAATTCCGGCTAAAATTAAGCACTTATTTTGGACTGATGGCGGTTGGCAGTTTTGTTTAAACGATTAAGCACTATATTTACAACCCATTCGCGATGCAGTAATTAAAGACCAAAGAAAGTCAGGTTATGCACAAATTTTCCGGAGCAACAGGTGCAGTCACAGCGCTTCTTTTTTGCCTGGGTATGCAAACAGGCATGGCACAGCAGGCCATTGATCCGTCTCATTTTGTTCCTGTGGAAAAACGGCTTTCCGCAGAATGGAATAAGTCACTCTGGGCCAGTGAACAGAAGTTGTACAAGGGAGAGGAGTTGTCCACAATAGGCATGCCCTGCGGAGGGATTGCAGCAGGTCAGTTATATGTTCGCGGAGATGGCACGCTGGCCAACTGGTGGATATCCAACAACGCGTACAACACAGGATATGGCAAAGATTCTCTGATGAATTTTTCAACGGCTCTGGGACCCTGGAAGGTCTGTTACCAGAAGTTTACCCCGCCCAGTTATATAGAGCAGGGGTTTTCCGTCTCGGTAAAACAGGGGAATAAAAAGATGGTTCGCGAATTGAGTAAGCGGGACTTCGACGATATCTCCTTTATCGGTGAATATCCGATTGCCAGCATCCGGTATGCGTCCAGATCAAATCCTTTGCCGGTAAAAATCAGTATGGAAGTGTTTTCGCCTTTCATCCCGCTGAATGCAAAGGAATCAGCCACTCCCGGAACCGTTTTAAAATTTACGGTAACCAATTCATCCGCATCGGCAATGGAGGTCTCCCTGAAAGGCTGGCTGCAAAACCTGGTCTGTCTTGATCTGAAAAACAAAATTCAAGCAAACAGCCGCAACAGGGTGATTAAGGGGAAGGGTATTTCCGGCGTTTTTATGGATATCGTTAAACCGGCTTCAGATCTGGCAGATACCGGATTTTTTCCGCAAACCCATCCCTATGCAGGAAATATCTCTTTAAGTATTTTGTACTCCAATGCTGATCTGGATGCCGATTACAGCATGGAGGGTTCCCATCATCCCAGTCTGACTGCTGAAAAAAGAGTGGGCGAAAAACTGATCGGATCGGCGGGATCTTCTTTTTCGCTGAAGCCCGGGGAAACCAGGGAACTCACGTTCCTGATCACCTGGTATTTTCCGAACCGGCCTTCCTATTATTATGGCAGTGACCTGACAAATATAATTCCGAACGACTGGAACGAAGCGCTTCCGGTAAAAGGCGCTACCATCCTGGGTAATATGTATGCCAACTGGTTTGGTAGCTCTACCGGGGTTGCCAGCTGGCTGCAGCAGAACCTGGATCGGCTTTCTGCGGAAACGCATTTATTCCACGACAGCTGGTATAAAAACACGACCCTTCCCTACTGGCTTGTGCAAAGAATACTGATGCCCGTTTCCACTCTGGCTACGGAAACCTGCCAATGGTGGGCCAGTGATAAGTTCTGGGCCTGGGAAGGTGTCGGTTCCTGCGTGGGAACCTGCACACATGTCTGGAATTACGAGCAGGCCCTGGCCCGTCTTTTTCCCGGACTGGAAAGAAATATCAGGGAAAAGACTGACTTCGGAACATCATTCCAGCAGGACGGCAGTGTGTTGGCCAGAAACGGCTGGGGTGATGTGCTGATCGATGGTCATGCAGGCGCCATTCTGAAAGCATACCGGGAGAGTTTGTGTTCGGACAACCTGTTATTTCTGACGCGCAACTGGGATAAAATAAAAAGGGCTACGGAATATCTGATCTCGCAGGACGAAAACGATGACGGCCTGATTGAAAAAACACAGGCGAACACCTATGACATTGCATTTTATGGCGCGAACACCTATGTGGGCGGACTTTATTTGGCTGCGCTGAAAGCTGCTGCAAAAATGGCTGACCTTATGCATGATGAGGTTTTTTCCAACCGATGCACAACGATTTTTAACCGGGGAATGCAGAATTCCATGAATAAGTTATGGAACGGAGAATATTTTATTCAGGATGTGGATCTGGGAAAGCATCCAAAATATCAATATGGCAAAGGTTGTTTGAGCGATCAGTTGTTCGGGCAAACCTGGTCCCACCTGGTGGGCCTGGGTTATATCTATCCTGAAAAAGCTGTAAAATCGGCATTGGAATCCATCTGGAAATACAATTGGGCGCCGGATGTGGGTGTCCAGAACCGTCAGCATCCTCCCGAAAGAGTATATGCTGATCCTGGTGAAGCCGGCCTACTGGTCTGCACCTGGCCGCACAGCACCCATATGGGAGAAGACGGCGTTCGTTACCGGGATGAGGTCTGGACCGGCATTGAATACCAGGTAGCTACCAATATGATCTATGAAAATATGATTCCGGAAGGGCTTTCCCTAATGAAAGCTGTGCATGACCGTTATCGGGCGGATAAACACAATCCCTGGAATGAGGTTGAATGTGGGGACCATTATGCCCGCGCCATGGCATCTTATGGCGTGTTGGTTGCGCTGGAAGACTACCAGTTTGATGGCCCGGGAAAAAGCATTGGATTTCGCCCGAAAGTGCAGCAGGACCATTTCAGGGGATTTTTTACATCCGCAGAAGGATGGGGAAGCCTGAGCCAGGAAAGAAAGCCTTCGGGACAAACCAACAGCCTGATCCTGAGTTACGGAAAGCTGAATCTAAAATCTTTTGAAACGGATCTGACCCAAAAGCCCAAACGGGTCAGCCTGAAGCTGGGAAACGCTCCGCTGCCCTGCACTTTTAGTTTTCAGGATAATCACCTGCTGGTTGCTTTTAATGAACTAAGCCTCGCGGCAAACCAGCGGTTGGATATTGTTGCTGAATATTAGATCTGATCCTGCTGGCAGTTCAATCGCTCACCATCGCGTGACGGGCGGTTTAAATGAAAATCTGCTCAAAATTCATTCTTTGTGAAACCCATAAAGGCAGTAATTCCATCTTTTAGATTATATTAGGGGAGCGAATCAGAAAAATAATCCGGCGTAGCTCTACCCGCTGATCAAGCAGTCCTCATAGTTTTCTCTCTATTTTCTAAACCTAAATTTTTTATCATGAAAGCAATTATGTTTAAAGGTATGGCTGCCATGCTGGTGGCCAGCTTCATCACGTCCACGTCCAATGGACAAATTCAATGGACTGCCGATCAAAAAGCAGTCTGGAAAACTGAAACCGCTATTACCGATGCCTGGATGAAGGGAGACAATGCGACGGCTGATACTTATTATGATGAGAGTTATCAGGGCTGGCCCGAGGATGTTCCCATACCGGTTCCAAAGGCTAATATGACCGCCGGAGCGAATTATCAGGCCACCCTGGGCGGCAAGCTTGTATTTTGGAATGCGGTGCCGGTCGTCATTTGGGTGAAGGGTGATTTTGCTTACACTGATTATTATTATCGGGCGGTTTATCAGGATAAGGACGGAAAGAAAACCAATGAACATGGCCGCTGGCTTGATGTGCTGATGAAGAAGGATGGTAAATGGTTGTTGGTGGGAGATCGCGGTGGTCAGGATCGCGAACCGGCTGCCAAGTAAAAGACCATGGAAATTTTGCTATTATCAACCCGCTTTTCGAGGCGGGTTATTTTTTTATGTAATTTCAGCGCACTGCAGGAATAATCCGGGAGGGATTGTAAAGAAAAAAAAACCTGCACCCTGTCAGCCTTATGAAACAATTCAATGTAATCCTGATTGCTTTCTTCTTTCTATTGAATGGTCCTCTTATAAAAGCCCAGGAAAAACATCCGGATATCCAATGGTTTAAGGATGCCAAATTCGGATTATTCATTCATTGGGGTTTATATGCCGAATTGGGCGGTGTTTACAAAGGAAAGAATTATTATGGGAGCGGCGAATGGATAATGAATCAGGCTAAAATTCCGGCTGCGGAATACGCCGGGCTGGCAAAGGATTTCAATCCGGTGAATTTTAATGCGGAGGAATGGGCGCAAATTGCCAGGGATGCAGGCATACGGTACATGGTAATCACCGCCAAACATCATGAGGGCTTCAGCATGTTTGATACTAAAATAAGTGATTTCAATATTGTAAAAGCATCTCCCTACGGGAAGGATCCGATGAAAGCTTTGTCCGTAGCCGCCCGCAAACGCGGGATAAAATTCGGGTTCTATTATTCTCAATTTCTCGACTGGCATGAACCGAATGGAGGCGGGAATGACTGGGATTTTGACGAAAGCAAAAAGAACTACCAGCAATACTATCGCGACAAATCCATTCCCCAGCTGAAAGAATTGCTGACAAATTACGGACCGCTGGGAATTATCTGGTTTGATATGCCCGGTGGTCTTTCCAGGGAACAGACCAAATCGATGGTGGACAGTCTGCATGTTTTACAACCCAACGCTTTGTTCAGCAGCAGGGTGGGCCAGGGATTGGGGGACTATACCGACTATGGTGATTCCGAAGTTCCTCCACTCCCGGTTCCGGGAGCATGGGAATCGATTTATACTCATAATGATACCTGGGGATATATTGCGCATGATATGAATTTCAAATCGCCGGAGGAAATTATTCATCTTCTGGCCAATGTCGCCTCAAAAGGAGGGAATCTCATGCTGAATATAGGTCCTGACGGCAAAGGAAATATTCCTCCATATTCTGTGCGTTATCTCAGGGCGACGGGTAAGTGGCTTCAAAAATTTGGGGAGAGCATTTACGGCAGCACCTATGGTTTAATACCTGCACAGCCCTGGGGCGTGACCACGTCAAAACCGGGAAAATTATTCCTGCATGTAATGAACAGACCCGAAGACGGTAAGCTTCTTGTTCCCGGTATGAATGTGAGCATTCATAAAATAATGCAGCTGGACAATAAGAGACCGGTGACCTGGAAATTAAAAGGCACCGATCTGTATGTTGACCTGCCGGAATTATCCGATAAAAGGAATACTGTTTTTGTTGTGGCGTATAACGGCAGGCTAAAAAGTTTTGACCTCACGCTGCCGTTGGTCGTTTCTTCAAAATATAAACTCAATACGGTGGACGCCGTTTTTGCGCAACGTAAAGGCGCTGCCCAAATAGAATCCCTGACGTACAGTCATTATTTTGGCGATTGGAAGCATGCAACCTGCGTTACCCATTTAAATCAGGTGGAAGACGAGGCGGATTTTAAGGTCAGGGTAACCGAGCCGGGAGACTACAAAATCATCCTGGAGTATGCATGTCCCGAAGCAAGCAGTAAGCAGGAGGGCATACTGGAATTTGATGGACAGGACTATAAATTCAGAACCCTGAGAACTTCAGCGTACGATGAAAACGAGCCGCTGCTGTTCATAAAACATCCGGTGAGCATGGTGACTGTATCCCATCCCGGAATTTATACGGTGAAAATCCACCCGCTTCACAACGGGAACGAATTATTTTACCTGAAGGCCGTTTTGTTTGAGCCGGCAGATTGATCTTTTCAATTCACCGGGATAGCCTCGATAAGCATGGCTGATTGAGGCGGAATATTCCTGACCATGTAGTGATTGTCATAAGTACCCAACTCCCGGTTCGACCAGTAGTCTATCAGCCGGTAACGACCTTTTAGCGGAAGCTGGATGTTTGTGGGTTGACCGGTCCAGTTGAAACAGTGAAAATATTCACGGTCACCCACATGCGTAATTCCAAGCCGAAGACTACGGTCTTCAAACATGGCTCCGATCCCGGTTGACGGAATGCTTTTTCTCAGAATGGATAATTCTTTTTCTCCGAGATCAGCAGCTTTATCTCCGCTGAGCACCAATCCGCCTACCGCATGAACTACGGTAGCATGAAAAAGCCAAACCCTGTCTGGCAAAGAAGTATCGCCCGCAAGCAGTAAACAATCGGGATCATTAACCCATAATCTTCCATTTTGCCAGTTCCTGTTCAGATTCTCCCTTCCAGTTGCTGCAAACCGCTCCCAGCTGCGGTCAATATCGTTTGATGTTCTCATCATATTGACCAAACCGATGGATGGCCACATGGGCGCATTGCATCCCAAAAGAATCGCATCCGGCCCGGCCCCCCTGATAATGGCTTCCATGCCGCGCCGGTAGGCTTCGATGCGGGTTGCATGCGGATCAAAGTGTTCACCGGAAACCGTTCCCCAGTAGTTGGCATCCAGTTTGAAATATTGAATCCCCCATTTTTCTCTCATGGTCCGGAAAGTTTCTTCGAGAAACTTTTGTGCATCCGGATTGGTGCCGTCCAAAACATACCAGGGGCCATGTCTCCATCCGCCAAAACCTTTGGTGGCGGAATTTAGTGGCTTGCCTTCTTTGTCTTTTATAAACCATCCGGGATGTTCCCGGAAAAGCCGCGAATCTTTTTCTGCGATGAAAGGCGCCACCCAGATGGCGGGCAGAAATCCTTTTTGCCGGATGGCGAGAACGGTGGAGTCCATGCTGCCAAAAGCAGGACTGGGATCCAGCCAGTCTCCCTCGTATGGCGAATACCCATCGTCTATCTGAATGTATTCAAAGCCCAGTTTCATTTTTGAAAAGAGTCCGAGGTTTTCCTGAACGATGGATTTCGTGGCCTTGTCGCCATAACAATACCAGGAGCACCAGCCGGTGGGTATTGTTTTGATGGGCAGGCGGGGATGATTTTGCTGAATGTATTTTGCAAAACGGGCAAGCAGTTCGTTTCTGTTATTACCCTGCATGGCAGTGAAAGTTTCCATCTGCCATTTTTCCCCGGGATCAATGGACAACCCTTCAGGATCCATGGAAATCATGAGCCGGTTGCTGGAGAAGGAGAACCGGCCTGCAAATCTTTTGGACGAAGTAAAGCCCAGCAATACATAACCTTGTTTCCCCAGATCCAGGGTGAATAAATTATATACTGTGCGCAGGCTGTCGGGTTCCGGTAAGCGGTAATGATTGCGATCCGTGTATTCAGACAGGTCAACCGGAGATTGCAGCGTTCCGGTGGTTTGAGATAACATCTGAAAACCCTCTCCATAGATGGGTGTATTCGGATCCAATCCTGTTTTCCTCACATTGAATAAAACAATGTTTTTCAGACTTCTGGATTCCTTACCGGTATTGGTAATGCTGGCAAAACACCGGTCGCCATCCCATTTTCTTTCAACCAGGATCGCCGCCCTGCTTAAAATCCGGCCTGAGATATCGGTGACCAAAGGCTCCGATTTTTGGAGGAGACCAATCAAATTCCTTTTTCCGGCGTCCGGAATTCCGGCCTGCTTTTTTTGCTGTGCCGCCAGCGGCGAAACAGGAAAATAGGCGAGCCAGAGGGTGATCATCATCAATACCGTGCGGTTCATCTGCATTTGTTTTTGATGGATAATTTTGTTCAAGATAACCGCTTTTTGCTCAATGGCAGCTACTCGGTTATCTTTACTGATAAACCAGGATAAATCAATGAAAGGATATCAAAAAGCAATCGTTTGCGGGCTTTTTATTTTTATAGTCTGCGGAACGGGGGACAGTTTTGCACAGAAGGCAGCACCGGGTCAAAGCGAATCCATCAGTTTCTCCGGCTTATTGCAGGAGATGCTGAACCGGGAGAGCCTGGCCGAATTCCCGGAGAACTGGACGCTTCATCATGTGAGCAGCTATGACCGGCGGTCTGTGCAGAAAGATCAGGAAGGTTGGTATGCCAACAATGATTGGGACCAATATATACGGAAAGAAAGAACTCACGGAAGAGACGAATATGTTTTGATCGACGCAGACGGGCCAGGCGTTATTACCCGTTTCTGGGCGGGCGGCCATCCAAACAAAAAAGCATATTTAAGATTTTATATTGATGGGCAGGATGAACCTTTCTGGCAATCGGATCACACGGGTGCCCTGATCGGTCAAAATGTTTCGATCGGCGCTCCTTTATCCCAAAGAACGGTGGATATGGATTATCTCCCCATCAATCAGGGAGCTCAGCCGGGACACAACCTGTATGCGCCGATCCCTTTTCGGAAACATATTAAAGTGACTTACGAAAAAGCGCCCGGCGGTGCCGATGATGGATTTTGGTACAATATCGACTACCGAATCTACAAGGGGCAAACCGGTGTGGAAAGTTTTTCAGCAGGCACAACCGGGAAGGACGCTGACATCCTGAAAAAAACAAATGCTGCACTGGCAGATTTTATGGCCGAATCTCCCGCGTCGGCTAAGGTCTCCGGTGAAAAGAAGATAAGTCCGCTTTCTTTTGAACTGGCGCCCCTTTCCTCAAAGGAAATAGAACTGAAAGGACCCGGCTCCCTGAGGAGAATCGTATTGTCATTGAACCCGAACGGAGATGATTCAGTGACTAAAAATATCTGGTTGCAGATTTCTTTCGATGGCCGGGAAACCGTGGATGTTCCCGCCGGATTTTTTTTCGGGTGCGGCGATCAGCTGGTCCATACCAGGAATTGGTACGGCAAAGTAGACAGCAACGGGATTATGGCGTCTTATTGGGTGATGCCCTATAAGCATTCAGCCCGGGTGAGCGTGATCAACAACGGATCCTCAGTCGTGTCCGGTTCTTTAAAGGTTGCAACCGGAGACTGGCACTGGGACAATCGTTCGATGTACTTTCATGCAGGTTTCAAACGGATGAATCATTTTATGACGGAAGCTCAAAAAGGGGAGGACTTTAATTATCTCGATCTGAAACAAAAATCCGGATTGTATGTGGGCGACATGCTGCAGGTGAGTAAAAATGTCGGTGGCTGGTGGGGAGAAGGAGATGAGAAAATATATATTGACGGCAGCAGCTTCCCCGATGATTTCGGAACGGGAACCGAAGATTACTATGGGTACTCCTGGGGACATCCGGAAACGTTTAACCATATTTTTAATGCACAACCCCTCGGTAATGCCAATCTCAGCGATCGGGGAGGAACTACTGTGAATATCCGGCAGCGCGATCTGGATGCTATTCCTTTCTCAAAATCTTTGCATTTTGACATGGAATCCTGGAACTGGTTTGGCGGCCCGGTGAATTATAGCCTGATCTGTTTCTGGTATGAAAAACCTGTTCAATGAAAAACGATAAATAAAAAAACGAATTGCTTTTATGAGAAAAATCTATCTGGCGACCATTATGCTGTTGGGTTCATTGACTGCCTTGCACGCACAGGAGCTGTTTAGGATTCCGGCCGACAGGCCGCAGACCCGCTGGGTGAGCCCTGAAAATCCAACCGGGGAAAAAGGGCAGGGGGCAAAAGTGAATAAAGGTGCCAAGGGACAGGCATTTTATATCATCGCTCCGGGTGAGAAAAAAATCATTTTTAATGTGAAGGGCGCAGGCGTCATCAAAAGAATCTGGGTGAGCGGAACCATTCCCGTTGACGCCGAACAACGCCGGAGCGTTCGACTCGATATGTTCTGGGATGACGCTTCCAGACCGGCTGTTTCCGCTCCCATCGGAGATTTTTTTGGTGAGGGGTTGGGGTTGATTTCCTCTTTCGAAAATGATTTTTTTGCAAGCCCTGAAGGCAGATCCTACAATTGCACGATACCCATGCCCTACCGGACCGCCGCCAGGATGGAACTCAGCAATGAATCCAGCTCCTATGTTCTGTTATGGTACGATGTTGATTTTTTGAAACTGGAGAAACAGGCGGATGATGCCCTGTATTTCCACGCACACTGGAGCCGGGAACCGCGGACTACCCTTGGTAAAGATTTTGAGATCCTGCCGCTCGTGAAAGGGAAGGGACGTTATCTGGGATCTAATATGGGCGTGATCGCAAATCCCGGCTATGAGCACGCGTGGTTTGGCGAAGGAGAGATAAAAATGTATCTGGATGGTGACCGGCCCCATCCATCCATCGTTGGAACCGGAACGGAAGATTATATAGGCAGCGGGTGGGGCCAGGGGAAGTTCTCCGGATCTTATCACGGTTCACTTATTTCGGATCAGTCTAATGGTCTCTATGCCTTTTACAGATATCATATCGCCGATCCCGTTTATTTTTACACGGATTGCAGGGTGACGCTTCAGCAAATAGGGAGCGCCAATCCACCGCTGATCAGGGATATGATCAGCCATAAGGTTCCCGTACAACCGGTCTGGTATTTCAACTCAAAGGGAATGCATGATGTGTCGGGAGACAGGAGCAAGGGGCCGGAGGAAGTGAGCTTACTGGACTTGCCGGGGTCTCAGACAATCGACTGGAGCAAGATCCCGGATACCGTCAGCATGAATTTTTACCGCAGTGATGATCTCTCTGCCACGGCCTATTTCTATCTGGATAATCCTGCCGGCGTTTTGCCCGGACTTCCTGCTTTGGAACTGAGGATGAAGGATCTGAAGAAGGAAGTGTTCGAAAAAGCAGATCCTGCATTTATGAGTAAATGATAAAAATCCGCGTTTCCTCACAGCGGGGTCCTTTGTATGAAAAAACATCTTTTCTTTCTTTTCTTTTTATCTGTTGTATTTAGTTCCTGCAGGGTGAGTCATGACGAAAATGATTACGCCCTGGCCTGCCATAGGAATGAATGGACCCACGATTATGCTTTCGGAAGCCCATCCTGGGATACTTTCGAGCGCTTTCCGAACAACCCTGTTTATCAGGGGCGTAAGGGCATGGAGTGGCCTGTCAATGGGTTTTTCTATTCGGACCCCGTGAGTCATAACTGGTACCTGTATATCGGTGAATACAAGGAATATTACAAATCCGACCAGGATACCAGCACGGCAGATTTTAACTGCGTAATTTATAAATCATCAAACAGGGGAAAAACGTGGAATAAGACCGGCAACCTGTTTCCTGCGAACATGCGCAGTTATGATTCTATAAAAATTCAGGCGCCGGATGTTATGGTTACGTACGCTGATGGGAAATATCACATGGTCTTTGATTGGGTATCCGATAATTTCGATTGGCGCCACGCCGAATTATCAGGCCTTGGCTACGCGGTTGCCGATAAGCCGGAGGGCCCTTTTGTTGTTTCAAAAGAGCCCGCAAAAATAAATACACAGTATAAACAAAAGCCTTTGTTGAACAGGTACTGGAGAATGTACGCGCCGATGATTGTGAAACGGAAAAATGACTGGGCATTGATATACATGATGGACACCTCTCCGGCCCGCAGTTGGGCATTGGCCGTTTCCACTGCCTCAAAGCCTGAAGGTCCCTATAGCGAGGCTAAAATAGTGTTGAATACGGAGCGGAAAACAAACTATCCGCCGCTTCTGGAATATTTTCCAGCATTTACCCATCTTGGCTATGTTTATTTTCCTGCAACATCGGTTTCAGTCAACAGGAACTATCAATCCGTTTACCGGGCGAAGCTAGAAGATGTAACGGATGCCGATAAGTTTGAGATTTATAGTGCTGGATCTTTCTGGCATTCGGAAAATGTTGAAAATGAATATACGGGAATATGGGGACAGACATTTTCAGGGTTTGTAGATGATAATGATTCATTGTATGTCATGTTTCCGTCCAAAGACAGGAAAGACTATGGCACTATAAATCTTGCCAAAGTTTCCTGGAATCACCTGAATAGAGATAGAGGGTTTAACCTGACCGCCAATGAGGGAAATTCGTTTTCGTATATCAGGCAGGGGATTGATGTGGACGACATAGATATGAAATTTAACCTTGACGGGACTATGCATGTTATTTGGGATTTTCATTCACCCATAGATATACAGAACGGCTGGGGAAAGTTTGCCCTGGATCAACAGGATGCGGATTTTAAGGAAATTGTAATCAATAAAACCGGTTGGGCGATTAATGTGTACGACAGCGGAAAAGATGTTCATCGCATTGATTCGGGAAAAATGGGACGCTGGGATAGCACCGGAAATCAGTTGCAGTTAAAAAAAAGGGGAGATGGGAAGTATAAGCTTATTATCAATGCGGTGGACTGTTGGGAAGGCCTATTAAAAAGCAATCCTGGTGTTTCGGGCATATCCCTTGATCCTCATAGTTATTTATTTGCCGACCGTTTTGTGGTGGATGGCCGCCCGATTCAGGGATCTGTTACTTATGGTTTTTATGAAGCCCTGCTGAACGCTGGGAATCAGGATAGCGATTGGCTCTTTAAAAAAGATACCATGTTTGTCTACGGCCGGGGGGCAGTATCAAAAAGGGATTCCAGTTTTGCTAAATGGAATTTTGACGGGAAAGGATTCGAACTTTTCTCCCCCCGGGGACCGCTGTATGGTGATGTAAATATTTATCTTGACGGAAAATTGCTCAAAAAGTTATCTTTAAAGAGCCAGCTGGAAATAAAATCATCAGGCATATATAAATCCGGAGACCTTGCCAGGGGTAGCCATGCAGTTTACATTGAATCGTTGGATGGTTTGCTTCCTGTAGATTGTATTAACATTGAATTATAAAACATGACGTGATGTTGCATTTTCAATTGACGTCGGAACATATCAGCAAATGACCATGTTCATAAAGAGCCAAACTAAAACGCGCCTGTCCCTGTTCGTGAAAAAGATATTCCGGCCAATAAGCCTCAGAATCCTGTTGTGCAATTTATTATTGTGCTCCGTAACCCATTTAACGGCACAAAAAAATGATGGGATAGATACTGCATTGATTCCTTTCTGGAAGACAACGACCATGTACAATGAATCGGTACTGATGATTTCAGAAAATGGAGGACTTCCTGCAGCCAAATTGCTGTTTAAAACCGATAAGATTCTTTCCGTCAGGAATTCTGCATTAAATACGGACTATAAGGAGGGCGTGGATTGGGAATATAAGCATGGACAGCTGCTCTTGCCGAAAGGTTCAAAGGCAGCTTATCTGACGGATGAGCAGCTCTATCCTGACACATCAGCGAATACATTCCCGAAAAAGGGCGGCGGCTTGATATTATTCCATGAAGGATCATTTTTTCATAGCCATCAGTTGGCAGTCACCTATACCCATGCTCCTGATCAATGGAAGGGTCCTGTGACCGTCTTTCAGGGAGGAGAACTTCCGGAAGTAATGGATAAGCTAAAAAGAAGAATATCATTAAAGATGTTACTTTTTGGCGATAGCATTGCCGCAGGTTACAATGCCAGCGGTGAAACTGACTCTCCCCCGCATTTGCCCAGCTGGGGAAATCTGGTTGCGGAGGGTTTAAGGAGATATTATAAAGAAAATATTGCTTTCACCAATACCTCGGTTGCCGGAAAAGATTCCCAATGGGGGCTGGCAACGGTACAGGAGCGAGTGATTGCGCATGATCCCGATCTTGTCATCATCGCATTTGGGATGAACGACGGTACGGGCCGGATGGATCCGAAACTGTTTAAAGCAAATATTCAGGGAATAATCAGTGCCGTAAAACAGCACAATCCTAAGTCGGAGTTTATATTGGTGGTTAGTATGATGCCCAATCCTGAATCCAATTTTTTAGGAACCCAGGAATTGTTCGAAAAGGTGTTGGCTGAATTGACGGGGCCGGGTGTTGTGCTGGTAGATATGGATTCTGTACACACAGAACTGCTAAAATATAAATCCTATCAGGACATGACCGGAAATAATATTAACCATCCTAATGATTTTCTGATTCGCTGGTACGCACAGGAAATACTGGCATCGCTAATTCCCTATTGAAATCAGCGCCTAGGCCTGGCTGATTATTCTTTGGTTAAAAATTGAACCATCTCATCCTGGCTGATGCTTTCGGGATTAACCGAAAAAAGAGTATTACCGGAAAAGCCTGCCAGTTTACTGATCTCCGGACCACACAGGTATTTATTGGCATTGAATAACCTCAGGTGCTGCCCGGAGGATAGGGCCAGCACGGTTTTTAAACCACCGACGCGCATGATGCCAGGAATCTCCAGAGTGAGCGCCTGCTGGTCTGTAGTGGGGTCAAAATGATCGCCGTCCAATACTATTTTATTTAAATCACTGGTAACTGAAGATAAAAGCAAACCCGTGATCCCGCTGTTCCCGGTTGAATACAATTTGATGCTGTGGGAAAGATCCCGGCTTTCTTTAATACAACGGATCAGGGTGAGCAGATCCTGAACCTGTTCCTGCCTGTCCGTTAAGTTGAAGGTGTTGAAGTATTTTGCGTTCTCATCACGCCTGGTCATGGTTGAATCCTGCAGTGTATGTTCACCCTGTTTAAACAGATCCGGAACCAGCACATTGCATTTCTGATTGATCAGCTGATGAATCAATTCATTGGGCACAGTGCTACCCTGGGCTACCCACTGCTCTTTTCCCCGATCGCCGGTGACGATAACCGTGGAATTTGCAGTTGAGGAAACCGGCTGATAAAGCAGACAGGGTATCCATTCGTTTCTGTCTTTTCTTGAGATCAGTAGTTGAGTGGCAATAAAATAGTCTCCTCTGCTGCGCTTGACTACTCTGCAGTCTATGGCCTCCGGTGACTCAGCGCCGATCAAATGACGGACGGCTTTTCCGTAAATCAATTTAAAACTATCCAGGCCGTTAGCATCTTTTGGCCAGTATTGCGCCAGTTGTTTTGCATAAATGCCCTTCAATAATTCCTTCAGCCCCGGCTCATCCAGCGTATTCGGAAGCCCATGATATTCCGATGCAGGAAGTTGCGCAAACGCTTTCTGGGTGCTGGTATCGCGTTTATTCATAAAGGCCAGCAGATTTTGATCGCTGTCCTGCTGAAATGCAACCTCCCTGAATTTACTTGCATCATTTTCGTGCAGCAGCCATTTTCCGAACCATTCCTCCACAGCTTCACTGCTTGCCCTGTTGTAGTTATGTATGAAGTCAAAATGCGTATTCTTTAATTTGTCTTCCGATTGATACAGATGGTAAATGGATTTTACCATCGGCAGGATGGTATTCCGGGTATCGTAAGTCCAGTCGTGCGTATCAGAAACCAGTAACAGGGGTTTGGGCGCGATCATGGATGCTATTTCCACATTAAACGTATTGATCCGGAGTCCGGGCGCATTCTCGCATAAGTCACCGCCCTGCATATTATCGCTGACCATATTTACCGGCGCCGCCGCCTGAAACCGGTCATCCACGGCCGTCAGCATATACACCTGCGTACCGCCGCCACTCGCGCCGGTAATGGCGATCCGGCTACTGTCCACTTCAGGAAGACTCAGCAGGAAATCCAGTGCGCGCATGCTGTTTCGCAATTGCAGCCCCAGCAGATTAATTCCGTATAAGGTGGAAATGGAATCGCCGCGGGCAAAAATATGCGCAACCTGACGGGTATCATTATAGCCGGTCATATCATAAGCGAATACCACATATCCCTGCTTTACAAAATTGAGACAGCGGGTGGAAACCGAATTTATGGAATCGTTATTCAGTCGTCCATTAGGAAAATGTCCATGGGCAGAAAGTACGGCGGGGAAGGGCCCCTTACCCGCAGGGCGGTATATATTTCCGGCCAGGAAAAATCCCGGATAGGTTTCGATCGTTACCGTTTCAACGATATAATTACCATGGTCAATCTTATGGTAATATTTCGGATTTAAAGGATTTCGTTCGGGCAGGGGCCAGAGACCGGCACAAACCAGGATATGCTCTCGGAGATATTGTTTTCTTTTTTCCCATTCGGTTTTTGTTTTGTAAACCGGCATGGTAAACAAACTATTTGTTCCGTTGGAAGTCAGCAGGCGCTCATCCCGAAAGCTGACATCGCGGTTTGCCAGGTTGTGTTCATCATATAACTGGATCAATGAAGAATGACTGGCCTGAGGTAATGTTTGCAGGTCATCTTTGGGTAAGCTCCATGCGGCATCGGCATCCGCCTGTCCATTCTGTTGACTGGTCGTATGACAGCCCGATAGGACAATAAGACCGGAGAGCAGGATCAATAGAGGTCTGAACATGGTTGTGTTTTTGGTTCATTAATTCATCTGGACTACTACATAGGCATCCTAGCCATTTTCTGAAACAGGCTGAAAATACGTATTATTGAACACAAGATAAGTCTGTCCGTCGATATCCTGCTCCACCACGCCATCGGGGATCCGGGTCATATCATTATTCGCATAAACGATCACCATTTTCAATGGCAGCGTAAAGGCGTCGTTGGAGATCCAGAACTGGTAGGGTTTATCCTTTGCTATTCCCGCAATGTGAAAAAATTCTTTGCCGGATACTTTGGTTATGCCTAGGTAGATCGGATTTTTTGATTCGGAC
Source organism: Bacteroidota bacterium (assembly GCA_030706635.1). GTDB lineage: Bacteria > Bacteroidota > Bacteroidia > Chitinophagales > Chitinophagaceae > Puia. The sequence goes on from JAUZOD010000006.1 coordinate 114,589, forward strand.
AGGAGATCGTCCACAAAAGAAGGATAAAAGAAATCAGATGTGGGAAATTCAATCCCATAGGATTTGTTCATGGTGTCGATCATCTCAGGCCCTGCATGTAAACGTGTTGTTCATTGGCGTGCTTAACCAAGCCAAAATGCTCACTCCGGATATCATAGTTTGAATTTACCGTTACGCTGCAGGATGCGAGGTCGCCGATCATAGCGCTCATCCGGTCCAGAATGGAAAGGCCACCGTATCCATGGTGCCGGATTGTGCCTGAACATGGATGGCTGCGGCACCGATAAGTAAGCAGAAAAAGAATTTTTTATTCATGATAAATTTATTTTTGAATTGCTCATGCCTAATATAAATTTATTTCGCAGACGATGCCTGATAAACAGATGCTTAATAGTTTAATAACCGGCAGCATCATACCGGAAATTACGGGCTGCCTGTTTTTTGAGCAGGCGGGAGGCATTATTCCCGAGTATTAAAGACAGCAAATTCCTTTACCTGTGGAGTTCCCTCGGAATTACTGATCTTAAGCCTCAGCTTCCTGGTGTCAATCCGGTTAAAAGTCTGTATGCGCTTATGGCCTACCGATTCGCCCTGTGCTACAGTTTGCCACTGATCGTTAAGCCAGGCTTCTACCAGATAGTTCCGGATGCGTTCTCCTTTGCTGATGTCTTCCGCTATGATTATGCTGTTGACGGGCTGAGGATCTTTGCTGATGTTAAGTTCTATGAGACTCCCCTTGCCATGGGTAACAGCAACCGGACTGGAAAAACGATTTTTTATTTCATCTCCGAAAGTCTGAAGCAGCTGAACATCTTTTTCCGGAACGAGTCCGCTGCTATCTATCACGATCCCGATGAGCATATTGGAATTCCGGCCTACACTCGTGATGTAATTATTCAGCAGCTGATCAGGAGTCAATAGTCCCTGACCTTCAGATTTCCAGAACCAGCCGCCCTGCCAGCCGCTGCGCAATGGAAAATCCGTTTCCCCGGGACACCATAATTTCCCATTCGGGCTGCCGCTCATGTCATCGGGTTTGAGGGTGCCATTTGCGTCAATAGCCCTGTTTGTGGTAGCCCAGTTCGGATAGGGAGCCAATCCGTTTTCATTGCCAATCCATCGGATCAGGTTCTTTGCATCGGCAGGACCCTGGAAGACAACAGCATCGGGTTGCAATTTTTTTAGCAGCGGAGCGATATCCGGTCCTCCGTCTTTTGCCGGCAGCACGCCGCCGTCAAACCATATTTCAAATAATTTTCCGTAGTTGCTCCATAGTTCGGTAAGCTGTTTTCTAACGATGGCATTGTATTCCTGCTGATTCACCGGACCGCCCGGCTGCACTTTTCCTGGATTGTCTACATATAAGAATCCGTTTGCCGATGCACTCGCGTAGATGCCGGGTTTCAGTCCATATTTTTTACAGCTGGCGATAAAGTCGGCTACGATATCTCCTTTGCCGTTTTCCCAGGGACAATTTTTTACACTGTATTCATGTGCCTTCGTGGGCCAGAGACTAAAACCCGAGCAATGTTTTGCTACGAGCACTGCATATTTTGCACCGGCAGCTTTGGCGGCTCTTATCCACTGGTCAGTATTTAATTTCGTCGGGTTGAATACAGAGGCCGGTGGCTGGGTACCCCAATGGCGCCAGTCATAATCCGGAACGAAAACCGGCATATCCAGATGAAAGATGGCGCCAATCTCCGCGTCGGCCCACTGCACATGGGATTCGGAGGGCAGCACGGGATCCTGGGCGGGTTTGTTCTGTGGATAACCGAATGCGGTGGCAAAAATCAAAGCAATAAACAGGGTTGACCGGGTCAAAAATTTCAGCATGTGAATGGGATATATTTTTATTAAGTTAAGGCATATAACGCATGCAAAAGAGGGGTGGCGTATTGGATATCTATAATATATTGATAATTAGTATGTTGCAGAAGGGGGTAGAAAAAATTGAAAAAACCGGTTACGTAAGCTTTCCCTGTGGTTACTAATTCATGTAAGCAGCTGTTAAGACATCCTTATCCCCTGAAAAATAAAATCCTGAAAAACCATTATCCGGTATCCTTCTGATTAAACCGTATCCTGTAAAAAACCAGATCCATTTTCCTGAAAACCATGATGAAATTTAAATCCTATTCCTAAGAAACCGACCCGATCCTTTGAAAAACCAAAAAATAAAAGTCGACGTATCCATTGAAAACACAGCGTAGGGTTGGCATATTATTTCCAAAATTCGCTATGAAAGCGCCGGCTTTATTTTCTCTCTGACTACCCTTTACAAGCAGAAAATGCATTTGCAAACAGCCCTTGAAGAAGGGCTGTTTTTATTTTTGATAATGAACCCGGTTATTTGACGCGATAAACTATGGATTTGGAAATTGCTCTTTGTCCTTTTTCTGCGTATCGGCTATTTTAGGAAATACCTGAGGATTGCCGTGCATTTTGCGATGGTTACAATCGAAAAAGTCAATTCCGTTCAGGACAGCGTAAAAAACCATGGAGGCCAGGAGCAGGTCACCAAGGATAACGGGGAGGTAATTCACGAGGCGGTTTCTGATACAAACGCCCGCATGAGCCTTAAATTATCCTTATGAACCGGTCAGCGGGTCTTTTTTCGGAATAACGAAATGTAATTCATAGAGGTTGATCTTAGGAATGAAGAGAGGAAGTGGTCTGGATCTGACTGATCAAGGCTGAAAATCTGACAGAGTTGAGATGGAAACGAGCCAGCCCTTATGTTCGCCGATGTATCGCTCTGAATTCGCTCATCTTTCGCTTTGATCCCGCGCTGTCATATTGGCTTATTTGCTTCTCCGGAGCCCGGTTTTCGGCTTATTTCCCGGCTTACCGATTTATCGAACAATCCTGTCGCTCCGGCACGCCTATACCATATCGTTCCTGCTTTTAAATGAGCTTAGCGAATAACATTTATCATTGCGCAACCTCTGATCATGGGAATTTCCAGATAAATGCGGTTTCCTTTGCGTTCAGGAGAAAGAACCCGGGCGTTTTGAACTCCCGGGTACCAGGCTTCATAAACGCCAGGGGCCCGTCCGTTCAGACTCATTTTGGCTTCATCGACTACCACGCGGATTCGATCGGCCTTTCCATAAACAACGGGAATCACGTATCCTTCCGGGGTTTCGAAAATATTTACTTTCGCCAGATTGTTTTCCACAGAGACTACGTGCGGTTTCAGAACCCAGGTGCGGCCCTGCAGCAATCGGAGCAGGGGGGCATATTCCACATAATAATTGTCAACCGCCGAATCCGGCCGTATCGAGTGATCGTTAGCCGGGTAGGGGCACATCGGGAATACACCCATATATAAATATTTCTGAAAAAAATTATCGGCGCCTTCCTTCTTAACTGTAGCCGCCGCGTCCGTCCACCCCAGGGCAGGTCGGCTTAAACTAAGAAAAGCCGTGAGATTGAGCGGAGCGCCTGCGTAAGTAAATTCGTCGAATATGCCATCGGTATGGTTTAGTATATCTATGCGCTTGTCGTGGTTATTGACAAAAATATTTTTACCCGCGCGATGCATTAGGGGACCCAGCGTATCCATGAGTTGCTTGAATGAATGGATGAGTGAACGAACCGGTTTACCATCGAACCAGGTTTCGTCATCGTCCGCCTGTTCATTAAAAAAACGCAGCCAGTCTAATCTGTCGATGCAAATACCATCGGCATCCGGGATCTCCTGAATATGACGAAGCGCCTGGCTGACCAGAAAATTTTTGTAGGAAAGATCCCCGCAATCCATAGCGATCCCATCTTCCCAGGTATAGATCGGCCCTCCCGGTTGCGTTTTACCCCCTTCATCCACACGCATTTTTGCGGGGACCTTCAAAATGGCGCCCGGCAGCTTCCGGTACAGAAAGCTGTTGCAATCCTTCCACCAGTCCGCCTCCGGCGTCATTGCCGCAACCGGAGCCGGATATTGCACTTTCGTACCAAACTCGGTGACATTGAAATAATTCAGCACATGGAATCCCGCCTTTTTCATCTTTGCGGCGTAATCATCCATTTGATCTGCAGATATGGTACTGTCGCCGAAACGTTTCCATCGTTCCCCTTTTCCTATCGGCGGCAGAAACATGCCCATGTAGGGAAAATCGAAACTGGATTGCCAGTTGGTTTTAAAATCCATTTCCCTTAGCCTGGCATCATCACTTACTGCAAAGGGACCCGCATAAGCTCCCGTTCCGGCGAGCTGGTATGCCTGTTTGTTTTGCGGCTGGAAATAACGGGGATAGCGGGAAGAAATCCACCCTAACCCTTCCCGCCAGTCGGCAGCCTGGGGTACAATATCCAGGGAAAATTCCAGGTGATGATCTGAGGAGATGCGGTTAAACAATCTGCTAAAAATGACTGAGCCTTTTTGCCGGGTATTCATCACCAGATCAATAATATCATCCTCCGGAGAAAGCACAAAGGTTAGGCCGGCGTCTTCTCCCTTTTCCAGGATGGAACACATGGGAATACAAAATAAGTTGCCCTGAAAGGGACAGATACCAACTCTGGGCTGCTGATAGGTGAAATAAGGAAGCCCATAATACATTGTGGTGTCTGCAAAAGGAATCGCGTGCAGCGGGTCTATCCATTGATTATTTTCCCGTCCCACAAAATCCACCGCATCCGAACCACCAGGAAAGGGCCGAAGGGTTTCAGCGAGCGCTTTTCCAACAGACGACGGACTATACGGAGGAGCTCCCCAGGCTGCCCAGAATCGTGTTTGAGGAGTCGCAGGATAATCGAATTGTGTATTGATGCGGCTGCTCCAGGGTTTGCCCTGCCCTTCAATTTCCAGTTCCCAGCGTATACTGCTGGCCGTTGGGATGAATTTTTCCATTACAACGCAGTATCTTTTGTTTGAATCACCGGCGGAATTGCTCATCAGTGTTCTTGAAAACGTAAGGGATCCGTTCTCGCCTCTGCGCACAACTGTTTTACCTTGCTGAGAACATCCTTCGATGGAAGAAAAGGCAACGAGTTTTTTTTCCATTCCGGTTTTCCCAAACCGGATGCTGATGATTTTTCCCTCGCCGGATAAGCGGATGGTCACATCTTTTGATGTAACCAGATAATTAACCTGCGCCCCTGCGGGCATTGTGAATTGCACAAGGAAACAAAACAGCAGCAGTCCTGACTGCAGATGCCTAAGGTTAAGATAAGCCTGGTTAATCATGTGGCGGTTTTTGTGTGATCTCATTTTTGGTTAACTTTAAAGGGGGTTTATTTAAAATCAGAACCTTGAGAAAAATCTCCTTTTTATTCCTGACGTCCATTCTTTCTCACGCGGTAACGCTCGGTCAGGTAAAGAACAGAGGGTTCGAAATTACCGGAATAATCTCCGGCTATGCCGACAGAACGGTTATTTATTTGGACAACCTGTCCGGTTCGCTGAATGTTCATATGGATTCGACATTGATCATTCGCAACGGATTTCGGTTTGCCGGCTCTATCAGTGAAGATGCCATGCACGTGATGCTGAAAATAGCCAGTGCAAATGATTATAAATTTTTCTGGCTCGAGAATGCACCCATAACATTAAAGGCGGCAAAAGGAAATTTAAGTGAAGCGGTTATTACGGGTTCCAAAACACAGGACGAGGATAACCAGCTGGATGCTGCGATAAAAGCAACCGGAAGGGAAATGGAGCAGGATACCCTGTTTATCCGCACACATCCCAACTCGGTGATCAGCGCCTCTATCTTAAGTATATATTGTTCTGCCTGGGGAAAAAAGCTTACAACAGATCTGTATATGGATCTTTCAGAGAAAAACCGGTATTCGGCCTATGGTCTGAAAATACTGGAGTATATAAGGCTCAACAGAAACCTGAAAACAGGTGACAAGTATGCAGATTTCGAGCAGCCGGATGCTGAAGGGAAAATGACACGGCTTTCCGGCATACATGCCAAAGCAATTCTTCTTGAATTTTGGGGTTCATGGTCCGGGCCCAGCCGGGAGGCGAATCGGGAATTGGTTAAGATTTATAGTGAGTTTAAAGACCGGGGGTTTGAAATATTTGGCGTGGCGGCGGACGATCATATGGAAGACTGGCTTAAAGCCATACATCGGGATAGCCTGACCTGGAAAAATGTAACTGACCTCCGGGGAGACAGAAACAGGGCGGTGCTTATTTACGGGGTTTCCCATTTCCCGGCGAATTTCCTGATTGACCGCTCGGGTATTATTGTCGCGATGGATTTGGGCGCAGAGGCATTAAGGGGTAAGCTGGAGGAAATGCTGAAATGAAAAAGCGATCATTATGCAAACAGCCGCGAGAAATGATTCCCGGGATGGCTCCGCATTCCATTCCTAAATTCCTCCGGCGTTCCGTTTTCAGGAATATTCATCAGTTCATTGTGGGAAACAAAGGTTTTAAGGCCTGTCGTGGAATAATAAATACCTGGTGGATGCGGGCGATGCTGCGTATTCCGATATCGTGCTTATCAGCGGGAATAAAATTGCGATATTGTATGAAAAAGAGAGCAATTGCTACATTATTTATACCACGGTTCCCTTAAAGGAAATCATAAATAACTGAACTGGCTAAAATGTATAGCAGGGAATCACTTCTGGATTTAAAAGATTTTTATGAAAATCAATTGCTGAACGATACCGTTCCTTTTTGGTTTCCCCGTTCTTTTGATAAGGATTTCGGCGGATTCCTGCTCATGCGGGATGTCGAAGGAAGCCTGATAGATGATGATAAAGCAGTATGGATACAGGCAAGGGCAACCTGGTTGCTGGCTACCTTGTACAATACAATGGAAAAGAAACAGGAATGGCTGGATGGCGCCAGGCTCGGGTATGAATTCCTGATGAAACATTGTTTTGATGCAGATGGCCGGATGTTTTTTCATGTAACCCGGGAGGGACGACCGATCCGTAAAAGACGCTATTTTTTTTCTGAAACTTTTGCGGTAATAGCAATGGCTGCCTATGCCAGGGCAAGCGGAGATACAGAAGCGGCGCGGGTAGCCAGAGTCCTGTTTGGAAAATGTATTGAATATGCGGAGGTTCCAGGCCTCCTTCCCTCGAAATTCAGCGATACGAGACCCGCGCGGGGGATCGGGATTCCGATGATCATGATCAATACGGCGCAGCAATTACGCGAAACCATCGGCGACGATCGTTGCGATGAGCGGATTTCCGGCTGGATAAAGGATATAGAAAAATATTTTGTGAAAGAAGATATCCGCTGTGTCATGGAGCAGGTTGCGACTGACGGGACTATTATTGATCATATTGACGGAAGAACGCTCAATCCCGGTCACGCTATTGAAGGCGCCTGGTTTATTCTGCACGAAGCGCGGCGCCGGAATAATGATCCGCATTTGATCGCGCTGGGTTGTAAAATGCTTGATTATATGTGGGAACGCGGATGGGATAAAGAATATGGCGGTATTCTTTATTTCCGGGATGTATTTAACAAGCCGGTCCAGGAATACTGGCAGGATATGAAATTTTGGTGGCCGCATAACGAAGCCATTATTGCAACCCTGCTGGCTTATCTGATCACAGGAAATGAAAAATATGCCTCATGGCATAAGCTCGTAAATGATTATGCTTACAGCCACTTTCATGATAAAATACATGGAGAATGGTTTGGTTATTTACACCGGGACGGGAAACCGGCCCAAACAGCGAAAGGGAATTTGTTTAAAGGCCCTTTTCATCTGCCAAGACAGGAATGGTACTGCGCACAAATTTTGAACGATCACCTCAACAAGGCTGAATGAAAAAAGTTACACTGACGATACTGATCGCTGTTTCATTTTCCATGATGATTCAGGCCCAGCAGCGTGAAATTCCTGTTTTTATTTCCGGTCAGGGCGGATATCAGAATTACCGCATCCCGGCCCTGATTGTGCTGCCGGATGGAGACATGCTGGCTTTCTGTGAAGGCCGGGTGGCTGGTTCCGATGATTTCGGAAATATTGATATCGTGATGAAACGGAGCAGGGATCAGGGGCATACCTGGAGCGGGATGCAGGTGGTTGCAGATGCAGGAAGCTTACAGGCTGGCAATCCGGCGCCTGTTGTGGATCTTACGGATCCGGCTTATCCGCATGGCAGGATCTTTTTGTTTTATAATACGGGGAATAATCACGAATCGGAAGTGCGTAAAGGAAATGGCCGGCGGGAAGTATTTTATAAAACATCCGTTGATAACGGCGTCAGCTGGAGTGAGCCGGTGAATATTACGACAGCGGTTCATCCGCCTGACTGGCGGAGCTACGCCAATACACCAGGACATGCGATGCAATTTGCCCGCGGAAAATATAAAGGAAGGATCTTTGTGGCTGCCAATCATTCTTCAGGAGATCCCCAAAAGCATTTTGCCGACTACCGGGCGCATGGTTATTACACAGATGACCATGGCCTGCATTTTCATTTGAGCGCCGATGTGGAGATGCCCGGCGGCAATGAAAATACGGCGGCTGAACTGAGCGATGACCGGTTGATGCTTAATTTCCGTAACCAGACAGGAGATACACGCAGTCGCGCCGTGGCCATCAGCAGCAATGGCGGCGCCAGCTGGGATACCGTATATTCTGATCCCCGGCTCCCCGATCCGGTTTGCCAGGGGAGCATCCTGACCATCGGCGAAAGAAAGGGCAAAAATATTATTGCCTTTTGTAACGATGCCGATACCAGACAAAGAGATAATCTAACCCTACGCATCAGTTTTGATGATGGCAGGACCTGGGACAAACATTTTGTTCTCGGTAAATCTCCCGAAAATTACCGCGGCGATTTTACGGCTTATTCCGATATCGCGAAAATTTCAGGACATAAGATTGGTGTGCTTTATGAAAAAGATAATTATTCAAAGATTGTATTTACAACCGTTGATTGGTAAAATCGCCGCAGCATCCAGGACCTGCTATTGCAAAATCAGTTCTATTACAGGGATATCAAACCCAGGCTTTTTCTCCGGCATTTCTAAAACTACGTCCTCATCGCCGCCGGCGTCTGGTTTGATCTTAAGCTCTGAATCATCATGCAGGAATTGAGCGTATTTCACTTTACCCTTGTAACCAGGCAGGGTAAATGAGCCTGAAGGATATTCATACAAATGCACATACAATCGTTTGGTAACGGGGTTATACGTAAGTTTTGTATTGGCGGGAACTTTAAACTCCGCAGGCGCATAGGTGCAGCCGTAGATGGACTTGCTGTTGGAATGCATCCAGTGACTGAGACTGTCCAGCGCGCTGGATGCCCGGTAGTCGAACTCGCCACGCGCAGTAGGACCTACATTCAACAGCAGGTTCCCGCCATTGCTGACGGAAGTGATTAATAAATCCAGCAGCTGGCGATGTGTTTTCCAGGTATTTTCATCGCGGTCATAACCCCAGGACCCGGAAAATGTCTGACAGGTTTCCCAGACTTTCCCCCTGTATTTTTCCAGCTCTTCGGTGCTGACCTGTTCCGGTGTTTCAAAATCAACACCATCTTCATAGTCATTTAGATCCAGTCGGTTGTCCACGATAATGCCGGGCTGCAATTTTCTAATTTGTTTCATCAGGGCAACAGAACCCCAGTCTTCCCTGCCTTTGCCGTATTTGCCAGGAAAAGAAAAATCCAGCCATAGAATATCTATTTTCCCGTATTTGGTAAGCAGTTCCGTTACCTGGTTGTAGAGATATTTGCGGTATTTAGCCATATCCCTTCCCTTATTCAGCCGGGCATAAGCCGTGTCGCTGTTTTTCAGAGGTCGTTGCGGATGATTCTCATCAATGGTATAGTCCGGATGGTGCCAGTCTAAAAGAGAATAATAAAAGCCGACCTTGATCCCTTCTGCACGGAAGGCCTCCACAAATTCTTTCACCAGGTCTCTTTTCGCCGGCGTGTTGGTCACTTTGTAATCAGTGTACTTGCTGTCGAACATATTGAATCCTTCATGGTGTTTGGAAGTGAGCACCGCATACCGCATGCCGGCAGCTTTCGCTTTTTTTGCCCAGGCTTTTGCGTCAAACAGATCCGGGTTGAATATTTTGAAATACTTTTCATATTCTTCATTGGTCATGCGTTCATGATTCTTTACCCACTCGTGTCTGGCCGGCAACGCATATAATCCCCAGTGAATAAACATGCCAAAACGGTCATTTGTCCACCATTCCATTCTTTGTTTTTTCTGGGCAGCGGTCTCGTTACCAAGTCTTTTTTGTGCGTCAACAAAGGAAATCACGAATAACAGGGGAAGAAAGAGAAGGCAGATTTTTTTTAGCATGATACACTCATTTGATTTTTAAATTCCGGTTTTGGATTTGAGAAACCGGGAATTAAGATAAGGCAATTAAATTAAAAACAAGGAATCCGGGCTGATCATACAGGATATCCGGGATACTAAAATACCGGGGTAAACTCACAGGAAAGAGGTGAACAGGGCTAAAAACAGGTTGCGAACCGTCCCGTAAATTCGACAAAAGAGAGACCAGGATTGTCGGGTATTCATGGCAAATCCGGGCTTCCCGACCGGGTATTGCAACCGGGTATCTGATCCGGAGCCGCACCTGGCGTGGTTTTTGGCCTTGTTAACCGTTTAACGGCAGGAGCCCGGAGGGAAGTAAGATCATGTCCGGTTTATGGGCCCAAATGCAGGAAAAACCCGGCTGAAAAAGCAAATTAATTCTGATAAATTTCACCAAGTCCTTTATATTAGCATAACGTACAAACCCAGTTTACTTTACTAACTTTTAAATTCAAAAAAAATGGCAAAAACAGTAAAAAAAGCAGCTAAAAAAGCTGCAAAAAAAGCACCTAAAAAGGCAGCAAAAAAAGCGCCCGCTAAAAAAGCGGCTAAAAAGGCAGCTAAAAAAGCACCCGCAAAGAAATCAGCCCGGAAACCCAATGCCGGATTTATGGTTGCTCTTACAGCAAGCCCGGCCCTCGCTGAAGTTGTGGGGTCCAAGCCGCTGCCCAGAACAGAGATCATCAAGAAAATATGGGACTACATCAAAGCAAACAAATTACAGGATAGCAAGAATAAAAGAATGATCAATGCGGATGCAAAGCTGAAAACGCTTTTTGCAGGAAAGGAACAAATATCCATGTTTGATCTTGCCGGTGTGGTGAGCAAGAATGTAAAATAATTCCGGTCGTCGGGAAAAACACAACAAAAATAAAATGGCATGCAGCTTCCTGCATGCCATTTTATTTTTTCGCTGAAAAAATCACACACCCAGACTCCAGCCTTCCCGGTATGTTCTTTTTACAAACTGGTTGGCATCATCGAAATTGGTGATCCTCATATTCGGACCATCCCACACCAGTTTGATGTGCTGACCCGGATATTCAATATCATTTCCTGATTTCTTCTGAATATTGGTGCTTCTGATGGCCAGATTGCCCATGAGCACGCTTTCCGTTAACGGTCCGGCGATATCAAAATTAGAACTCAGATTCTTTGCTTTTTCACTTCCATATCCGGCAATAGCGCCCTCCACCCAGGCTGCATAGTGGCCGTCCTCGCCGCCAGGGACGCGCGCAATGGTTTGGGGTACGTGGGTTGTACCCGTTTTAGAGGTAGGCAGTAACTGCGGGTTCACGCCATACGTGCCGCACATCATGCTTCCCTTGGTTCCGTAAAATAAAACCCCGTTGCCGCCATCGCCCATTTCTTCATTGGGACCGAGTTCCGGCGGACGGGTTGGCTGAATGCCGCCATCCATCCAATGCAGGTCGACATCCGGTTTCCCGTTTTGTCCTTTGAAGGATAAGGTGATGTGGGAAGCAATCGGACCGCTGTCGGGGAAATATCCCTTGTTCCAGTTTGTAATGTATTTTGTGGCTACGCTGCATTCTGCGGAAACAGGATATCCCAGTTCCAGGATGGCGAATGGCGGCGCCATAATATGGCAGGCCATATCTCCGAGGGCTCCGGTGCCGTAGTCCCACCAGCCGCGCCAGTTAAAGGGCAACACGCCATCGAAATAATCTTTCTTCGGGGCTGTGCCCAGCCAGAGTTCATAATCCAGCTCGGGGGGAATGGGTGACGCCGTAGTGGGTCTTTCCACGCCCTGCGGCCAGATGGGCCGGTCAGTATAACAATACACGGTGTGCACATCACCGACCAGTCCGGCCTTGTACCAATCGGTCAACTGGCGCACGCCATCTCCGGAAGCGCCCTGGTTGCCCATTTGCGTGACCACTTTATAGCGGTGTGCCGCCTGGGTAAGCATGCGTGCTTCATAGATATCATGCGTCAGCGGTTTTTGCACATATACGTGTTTATGCAATTGCATGGCCGCCATGGCCGCCACAGCATGCGTGTGATCGGGTGTTGATACGGATACTGCATCAATGTGTTTATTTTCTTTTTCCAGCATCTCCCGGAAGTCTTTATAATATTTCGCGTTGGGAAAGCTTTTGCGCGTCTCCACCGTTTGCCTGTCGTCTACATCACACAGGACCGCGATGTTTGCTTTTCCGCTTTTGAAGAAATGATTGATGTCATCATGACCTTTCCCGCCTGCGCCGATAGAAGCAATCGTGAGCTTATCACTGGGTGCAATGAATCCCCGTCCCAGAACATGTCTGGGAACAATGTAGAATCCGGCAGATGCAGTCAATGCATTTTTAAGGAAGCGGCGCCTTGAGTTCCGGTCACTTCCCTGTCGTTTTTGTGATGTTGGCATTAAACAAATTTTATTTAGTGAAAGGATGCTAAAGATCACCTAAGGTAAATCAATATTTTTATTTTCAGAATCCGCCGCGGGAACAATTCTCAATCCTGCCTTACTTCAGAAAAATAATTAACTTTTTTTCCTGCTGGTTGCGGATGATGGTTGCCGGAATTTTATCCTTCCAGGAAGACAGCTGCAATACGCGAAGCATCTCTCCGGTATTGGCGATGGGCTTTTGTTCCAGGCTGCGAATGACGTCCCCCGCCTGCAGGCCGCTCTTATCCGGGAGGCTCCCCCTCGCCACACGCAGAATCAGCACGCCGTTTTTATCCGGTAAGCCGGAAGCGGATTGTTCTCCCGGGGTTTCAATATTTTTAATGGATGCACCTAGCCATGAGGTTGTAGCACCGGGTTTTTCCG
>JAUZOD010000060.1 GCA_030706635.1 Bacteroidota bacterium
CCGCACGCCTCTTTCATCCCTTAAATAGGGCTGCAGCTTGTCCTCTCCATCGCCAAGATCCGTTTTGAAATGAACATCAATCGGATGCAGGTGCTCTTCGTCAGGAAATTTCCATGGCTCGGAGCCGTTGGCAATATATCCGTCGCTTAAAAAGATCACCGGCGTCATGTGCTGAATGGCTATCCGCGCCGCTTCGTACACGGCATCAAAACAATCGCTGGGCGTGGAGGCGGAAACCACCGGCATGGGACTTTCCCCGTTTCTTCCGTAATAAGCCTGCAGTAAATCGCTTTGTTCCGTCTTTGTCGGCAGTCCAGTGGAAGGCCCGCCTCTCTGAATATCGCAGATCAATAAGGGAATTTCCAGCATCATGGCCAAGCCCATGGCTTCGGATTTCAGGGCCATGCCGGGTCCCGAGGTACTGGTGACTCCCAGCGAGCCGCCATAACTGGCGCCAATGGCAGCGGTGATTCCGGCAATTTCATCTTCTGCCTGGAAAGTACGTACGCCGAATGCTTTTTGCCGGCTTAGTTCATGCAGTATATCCGATGCCGGTGTAATGGGATAAGTACCCAGAAAAATCGGCAGTCCGCTTTTTTGGGAAGCCGCGATCAGACCATAAGCCAGTGCCTGGTTGCCCATGATGGAACGATAGGTTCCGGGCTGCAGCTTGGCCCTGGCAACGGTATAGGTATTGGTGAACGTTTCGGTGGTATCTCCGTAATTAAATCCCGCCCGCAGGGTAAGGATATTGCTTTCCAGGATCTCCGGTTTCTTACCGAATTTTTCTGTAAGGAACTGGATGGTGCTGTCCAGGCTGCGGTTGTACATCCAGTACAGGAAGCCGAGGACAAACATATTCTTTGCCCTGTCTTTTTCTTTGTTGCCCAGGCTAAAATCCTTCAGCGCTTCGCGGGTGAGTTTGGTAACATCTATGCGGATCAGATCATAATTATTCAGGCTGTGATCATCCAGGGGATTGATGCCATCGGGATAGTTCGCCAGCCGTAAATTCTTGGCATCGAAACCTTCCACGTCGGCAATAATCCTTCCCCCTTTTTTTAACGTTTTCAGATTGGTCTTCAGGGCTGCTGCATTCATGGCCACCAGCACATCGCATTCATCGCCGGGCGTAAAAATATGATCGCTGGAAAAATGGAGCTGAAAACCGCTGACGCCGGGCAGGGTGCCCTGCGGCGCGCGGATCTCGGCGGGAAAATCGGGAAAAGTAGCGAGGTCAATTCCTAATAAGGCGGTGTTGTTGGTAAACTGGCTACCCGTTAGCTGCATGCCGTCTCCTGAATCGCCCGCAAATTTGATCACTACATCCCGTAAAACTGTTTCTGTAGGATGTGAAGACATAAGCTTGCAAAGGTAGGGAATAAGAAGGATTCGTTTATGGTATATGGTGTATGGTGGATGGGTATCCAAAAGTCCATCCACCATACACCATATACCTTCTACTATTTCATTTCCCCATCGCCTTATACACCGACTCCAAAACATTCCCCCGCACATTCAGCGAAGAGATCCTGTTGCTTTCCACCGGGTTTACGCGGTTGGACAGGAAGATAAAAACGAGTTGACTTACGGGATCGTCCCAGACCCAGATGCCCGTAAAACCGGAATGGCCGAAAGCTTCCGGAGACGCGGAGGCGCAGGGATAGGGATCTTTGCTGTTGGCCCGGTCCTTTTCGGGTTTGTCGAATCCCAAAGCGCGGCGGCTGATATCGCTGTGGTAATCGGAAAAGTATTTTATGGTCTCTGCTTTCAGATAGCGGTGCCCGTTTATGATGCCGCCATTCAGCAGCATCTGCATGATGGCAGCCAGGTCGTAGGCATCGCTGAACAGACCGGCATGGCCGGAAACACCACCAAACATGGCGGCGCCGGGATCGTGCACATCGCCGTGGATCAGCTGGCGGCGGAAAGGAATTTCCTGCTGGGTGGGTGCAATGCGGTCGAGTGGAAAACGCAACCGGGGCTTGAAGCCGGTAGTGGCCAGGCCCATGGGGGCATAGAAATTGTCATAGGCATATTGATCCAATGTTTTGCCGCTGATGGCCTCCACTATTTTCCCCATGAAAATAAAATCGTTGTCGCTGTAAATGTATTCACCAATCTTTCCCTCCGGGCTGGTCAGGATTCTGTGGTCCATCGTATCCAGCCAGTCGCCACGCAAGTAAAGATGGTCCGCCACCCGCACGCAATGTACGGCGTCACCGACAGACGAATAGATGGAAGGCAGGGGCGTGCCCTCTTTATCCTTCGTAATCGTTTCTGCATAAAAAGGAATAAAGGCTTTCAGTCCTGCCTGGTGCAGCATGATATCCCAGATCTTCAGCGAATCCTTATTGCTTCCGCGCACCCAGGGTAGATAATCACCGAGGGTTTTATGAAGATCGAGTTTTCCTTCATCATATAATTTCATCACCGATATGGTGGTTGCGCAGACTTTCGTCACGGATGCCAGGTCGTAGATCGTTTCGGGATATACCGGCTCTTTCTTATTGTATTCCATATAACCGAATGCTTTCTCGTAAGCAACGCGGCCATTTTTGGCCACCAGCACCACGCATCCCGGCGTGGCCTGTTCTTCAATGGCCTTTTTGCAGATGGAATCAATCACCAGCAGTTTAGCAGGATCAAAGCCCACGGAAGCCGGCGGCGCCTCGGGCAGCACGCCGCGGGTAAACGTAATGCCATATCCCGATTTCAGTTCTGCGCATACGGAGACGGGAAGCCTGCCCTTCGGAAGGAATTTTCCGTTGAGCCAGTCCGCCGCCACGGATTGGGTGATCTCCTGGTCATCATAACATTCCAGCAGGTTCTGGGCGTTGCAGACATACTTCGCTGCATAGGGATTGCCGAAAACAAACGTGATGGTATTGGGTCTGTTCTCGAGTTTTTTTACCAGGTCAAGGGACGCTGTGCTGATGCCAAAATCATGTGCGGGATAGCGGTTCAGATTATGCAGACCGATGATCAGAAAATCGTAGCGGTTCCGCAGCAGCTCATAAGCTGCCGCCGCTTTTACGCTGTCGAGTGCATAATCGAAATAATAAACATTCGCATGAAAATCTTCCCGCATCCGGCGTGCGAATTCATTGTCGTTCAGCAGGCCGAATCCGATATAAGCCACTTTTTTACCGGCCATGGATTCAGGCAGGGACCGGTCGTTGCGTCTTAACAAGGTGATGGACTGCTGCGCCACTTTCAGGGACATATCGTGCACCTCCTTATTCAGGTCGTCAATCAGGTTCACCGTATCCACGGGTTGCAGGCGCGAGAGGCCCAATTGATATTTTGCAGCCAGCACTTTTTTAACCCGGCCATCCAGGTCCTTCCAGTTTAATTTTTTTTCCTTTACTGCCTGGAGGATTTTGGAAACGCTGAGGGCCACATCTCCGGGAAGGCAAAGAATATCGTTTCCGGCAATCAGTGATTGCACCGAAGCTTCTCCTTCCGGATAATATTTGGCGACACCCTTCATCTCCAGGGCATCCGTAAAACTCAGTCCCCCGAATTTAAGTTGTTTGCGCAGGAGCCTGGTCACGGCATTATAAGAGATGGACGTTGGCGTGTTGGGTCTTTTGTCAATCGCGGGAACGAACAAATGACCGGTCATCACGCCACCCACACCGGCAGCGATTAATTTTTTAAAAGGAAAGAGCTCCAGCGTGTCGAGTTCTTTCCGACTTTTATTGATCACGGGGAGGTCGTAATGCGAATCTACAGCCACGTCGCCATGACCCGGAAAATGTTTAGCCACGGCCATGATGCCGGTCGACTGCATCCCCTTCATATATTGAATACCCAGTTCCGCCACGCGGTGTGGATCTTCGCCGAAAGAACGATCGTTGATGACGGGGTTATCCGGATTGTTATTTACATCCACCACGGGCGCATAGTTTATCTGGATGCCCATGCGTTTGCATTGTTTCCCCACCAGCTGGCCATACTGATAAATAAGCTGTGGGTCCTGCACTGCGCCCAGCATCATCTGACGCGGGAGAGCGCCCACGCTATCCATACGCATGCCCAGACCGTTTTCCGCATCAATGGAAAAAAGTATGGGCGTTTTAGCGATTTGCTGAAAATGATTGATAAAAGCCGCCTGGGTTTTAGGGCCGCCCTGGAAAAGACAGATGCCGCCAACATTAAACCGGTTAATGTCATTTTCCACCTGGTCGTTGAAAAAAGCGATCTTACCCTCGGGATCTATGGAAGAAAGCCGCACGGTCATCAACTGGGCAACTTTCTGACTGTCCGAAAGGGTTTGGAATACACTGTCTACCCACTGCCGGGCCGGGAGATTACTGTTGTGCTGGGCGCGGATGGAAAGAGAAAAGAGCAGAAAAAAAGTGAAAAGAAGAATTTTCATCGGTGGTACTTTTGGCAATCATAAATATGGTACGGTAAACCTACGAAGGAAAATGAAATTTATTTCCATTAAATTGCCCGTTTCCCGCGGACAATGGATTTTTTATGGACGACCTGATTCAGTTACTTCCGGATAATATTGCCAACCAGATTGCCGCTGGCGAAGTGATTCAGCGACCTGCCAGCGCCGTGAAAGAGCTGATGGAAAACGCGATTGATGCCGGCGCAGGACTGGTGAAACTAATTGTTAACGACGCAGGAAAATCACTGGTCCAGGTAGTGGACAACGGCAGAGGCATGAGCATTACCGACGCCCGCATGGCATTTGAACGGCACGCGACCTCCAAGATCAGGAATATTGACGATCTGTTCCGGATCCGCACCATGGGCTTTCGCGGAGAGGCACTGGCATCTATTGCAGCCGTGGCGCAGGTGGAGTTGAAAACAAAAAGGGCCGTGGATGAGATGGGTACCTGCATCGAGATCGAAAACAGCATGGTGAAATTGCAGGAGCCGGTGGCCTTCCCGAACGGCAGCAGCATTGCCATGAAAAATCTGTTCTTCAATGTGCCTGCGCGCCGCAATTTTCTGAAAAGCAATGCGGTTGAAATGCGGCATATCGTGGATGAATTTGTCCGGGTGGCGCTTTCTTTTCCAGCCATTCAGTTTGTGCTGATCAGCAACGGGCAGGAGATGTTTCATCTGGAGAGTGGAAGTCTCAAGCAGCGTATCGTACAAATTCTGGGCGCTAATTATAATGCCCGGCTGGTGTCTGTGCAGGAAGACACGGATTATCTCAACATCAGCGGGTTTGTCGGCAAACCCGATACTGCGAAACGCACCCGCGGCGATCAGTATTTTTTTGTGAACAATCGTTTTATACGGAGTGCATACCTGAATCACGCGGTGATGACCGCATACCAGCAGATGATTCCGGGCGACAGCTTCCCGCTCTATGTCTTATTCATTGACATCGATCCTTCGCGGGTAGACATCAACGTGCATCCCACCAAGCAGGAGATCAAGTTTGAAGATGAAAAACTCGTGTACGCCTTTGTGCAGGCAGCCGTAAAACATTCCCTCGCGCAGTTCAGCATAACGCCCAGCCTGGATTTTGATCTTGATCCGGCCATACAGCAACTCGATGCCGTGAGCAAGCCGGTGTCTGAAGAGACCAGGGCATCTCTGGAATCCTCAAGCCTGTTTAAAGCCTTCACCCAAAAAAATCAGGCGCATATTATAGAACCTTCTTCCAGAAGTGAGCTTTCCCATTGGACTCCTCTTCGCCCTGCAACGGCGGGCGGGGCCCGGGGCAGTGAAGCCGCAGGCAATCCGCAAAACCCGCCGCCAGGCACCAGTGCCGCGGGAACGGATGATTTTTCCGGAAAGCAGCATCAGGAAGCTGACCGGGGTCCGGCAGGAAACCAGCCCGATGCAGCGAACCGTTTTCAATCCCTGTACTCCCGGTTCGGACCGGAACCTTTATTCAGGAACGAAGACCAGATCCGTTTGCTGCAATTGCAGAATACCTATATCGCCTGCGAGACGAATGGCGGATTCCTGCTCGTGCACCAGCAGAGTGCCCACGAACGGATATTGTACGAAAAATTCATGAATGCCATCAGCGGAAATCACCTGGCCACCCAGCAGGGATTATTTCCCGGTACGATAACATTAGCCACTGCTGACGCTGTGTTGCTGCTCGAGCTGTTGCCGGACCTGCGGGCGCTGGGATATATCATCGAATCCTTCGGGAAAGATACTTTCATCATCCAGGGATCACCGGCAGGCATGGAATCCGGAAACGAAAAAAAGCTCATTGAAAAAATGCTGGAACACTGCAAACATTCCGGCAGCGAGAAAGTGTTTCCGCTTCGCGAAAAGATGATCCGTTCGCTGGCGTGGCAGCAATCCGTGAAACCGGGAACCGCTCTTTCAGAGACGGAGATGCGATCATTAGTGGAAAGCCTTTTCCGCTGTGCCCAGCCCAATTCGACGCCTGGTGGTAAACCGGTTTTTATGGAATACTCGAAGGATTATCTGGAGAAGGTGTTTGGGCGGTGAGGAAATGTACTGATGTGCTGATGTGGAAATGTGATGATGTGCTGATGTGGAAATGTGCTGATGTGCTGATTTGAAAATTTGAAAATGCGGGAGTATCCGGCTGCCTCAGTAATCTGGAGATTTTCGTTTTTTGAACGGACCCGGTGGTTAATTCAAAACTGAATATGATGGATAAAATGCATTTTGTTTTGTACCTGAATCCACCGCGTCCGGATTTTGCCCATACGATGTCTGATGAGGAGCTCAGTATCATGAAGCAGCACGTTGCTTATTGGAAGGAATATGTGGACAGCGGAGTTATGCTGGTTCTGGGGCCCGTGATGGATCCCGCCGGGGTTTACGGACTGGGTATTGTTGAGGTGGACAGTGAAGATCAATTGCAATCGCTGATGAAGAATGACCCCGCTACCGCAATCAATAAATATGAGTATTATGCCATGCGGGCGGTTACGGCCAAAATACTAAAAACGGGATAAGCCGGTTGGTCTTAGGGTGATAATACCCTATTATCATTTTTATTTGATTGGTAATTTTGTGAAAACGACCTTATGTCATTATCGCCGGTCGATAAGGAATTGCTTAGATATTTTGCTTTATTAAGTAATGGGCAGAAAAAAGCACTGCTTGAGCTTATTAAGGCTTTTTTCAGCAGGCATGGGCTGCCTGGTGCGGAAATAAAAGAACATTTACAGCATCAGCAATTGATGGAGACTCCGGAGACCATTTATAAGACTCACCCTGATTTGGAAGAGGAATCGCAAAAAAAAATACAGGCATGGGGTGAGAAGGAGTATGAAGCCGAAATGGTAAAACGTTTCACTGAGATGGAAAATGGTAAGGTTAAAGGATATACATTAAGTGAATTGGAAACGAAAGCCAGGAAGTCCTATGGAACCAGGAACCGGAAGGGAAAATGAGCTACAGGTATAAGCTGAATCCGGCGATTCTTGGTGATTACGCAGAGGCCTATGGCCGCCGGCAATATCTTTTTCATCTCCGGTCCGTCTCGAATTTATTTTCCGAGTGAGACAAGGAAAGAAGCTCTCAATATTTATGAATCCTATCCCATTTGGGCGGTAAGGACACACTCAGATAGGTATCAAAATTGAAGTCCAACATCTCAGGATCGGATTCAGGACCGAATATGAATATTCCCAGGCGGATCAAAAAAGCATTAATAATAAAGGCATCTATTGCTATTCAGTTTAAGCAGATTTTCATTAGCCGGATTTTCTTATTGTAATAGGGTGATTATACCTTTTTTTCATTCTGTCGGGGGTGTATTTTTGAGTCAGCGTAAAGAAAGATTTCTGATTCATTAACAAGGTTTAAACTCTTATTTCATTAATCCGGATCTTTTTAATAAGCATTTTAAAGGGTAAATTTGTAGAAATGAACTTAATTATGGTCCCATCAAATATTCGTCAGAGACTCCATCAATATATTGATAAGGGCGACGACAAGATGCTCAAGCTGATGTATGCTTTGGCAAAGGAATATACCGGAGAGGACGATTATGAATATGAGTTTACCGATGATGAGATTAAGGTTTTTGAGGAACGCCGGGCTAAGAGATTAAGAGCGGAAAGTAAAACCTACACATGGCCCGAGGCGAAGGATAGGATCATCGGTAAAAACAAATCGGATGATTTATAATCTGGTTCTTCAATCAGAAGCCATCATTGATTTAAGAGAAGCTTTTGATTGGTATGAGTTACAAAAGCCTGATTTGGGATTTGAACTTATTGCCGAAGTCGAAGACGTTTTTGAAAGGCTCTGCGAACGTCCATTGAATTACTCTATTATTAACGGACGGTTTCGAAAAATTAAGGTTAACCGGTTTCCTTACCTGGTAATTTATGAAATAGAGGAAGATAGAATTGTCATCAGTATGATAAAACACATAAAGAAAAAATCAGAACCTGAACTTCAATAACTCCCCGCAGATATTCAATCACTATCGTCAGACAACAATAAATATGAGTATTATTCATGGGAGCGGTGACGGCCAAACGATACGGAGCTTATCAAATTTTTGGATAAAATTTGGGAAGTGTACGGCAAATACGATGGCCTGCAGCTTTCGGCACTTACGCATGAAAAGAACACACCATGGTATACTACCTGGCATAATAGTGGAAAGAGCAAACTGGAATCAGCGGTAATTGATAATGAGCTCATAAAAAATCATTATAAGGCCAAACTCAATTCTCCACTTAATGGATCAACAGCCACCTGATTACTCGGGCTTAAAAGAATCAACTGTTCCAAGAGCTGGTAATCCTGAGCAAAAAGAGCAAGAATTCTTAGTAGGAAAAATGGGTCGTGACAATAAGATGGAAGCTACAATCCATCTATGTAAGTGAGCTCTCCTGGTTGTCAGTTTTGCAATAATTATCCTGTTTATTTTAACGAGAGTATTTATCCTGATTGCACCTAAATCGTGGATATGGCTTTCCTCCGAACAGGTCAGCAACCTGGATGAATTTTTCGTTCATGGAACCATTGGCGCAATCGTAGCGGGTTATTTTGGGGGAATATTTAAAAGAGGGGGAATAGTATAGCTTACTTTTCAGGGTTAAAATACCCTTTTCTTTTACCCCGGGCAGGTTTATTTTTAGATGTTCTATTTATCAGAAACATAAATAAAAAGTAAATTTGTGAAAAGCGTTATCATGGCGATATCTCCGATCGATAAGGAGTTGCTTAAATATTTTTCCCGGTTAAATGATTCTCAAAAATTATCCTTGCTGGAGTTAATCAGAACATTCCTGTTTGGGAAAGATGAACTGGGTGGCCAGACAATTGATCAATACAACCAGGAGTTAGATCAGGCGACGGACCGTGTAAGCAAAGGTGAATTTACGAGCCTGGAAGATCTTGAAAGAGAGATGAAGTCATGGTAAAACCCAATCTATTTATCGAAGCGGAAGCAAAGTCGGAGCTGAAAAGGATTTATAGTTATATAAAAAAGGATTTCTTACAAAATGCCGAAAAGGTAAGAAAAGAAATTATCGCTTCCCTGGGGGAATTGACGAATAATCCCGGACAATATCCATTTGATAAATACAGGAAAAATAACGATGGGTCTTACCGGGCTTTTGAAATCCATAAATATCGCATCACTTACCACACTACAAAGGAAAGAATTACGGTAATAAGAATACGCCATTCAAGAGATTTGTTTGAATACTGACAGGATGGATGGGCTATTGCCAGGGCGCAAAGCCCGGCCATCAATAATTCTTCCGTATATATTCAATATACTCCTCCACAGCCTTTCTTACGGCAGTTCCGCTGCTGTAATGATTGTTCACGAGCACGGAGAATTCCAGCAGGCGGTTTTTCCGGGTGTAGAGGTATCCGCTTAAGGAAAGCACGCCGGTCAGGGATCCCGTCTTGGCGAAAATAGATCCGCTGTCATTCATATAATATCTTTTAAGCGTTCCTGTACCGCCGGTCGGCAATATCTTTTTCATCCGGTCCATCCCGAATTCATTTTTCAGTTTGCCCAGCAGCATCACAAAATCCCGGGGACTGAATAAATTAAACCGGCTCAGCCCGCATCCATCGGCCCAGGAAGGCTTTTGAGGCAGATCCGCGTAATCCTGCTGAAGCAGGCTGTCGATGATTTTTGAATCATTCATCAATCCCAGTTTCTGGTCGCTGACCATCAGCAGCGTCTGTTCCGCGAAGAAATTATCGCTGCGGTGCATCATCGGGATATACACGGAATCTGCGGGCCGGGAATAGATAATCGAGGGCAGGGCGGAAAAAGCAGGCGCCTGCTGAATAGAATAAACTGGTTTCCCCAGGGTATCTTTTAACAATTCAAGAGCAGACGACAGGCTGTTGGTGATAAACGGAACATCCTGTTCTTTGAAGGCTTCGTTACCGGTGCGGATCTCAAACGTATTCGTATCTTTTGCCCTTCTTACATAAAAGGTTTTTTCTGCTGTATCCGTACTGAAATTTACTTTCCAGCTGATCTCCGGCGAAGAGAACACCTGGGGCGTGGTTTCAAAGGCTGCATTACCTGAACCCGGCTCTTTCTTCTGCGTCCAGCGGATAAAATTACCGTACACGGGAAGCAGGCTGCGTTCGATGGCATAGTCATCGTTGTAATCATCCCAGGCCCAGCCCGCGCCCAGCGGCTCTTCCTGCCAGGCGGCATCCACGAAATAAATTTTTTTCTGTGTTTTCTTCAGGAAATCCACCACGGGCTGTTCCAGATAATCGGGATGCAGCAGGCTGGGATCGCCGCTGGGATAAACGAAAAGCGCGGTGTCGTTGCTGTTATACCGGATGCCCACCAGCGAATCGCCGAGATATTTCATTCCCGCATAAAGGGAAAACAATTTGGTATTGCTGGCCGGCACAAAATATTTATCATCCTGAAATGCCGCGATGTCTTTTTTCAAGGAGTCGTCGTAAACATAAACCCCCACATGTGCTGATTTTAAAGCCGGATTCTGCAACAGGGTATTCAATGCGCGAAGGTCATTTTTCCGGCCCTGGCCGTAGGAGAAGTTGCCGATGAAAAGTAAGATAAGAATAAGGCTGGCCGGAAAAATGGTGGATGGCGGATGGAATATGGTGGATGGTGGATGGCGGATGGTATATGGTGGATGGTATATGGTGGATGGTGGATGGACGGGCCGGAGTGGAGTAAAGATTAAATTTCATTTTTACCAGATCGTTTTATATTATTCCGCGTTTAAAATTGCCAAAGCCCATCCACCATCCACCATATACCATCCACGATATGCATATACCATCCACCTTTCTTCCTCTTCCCCTCACAACCTCTCCTGCGCCCTCAGCCAGCGCTCCGGCACTTCATTGCTGCTGGCGAGCAGGTAGTCGTTATAGGAACAGGCGATATACTTCTGGTCGGGCAGCTGCATCCACCAGCGATTGGTTTTTTTGCTTTGCAGAAAAGTGGTCTGCACTTCCGCGAAGGCGGTATGGTATTCGTTGAAATTTTCTTTATCGTTGAGCGTGGCTTCCCGCCTTCCCTTGCTCCGCCCATCTATTGTGTACCAGATCATCTGCGCAATCTGTTTGGCCGTGAGATCGTGCTGATCTCTTTCGGGGATGTAGCCATAGATGCCGATGCTGCTGATATTCGGACTGAGTCCGGCGTACCGCATCAGGGCGCAGGCATCCTCGCCAGAAAGACCGTTTGGGGACAGGTGACCCGAAGGTGCATAATGATGGGCGATGGCGCTGATGTCGAAGCTCAGCATATTCGAATTCCGCAATACCGGTTCCATTTCCTCAATGTGCTCCCTCACCTTACCTACCCGGTAACAGTCGAACCGCAGTTTATCCATCGTCTCCAGCATGTTGGGATGAACATAATAGCTCTGGAATGCTATATGATTATAATGATGGATATAGTTGGGTTCGTCGGTGAGCATTTCCATGAGGAAATTCTCGGCCTTGAAGGCGGAGTCGATATTGATATCCACCAGGGCATCCACGCAGGTGACTTCGATGAGCTTTTTCCGGTGGGCATACCCCTGGTACTGGGCCAGGCTCAGGTCATGCGACCCACCCAGGATGATCACGGTTTTTCCCAGTGCGCCGAGTTCACTGACCACGGTCCGCAAGGCTGCATAACTGTCGCTGAGGTTGGCGCCGGTCCTGACATTCCCTATGTCAACCAGTTTAAGATCACTGTGCCAGTGATAAAGACGATAAAACTGCTGGCGGATGCAATCCGGGCCGCTCATATTATTCCGGGAGCGCCGTGCTCCGCGCTCTTCCCGGCATCCCACCAGGATCAGGTCTGCCTGAGACAGATCCGGAAACTCCTCCTCATATACACTGATCAGCTTACCTACCTGACCATCCTTGTATTCCTCGTCGCTGGAAATCTCGTGGACATTTACCGGGTCGAGATAGTCCAGGATATGCAGACTGTACAGCATTCAACACGATTTGAAACAAACTTACACCTGTTTTTCCTTTTATCTTTGCAGCATGGAAGAATTACTGGAAAAACTGGAGACCTACCGAAGGGAGATCAGGGAGAGTAAACTGGAAAATGCCGACGCTGCAGAATCTTACCGCATTCGTTTTCTGGGTACCCGCGGAATTGTAAAAAATCTTTTTCAGGAAATGAAGCAGGTGCCGGCGGAAAAGAAGAAAGAATTCGGACAGATCCTCAATGAATTCAAACAGCTTGCGGAATCAAAATACCAGGAAGCATCCACCATCCACCATCCACCATCCACCATCAACGATAATACAGACTGGTCGCTCCCCGGAGACCCGCTCACCGTCGGTACCCGCCATCCCATCAGCCTGGTCAGGAACCGCATCGTGGACATCTTCGGGCGACTTGGTTTTTCCGTGGCCGAAGGCCCGGAGATAGAAGATGACTGGCATAATTTTACCGCATTGAATCTGCCGGCAGATCATCCCGCACGGGATATGCAGGATACTTTTTATATCAATAAAAATCCGGACTGGCTTCTGCGCACGCATACCAGCAGCGTACAGGCGCGGGTGATGGAGAAACAAAAACCGCCGATCCGGATCATCTGCCCCGGCCGGGTTTACCGCAACGAAACCATCAGCGCAAGGGCCCACTGTTTCTTTCACCAGACAGAAGGATTATATATTGATGAGCAGGTTTCTTTTGCCGACCTGAAACAAACCTTATACTTCTTTGTGCAGGAGATGTTTGGTAAATCGGTGAAAGTCCGTTTCCGGCCCTCCTACTTTCCCTTCACGGAGCCCAGCGCGGAAATGGATATTAATTGTCTGATCTGCGGAGGATCGGGATGTAACGTATGCAAACATACCGGATGGGTGGAGATCCTGGGCAGCGGCATGGTGCATCCGAAAATGCTGCAGAATTTCAATATAGATCCGAACAGATATACCGGCTTTGCCTTCGGCATGGGTATCGAAAGAATCTGCCAGCTTAAATACCGCATCAACGACCTGCGTCTTTATTCGCAAAATGATTTAAGGTTTTTGAAACAGTTTGTGGCGGCGACGTAGGAGGGGTGAATGGTATATGGTTTATGGTGGATGGGATTAAGCCACCCAATCGGCACGTCCTCATTAATTATTAATATAGTATCGGGATATTTCACCTGATATCCATCCACCATAAACCATATACCATCCACAATAAAAGTCCATCCACCATCCACCATATACCATCCACCATTAAGTCCATCGCCCTACTGGCAAGCAACCTGCAAAAAACCGAACTGCAGCGCTCTTCTGTGTTCAGGCAGCATCAGTTGATTTTTGCAGATGATCTCCGGGGACTTTTGCAGCTGAAGGCAGATGCTTATATGGATTTGATGTTTGAGCCCATTGCTGAAAGGATTGAAGCCCTGCAAAGCCTGGCAGCTTCTCCCATATTCGTAAATTCTGTAATACAACCGCTTTCCCGCATAGATAACCGGTTCATCCGGATCAATGGCTGGCCGGGGTTTCTGGACATGCCGCTGCTGGAAGCTGCTGCCGGGGAGGAATCCAGACAGAAGGCCCGTGAAATTTTTGGAGAATATATATTATTTGTAAAGGATGTTCCGGGATTTGTAAATCCCAGGATCATTTCGATGATCATCAATGAGGCCTATTATACGCTGGAAGCGGGTACTGGTTCCCGTGAAGAAATAGATATTGCCATGAAACTCGGAACCGGCTACCCGATGGGTCCGTTTGAATGGGGCGAAAAGATCGGACTCGGGAACATCCATATGCTGCTGTCGGCTCTGGGTGAAACCAATCCGGTGTACGTGCCGGCTCCGGGAATAGTAAATGAGAAATGATTGATTATTTTTGCCGCGCTCATCTGCAACCTCTCCCGTATGCTCCTCCTCATAGACACCGCCACTGAACAAGCTTCCGTTGCCCTTTCCGAAGGCGGAGCGGTTTTGTTTACAGAAGAAAGCCCGCTTCCCAGGGAACATGCTTCCTGGCTCCAGCCGGCTATTCAACGGATGATGGGATCGGCGAAAATTCCCATGAACCGGTTACAGGCGGTTGCGGTTTCGGCCGGACCCGGTTCTTACACAGGATTGCGGGTGGGCATGGCGGCAGCCAAAGGAATATGTTATGCCCTGAAAATACCCCTGATCACGGTCGGTACGCTGCGTTTGATGGCTGAGGCGATGATCCCTGCTGCAAAGGAAAACGGGGCCCTGATTTGTGCCATGATTGATGCCCGGCGGCAGGAAGTATTCACTGCGCTGTATTCTGCTGATATGGATGAAATGTTGCCACCGCAAGCCCTGATATTAGATAAAACGTCATTTGACAAATACCTGACCGGAAACCGGATAATTTTCTCCGGCAGCGGATCAGAAAAATGGAAACTGATTACGCCGTCAAAACAGGCCTTGTTTATATCACAACTCAATGTAATAGAGCCATTTGCAAAGATCTCTGATCGCTATTTCGCAGAAAAAAAATGGGCGGATACCACTTATTCAGAACCCATTTATCTCAAAGAATTCTATACTCATGCGAAAAAATAACTATATTACAAATTCATTCATTGAAAGCGCTATTTAACAGCATTCAGTGTTAACTACAGACCCTATTAATGTGTTTACCGTCATGACTGGTACAATCAGTAATTATTGGATGGTTGTCAACGCCCACGGGGGTGATGATGCATCTGTGAAAGTTGACTTTATCAACCTGAAAAAAGCAGCGATGATCCTGCGGGCATTGAACCATAAGCTCCGCCAACAGATCGTTCGTGTACTGGATGAGCATAAGAAACTCACGGTCACCGAGCTTTATATCCACCTCCGACTCGAGCAATCCGTGGCTTCCCAGCATCTGGCTATCCTTCGCCGTGCCGGTATCGTGAAAACCGAACGCGACGGCAAGTTCATCCATTATACCATAAATCCGCAACGGATTGCGGATATTATGAAGACGGTGCAGTTGTTGATTGTTTAGGAGCCCTTAGGAAAGGTTGACGGATGACCGTTGACCGTTGACCGACTTCAGGTGGGGGTTCGCAATAAAACTCCGTCAACCGTCAACTGTCAACCGTCAACAAGAAAATCAGTAAATTTGCCCCTAAACCACGCCCCATGTACATTCAGCAACTCTACACCGGATGCCTGAGCGAGGCTGCTTACTATATTGAGGATCAGGGAGAGGCGGCTATTATAGACCCCCTGCGGGATATTGAGGAGTATCTGCTGATTGCGAAGGAGCGGAAAGCCACTATTAAATATATATTTGAGACCCATTTTCACGCTGATTTTGTGAGTGGTCATCTGGACCTGGCCCAGGCTTCCGGCGCACCTATTATATATGGTCCGCAAACAGAAACTTCCTTTCCCATTTATAAGGCTAAAGACGGCGAACAATTTAAGCTGGGCGGACTGACCATCGAGGTGCTGCATACTCCGGGGCATACGCTGGAATCTTCCTGTTACCTGCTGAAGGATGCTAACGGCAAAGACCATGCGATCTTTACCGGGGACACCCTTTTTGTGGGAGATGTGGGAAGGCCGGATCTCAGCAGCGGGAATCTGAACAAAGAAGAGCTTGCCGGCATGCTCTACGATTCCCTGCAGCAAAAGATCAGGCCGCTGTCAGACGAAGTGATCGTCTATCCCGCGCATGGCCAGGGAAGCAGTTGTGGCAAGAATCTGGGACCAGATACCTACAGCACCCTGGGAGAAGAAAGGAAAACCAACTATGCCCTGAAACAACAGAGCAGGGAAGAGTTTATCAAATCGGTGACCGAAGGACTGAATGTTGCTCCCCAGTATTTCTCCATCAACGCCCGGATCAACAAGGAAGGATATGAAAGCCTGGACGGCATTATAGAAAACGCATTGAGACCGCTGAGCCCGGAAGATTTTAAGAAGCTCATGGGGGACGACGATACGATTGTTCTGGATACCCGAAATGCCAGCCTGTTTACGGAAGGATATATTCCCGGGTCCATCAGCATCGGACTGGACGGACGATTTGCCGAATGGGCGGGCAGCCTGCTTCCATTCGATAAACCCCTGCTTCTGGTAACTGAACCGGGCAGGGAAAAAGAAAGCGCGGTCCGCCTTGCCCGTGTGGGATTTGACCAGATGAAAGGATGCCTGAAAGGCGGTTTTGAAGCCTGGAAGTCGGCCGGAGAAAGGGCAGACCTGATCATCAATGTAGACGCAGATGAACTGGCCATGGACATTCGCTTCGATCCGAAATTACTGGTGGTCGACGTGCGCAGGGAAACTGAATATGGCGATGGCCACCTGGCGGAAGCCAGGAATATTCCACTGGAAACCCTCACCGATCCAGGAACCATGGCCGATTTCAACGATACGGATAATATCTACCTGCATTGCGCCAGCGGTTACCGCAGTGTGACCGCCGCCTCCCTGTTCAAACGCCAGGGAATCCATAATCTCCGCAATATTATGGGTGGTTTTCAAGCCATCCGCGAGCTTGGGGGGTTTGAGATTGTGAAGGAGAATAGCGTGCTAAATTAGTTGACGGTTGACGGTTGACGGTTGACGGTTGACCGACTTTTATTGCGGACCCGCACCTGAAGTCCGTCAACCGTCAACCGTCAACCGTCAACTTCTTTTCGTATTTCCACCTATTATGGCTCCACAAATACAGCGCCGGCTGCTCACGGATACTCCATTCCAGAAATTCCACATAACGGCGGGTGAGTTCCCCTTCGGGAAGGCTGGCGGGCGCATCGCTGCCCGGAAATAATTTTGCGTGGTATTTCCCGCGGGACAATTTATAGAAGTGGACAAAAACAGCGGGTGTATTGCCTGATCTGGCTCCCCGTTCGGGAGAACGGACGAAAGGAGCGGCTTTTCCAAAGAAATCCAGCCAGTAGGCATTTTCCGGCGAGCCGGGCGCCTGATCTGCCACCAGGGTGAGCATATACGGCTGATGGCGGAAAGCCAGCATCTGCCTGCGGGTATCTGTTGCCGGAATGAGTATGGCCCCCGTTCTGCTGCGGATATGGATCAGCAAACGGTTGAAGATTTTATTTCCAACGGGCATATAGATCACCAGGAAAGGATATGCCGAAATATAGGGGAAGGTATTATTGGCGTATTCCCAGTTAAAAGAATGGCCCAGATGGAGCTGGCAGCGCCGGCCCTCCCGGAAATAGGGTTCAAATATTTCGGGATTGTCGATGCTGAAATGGGCCAGAAGGAATTTTTTGTCTGCCGAAAGCAGTTTGAGCGTTTCGAGAAAATGATCAATGAAATTCCGGTAAAAATCTTTGGCGATACGTTTTCTTTCTGCTTCCGTTTTATTTGGAAATGCAATGGCCAGGTTGGCGAGCACAATTTTTTTCCTGTAAGGAATAATATAATAAAGAAAGATGTGCGCGAAGTCGGAGATCCTGTACAGCACCCATAGCGGCAGCAGGGAAAAAAGATAAAAGATGGAGTAGACGACGTAATACATGGGCCCGGCCTCAGGGGCAAATAACCGTCGATTTGTTGAGAAAGTAAAAAATTAAAAAGGGGAGTTTTTTACTTTTTATTTTTTTCCTGGATTTTTTTGATAAATTCTATAACCTCGGGATGTTCATCGAAAAACGCTGCGGCCTCTTCAGCTCTCTTTACAATAACGGGGTCGTTCTCGAAATCAGGCATGTTTTTATCGATGCGACCCCGAACGGGCTTGCCAAAAAGTGATCGGGTTTGCGCTTTGCCTTTATTTTTTTTTATCGCGGGCATAGAAATAATCTTTATTAAAGTTAGGGCTTTTTTTTATTCAGCAGGATAAGGAATGCTTCATAATTCGTGCCGGTTCTGAATTTCTCCGGCTTCCCGTAATTTATTCCATAAATATCAAAAAATTCGTAAATCTCCATCAGATGAGCTGAAATTTCCATTTGATATAATCTGGTTCTGGATGGGGTTGAACCCCTCATATAAGCGATTGCATTGGGGAAATGCTTGAAAAATTCCCGTACCGTTAAGGCTACCGTTGCAAGCACTTTTGTTCGGTCTCCATTATTGCTGACTACTCTGTCATTGAACGCTGATTTAGTTTTGCCCTGATCGCCAAAACTCAAATTGTAAATATTTTGATACTGCTCATTAATCAGTCTGAACGATACGATTTTCTTTATCGTCCCTTTTGGGCCCACACTTTTAAATAAAAAAGTTTTGTGGTTTCTTTTCGACGCATAAGGATATTTTTCAATATTCATAACCTGCTGTGTTCCGCATGTTCAGGTCTTGATGCCTTCAGAAATGTTTTGGAAATGTTTTCCCAAAGATCCCGACGGAGACGAACTTTCGATAAGTGAGTACACCCCGATTTTCAGGGTAAAACCTCCGCCCGGCAATGAATTGTGGTCTGCACCGGGTTACAAATCGGGGGCGGCAGGAATTAAGGGTAAATAGCAAGTCCGTACCAACTCCGTTTCCGGAACGGAGTTGGTACGGACTTGCTGATCCATAATCCTTTGAAGAAAATGGCTAAAACAACAGAAATAGGTTTGAGCGGCAGCCTGGGCCCCCTGATTTTCTACAAATTCCGGGGTGTTCAGTGTAGCCGGGCCCGGCCCGCCCGGGTAAGGCTTAGCGAGGCGACCCGGAAAAGCGCCTCGCTGTTCGGGATCGCGTCCGCCATGTCGGCCACCATCCGGCAGAGGCTTATTTCCCTGCTGCCCGCGGGAAAGGACCTTAAAATCATGTACCGGCTGAATGCGGTGATTTTTCAATGGCTGAAAGCGGGTCTGCCGGAAGCGAGCGGGCCTGTCACCCGGCAGCCCCTTCTGGCCCTCTATCCCTTTCTTGATCAGAATCCGGCCTGGGCGAAAATGCGGGTTCGCCCCAAAATCCAATGGGAAGAACCAGGCATTGTCAGGCTGACCCTGCCAAAGCTTACCGCGACAACCGATCTCTCTGCACCGCCCGGGACGGAAAGTGTGCGGATGCAGATCGCGACCCTGACTTGCAAAGCAGGCAGCCCCAGTGTATTCGGGAGTATGCACACAACATTTGCAGATACGCCCTATAGCAGCGTGGAGCAGGAAGCCCGCGAGATTGTGCTGCCGCTTGCCCTGCAACCGGGTGAAGTCGGCCTCATCACGCTCGGGTTAAAATACATGGCAGAAAGAGCGGGGGAGCGGGAAGTGGTTGCCAGCAGGGAATGGCAGCCCCTGGATATCATCGACGCTTTTTATTTACCGGCTCATATCAGGTAAATTGGAACTGCAGGTCCTGCGCACACTAAACCGGAAAAGAACCGTTGATTTTTTGGGAAAGTAAAAATCATCTATTTTTTCTTTTTATCCTTAAGTTTTTCAAGGAGTTCATCAGGCAGACCGTGTTTTTTCAGAAAGGCAGTGGCCTCTTCGTTCTTCTTTACGAAATAGGGGTCATTACTATAATCTGGCATATCGGGATCAATAGTAATTTGTGCCTCATATTTCTTTTTAGTTTTTGCCGGCATAAATCAATTTTGGGATTAGACAAATTACAACTTTTTATTTGCTCTTTATCACAAAAGCCTCGTAATTCCGGTTGGGTTCAAAGATTTCCCAGACGCTGTTTTTAAAACCGATTATATGGAACAATTCATTGATTTCCTGCGATGATTCATCCCAATCCCCGAAACTTAAATTGTAAATATTTTCATTCAATTCTTTCAGTTGGGTATACAAGACAACTTTTTTTATTCTCCCTTTAGAACCGAGGCTGTCAAATTCGAAGGACTGATGATCTGGTTTTGATTCAATTGGATACCTGATGTGCATAACCCCCGGATTCTATTTGTTGCCTCAATGGATGTTTTATTTTTACTGTAAAAGTTCCTTTCCTGCTATTACCGGCAAAGTTCTTTAGAGCTAAAGGCCCGTGCAAAGTGATTTCCACCGAATATTCAGGGTGATGAGCGGGCTAAATAGCCTTATGCATACGGGCTTTGTGCGTTAATCCGGAATGGATTCATTCTGCTTCAGTACCGGAAGGATTTGCCTGATAAAATAAGATTCTTTTTGGATTACTAAAATATATAGTATATTTATACTAACATATTTAGTTAAAGGGCGGAGATAAAATGAAAATATCATCATTATTTAACAGCCAGAATGGCTGCAGACGCCCTCGGGGCACGAGATTGGATAAAAAAGATCAGGGGTAATCAAAAAACCAAGCAAATGGAAACCATCATCCAGACCATGCCCGGCTATCGCCTTAACGAATACATGCTCGTCCTCACGCCGCATGAAGAGTTGCGTGGCCGCATTCTGCAGGTAAAAAAGGAATTTTCTGAAAAATACAGTTGCCAGCAGGCTGTTTGGGGCAAGCCCCACCTGATGCTGGCGCGGTTTACCCAGTATGAGATGATGGAAGAAAGGGTGATCAGCAGGCTCAAAGCCATTTCCATGGGATCCCGCCCTTTTAGAGCAGAGCTGAAAGATTTCGGCAGTTACCCTTCCCATACCATCTTCTTCAATATTATTTCCAGGGAACCCATCAGGGAACTGCTCCGTGAGATCCGCGAATCTCAAAGGGTGTTGAAACCTGACAATGAGCACAAGCCCTATTTCGCAGATGATCCGCAGATTACGCTGGCCGGGAAACTTCTTCCCTGGCAATATGAAAAAGGATGGCTTGAGTTTTCCCACCGGCATTTTACCGCCAGATTTATGGCCGACAGTATGCTGCTCTTGAAACGCCGCCAGGGAGATAAAGCCTGGCAGATCGTGGAGCGCCTTGAATTTCAGAATCTGCCTGTGTCTATTAAGCAGGGGGAGTTGTTTGGTTGACGGTTGACAGTTGACGGTTGACCGACTTCAGGTGAAATAAGGGTTGACCGTTGACAGTTGACGGTTGACCGACTTCAGGTGCGTGTTCGAAATAAGGGTTGACCGTTGACCGACATCAGGTGCGGATTCGCAATAAAAGTCCGTCAACCGTCAACCGTCAACCGTCAACAATCCCATCATCATCTCAATCCCAAATCAATGGATCAATACCTCAAAGGTCGCGGCGCGCAAATAAACACGCGGAATCGTTTTCTGCGCGACGAAGTGAGTAAAGAGCATGTGGAAGGTATTGACGACTGGACGGAGACGAATGTGGCGACGCAGTATATTGAACAGGAATCAAAATCCATCGTCAACAAAGTGGACAGTCCCGATGTGGGTATGATGTACAGCATGAACCCTTATGCCGGCTGCGAACACGGCTGCATTTATTGTTATGCGCGTAATGTGCATGAATACTGGGGTTACAGTGCGGGGCTGGATTTTGAGCGCAAGATCATCGTCAAGAAAAATGCGCCCCAGCTCCTTCGGAAATTTCTGATGAATCCGAGGTGGGAATGCGTGCCACTTGCGATGAGCGGGAACACGGACTGCTATCAGCCTGCGGAGAAGATTTACAGGCTCACTCGGGGTATGCTGGAAGTCTGTAATGAATTCAACCAGCCGGTCGGCATGATTACGAAAAATGCGGGTATGTTGCGGGATAAGGACCTGCTGCAGGAAATGGCGAAGAAGAAACTCGTTTCCATACTCGTTTCCATCACCTCTTTTAACGAAGACCTGCGCCAGAAAATGGAGCCGCGCACCACAACAGCAAAGCAGCGGCTGCGTACAATCCGGGAACTAAGCGATACCGGCGTGCGGGCGGGTGTAATGCTGGGTCCGATGATTCCCGGGCTGAATGAACACGAAATGCAGCGCATCATGAAGGAAGCCGCTGATAACGGAGTAACCTTTACGGCCTATACTTTTATCCGGCTGAATGGCGCGGTTAAACTCCTCTTCCACGACTGGCTCTACAAGAATTTCCCCGACCGGGCCGACAAGGTCTGGCACCTCATCGAAAATGCGCATGCCGGCAAAGTGAATGACTCCCGTTTCGGCACCCGCATGCGGGGCGAAGGGTCCATCGCAGAACTGGTGAACCAGCAATACAAAAAATATGGAAAGCTCTATGGAATGAATGCGGAAAGGTGGGAGCTGGACTGCAGCCGGTTCAGGCGACCGGGGGAGCAGGGGAGATTGTTCTGA
>JAUZOD010000061.1 GCA_030706635.1 Bacteroidota bacterium
AATCAGATGAAATATTCTGACCAATCGCGACCGTCCGGTTTTGATACTATGTTTTGTCCGCTTCCGGTCTGCGTGCAAGGCAAAATTCGCGTCTTCCCGCCTCACTTCAACTTTTCATTGAAAAAATCAATCGTGCGTTTCCAGGCAAGTTCCGCAGCCGCTTTATCATAGCGGGGGGTGCTGTCATTATGAAAACCATGGTTTACGTTCGGGTAGATGTAAGCCGTATATTCTTTACCATTTGCTTTTAAAGCCGCTTCATACGCAGGCCAACCTTCATTCACACGGGTATCCAGTCCTGCATAATGCAGGAGCAGAGGAGCTTTGATTTTCGGAACATCTTCCGCAGGAGGCTGCGCTCCGTAAAAAGGAACAGCGGCAGCCAGATCAGGAATTCTTACCGCCATCATATTCGCAATACCACCCCCAAAGCAAAACCCCACAACGCCAATCTTCCCATTGCATTCTTTGAGACCCCTCAGATAATAACAGGCCGCTATAAAATCTTCCAGCATATCATTTTTGTCCCGTTTACTTTGCATCTCACGTCCCTGATCGTCATTGCCGGGATATCCGCCTAATGGCGTTAAGGCGTCCGGAGCGATGGAGATAAATCCGGCCAAAGCGGCTCTCCTGGCAACATCTTCAATATACGGATTCAGCCCACGGTTTTCGTGAACAACCACAATGCCTCCAAGCTTGCCACCTGCATCCACAGGCATAGACAGCAGCGCCTTGATCGTTCCGCCGCCTTTTGGAGATTGATAGTTGACATATTCAGATTTCAGGCCGGGATCATCTGCTGTAGTTTGGAGGGAACCTTTGTAATCGGGCATTAGGAAACCCATCAGGGAGGCAACCGTAATGCCGCCTACGGCATGCGTGGAGAGCTTCTGCATAAACTCGCGCCTGTGCAGCCGGTTGTGAACATAGTCATCGTAAAGATCAAACACTTCCTGTTTGATGTCTTCTTTATTGATTTTGTTCATGTTGATTTGCTTATAAATTCCTCGAAATTAAATTATTCCGCTTATGCCCAACCAAATCAGGATTAAATTCATAATACAGGCCTTGGCCAGCAACGAATCACATCCTGCCTCCAACCGGGATATGAGCCTTGCATTTCAGCAAAATCCATAGCCATTTTTAATAACGGTGTAAAATTATTTCCGACTATTTGCAGTTATATTTTAATAATTGCCAACGGAATAAGAATTCTGCATTTGATATAATATCGTTATATTTATTGGCTCTCTACCCCTTGTAACACGCTCCCCCGGCCCTTCCTATTATTAATTCCATAAAAATCAAGACCAATGAATCACATCAGATTTGCCGGCTTGCTATCATCTGCAATCCTGGCCTTTTTTTTAACCTCATGTGGAGGAAGTGGCAATGAAAAGACGACTGCTAACGATTCTACCACTGCCGACACCACCTCGAAGACACCGCCGCCACCACCGAGTACCATCATCACGCAACCACAGAATATGGTGGTGGTAACCCAAAAAGTGCGCGATTATGCAAAATGGAAAATCGTCTATGATGCAGATGATTCCGCGCGGCTGGCCAGTGGCGCACACAATTACGTAATTGGCAGAGGCACTCAGGATTCCAATCTGGTGCTGGTTGCATTGAAAATTGATGATA
Organism: Bacteroidota bacterium; assembly: GCA_030706635.1. Classification (GTDB taxonomy): domain Bacteria; phylum Bacteroidota; class Bacteroidia; order Chitinophagales; family Chitinophagaceae; genus Puia. Next base: position 1,651 of record JAUZOD010000061.1, read on the forward strand.
CGGCCAAAGCAAAGGCATTTGTTAAAAATCCGCACCTGAAGATGGCAATGAAAAAGGGCGGCGTTGTTGGCGCACCCATGATCTCTTTTATTACAGAAACCTGGCAGGATACAGCAACCCTGGATTCAAAAATCCGTTCCAGAACTACGTTTTCCGTAAAGGATTGGGATGTCTTTTTAAAAGCATTTGAAGACGGTAAACAGGAGAGGACGGATAATGGCATAACCGACAGGGTAATCGGCCATGATCTGAATGACAATAAGAAAGTGGTTCTGGTGACGGCCGTAACGGATACTGCCAAAGCTTCTGCTTATTATAAATCAGATGCGTTGAAGAAGAGGAGGGAAGGAGCCGGAGTGATGGGCACGCCTGACCGGTTCTTATTCCGGATTGTGCAGCGGTATTGACATTAAGATATTACCTGCACTGAATCATGGATGCGGAGGCAATGGAATGTGGTCCAATACCCACGTTCTCATTTCGTCTTCCAATGTCATCTCCGGCTTTAAGGATCAGAAACCTTTTCGTTATCAATCTATTATGGTGATTGAACAGGCGTAATCATTCGGTAAATTCACAAAAACCCCTATTTTTGCTGCCTTGGCTAATTACCTGATCCCTGAGATACGGTAGTTGCTTTGGAGCGGCGTTCCGCCTTCGCCACGCTTCGGCGCCTCTTAAATTTCAATTTTTTTCTTTCAAATTTTTCCCTGGCCCTTACGTGATGAATTGTATCCTTTTATATTTTGTTTGATCCCTCTGTTTGTTGGTATCATTTTCGAGTTAACCCTTTATCCCGGTAATTTGGAATTCATGCATCTATATCAGGGACCATGCATCCGGAAAACCTATTTAACAAGCCATAACCATAATCTGCAACCCTATTGCCCTGCCACTGCCCAAACGGACTCTAAATCTTTTACAAAATGCCTGACAAGAATCAACAAATCCAGGAGCTTATCGAACATAATGATGAATTGGAAAATTATTTCAGGAATACGATAATTCCACAACTGTTTGTAGATGGAGAATTGAAACTTCAAAAATTTACACCCCCTGCCATGCAGCAATTCAATCTGTCTGCGAGCGATATAGGGAGGCCAATAGATGAGATAAAAGATAACTTTCGATTCCCATCTATTGGAGACAATATTCAGCACGTTATTAAAAGCAATGAAATTCTTGAAAAAGAAATCCAGACGACTGATCTGCGGTGGTACCAAATGAATATCATTCCCTATGTAAAAATGAGAGATAATAGGACCGATGGCGTAATTATAACTTTTGTTGAAATAACCATGCGGATTAAGGATTTGAAAGAGCAGGAAAAATTAATTGCTGACAACGAAATTTTGTTGGATACCATTTCCCATGACATAAAAAATCCTCTTGCCAATTTAGTAATGGCAATAGAGTTATTTAAAGATGTGTCTCCCAATGATGAAAAGGAATTCAAATCCCTTTTAAAGGTTGTTGATACTGCTTTGACAAAAATGCATAAACTCATTATAGAACTAACGGAGGCAAGAAAGGAGGGGCATAAATATAGGGTCGAAGACGAGCTTCTGAATTTCGAACATGTTTTAGAGGACGTCCGGCTTACGCTTAATGATAATATTGTAGCTGCAAATGCAATAATTAAAAGTGACGTTAAGACGTCCCAATTCACCTTTTCCCGAAGAAAATTAAGAACCATTATTTATAACTTGATTAACAATGCCATAAAATTTAAGTCTCCGGAACACCAACCTGAAATTGTTGTTACAACCCACAAAGAAGAAGAATTTATAGTTATATCAGTAAAAGATAATGGTATCGGTATTGACGAAAGCAAATTCGAAGCAATATTTTCAAAGTATTACAGATTAGAAAATGCCATTGAAGGTTCTGGCATAGGGCTATATTTAGTTAAAGAAATTGTTAGTAGTGCGGGAGGGAGGGTGTTGGTGGAAAGCCAGTTAGGTAAGGGAACTGAATTCAAGGTTTATTTAAAAGTGGAAGCATAACGGCAGAACATATGAAAGGATCGGTTCCGGCGAAGTCTGCTTGTATCAGCGCACGCTGGAGTCAAAATAGGAATTTTTGACCCGTTTACACAATGCGAGATTACTGCGTCCCAAACCAGAGGGCCTTAGGACTGGCACCAAAATATTCCTTCCCTACAAGGATTTCAGAAACAAATCTAATTGTTTTCGTTAAGCTTATAAGCTGGATGGCATAGCCGTGATGGCAGACTGAATCATGGATGCGGAGGTAAGGGAGGATGTGGCGGCCGAGCCGGTCTCGGCGGTCTCGGCGGATGGGCCGGATGCCCGCGATACGCCCGACGACGATAAGAGTGATGATAAGAAGCGCGATGATAATAGCGATGCGGATGATAAGTATGATGATAACGTCTGGTCGCATGTGGATGATGTGGTTGTTGGGCCTGAATACAGAAGGCAAATAACAAACACAGCCAAATGGAAATAATTTTTTTCATGTTCATTCCGGTTTCAAATACATTACTTAAAAAATCGGGCCAGGGAATAACAGCAATCAGGCTTTTCCCCGGCCGGTCTTAATCCAGGCGAGACATAGTGGATGGAAACGGTACGGCCATTGTATCAATTGCGGACATTCCCCTCTGGCCGAGGAATGATAAAAATCTGATTGTTACCAATTTAAGAAAACGGCATTCCCCTTGCACAGACCTTACTGTTAACAGAAACCAGGCACGGATTCACACCTGAAGTCCGTCAACGGTCAATCGTCAACGGTCAACTCAAAGAAATGCTCAGAAACTACTTCAAGATCGCCATCCGGCAGTTGCGCAAACAGAAAATGTACTCAGCGGTTAAAACCGGCGGTTTTGCCATGGGCATTGCTGCCTGTTTGCTGATTGCCTTATACATAAAGGAAGAGCTCAGCTATGACAAGTCATACCCTGATGCCGCCCGCATTTACCGGGTGGTGGGCTGGGCAACCGAAAACGGAACGGAAGAGAAATGGCTCAGCTTTCCCGCCCCCATGACCGGGGCCATGCTGAAAGATTTTCCCGAAGTGGAGAAAGCCGGCCGTTTAATGCCAAACAATCTTTTTCCCGGCGCGGGCAGCAACGAAGTGAGACCGGCAGATAAAGAAGTAAGCACGCATGAAGACGGTTTCACCTATGCCGATCAGAGTGTCCTGGACATCCTGAAAATACCGATGGTTTACGGAGACAGGGCTCATGCACTTCAGGAACCCAATACCGTAGTCATTTCCAAAAGTAAAGCCGATAAATATTTCCCCAATCAGGACCCGGTGGGAAAGATCCTGTTCCTGAATAATGATAAAAGCAAGGCCTATAAAATAGGCGGCGTTATGCAGGACCTGCCCGCAAATTCCCACCTGAATAAATTTAATTTCTTACTGAGCCTCGCCGGTATTGAGTGGTGGCCGGGAGAACAATCAAGCTGGGATGCCAACAACTATATTGATTATATTTTACTCCGGCCGGGAACAAACATTGCGCGGTTTGAAAAGAAATTAACCACCGGTATTTTGCAGAATTACTACCTGCCGAGCATGCTGAAATCTGGTGATAAAAACGCGGAGAAAGAGCTGGCTTCCGCTTCCCTGCATTTGCAGCTGATCAGTGATATCAATCTTTATTCAAGCGATATCAAGTCGTATGCCGCCAATTTACAGGACGGTTCGTCGCAGGGAGATATCCGGTTCATCTGGTTGTTTGGCGCCATCGCCTGTTTCATCCTGATGATCGCCTGCATCAACTTTATTAATCTTTCCACAGCCAAATCAGCCAACAGGGCAAAGGAAGTGGGACTAAGAAAAGTGATCGGGTCGCGCCGCAACAGTCTGATAAAGCAATTTCTCACAGAGTCTTTGCTGTACAGTTTTCTTTCTTTTGCTTTGGGCATTGTACTGGCCTGGGCCCTGCTGCCCTATTTCAATATGCTGTCGGATAAATCACTCACTATCCCCTGGACCGCATGGTGGCTGATACCAATCATGGTACTGTCCGCAACAGTTATCGGCCTGATGGCAGGAATATATCCTGCTTTCTACCTGTCTTCCTTTCAGCCCATACAGGTGCTTAAGGGCCAGCTCAGCAGGGGAAGCAAGAATTCCATTTTGCGTAACGGGCTGGTCATTTTCCAGTTCAGCACTTCGATTGTGCTGATCGTGAGCACTGTTGTTGTTTACAGCCAGATGCATTTTATATTGAACAAAAAACTGGGGTATAATAAAGAGCAGGTGCTCATGCTGGAGGGCGCAAATACATTGGGGGCCTCCGTAAGCAGCTTCAAAACGGCCCTGTTGAAATTGCCGGCTGTGCAATCCGTATCCGTCAGCGACTTTCTGCCCATCGCCGGCACCAAACGCAACGGCAACAGTTTCTGGAACGAGGGCAAACAACATACTGACATTGGTATTGATTGTCAGTTCTGGGTTGTTGATAACGACTATATAAAAACCATGGGCATGAAGATGGTAGCCGGAAGGAATTTTTCTCCCGGTATGCAAACCGATTCGCAGGCCGTGATCATCAACCAGACGCTCGCTGAAAAACTCAACCTGAAAGACCCCATCGGCAAACGCATCGCGAACGGCGGAGCCACTTTCCCCGTTATCGGTGTGGTGCAGGATTTTAATTTCGAATCCCTGCGCGACCCCGTTGGCGGTCTGGTTATGCATCTGGGCAGCAGTCCTTCTATTGTATCCGTCAAGATAAATACCGGCGATATGTCCCATACGATCGCCTCCATTGCGTCCGTCTGGAAAAACTTTTCACCGGGTCAGCCCATGCGGTACCGTTTTCTGGATGAAAGTTTTGCCGCCATGTATGCCGATGTGCAGCGGATGGCCGGAATATTTACAAGTTTTGCCGTGCTGGCTGTTATAATTGCCTGCTTAGGTTTATTTGGTCTTTCCGCGTTTATGGCCGAACAGCGCAGCAAAGAGATCGGCGTAAGAAAAGTACTGGGTGCTACCGCGAGCAGTATAACCGCGCTGATGTCGAAAGATTTTCTTAAGCTGGTCATCATCGCCATCCTAATTGCCTCACCGATTGCCTGGTGGGCGATGAGCAAATGGTTGCAGGATTTTGCCTATCGCGTGCCCATTGATTGGTGGATCTTTGTGCTTGCTGGCGGAACAGCCGTCGTGATTGCGTTGTTTACAGTAAGCTTTCAATCGGTAAAAGCGGCAATGAGCAATCCGGTCGATAGCTTGCGTTCAGAGTGACCGCCATTAAGCAAAATCAAGCAGGATATTACCATCAATCCCCAATAGCTTATTGATTCTTTTTGAGATGGCGAAGATCCGGGTGTAAAATATTTATTTTGAAAATAATTGGAAACTCCGAAATAATTAATTCATCTTTGCAGAGTTAAATAAATCATAATGCGCCAGGTAAAAAATTATATCGTTTCAAAATCACCGTTTAGCCAGGGATTGGTTAAACCCGCGGTGCACTTTATGGATTGAATTAAATCTTTCACTATAAACCAGGCCCCGCAAGTGATTGCGGGGTTTTGTGTTTCATAGCTCTCCGGATATTCAATTTTTAAAAAATCATTTATTAATGAGCCGGGCATGCTATGCCCATAACGCATCAATCATCAAAAAAATAATCACCCTGATCATGGGAAATATAGAACAACAAAAAGTGGTCAATATGAACAACGTGTTCGATGATCATTTCCTGGACGTCAATACGTTGTATCTGTTTCATTTTAATGAATTGCCAAGTCTTCATTTTCGAAAATATATAGATGGAGAAAAAGCATTCGAGGCATTTAAATTAAAGTTCAGAGACCGCATAGTAAAAACGCATCAGTACCGGTGGTTTAGCAAGAGTAAGAGAAAGTTTCAATTCGATCAAACGGTACTCATTCTGGATAATCATTGTATCGTAGAATTCGATGACAACTATTGTGAAGTGTTACATAACAATGAGCAACCCGAATTTCTGCAGGAGATTGATGAGCTTGTCTCCCGGTTTAAAGAAAAGCAAAGACGGGAGCCGCTGGAAATGAACCTGATTGTCAGGACTTCCAGCGGTTTCGGATTGACAAGTATGGAAATTAAACGGACAAAGCTGGATCTGGATCTCTTTTATCAGGATGATTTCAGGGAAACAGACGAACTGATCCGGAAAAGATTAAGGCAGAAAAAAGATAAGGGAATTGTATTGCTTCACGGTTTACCCGGAACAGGCAAGACCACCTATCTCCGATATCTGATCGGCCGGATCAAAAAAAGGATTTTGTTTGTGCCTTCCGATGTTGCCTCAGATATCCTGAATCCAGATTTTATAAAATTAATGATAGATAATCCCGATACGGTATTGATCATTGAAGATGCCGAAAACATTATTATGGACCGGAAAATAAAAGCAGGTTCTTCCGTTTCGAATCTGCTGAATATCTCCGATGGTCTGCTATCGGACTGCCTGAATGTTCAGTTGATCTGCACGTTTAATAGCCCGCTGACGATGGTTGATGGCGCCTTACTTCGAAAAGGGAGGCTGATTGCTAAATACGAATTTGGAAAACTAAGTGTTACAAAGAGTCAGAAACTGAGTAATCATCTGGGTTTCCATACGACCATTAAGAAACCAATGGCCATCGCCGAGATCGCTGGTCAGCATGAAAAGACAGAAAAGACAGAAACCATTGAAATAATTGGATTCAGAAGACATCATTTGGAAAATTAAAAAAATAATAAAATGGCAAAGTTGAAATTATCGGGAAAAGAGCTGAGGGCAATCGGTTATCCGGAAGGGCCCGTGATCAGCCTGGCGATGAACCTGATGGAAAAGCATTACAAACATGCAGAAAAAGAAGAAGTGATGAATATTTTAAGAAGCGTAGTGGCATCACCCCTCGAATTTGCCGGGGATGCGGTACTGGCTTTGATTGCAGAGCAGTTGATGCCAAAAGAGAAAAACAAAAGCACCATTATCCGGATGAATGATATCGGGATACATTTCGATGTGTTCGGAGCTGAACAGATTGAACAGGGAGCAATGTATCAGATGGAACTGGCTGCGAAACTGCCGGTTTCCGTAGCGGGGGCCTTAATGCCCGACGCGCATGCCGGTTACGGATTGCCCATTGGCGGCGTTCTGGCAACCGAAAATGCAGTCATTCCTTATGGCGTGGGCGTGGATATTGGCTGCCGGATGTGCCTTTCCGTATTTGATATTAACCCTAAAGAACTCATTCAGAAAGAACAGTATTTCACGCGGGAACTAAACGAAGCGACTTTATTCGGCAGCGGAAAAGATTTCGAAAATCCCACACCTCATGAAGTTATTGACCGGAAGGAATTCGGGGAAATTGGTTTATTGAAAAAACTGCAAGGCAGAGCAGCAAAACAGCTGGGATCATCCGGATCCGGAAACCATTTCGTTGAATTTGGCATCGTGGAAATCAGGGAGAAGGATGAAATATTAAACCTGCAGCCGGGTAATTATTTGGGATTGCTTTCTCATTCAGGGTCCAGGGGTTTGGGGGCAAATATTGCCAACCATTATACCCGGGTCGCGAGAGAAAAAAGAAAGTTACCCGGAGATGCGGCAAACCTGGCCTGGCTTGCCCTGGATGAACAGGAAGGTATCGAATACTGGATGGCTATGAATCTTGCGGGCGACTATGCATCTGCCTGTCATCATGTAATCCATCAAAAAATAGCATTCCAGCTCGGCAGGCAACCGCTGACACGAGTCGAGAACCATCACAATTTTGCATGGAAGGAAATTCACGACGGACAGGGACTGATTGTTCATAGAAAAGGAGCAACTCCGGCCGGTAAAGACGTCCTTGGGATGATTCCTGGTTCCATGACTGCTCCGGGTTTTATCGTAAAGGGCAAAGGACAGGCCACCTCATTATTTTCCGCAGCGCATGGAGCCGGAAGGAAAATGAGCAGAACGAATGCCATTAAATCAATTACCCATCATCTGCTGCGGGAAACATTAGAAAAACATGGCGTTAAGTTAATTGGCGGCGGCCTGGACGAAGCTCCCCAGGCATATAAAGACATTGAGGAAGTAATGAGGTCCCAGAAACAACTGATAGATGTAGTTGGGAAATTCATTCCAAAGATTGTGAAGATGGATGGAGCGAATGGAAAACGCCGGGGGAAAAGAAAGGAAGATCTAACGCTTGCAGATGGTGAATAATGTTGTTGTCGCCGGGGTGAGGTAGCAAAGATGGTCATTGTACCGGACTAAAAATCCGACCATGGCGGTTCGAGTCCGCCCCTCGCCACATTTTCACCCATAGTGTATCGGCAGCACGACAGATTTTGATTCTGTAAGTCCGGGTTCGATTCCTGGTGGGTCTGAATCCTCCACCTTTAAAGTTTGCGGCCTGGGTTGCTTTGTAAGTTCCCCTGAAATCCTACCACCCGAGATCAGAGAAATTGCTCTAATTGATTGGTCAATTATGAAAAGAGAAACTCACCGGGTAATCAAAATATTTTTAACCTATAAGACCAGAAATATGATTAACTTAAATTATCGAAACAATAGCCACGCACTTACATGCGTGGTCAGTGGGTATTCCAGGGAATTGGCTTACCTCCGGCAGCACAATCTGGAAAATGGATCATACAAAACATTTGTAAAAAGAATCGGATGAAACTTAGCATTGTTTAATGATTAAAATAAAAGACAATGAATACAGACAACCTTACTTTAATGAGAGCAGCCCGGGAATCGCTAAAAGGCAAATGGGGTTTAGCGATTGGTACATTTTTAATCTATGTTTTGCTTACCTCGGCTCCTGGATCGGTGGAATCGCGCGGATCTATCCTGACTTTAATAATCGGAGGGCCGTTCGCACTTGGTGCAGCAATTTTTTCTCTTTCCATATCACGCGGAAAAGAAGCAAGGTTAGAGGAGATCTTTCAAGGATTTAATCGTTTTTCGACTGCTTTTGTTGCCTACCTGCTTATAATACTTTACGTTGTACTATGGACACTGCTGCTCATCGTTCCAGGAATTATAGCCGCCTTAGGTTATTCCATGACGTTTTACATCCTGGCTGATGATCCGCTCATTAAACCTCAGGATGCTTTAAAAAAAAGCAAATCTATGATGGATGGGTACAAATTGAAATTGTTTTATTTAGGTCTTCGCTTTTTTCTGTTGGCAATACTTTGCATACTGACATTGGGTATAGGATTCCTTTGGTTAATTCCTTATGTTCATATAACCGTGGCAAAACTCTATGATGATATAAAAGGAAATTAATTGCTATTAATATTTTTATCGGCACGTTCAAGAAGTAAATTATAAAGAATCGGAAAGCGTTAATATCATCAGAATAAACTGAATAACTCTAATCCCAATTGGCCCGGAAATAGGGAGAGCTTACAGTAGTAGTATAAGTCTAAATTAGTACTGTCATAAAAATTAGAAGGCTTCGCAGCCTTAGATCCGCCAGAGAATCATGAAATGGAAAATAGTTGTTTTGTTTGTTCTAGCAGGCTGTTCAACCGGTCGGGAAGCAGTAATGCCTTTCAGAAACTTTCTCTACTCTGGTGAAAGGCTTCTTCCAGTTAAAACAAGTACTGCTGAATATTTTTTTCGAATTTGGATAAATAACAGCACTTCAATTGACAGAGTAATTTCAATTTCAAAAGATAGCCTGGAAGATTTCCGAGGGTATTTAACGGAAATGGGCAACCTGGTCAGGGGTAAAAATTCAAAACAAGAATATTATCGTCAAATTGAAATTAGACCCCGGAGCGGATTTAAAGTATTTAAAAATAAAATCGATAGCTTGAACTTATTAAACTTATCGACTCCAATTGATTTGATTCAATTACCGCTACATCAACCATTTTCCACCTATGTTGTTGAATTTAAAAACCACAACGAATTCAATTGCTTTCGATTTGATACATACTATCCCTATAATGGTGAAATAAATGAAAAATATGCTGCTGTAGAGAAATTAATATTTGACGAGTTTAACTTGAAACAATATTTTAAATTTCGTAAATAACTTCTACTGAAACGTCAAGAATTAAACTATTTGCACTTCAGTATTAAATATTTATAGATGTGAATTGTTTGGTTGAAAACATTAACTGTATTTTGCCAAATGGCCAGAATATCAACAGCAATATTTTCCAACCCTGCATTTCAGTAACTTCAATTTCTTTTTCATAATTAGCGCTCACTTCATTGAATGCCATATAAAGCCGTGTTTTTATCTTCCTGGTAGTCAGCAGGCAGATTGAACATTGAATCAGGCATATTCTTTTGAGCGATGCTGCTAAGTTGTATAACCGATGATGAGCCGGATGATCTGGTAACCGATTTTATTAAAGCTCCTGAGCATCCCGCATTTATTATTTGTTTTACAACGTCAGGCGAATGATTTTCAAAAACTATGGAGGATAAGAATTGAGACCCCGGCGCATCTGTGCTGTACCATTCATCGTCTTGTTCATGCGCTGTCTCTCCCAACGCCTTCAGCGTGTAAGTAACTTTGATGTGCACACAGTTGTAACCAAACATTCTCTCCATACCAATCTTTTGCACCTGAACGCCTGATTCGTTTTTCCCAAAGTCGTTTCTTTGCTGCTTACTATATTTTTTATACTGGTCGTTTAAAATAATGGCATAAGTCTCGTTTATACTGGCCAGTGAAGTGGAATGCACTTTCATATTTATGGCAGATGATTCTGCGCAGCCTTCAGAATACACATTCCATTTATTTGCTCCAGTGATACTGATGTATAAGTTCTTCCAAAGTCCGTCTTTTTTATTGTTGGCAACAGTGCCTCCCGTATATTGAAGCATGATGGTATTTCCATTTCCTGAAACGGGTACTTTATAATCCACTGGTTGCTCGGGTGCGTACGTGGCGGTATATGTTTTGGAAGGCCCGGCTGTGCCGTTTTTCTGAGCCTCCATCATTCCTTTGGCAACAGATTTTAAGGGATTATTATCCTTCATTTGTCCCAGTTGCAAATTCAGTACCGAGTTGGCAATTGCATCGCCGGGGTTTCCGTTTTTACCTCCCATCATGGATTGCATTTTCTTCATCATATTATCCATGCTACTACCGCCGCCAAGGTTCTTTAAATTACCCGAATCGCCTTTGCCAAACATTGAGCTAAGGCTTTGCATTTGCGAAAGCATACTATCGGTATTGGTGTTTTGTACTACGGTTGATGCATCTCCGCTTTTTACTGTCGTATCGGAAGCGCGGTCGTTACCCTGTAGGGCAGTTGATGAAGTTGTTGCCGGCGACCTGTCATTGGCAGATGGTTGTGTTGGATTATTTTTCTCAGCTGTACTATCCTGGTTGTTGCATGAACACGCTAACAATAAACATGCTGAAAGAATGATAGCGGGCAATGATTTGGCATGCTGCATATAATTGTTTGAAAACGTTATTTAAATCTTGTTGACACTTTAATTCTTTAGAAAAGGCAAATTGCATTTCCCGTAACCGGTTTTGACAAATAACCGACAAACCGAATGTTAAAATCGACAGAAGGAACAGACGATAGTATACCCGCGCCGATCGCAAATATGCTTCAGGTTAAATACGGTTGGATTCCCGGGAATTGCGTCAATCACAACCGGACACCAGGAGTATCAAAAACGGACAGTTCCCCCCGACCTCCAAAAATATAGCCATGATAATCAATAACATATAACCCGGCATTTTCTTGGTGGCCAAGTGCCGGAACCCTCTTTCAATACTTATTCAATTCCCCGGTATGCTGAAAAATTATTTCAAAATCGCATATAGGACCTTGCTGAAAAACAAGGCCTTTTCATTCCTGAATATATTCGGGCTGGCCATCGGCATGGCCGCCTGTTTCTTTATTTTTCAGTATGTGCATTTTGAAAAGAGTTATGACCGCTTCAACAAAAATGCGGACAACCTCTACCGGGTCACCATCTCCTACTCGGGCAGTTTCTCCAATCTTCTCCCGATGGCGACCAATCATCCGGCAGTCGCGCCGGCCATGAAAACAGAATTCCCGGAAGTGGTCAACGAAACCCGGCTGGTTGATCCAATCCTGTTTGTTACCTCTCTGGCGATCTCGTATAAGGATCACAACGGGAACATGACCAGCTTCAACGAAGGGAAGATGTATATCGCAGACTCCAGTTTTTTTTCGATGTTCTCCTTTCCATTGCTGGCAGGCAATCCCGCAACGGTTTTATCCCAGCCCAATTCCATCGTTATTTCACAAACCGCGGCGAATAAATATTTCGGAAAGGAAAACCCCGTCGGCAAGACCGTGTACCTCAACCAGCGACTGCCCCTGGCCATCACCGGTGTCTTCAAAGATGCACCCGAGAACTCGCATCTTAAATTCGATATGCTGATCTCTTTTAAAACCATTGATAATGATAATGGAATGGCCGGTAACTGGACCTGGCCTGAGTTCTACAATTATGTACAGCTTGCCCCCGGCACAGATCCTAAAAAGGTAGAAGCTAAATTTCCGGCTTTTATAGAAAAGCACCTGGCGGCCGTTCTCAGGCAATTTAGTTTCGGCTGTGCTTTTCACCTGCAGCGGATCACAGACATCCATCTCCGGTCTGCCCTGTTGAAAGAGCCTGAAGTGAACGGCAGCGAAAAAGAAATCTACTTTCTCACCATCATCGGGATCTTCATCCTGACCATTGCCTGGATCAACTACATCAATTTATCTACGGCCAAGTCGGCCGAACGCGCCAAGGAAGTCGGACTGAGAAAAGTAGTCGGCGGCAGGCGCTGGCAGCTGATGGGCCAGTTCATTACGGAATCGTTTATCGTCAACCTGTTCGCCCTGGCGGTAGCCGCACTGATCGTAGTGTGCTGTTTTCCGTTCTTCGAACCCTTTGTAGGCAAGAACATGAGCAATGTATATTCCTCCGAAGGTATCTGGAATACGGCAGGATTCTGGCTCCTCCTGTTGGCCATTTTTATTATCGGTGCATTCCTGGTTGGCGCCTATCCGGCGCTGGTGCTTTCGAGCTTTAAACCGGTGGACGTGCTGAAAGGAAAATTCAGCCGCTCGGGCAAAGGCATCTTTTTAAGAAAGGCGCTCGTCTCCTTCCAGTTTATTTTATCGCTGCTGCTCATCGGTGGATCCGTAACGGTTTACCGGCAGCTGGACTTTATGCGCAACCAGGAACTCGGGTACAACAAAGACCAGGTGCTGGTGATCAAAGCGCCTGCCATTTTTGATTCACTGTATGCAAATAAGATCACCTTGTTCAGATCACAACTGGCTTCAAATCCCGCCGTGAACAGCATCACATTGAGTTCAGACATTCCGGGCCGGAGCATCATCGAAAGAAACAGTGTGAGAAAGACGGGGGAAGATGCCTCCCATAATTTCATTACCTCGATCATGGAGATTGATGAAAATTTTATCCGGACCTTCCAGGTAAAACTGGTAGCTGGCAGGAATTTCCGACCCGACGATACCGTTAATTTGTACCAGAAGGGAATAAAAAATGTGCCGGTAATCATTAACGAGTCCCTCGCCAAAGGCCTGGGTTTTCCGAATGCTGAGGCGGCGCAGCAACAGACCATTCTTTTACAATACGCCCAGGCTGGCGGCATTACCTGCCAGATCATCGGCGTACTGAAAGACTATCATCAGCGCTCCCTCAAAGAAAATTTTGATCCGATCATCTACTATGCTCCCAGCAATCATGGCAACAGCAATTATTTCGTGCTAAACGTGAATACGCATAACCTGCAACACGATCTGGCCACGATGAAGGGCACGTATAACAATATTTTTTCGGGAACTTCTTTTGACTATTTTTTCCTGAGCGACTATTTCAACGCACAGTATCAGGCTGATCAGCAATTCGGAAAAGTATTTGGCTTATTTACCATGCTGGCCATCTTCATCGCCTGTCTCGGGTTGCTGGGATTATCCAGTTTTATGATCCGGCTGCGGACGAAAGAGATCGGGATACGCCGGGTGCTGGGGGCATCGGTGTACAGCATACTGGCCCTGTTCTCCAGGGATTTTGTGCGGATGATCTGTCTTGCTTCTGTGGTCGCCATTCCCGTTATCTATTATTTGGCGTATAAATGGCTGAGCAATTACGCGTTCCATATCGGTCTGGGCTGGTATATATTTATCGTGCCGCCGCTGCTGTTAATAATAATTTCTCTGGTGATCACGGTTTTGCAGAGCACGAAAGCCGCATTGAATAATCCGGTGAATAGTTTGAAGACGGAATAAAATTAGCTGAACTGGCTTCTGTCTAATCAATAGCGCATGGCTATATTCAATTCAAATTTTCGTTGAACAGTATCCGTATTTTGAATTTCAGCAAATTCAAATTTATACCGGTCACGCACTAACATGGGTAACTGACCTATTGTAAATATCCAGACAAAGCCACCCGGTCGTGTTGGATTTTGATCTCCCTGAACTTTATGAAGTTGCGACCAAAATTCTAAATCAAGCAGTTAAGCGGAATATACGGCGGTTTCCATCAGATTTTAGTTTCAGCTTTCTTCGGCGAAATGGAGTCTGATGAGGTCGCAATTTGCCGGTGCATCAACTGAATCTTCTCTAAGGTCACAAATTGTGACCTTAGAGGAAAGATGAATATCGCGATTATGAGAGCCTATGTGGAAACCAGACGATTGTCGCTTCAGGAAATGGATTTAAGAACCCAGTTAAAGGAGATTAAGGAAGTATTGGGAGTACATGATAGCCAATTGAATCAGATTTACGATGCCATGGAAAATCTATTGGATGAAAAAGCCGCTCAGAGAAAATGGAATGACAGGGAGAGAATAGGGTTTAAAAAGTAGAGCTCGTTTTCACGAAAGCGGCTCCGGCGGCGGCATGCCGGCCGGCCTCGACCTGTCTTCCGGCAGGGGAATGAATTCTTTATTGTCGTTCGGCGGCAGGATAATGCGGCCCGCTTTCCAGTCTGCCTTGGCCTGTTCGATCCTTTCCTTCCGGGAGGAAACAAAATTCCACCAGATAAAACGCTCGCCCAGCGGTTCACCACCCAGCAACATAACGGTGGTCTTTTCTTTTGCAATGATCACCGGATCGGCCCCTTTCGCAAAAACCAGCATGTGTCCGCCGCCATAAACATAGCCGTCTGTTTCGATGGAACCTTTGGCAATGTAGGCGGCCCGCTCCGTATGCCCTTTCGGAAGCGTAAGCCTGGCGCCGGCTTCCAGCAATACGTGCAGGTAAAAAAGGGGAGAACTAATTTTTACATCATTGCCCAGGCCATAGGCATTGCCGGCGATCAAGCGCATCCAGATGCCTTTGTCGGTGAACACCGGCAGCTGTTCCGGGCGGTAATTATTGAATCCGGGCGCCGCTTCCTCATCCTTTTCAGGCAGGGCCACCCAGGTCTGTATCATCTCGAGGCCGCCTTCAGCCAGCACCTGCGGATCCTCGAACCGCTCGGAATGGGCGATGCCTTTTCCGGCAGTCATCCAGTTCACTTCACCCGGCCGGATGACCTGTTCCACACCCAGGCTGTCCCGGTGCGTGACCCTGCCCGCGAAGAGATAACTGACAGTTGACAAACCGATATGCGGGTGCGGCAGTACGTCCAGGGAATGACTGTCGGCCGCTGGCATTTCGGTCACCGGGCCGGCATGATCCATGAAGATAAACGGCCCCACCATTCTCCGGAGACGGAAAGGAAGAATGCGCTGTACGGCCAGGCCCGGACCAATAAATGCTTTGCGCGCTTCTATAACGAGATCAGGCATAGACATGGGTTTGTTGAAAGTTTGGGCTGCATGTGTGTTATTACCCGGGATTGTCGTATCCAAGTTAAAAAGAATTGTTATATCCCCAAGCGGCCCGCGAAGTTCATCTGCTTCCGTGTTTGATCTGTATATTTAGTGTAAACCCGTTCAGCGCCTCGCCGCGACCTGAAGAGCTATTAAATGACAAACGTTAGCGACTTACATATAACTGAGGAAATCCTTCCGCTGTTTGATTTCACGTATAATCCGGCTTCGGGCCAGGCGGTACATGATATATTAACAGAACCACTCCGCTCAACTTCCGAAATATTATTCAGACAGCAGATATTAAAAGGTTTTATTGGCAACCGGGAAGTGCTGAAAGAATATTCCTATTCGCGCTTTAATTTATCTGATGTATCCAATTTCTTTGACAGCTTTTCCGCAGGTTCTTTTTTTGGCCTGCACCTGAGAAGAACGCTTATATTCTCCGAGAAGGAAAGGCATCAGAAAAGAGGAAAGCTGATCATACTGATCCTGGTTCTGAATAAGCTCTATTCCGGCTACCTGAGTAAAATCGATATTAGACTTTTCCCCGGGGAATATGCCACTGAACTGGGTCTGATCAAAGGTTTTCTCATTGATTTTGATCTCGAACATTATGAATCAATCTATCGTAAGAAGAAAAAAATCAGTATCCGTCATATTGTTGAACTGATGAAGATCATCACGGAGAAAGTAACCAACGGCCAGGCCGCATCTTTCTGGAAACGATGGTATTTATTCGAGGCCTATCTTTCCATCAGCGACGGCACTATCAGGCATGGCTTTGTCTTTCCGTCTTTTGACGATAAGGATTTCGCCATAGAGGGACTTTACCATCCGCTGATAAAAAATCCGGTCAGAAACGATCTCATGGCGGACCGGAATGTTATCCTTTTGACCGGCCCGAATATGTCGGGCAAGTCCACCCTGCTAAAAGCGGTCAGTTTATGCGTTTACCTCGGGCATATCGGTCTTGCCGTGCCGGCGACAAAAGCAACAATGCCATTTTTTTCTACTATTTCCGTGGCTATTAACCTGACCGACAGTATTGTCAGCGGCTACAGCCATTTCATGTCGGAGATCATCAGCTTAAAAAATGTTCTCGCCGAAGCCATCGAAAACAAAAGATGTTTCGCGGTCTTTGATGAATTATTCAGGGGAACAAATATTGAAGACGCGCTGGAAATCAGCACATCAACGATCAGAGGACTTGTCCGGTTCAGCAACTCCCTGTTTATTATTTCAACGCACCTGCACCAGCTGAAGGACCTGGAAGAGATCAGGAGAGATCAGGTTGCAACCTATTTTGTTGAGTGCAAACTCAACGATAACACTCCCGTGTTCACCTATAAATTAAAAAGCGGCTGGTCAGATCTAAGACTTGGGCGGATACTATTTCAAAGGGAAGGGCTGGATAAAATGCTTGATTAAACTATTGCAGCCGGACCGGTTTTACTCCCGGTCAGATATTTTGCCTCTATGAATCCCGGATCAAATACAACCCTCGGACTTTTTTGAAAAATTGAATAAAGAAGAAAAATACCCGGCAAAGGCGATAAAAGCGATAAAAATTTTAATGCGACTTTGGGCCCGGAATCATCATTATTAAATACTATAAACGGAATTGATATAAACAGGATACAAAAGATCACCGTAAGGATCAACTGCAGGGCTTTATACCGGGACTTCAGCATAGTGATTGATTATTTCAAAGTTTTGATCAATGATCCGATGCTGTCATTATAATTCCTGATCTGATCATCGTATGCCCGGGTGTCCTCCGCTATGGATTTATAAATCAATTGATAGCTGGCGATCCGAAGATCACAATACCTGATCAGCAGGATGTCCTTTTTGTGGATTTCAACTGGCAGATCGAGTTTGTCGGCCGCGATGACCAGATTTTTATCTTCGATCCAGTAATATAAACTGCGGTCTTTGATTTCATTCATCAGTTTCTCCCTGGAAGTGGAAGCAGGCATTTTAAATATTTCCAGCGCCTGGGATTCCATGCCCGCGAACGATTTCATCTGCTCATCATACCTCACTACATCGTTCGGTATCCTGTTGTATATCCAGAAGGAAAATCCTAAAAGAATAACCATCAGCAAAGACGGTAAGCCATAACTCAATTTCTTGTTCTCGGTCTTTGTAAGTCCCGGGTAAAAAGAATACCCGATGATAATCCCGGAAATCAGACCGCCCAGGTGGGCCGCGTTATCTATTCCGCCTTTCAGGCCATTGAGAAGAATATAACCGACAAATACGGCGATGCTCGTCAGCAAGGCTTTCCGTATTGACTTCTCGATCAGATTCGTCGTTAGCATGGCCAGAAATACGCCGTACATTCCAAATATAGCTCCGGACGCTCCTGCGCTTACGGTCATCGGGTGCCAGTAGGTGCTGTTGATGCTTGCCAGTAGACCCGTTATGATATAAGCAATCCCAAACCGCCAGCTTCCCAGCCTCGGTTCCAGCAGGATGCCGATATACAGCAGGGCATACATATTAAAAAGCAGGTGTATTATGCCGATGTGAAGAAAGCAGTTCGTCAGCAAGCGCCAGGCTTGTCCATCCAGTGTGTAAGGTCTGAAATTCGCGCCCCAGCCTAGCAGGCTTTGGGTATCCGGCAGCATGAAATTCACTCCGGCCATCATCATCAGAATGAATACCAGGATATTGAGATCTATGATAACCGGTGTGGCGCAATATCCCTTAACCGGAACTATCAGCGAGAGAATCCCTTTTGTTTTATGACCTGCATCAACACGTCGCTTATCCGGCGGCTCCCCGCTTTCATTGAACACCTGGTTTTGAGCATGTTCCGCGGATAAAACATTTAATTCCTCAGTACTTAAGGAGGATCTTAAATTATCATAGTTCAGAATGAACGCATCAATATTGCGCTTATTCCGGCCCCAGTCCACGAATTGCCCGCCTGTGCTTTCACTTTTTAAACTGACCAAACCGCCATCAACATGGAGTTGGATCTTCTCATTGACCGACCGTTTGCGGAAGGGCGTATAGGCAATAAAGCCATCGCTGCCGCTATCCGAAAGCTCCCAGTTTAGATTTTTGGCAGCCCTGGCAGCCAGCGCCAAGAACTGTTCTGCTGTCAACCCTTCTACCGGGAATGCAACGGAATAATGAGGGATTAATCCTATGGCCATTTGCAGGGGTTAAAATATCGGGAATGAAATTAAATATAAAACGAATTAAAGGCTAATATCATATTTGAGCCGATATTTTGCTGCAAATAAACAGCGGCTTACGTGTAAATACCCCTAGCCACGGTGAAATACCCCGGGACGCCAGACCGATCGTGATGTATACTAGCAGGTATTAACGGACTATAATTTATTATGCAAATCATCAGAAGCATTCAGAACACACAGGATGCTATTAATTATATCTGGGAAGTTACTAAAGGTCTGACAGCAGCCCAACTATCTAACTGGACACATTTAAAAGGTTCCCTCTGGTCTGAATCATATAATAAAAGAGATAAAGAAATAATTATTAGCAATGATCTGATAAAAAATACTTCAAAAGCAAGATTTTGGAGCATGCCCAGGGCGAATCCTAAGCCACCACAAGAAATTATTTCGGAAGTCGTATCTGCTCCCCCAACAGGCTCCGGTAAAGATTCTCCGATTGAATCCGAGAATCAATTTTTAGAGAGAGAAGTGGAAGTCGGTATCCGAAGGGAGCACTTAATAATGCTACGAGCTAACAATGTAGACAGGATTGAGTACGCTAGAAAATCATAATTTCGTTTAACATGGCTAAAAAAAACCAGATACTGGATATGACGCCCATCGGCATGAAATTTACCATTCTGCAAACCAGTGCGGATAGCCAGGGCAAGTCACTTGATTTACATTGGGAACTATTACCCGGATGCAATATGAAAGATCCATTGGTACATTCGCACCCGAATGCTATTGAAACCTATGAAATACTGGAAGGGGAAATGGAGTTTTTTGTTAAAGACAAATGGATACCTGCAAACAAGGGAGATAAACTCACGGTTCCAAAAGGAATAAAACATGCTTTCCGTAACCCGTCCCAGGATATGGTAACGGTTTTTAATACCCATCAGCCCGCGCTTAAGATGGAAAATTATTTTGAAGACGTCTGCAAAGTCTTAGACAAACTTACAGACAACAGGAAAAAGGATTTCAAGATGAACTTAAAAGCGATGTTGTATATGAGTGTGCTGATGAATCATTACCGGAACGACATCATCGCAAAAAATCCGCCGGATGCCGCCATTAAAGTCCTTGGCTATATCGGAAATCTGCTAAGATTGGATTATTGATTTCAATAAGTGACTGGTAAGAAGTGTAAATCAGGTCTGTCTGCTGACCTATTTCACGTGAATTGGGTCATTGCTGATAAACCTGAACTTTTATAAGTATATCCAGGGTTTTAAAATTTATTTAAAACTTCACATTGGAGGGTAACTGCCGTGTAGCTGTTGTATCGGCACAAGCTCCGGCTGTATTTGAAAGGATTTTATCCTTTGCGGATTGAATACTTTAACAAGAAGGATGATCCCATTATACCAGCTTATTACATTGTGCCGGATAAAATGTCTGCCAACGATCCGGTTCCAATCCCATTTGAAGTGCAATACAGTACCAGTAAGAACTAGTCTATCCCGGTTACAATGTATCCAGTCCATACAATAATGCAGATTCGTGCGTTAAAACTTTCGGTGGCGTACAAACTCATTCTGAGCGAAGGCTGCTCACCGGATTGGCAACCGCCGCCATCACAGACTGTGCGCTGACTGCGATAAAAGCAACGGTCAGAGCAAGCAGACCCGCCAGGAGGAAAACGCCTGCCCCCATCGTGGTTCGATAGGCAAAATCCTGCAGCCAGCGGTTCATGACGAACCAGGCGATCGGGGCGGCAACGACAAAAGCCACCATCACCAGCTTCAGGAAATCCGCGGCCAGCAGCGCAACAATCTGGCGGACGGA
>JAUZOD010000062.1 GCA_030706635.1 Bacteroidota bacterium
ATAGCCGGTAAGGTAACTGAAAAACAGGATGAGCAGGAGCAGTAGCCAGGCAAAAAGCTGCATGCGCCAGCCCAGGAGAACGGCAACACCGGCAACGATCTCAAAGATGATCATCACTACCGCAAGTGCCAGGGTAAATTGATTAAACGCAGGCATGTGCCATACTTCAAAGAATTCCTGCATCTTATAACTCAGCCCCAGTGGATCGTTTGCCTTAATGAGTCCGGAAAAGATGAAGAGTACCCCAACCAGAAAACGGGTTATATTCAACAGGGTCTTTTTCATAAATACAATTTCAGTTTTTTTCTCACAGCTTATGCCGTCCCTCATCAATTCCGATAAGGGCAAAAAGAGAATAATTGATGATATCGGTCAGGTTGGCATCAATACCTTCGCTGATCAGCGTTTTCCCTTCATTGGCCAGGATCTGGCGAACCCTTAGAAGCTTCATCAGGATAAGATCTACAAAACCTTCCTGGCTCATGTCGCGCCAGGCTTCTCCGTAATCGTGGTTCTTTTTTTCCATGACCTCCCTGACCAGAACGCTTTTTTCATCATATAATCTCCCGGCATACACAGGATCCAGATCTTCGATGGTTTCGGAATTCAGGTCCAGCTGGATCAGCCCGATGATCCCATAATTGACCATGGCCTGGAATTCTCCACCAATGTCTTCTTTTACGAGCCGCACCGCCTTTCCCTGCAGGTTACGGATCCGCCGGGCCTTGATGAACAGCTGGTCCAGGATGGAGATCATTCTGAGCACCCGCCAGGAAGTGCCATAGTCCAGCGTTTTTTTTATAAAGATTTCCCGGCAGGACCTGGCCGCTTTTTCATACTGGCGGAGTGTATCTTTCATACTCAAAAGTAATATTTAGTATTGATCGGCTAAATTTACAGATTCAAAACCATGTATACATTCAACTGCAAGGGCCGGCTGCTCACCTGGGATCAACCCATCCTGATGGGCATTGTTAACGTTACGCCGGATTCTTTTTATTCCGGAAGCCGTATTCAAACGCCGGATGTTTTATTAGCGGCTGCCGAAAAAATGCTGAGGGATGGTGCAAAAATACTGGATGTCGGAGGAATGAGTTCCCGGCCCGCCGCATTGGAAATACCGGTTGAAGAAGAACTGAATCGCGTAGTTCCGGCGATAGAAGCTATTGCGGGAAATTTTCCGAAGGCATTCATCTCGGTGGATAGTTACCGGCCGGCCGTTGTGGAAAAAGCCATCCATGCCGGTGCCTGTATGATCAACGACGTCAGCGGCGGAAAAGAACCGGCTATGATTGATCTGGCGGCGCAGCATAAGGTTCCATATATCTGCATGCATATGCGCGGAACGCCGCAAACGATGCAGAAGCTGAATCATTATGATGACCTCGTGCGCGATGTGCTGGATTATTTCATTCGGCGAAAATCCGAATACCTCCGGCGTGGTCTGAAGGATCTTGTTATTGATCCGGGATTCGGATTTGCTAAGAATCATGCACAGAATTTTCAATTACTGAAACGGCTTTCTGTACTCAGTATGCTGAACTTACCGGTCATGGCCGGTCTGTCGAGGAAATCCAGTATTTACAGGACACTGGGAACTTCTCCGGATGAAGCCCTGAACGGCACTACGGTATTAAATACCCTCGCGCTTCAAAATGGGGCTTCCATTTTAAGGGTGCATGATGTGAAAGAAGCAGATGAAGCCATCCGGTTGTGGACGTCCTATGCCAAGGCATAGGACGTCCAGGGGATCCATTTAATTATTTTGCCGGTGTTTTTGCTTTTGGCGCAGGCTTGGCTGCCGGAGGAATTCCATGAGGCATCATATTCATCGGTTTTTCTGCTGGCGCATCGGTAACGTCCACAATCTTTACATCGAACATCAGATCTTCATTAGGCGTTCTGCCCGGACCGGGTGCGGCGTCATAGGCCAGAAATGCGGGGATATACAGCGTACCGGAACCGCCTTTTTTAAACAGGCGCAGGCCATCATCCCATCCCGGAATGATCTGCATTTTGCCGATCACGAATTTGATGGGTTCCTTTCCGGGACCATCATTGCTTTCAAATTCTTTACCGGAAGGTAGCATCTTACCGGTATATATAACCGAAACCTGTTTGCCGGAATCAACAGCGGGACCATCTCCCGGATTATCGATTTTAACGTAGGTGCCCTTTGCCGTTTTCTGTGCCTGGATATGATTCTTTGCCAGATAGGCCTCAACATCCTGGGTTTCTTTTACATGGAACGCTTCCATAGCCTGCTGTCTGTCTTTTTGTACGAGCTCTTCGTTATCGAAAACGTCCACTACTTTAAGCATCAGCATGATCTTATCTTTCTTCTTAATATATGGAGGCAGCGGATGATGGGTTTTATTCTCGATACTGTCAGCAATCATAACCACAATGGCGCTATCGCCTTTTCTTAATAAATGGAATATCTCAACCGGACTGTAATTCGCCTGCGTGGCCGTGTCTATCGGAACATAGGCCGGCATATTGGTTTCTGAACTGACCAGTACAGAATCTTTTTTCTGAGTGACCAGTTTCTGGACAAAACTCAGTTTGATAAACTGACCTTTTTTGACGACCGGATTTTTTTTATCTGTAATGATCTTGTATAAAAGGCCCGATTTGGTTTTCTTCAGACCCTGATTGTTGCAAGCTGCCAGAAGCGTTATAGCGACCAGGGCAAAAAGTAAGGAATTGATTTTTTTCATTTTCAGTTTTATTGTAATTGTAAAGCGTTTTCTTTCAGTGAGGCGCGAAATTTTTGAGCAGCTTTTTCCAGGGTATCACTGCTCCTTCCGCCGGCAGCATTAAAGTGGCCGCCTCCCTCGAAATATTGCCGTGCATAACTGTTTACATCAAATCCTCCTTTACTTCTGAAAGAGCATTTGATTTCTTCGTCCCGGTCAATAATAAGAGCGGAAAATTTAATTCCCTGAATGGTCAACGGGTAATTGACCAGGCCTTCGGAATCTCCGGTGCGGATCTGGAATTTCACCAGATCTTTCCAGGGGATACAAATGAGCGCCGAATTATATTCGTAAAATATTTCCATGCAGTTCAAAAGGGCGTGCCCCGTAAAACGCAACCGGTTTTCAAGGAAATTATCAAAAAGCTTTTCGTGGACCCTTGCATGATCGAATCCGGTATCTTTTAAGCAGGCGACCATCCGGTGAACTGATGCCGTTGTTGAACTGAAGCGGAATGATCCCGTATCCGTCATCACACCCGCATACAGGCATTCTGCGATGGCCAGATGTATTTTATCGCCGTTACCCGAAGCGATGATGAAATCAAATATCATTTCACTGGTCGAGCTTTTTGAAGTATCGCTGATCCCATAGGTGAACATCTCTTCCTGTGGTTGCTGATGATGGTCTATCAGGATACGGATGGCAGATGACCTGGCTATGGGTTCGGCCATTTTGCGTGCCCGGGATAGCGTGTTAAAATCGAGGCAGAAAATCAATTCTGCTTTTGCCAGGGCATCATTGGCCTTTGCGCCGTTCAGCTCATAGTCTACCACTTTATCCGCCCCTTTTATCCATTTCAGCCAGTCTGCCCAATTGGTGGGCGATATAACCGTTACCGAATGACCCAGGGCTGTGAGCACATGATAAAGCCCCAGTGAAGAGCCCATCGCATCTGCATCAGGTTTCTGGTGCATGACAATGACCACGGTTTTAGGAACATTCAGTAAAGGAAACAGGTCCGTAATCTGCTGCATATAAAATGGTTGGCAAAGGTGCAGAATAATATGAGCATTCCCAAATCTCCTGTAAAATGTATTACCTTTGCCCGCCAAACAAAAACGAATGAGTAACCGCACGTTCACGATGATCAAACCAGATGCTTTTGCTAATGGGCATTCCGGTGCTATTCTGGACATTATCATAAAGGCCGGATTCCGGTTGGTGGCCCTCAAAATGACCAGCCTTTCCGAAGCAAAGGCCGGGGAATTCTATGCTGTTCATCGGGCCCGTCCTTTTTACGGAGAACTGGTGGAATTCATGAGCCGGGGTCCAATCATTGCCGCTATTCTGGAAAAGGATAATGCTGTGGCTGATTTCCGTAAACTCATCGGAGCCACAGATCCTGCTAAGGCAGATCCCGGAACTATCCGGAAGCTTTTTGCTGCATCTCTTGGAGAAAATGCCATTCACGGCAGTGACAGTGATGAAAACGCCCTCATTGAGGGTGATTTTTTCTTCTCTGGCCTGGAAAAAGTCTAAAGCTGGTTATCTTTTTCTTTTAGCCTCCCACTGCTCCCGCTGAACTCTTCCGGACTGCCATTTTATTTTATTTGGAAGATACTTTGCTATCGTTTGATTTATAATAAGTTATCTTATTTGCCCTTTTTTTGTCGGAAGGAGGTGAAATAAGTGGAAAAGGGATTCGTTAAAAAGGATCAACTAAATATCTGAGTCTATGAAAATCCGTTTTATTAACCAGGCCGCCGGGGCCCTTGCTTTCTCTGCTTTATTGTTAACTACGGCCTGTAAAAAGGACGTCAATAAGGCATCACAGGATTCTTCGGCCGCCAGTCTATCTGATTCCTCCACAGTAGCCGATAATGCTTATAATGACGTGCTCGTAAATGCGTTTTACGGGTATACAGACGAGATGAATAACGACGCGCCTGGCAAGCTGCACAATGGCGGAACTACAACGAATTCAACGAACGAAGTTAATTCCCTGGCCACGCTGAGTTGCGCTCAATATACCCTGGTAACCGCAAATGGCGGCGGGTATCCAAAAACTTTGACGCTTGATTTTGGCGCGGATGGTTGTTCGGGTAGCATTGACGGGTTGTTACGCAAAGGGAAAATCGTTTATACTTTTTCGGGTCCGCTGCTCGTGCCGGGTACAACGATATCGGCAACTTTCGATCAATATTATGTAAATGGTTATGGCCTGCAGGGATCCTGTTCCATCACCAATAACACAACGCAGAACACGCCGAGTTTCGCGCTTCAGACAACAAATGGCATTTTTACTTTTCCTGACC
Organism: Bacteroidota bacterium; assembly: GCA_030706635.1. GTDB lineage: Bacteria > Bacteroidota > Bacteroidia > Chitinophagales > Chitinophagaceae > Puia. Next base: position 5,018 of record JAUZOD010000062.1, read on the forward strand.
TGACGAATTTCCATTATAGTGGGAATAAGACCATTGCAATGACAGCAGGAAGTAATACTCCCTCAGATTTATCAGATGACGTTTACGCCATCACTGGAAACAGTAATTTTTCAGCATCAGACGGCAGCAGCCTTGTTTGTAACATTACCACCCCACTGACTAAAGCTTTTGCCTGCCCTTATATAAGTGCGGGCGTAATTTCCTTTACGTATGACCAGGACCTCAAAGGAACCATTGATTTTGGAGATGGTACCTGTGATCATACAGCGAGCCTGGTCGTTGGAAGCATTAGCCGCGACATCAACCTGAGATAATTTTTTCCGAAAATAAAAAAGGGATGCGGTTTTCGCCGGCATCCCTTTTGTATTTTATAAGAATCCGGTTATTTTATTCCGTTAGTCCGGATGTAGCATGTTCCTGTAATGCTTCCAGTTTCTTTTTGCTGTACGTTCGCCGGGAGATCACCACAAACAATACGGGTACAATAAAGATAGCCAGAGAAGTGGCTGCCAGCATGCCTCCCAGTACAGTCCATCCAATGGTATTCCGGGCAACAGAACTTGCTCCTGATGCCAGGGCCAGCGGCAGTACACCCAGTATGAAGGCAATGGAAGTCATTAGGATCGGTCTTAACCTAAGCTGCACGGCTTCGAGGGTTGCTTCGACTATATCAACTCCCCGGTCTACTCTTTCTTTGGCAAACTCAACGATAAGGATCGCATTTTTAGCCGAAAGACCAATCAGCGTAATCAAACCGATCTGGGCATATACATTATTTGTGAGTCGGGGTATCAGGGTCAGGGCGAGAATGGCGCCAAAGACCCCAATGGGCACCGCCAGCAATACAGAAAAGGGCACCGCCCAGCTTTCATATAAAGCCGCCAGAAAAAGAAACACGAACGCGATAGACAAAGCAAAAATATAAACAGCACTGGAACCTGATTTCAATTCCTGCAGACTGAGACCCGAAAATTCATATCCATATCCTTCCGGCAAAACCCTGTCCGCCGTGCGCTGCAGGGCCTCAATGGCCTGTCCACTGCTGAATCCCTGCCTTGCATTTCCATCCACTTCAGCACTGCGGTATATATTAAAGTGCGGAATGAGCGGGGCGCTCTCCTTGACTGTATAGGAGACCACGGTGCTTAGCGGAATCATTTCGCCACCACTGTTCTTCACATAATATTGATCGATATTGTGGATGTCTTTGCGAAATAAGGTATCCGCCTGCGCCACCACGTAAAAGTTCCTTCCGTAAATGGTGAGCTGGTTAATATAAGTGCTGCCCATATACATCTGCATGGTATTGTACACATCTGCCAGATTGAGCCCGAGTTTTTTACACTTTTCTCTGTCCACAACCACCTCATATCCCGGCGTATGGGCGCTGAAGAAAGTAAATGCCCCCGCGATCTCTGGCTGCTTGTTGGCTTCGGCCACAAAGCTGTTGACTACTCGCTCAAAGGTCTTGATGGAATCGTTGGACTGCCTTTGTTCGATCTGAATGCTAAAGCCCCCGGCATTTCCGAGCCCCGGAATGGCCGGCGGCGGTATAACAACAATCTTGGCTTCTTTAAGAACCGCAAAACGTTTGTTCAGCTCGGCGATAACACCCATTAGTTGTTCGCTTTTCTTTTCTCTTTTATCCCATGGTTTCAGCTGCATGAAAATAGTCCCGCTATTGGATTTTGATCCTCCGGTCAAAACATTCAGGCCACCCAGGGCAGCCACATGGAAAACGCCCGGAACCTGCTGGGCAATTTTCATAAGGCTATCCAGCACCACCAAAGACCTGCTGGTGGAACCCGCTTCGGGAATTTCATAGGATACATATACCCTTCCTTCATCTTCCGTTGGAATAAATCCGGTGGGTTTACTTTTAAAAAGCAACACATCTCCCGCTGCAATGCAGGCCAGCAAGACCAGGACCAGCGGGGCTTTCCGAACCCATCCTGCAACTCCGGAGGTGTATTTTTTATTGAACCAGTCAAACCCCTGATTGAATTTATAGAAGAATTTATTCAGTCCTTTGGACTCTTTGTTGATGTGATGTGGCTTCAGAAGCAGCATACACAGCGCCGGCGTAAGAGAGAGGGCGACGAAGGCCGAAATCAATACCGAAATAGCAATTGTAATAGCAAATTGCTGATACAGGCGACCAACAATTCCGGGGATAAATCCGACGGGCACGAATACGGCAGCTAAGATCAGGGCAATGGCAATCACCGGCCCCGATATATCCTGCAGGGCCTTGGCCGTAGCGTCTCTCGCAGACAGCCTTTCCGTATCTATATAATGCTGAACGGCTTCCACCACCACAATGGCATCATCCACCACGATCCCGATCGCCAGCACAAACCCGAACATGGTCAGTGTGTTGATCGTGAACCCCAGCGGGATAAAAAATATAAAAGTTCCGATGATGGAAACCGGAATGGCCAGCACCGGGATTAAGGTTGACCGCCAGTTCTGCAGAAAAAGAAAAACAACCAGTGTTACCAGCAGCAAGGCGATTAATAAAGTACGCACCACGTCGGAAATCGACACTTTCACCACGGAAACAGATTCAAAAGGAACCACGTAATCAACGTCCGTCGGGAAATACTTTTTCATTTTCGCCATAGCCTGGTACACACCTTCCGCGGTGGACAGGGCGTTGCTGCCGGGGGCCTGGTAGACCAACAGGTAAGAAGACCTTTTTCCGTCAACGAAAGAATTAGCCGTGTAACTTACTTTGCCCAGTTGTACCCGGGCAATATCCCGCAGGTGTACAATTGAGTTTTGTTGCGGATTGGAACGCACGATAATATCTCCGAATTGCTTTTCAGTGGTGAGGCGGCTATTGGTGAATACCGTAAATTCAAATGCAGCATTGGAATTTTGCGGCGGTGCCGCAACAGAACCGGCAGCGACCTGCAAATTTTGTTCATTGATGGCGTTTTGAACATCGGCATACGTTAGTCCCAACTGAGCCAGCTTATCCGTCTGTAACCAAATACGCATACTGAAATTATCGGCACGGCTCAGCACATCTCCAACGCCGTCTACACGCAGCAGCTGATCCCTTACATAGATGTTCGCATAGTTATCCATAAAGGGAATGCTGTGAGAACCGTTCGGGGAATAAATAGCCACGAGCATCAATATGCTTGGGTTACGCTTGAGTACGGTGATGCCTAATTTTTGCACCTGCGTGGGTAATGTCGGTGTGGCAATGCCTACCCTGTTTTGAATATCCAGGGCAACAATATTCGGATCGGCGCCGATATTCAGCGTAGCCGTGATCTGACTTTGCCCGTTGTTTGCGCTGTTGCTTTGCATATAAGCCATCCCCGGTACTCCGTTCACCTGCGTTTCAATGGCCGTAGTGGTTGTTTGCTCAACCGTTTGGGCGTCCGCACCGGTAAAGTTGCTGGTGATCTGGACTGTCGGCGGAGTAATATTGGGATATTGGCTGACCGGCATGTTCAGAATGGCCAGGGTGCCGACCAGCAGAATAACAACGGAAATTACAATGGCGGTTACCGGCCGTTTAAGAAATATATTTGAAGAAGCCATATGCTGATTATTTTTTTGCATGCTTCCATATTATGGCAGCATCATTCTTTTTCTGCTGCATTTTTATTTTGCAGCAGGTGTAGCGGGAAGGGCCGTTTTTACCAGCGTGCTGTCTTTTAATTTTTGCACGCCTTCGGTAACCACGCTGTCTCCAGCCTGTAAACCACTTTTTACGACTATTTTGTCATCGATCCTGGCACCCAGGCTTACCTTTCTCTGTACAGCTTTGCTTTCATTTACGGTGTACACAAAATATTCCCCAAGTTGCTCCACTACCGATTTGTAAGGAATTAATAAACTGGAATCGCCGGAGCCGTGTTTAATCCGCACATTGGTGGTAATGCCTGGCTTTAACTCATTTTTACCATTCGGGAAAATGAGCCGGGCTTTAATGGTTCCGGTTTGAGGATCCACGGCACGGTCCAGCAAATAAAGCTGGCCGGGGAAAGGATAGACCGAGCCGTCTGTCATCAGCACGGTAAATATGGAGTCTTTCGAAGCCGGAGCCTTTTGCAGGTAACCGGTGAAAAGCGGAATCTCGGACTGGTTAACAGAAATATCAACCGCGACTGGGTTGTCCGACGAAATGGAATTAAGCAGGGTCTGCGGATAAACGGCTGTTCCGATCTTGACGTTAGAGATGCCTATGGTTCCGTCAAAAGGGGCAGAAATAGAAGAATATTTAAGGTTTGTTTCCACGCTTTGCACGTTGGCCTCGGCTGCCTGCACCTGTCTCTTTGAACTTTCGAGATCTGCCAGTTGATGATCCAGGGTCTGTTTGGCAATGGCATCCTGCCTGGAGAGTTCGGTGTACCGGTCGGCATCCTGCTGACTCTTGGCCAAATTGGCCTTGGACACGTTCAGGTTCGCTACAGCCTGTTCATAAGCGGCACGGTATTGCTGCTGATCAATCTCATAGAGTTTTTGGCCTTTACGCACGTACTGGCCGTCTTTAAAATAGATATTGACGATATTTCCGGAAATCTGGGGTTTGATGTCCACCTGGTTCAAGGGCGTAACAGTAGCAGGGTAAATATCAAAATATGTGGCATTCCCGGGCTGTACCACATAAGTGTTCACGGCAACGGATGTCGGATGTCCTTGTAGTTTTGACTGATCTTTATTGCTTCCACAGGCGGTGAGCAATGCTGCCAGCGTTGCCAGTTTTCCGATCCTGTAAAGGTTATTTTTCATAATCATCCTATATTTTTGATTTATTATCGCAGGGTTCCCAGCGCTCGTTCAACATCTATTTTATTGCTCAATACCTCGTACATGGCATTGGTGAAATTAATTTGTGCTGCAAAAAGGTCATTATTCGCCGTTACCACTTCCAGGTAGGTTTTAATTCCTGCCCTGTACTGCAGCCGGATCACATCATATACCTGACGCGCCAGATCAAGATTTTCTTTTTGCTCATGATAATTATTCAGGTTGGCTTTGTAAGAAGCCAGGGCCTGTATGTATTGCGTATTGATAGAATCTTTCACAGACGTGAAATTGTATTCCAGCCGGTCGAGCTGCAACTGGGCAATCCGTACTTCCTGTGTACGCCTGGTTCCCTGGAAAATGGGAAGCGAAACGGCAATACCTGCGTAAGAATTCGGGTAATTGTTGCTGTATAATTTACTGAACTGATTATTATAATAGTTCAGGTTATACTCACCAAATGCAGAAACCGACGGCAGGAAACCCCATCTGTAGTATTTCAGACTGGCCTGCTGCAAGCGTTTTTGGGTAAGCAGTTGCTGGTATTCGATCCGGTTATTAAAGTCAACCTGCTGCAGGGTATCCAGAGATCCAACTTCCTGCTCCATCCGGGAACTATCGTACTGGAGATCCAGGGTGGAATCCGCGGGATAACTCATGAATAGTTTCAATAAGGCATAGTTGCTTTTTAATTGTTCCTGTGCGCTTTTTCGCTGTGCCCTGGTATTATTCAGGCTGATAGTGGCCCGTTGATAGTCGGTCTTATCCACAAGTCCGCCCCTGTATTGATTGTAAGCATCCTGCAGACTTCTTTGCAAAAGCACAATGTCTGAATCCAGTAGTAGTATTTGCTGTTTCGAGAGCAGCACGTTATAAAAGGACTTGCTCACGTTGGCAATCACCTCAATGCTGGTGTTTACGGTATTTTGCTTGGCCAGGTTACGCACATCATTGGCGGTTTGTTTGGTGAGCAGTACATCGCGGTTAAAAATGGTTTGGGTAAGCCCAAACTGGCCTGCGGATGTATTATACGAACCCACGCGATTGACCGAGTTGTTAAAAACGGTGCTTTGCAACTGGAAGTTCTGCTGGTAGTTGCCATTGAAATTGATTTGCGGGTACCAGTCGGCAAGATGGCTTTTAATGGACCTGTCGGCGATCTGCTCATCTATGAGGGACTGGCGGATGTTGGTTTGATGCGCCAATGCATATTGAATACAGAGTTCAAGGGACTTAGATCCCCCGGTATTATCTGTATTCTGGGCATGCACAGATTCCAGTAAACACAGAACCGGCCATAACAATAAGATTCTTTTCATAATAAGCTGAGAAAATAAATATTGTTGATCCACGATTCAGCTGTGGATCTAACGGTTAACCAGAATGGCAAGCAATTGGGTCTGCAAAAATAAAGTTTAATGGCGAATTAAACAGTTGTTTAATTTTTTTATTACCAGCGGATCAATGAGCAGATTTGCTCGAGAAATCGCTGATCCATAGCATCAAAGTCAGCGAGGGAGATGCTGTCTGCATCCAAAACCCCAACCACTTCCCGATTTTGGATAAGCGGTATAACGATTTCGGATTTGGATGAGCTGTTGCAGGAAATATGGCCCGGAAATAGTTGTACATCCGGAACGATCAGCGTTTTCATTTGCTGCCAGGCGGTACCGCACACTCCCCTCCCCTTTTTGATTCTGGTGCAGGCGACGGGTCCCTGAAATGGGCCAAGCACGAGTTCATTTTCTTTTACCAGGTAGAATCCAATCCATAACCAGTTGAACTGTTCCTTAAGGGCGGCAGCGATATTGGCCAGGTTGGCTACCCTATCCGGCTCGTCTTCTATCAGGGCTTCGATTTGAGGAATCAAGGCCTGGTATTGTTGTTCTTTAGTGCCCCGTATGATCTGAAGGTCGTCTGACATGCGTTAAAATATAAAAACAATGCGGGAATGGTTTTGTTGATTGTTAAGCATTTGAATTTGTATGTTCCGTTCGAAGGCCGGTAAAGTCTATTCCCAGCCCGGGTTTTCCGGAAAGGGTTACCCGGCCCATTTCAATAGATAGTCCCGTCGCGATGTCCTGATCCAGCAGCAGTATGCCATCCATATCCACGTAATCCAACAGGGGCAGCAGATGACCCACAGCTGCTGAACCGATGGTGCTTTCGTTCATGCCACCGGCCATCACCTTCATATTTAATTCCCTGGCAGTCCCGATCATCCGCAAAGCGGGTGTAAGACCACTGCATTTGGTGAGCTTGATGTTTATCCCATGAAATAGTCCCTGACATTTTTCCACGTCCTGCTCAGACACGCAGGATTCATCAGCGATCAGGGGTATGGGAGATTTTTCAAACAGAACGCGCATGCCTTCGCGGTCTTCCCTGGCCAGGGGCTGTTCAACGATCTCTACACCGCATTCGGCCAGAGCCGGAAGCATTTGGAGGGCCTGTTGCAGGGTCCATCCCGAATTGGCATCTACCCGCAGTATGGCGTCGGTATGACTTCTGATGGAGCGCATGATGTCTGCATCGTATTCCGTGCCAAGTTTTATCTTATAGATTGGCCAGGGCCTGGCAAGCATTTTCTCCAGCATTTTTTCGATGGTATCGATGCCAATGGTGTAGTCAGTTAGAGGAGCCTGGCGCATATCCAGTTTCCAGCAGGCATAAAGTGGCAGTTTTTTCAGTTTGCCGAAAAGGTCCCAGGCCGCCATATCCAGCGCGCAAACCAGGAACGGATTATCCGGTATCAGATGATGAAGAAAATGCCAGAAGCGATCGGGTTCGGTAAAGGAAAATTTTTCAATCAGCCGCTTTTTGTTCTCGAGATCGGAGGCCATTTTTTCTACCGGGATGTGATAATAGGTAATGGCTGGTGCTTCTCCATAGCCCTTCTCACCAAACATTTCCAGGCTCACAATAAATGTGGGTTGATGGGTTTTGGTACCCCTGGCGATGGTAAAAGGATATTTGAAGCGGAGATTATAAGCGGTATGTTCAATCTTCATTTGTCGTCGGATAATCTTCCGGAAGCCTTAAGCATTTCCTTCAGCTGTTCGTTAAAATCTTTCTCTTTCAGCAGATCTTCCAGAAACAGATGCATCCGGTATTTCCAGTAATATTTTGCAATCGCAGGCACATTGATCCTTTCATCGTTCGGATTTTCCCTCCGGATGTTTTCATCCATGCCCATTAAATCCTGTAATTGAAAGATGCTCCACATGGCTGGCGAATGAAGATTCTGATTCACTACCGCTTTATTGATCCAGGCATCGCAGAAAAGCGGTGCTTCGCCCCATTGCCCCAGTTCATTATTAAAAAATTTCTGGGTAAGGCCTCTGTTTTCTTCCCACCATCCCCGGATCGTGCTCATATCGTGCGTTGAAGGGGTAACCACGGAAAGATAAGGGGCATCTGCCGGATGGAAGAAATCGCGGGATTGATCCTTGGGCATGCGCTGAATCTCCAGACTGAGAATACCCAGTTGTTTCATCACATCCGGAACACAATCCGGTACCATGCCCAGATCTTCCCCGCACACCAGCATATTGGTAGATCTTTTGAGGGCAGGAAGTTTTTCCATAGCCACTTTCTTCCAAAAGGCATCCTGTCTCCGGAAAAAATAATTTACGTACAGTTCTTTCAGTTGTTGCTGCAGATTCCAGTCAAGATACCGGAAAGATGAAGTGGTATCCATCATTATCCTGAAGTGGAATTCCTTTCCCCCCGAGCCATCCACCTCAAAAAGAATAACGTTTGAAATCAGACTGAGCAGGGCTGCACGACTTTTAATATCAAAAGGATCTTCTGTTTTATCGGCGAAATAAGCTTCTGTTTTTTGCTGGGTATTCACAAAATCCCTGATCCGGTAATTGCCGTTAGCTATTTCTTCGAAAAAAACAGACTTTGCTTTTTCGGTATCCTGTGAAAAATGTTCCCAGAGCACTGCGTCATTGATGAATGGCCTGGTATAGCGGTCTGTATCGAACCAGATATTTCTCTGGTCGAATTCAATCCGGTGTACCGGTATCGCCGGATCAAAACGGCCCATAACCCCTTCCGTTTCGGTAAGGGGGATGCTCCAGATGCGAAAAAAGCCGAGGATATGGTCTATGCGGAAGGCATCAAAATAGATGGCCATCTGTTCAAAGCGGTTTTTCCACCACTGGAAATCATCCTTTTCCATCTGGGCCCAGTTATACGTTGGAAATCCCCAGTTCTGGCCTTTTAAGGCAAAGGAATCCGGGGGTGCCCCGGCCTGCTGATCAAGTTGATAAAGTTCGGGCGACATCCACGCGTCGCAACTATAACGGTAGATACCAATGGGAATGTCACCCTTGATCACGATGCCCTTTTTATGGGCATAATCTGCGGCGCTGGATAATTGCCGGTGCAGATGGTATTGAATGAAATAATGAAGTGCGATCTGGTCGTATTGTTTGGATTGCGGGGCCGTTAACCGGTCAATGCTGAGTTTATTATACTTTCCGTAAGTTTTCCATTTTGTAAAGTCCACCGTTCCGTTTATATCACGCAGATAACAAAAAGCCGCGTATGGCGTGAGCCAGAATTTATTGACTTCAAAAAACTTCAGAAATTCCGGATCCGCCTGCAGTTCCTTCTGCTGATGCTCATAAAGTTTTTTAAGGATCGCTATTTTATTGCTGATCACCGTTTCATAGTCCAGGTCGGGAAGGGCATTGAGTTGTCTTTGTTTTTTTCTAAATGTCTTCAGGTGACTGTCGTATTTTTTGCCGGCTGTTTCTTCCAGATTCAGGTAGACCGGGTGGAGGGCAAATGCAGAGATGGCAGCATAAGGATAAGAATCCAGCCAGGTCCCCGTTGCTGAGGTGTCATTAACAGGAAGTATCTGAATTAGTTTCAGTCCCGTTTTAGCAGCCCAGTCGACCAGCAGTTTCAGGTCGGTGAATTCGCCACATCCGAAGGATTGTTTGCTTCTCAGGCTGAATACCGGAATGCTCAGCCCTGCTCCTTTCCAGGTATCGTTGGCCAGATGCACGAAGCCATCGTGGACCATGGTGAGTTTTTGATCCTGTGCATCACCTGGCAGGGATCTGTTCGCCCCATTTTCAAAATGAAGAAATTGTTTATGCTTAAGATCGTAAACTCCGTACTTATAACTAACCGGTAAAAATTCGCGGGGCAGGTAAACGGCAGCTGTCCACCAGTTTCCTTCTTTCTTTAACAGGATAGGATCTTCTGTGGACCAGTCTTCTAATCCTTCGCCACTTCCTGACAGGCACAGACATTGGTTGGCAGCGAGTAATGGGGCCTTTACCTTAAATAAGTGGGTAACTTGCTTCGGAATCCTGGTATTTGATTTTTTGGGACGTCCGGGCATCAGGGTATTCAAAAAAGGCGCAGTATAAAAAGCATTCTCATACTCACCGGTGTAGTTCCAGGTATCTATGGTCTGGATTTCGGTTGCTGTCTTTTGCGATATCGGGATTTCGCGGTCATTGTCCCATTCGCTGATCATATCTCCATCTTCCATCTTCAATGCGTAATGGTATTGAATGGGGTTATGGGGTCTATTCATCAGGTCTATACTCAACTGCCAGAATTCCGGACTCATATATTGCATGCGCAGATATGCTGCTGGTTTTCGGGTATGTTCCAGCCCCAATTCAGGTATATTCCCGGTCACATATAGCGCCTGGCCGGGTTTGGTATTAAATCGCAGGTAAAAATGTAGTTTCATCTTCCAGTCAGATTCAAATATTCTTTTCACAGGGAATTGGCAATAGCTGTGTCAACGAAATTACCAAAAAGAGCCACTTGAAATAAAATTAAAGTGCATTGGATTCGGGATTTCAAATATATTTGTGCATCTAATTTCTCCCGCATGGAAAAAACTAAGAAATACACCGGATTGTTTTGGGTTCTCTTCCTCCTTTCGGTGATTGCTTTTGTTGGTACTTATGTTACCATCGGAGGTCCCTGTATCATGATTCTTCCCTTTGTATGTACTTTCCTTGCCAAGGCCCTCGATATCATGTAAACTTATTCTTTCCCGGAGAACCTGCAGAAATAAAAAACACTGTCTTCTGAAGACAGTGTTATCAGATGGAAAATCCATATATATTCCTTTCCATGGGAAGCCCCAAGGGCGGTTATTATTTTAGAAAACCCTTTTTCCGGCAAAACGGGCAGTCTGCTTCCAGTTTCTGTTGATATTCCAGAGATTAACAGAGGTAAAACGGCTTTTCGTTACCGGCAAGGCATAACCAGTGGCGACGGTCTCCTTTACTTCTGTGGTAAGTTTTTTCAGCGTTTCCTGGTCCATCCGGACAATAGAGGGCATGACATCTTGTTTCATAAATGTTCTTTTTTTAAGATTAAAATTTGATACGCAATTGGAAGGAAGAACACGAAAGAATCGTTAGAAAGAAGTGTCGAATCCGATGCTAGGCCTGTAAGGCTAAATAACTACTCAATTGCGATGCAAATATACGCCGTTTTTTTGAATCACGCAAGCAATTCATCCGCTTAATTAAAGAATAACTGTCATTTTGCATTTTATTCACATTCACAATAAAACAGGAAAGGCCGTCGTTATCGACGGCCTTTCCTGTTTATCGGGTGCAGCTTACTTCACTTCTTCAAACTCTGCATCCGTAACGTTTTCAGCGTTTTTATCTGTATTCGGTTGCCCATCACTGTTAGCACCTGCGCCGGCATTGGGCTGAGCACCCTGGGTTGCTTTATACATTTCTTCTGATGCCGCCGTCCATGCCGTATTGATTTCGGCAATGCCGGCATCAATCTGGGATATGTCCTGGGATTTATGGGCCTCTTTCAGCCGCGTCAGGGCAGCTTCGATCGGGGCCTTTTTATCAGCGGGCACCTTGTCTCCGTATTCCTTCAGTTGTTTTTCCGTCTGGAAAATAAGGCTGTCTGCCTGGTTCAGTTTATCCACTTTTTCACGTGCTGCCTTATCGGTGGCTTCATTGGCTTTGGCTTCAGCTTTCATCTTTTCCACTTCCTCCTTATTGAGTCCGCTGCCTGCTTCGATCCGGATCTTTTGTTCTTTACCGGTTCCCTTATCCTTTGCCGTAACATGGAGGATCCCATTTGCATCAATATCAAAAATCACTTCGATCTGCGGAACTCCACGGGGCGCGGGCGGAATGCCATCCAGGTTAAACATACCAAGGCTCTTATTCTGATTGGCCATAGGTCTTTCTCCCTGGAGCACATGAATCTGAACTCCAGGCTGGTTATCGCTGGCCGTCGAGAAGGATTCCGATTTTTTAGTTGGAATGGTGGTGTTGCTATCGATCAGGCGGGTCATTACGCCTCCCATCGTTTCAATACCCAGGCTTAGTGGGGTTACGTCCAGCAACAGCACATCTTTCACCTCTCCGGTGAGCACGGCCCCCTGAATGGCTGCTCCCACGGCAACTACTTCATCAGGATTCACGCCTTTATTGGGCTTTCTGCCAAAGAATTTTTCAACAATTTCCTGCACCTTGGGAATGCGGGTACTACCACCCACCAGGATCACTTCGTCGATCTTGGATGCCGGCAGCCCGGCGTCTTTCAATGCCTGTTCGCAGGGCTTGAGACATCTTTCGAACAGGCTGTCTGAAAGTTGTTCAAATTTGGCGCGACTTAATTTTTTCACCAGATGTTTGGGAACGCCATCCACAGCGGTCACATAAGGGAGGTTGATCTCCGTTTCGGTGGAGGATGATAACTCGATTTTTGCCTTCTCAGAAGCTTCTTTTAAGCGCTGGAGGGCCATTGGATCCTTCCGTAGGTCGATGTTTTCTTCTTTCCTGAATTCTTCCGCAAGCCAGTCGATGATGATTTTATCGAAATCATCTCCGCCCAGATGGGTATCCCCGTTGGTGGATTTCACCTCAAATACCCCATCTCCCAATTCCAGGATGGATATGTCAAAAGTTCCGCCTCCGAGGTCAAAAACGGCAATCTTTTCATCTTTTCCTGCCTTATCCAGTCCATAAGCGAGTGCAGCGGCAGTCGGTTCATTCACTATGCGGCGAACATTGAGTCCCGCAATTTCTCCGGCTTCCTTGGTTGCCTGACGCTGGGCATCATTAAAATAGGCAGGAACGGTAATAACGGCCTCTGTAACCTCCTGACCCAGGTAATCTTCAGCTGTTTTCTTCATTTTCTGAAGGATCATGGCACTGATTTCCTGGGGCGTATATTGGCGGCCGTCAATGTCAATTCGGCAAGTATTGTTGTCACCCTTTACCACTTTATAGCTCCAGTGGCTGATTTCATTGGTCACTTCATCGTAACGGCGGCCCATGAAACGCTTTACAGAGGTGATGGTATTTACCGGGTTGGTAATAGCCTGACGTTTAGCAGGATCTCCCACCTTACGTTCGCCATTTTTTAGAAAGGCAACCACGGAAGGCGTGGTTCTGCGTCCTTCATCATTGGCGATGACCACCGGCTCATTTCCTTCCATTACGGCAACACAACTGTTGGTGGTACCGAGGTCAATTCCGATTATTTTTCCCATATAATTGATTTACTTTAAGGTTAGTGATAGAAATCCATAACTGGATGTCAATCATTATGCCATGCATGCCGGAGTGTAAAAATGGCAGTAAATTGCGGAATAAAATCCTTGAGCATGGCCAGGGAAATCAAATCTGCGGCAGAACTTCCGTTGCCGGAGCCGCCGTATCCGGTTAATGATTATTAGGACCGTCTGGTGAAACTGATCCCTTCCGAGATCATTACCGCCTATATGACCCTGAAAGGCCTGATCACCGGACATGATGTTCCGGGAAATAAAACGCTGCTTTTGTGGATTGTTTTCGGCATTCTCGTGGTCATGAATCCGCTTTATCTGTACTATATCACTAAAGTGAAGAAAGCGGTACAGATCATTTTTTCTTTCTTTGCTTTTATTTTGTGGGTGATGGTCATTGGAGGAACATTTAACACTTTCCTTGGTTTCCCCGCGGAATACATCGGCTCTATTTCGCTGGTGATTTACACGTTGTTTATTCCCTTTGTTTATAAAGGATAGGCCGGTTATACTTATCAGTTGATAATTCGAGAGCGGGCACCGGGCGATATCTTGTGGATCGAATCCGTGGTAAAACAGTTTGCTGGCCGGAACAAAAAGTCATCGTTTATTCAAAAAAATAATACATTTTTTTCCAAGTATCCTGATTCCCGGGTGGCGGTCAGGGATAAACTGACCATTTTGAGGAAATTTGGTTGCCCGTTGAAAGATTTCTTCATACCATTGCATCTTACCGCCTTTTACGCGTCCTTAACGGCGGGCAAAAAGTATTGCTTTGTTTTGTAAATATTTTTCAAATCTAATTTTATCAACGTCCGCTACCGTAAAAAGTGCAACCAACAAGCGGCGATAAGACCATTATATATGTACGGCGGTTTATACGTATGCCAGAGGTCAAAACAGGAAACCCGTACTTTCGCAGTTAGATGAGGCAATTAATAACAACGATGAAATATTCAAGATGAGTGGAAGGGTACAGACTTTGTATTTTTTGTCGTTGAAATGGTTTCCGAATAAATTGTCGGCATTGCAATGCAAGCGCGGGTAACCGAAATAATATATTATTGCAGCAGCGGTACTCATGTAACTATTAAGCAATTGATCCTTAATTATATACTGAAAAAAGCAGTAGTAAAACTAAACCTTGGGATAATAGTCGGCTAATTCAAACAATAATTTTAAAAAATGATTATATGCATGTTCGCAAAAGAACAACCTGTAGGGTTTGTGGTTCATCATCCTTAACCCGTGTAATAGATCTGGGCCCTCAGTATTTGCAGGGGTCTTTTGTAAAACCGGGTAAAGAACTTCCCTCTCAACGGAAGATTAATTGCTCACTGGTAAGATGCAATCCCCAGGAAGATGAAAATGCCTGTGGCCTGTTGCAGATGGAGCATAGCGTTCCTTCGGATATTTTATATGCAGCCTACTGGTACCGAAGCGGAACCAATCAAACCATGCGAAACCATTTAAAGGATATTGCGGAGACTGCGTTGGCATTTTTAAAAAAGCCAAAGGCTGTTGTGTTGGATATTGGTTGTAACGACGGCACTTTATTTAAATACTACCCCGAGGATTTTGAAAAATTCGGGTGTGACCCAAGCGACGTGGCGCAAGAAGTAAAGGGAGCAACGGTGGTGCAGGATATTTTTCCTTCAGCGGAATTAAGCAAAATCATAGGCGAGACAAAAGTCGATATTGTGACGTCGATAGCAATGTTCTATGATCTGGAAAATCCGGTTGATTTTGTTAAGCAGATCAAACGTATTTTATCTCCGGAGGGAATATGGATATTCGAAATGAGTTATATGCCCAACATGATTGCGCTGGACAGCTATGATACCATTTGTCACGAACATCTGGAATATTACAGCCTGGCTGTTTTGGAAAAGATCGTGGCCATGGCGGGGATGAAAATTTTTAAAATATCTTTTAACGATATCAACGGGGGGAGCATTCGGTGTTATGCCACGCACGTGGAAAGCGGAATGTATTACCAGCCGGAAAATCACCGGTTAATGAATGAAGTAAGGCAAAAAGAGTTCGATCTGGAATTAGATACGGATAAGCCATATGTGGCATTCCAATACCGGATTGAGAAAATAAAGAATGAATTGTATGACCTTTTGGTTAAACTAAAAAGGGAAGGAAATAAGATACATATTTACGGAGCATCTACTAAGGGCAATACTATTTTACAATGGTGTGGTATCAACCGCATGCTGATAGATTATGCGGCCGAAAGAAACCCCGATAAATACGGCGCATTCACCCTGGGAACCAATATTCCGATCATCAGCGAGGCGGAGAGCAGGGCCATGAATCCAGATTATTATCTCGTATTGCCCTGGCATTTTAAAGCGGAGTTTATAGAAAGAGAACAGGAAGCTTTGTCAAAAGGTGCCGGGTTTATTTTCCCGATACCCACCATAGAAATATTTAAAAAATAAGAAGTCGGACAGTCGGCGTAATTATCCAGATGAACCTGAACAGATTTCTTAAAAAATGTGGTAAAGGCTTGGACGTGATTTTCCTGAAAGCAAAAGCTTCCTATTCACAGGCGGGAGAGGATATCATTGTTGATTTCTTATTTGGCAGCCTGAAAATAGCTCATCCTACCTACCTTGAAATAGGCACAAACCAGCCCAAGATTTGCAACAATACCTATAATTTCTATAAAAGAGGTTGTGCAGGAGTTTGTATTGAACCGGACCTTGGAATGGTGAAACACATCAGGCGACAGCGTCCCAGGGACACGATTCTTAATATAGGCATTGGAATCACAGATCAGGAAAATGCAGAGTTTTACTTGTTTCCAGGGTTAACGAATGGCTGGAGTACCTTTTCAAAGGAGGAAGCCGAAATAAGGAAAAGGGACTCAGGTATTGGGTATCAAACCTTATCCGTGCCCTTGGTGAGCATCAATACTATAATGTCGAAGTATTTCAAACCTTATCCCAACTTCATTTCGCTAGATGTTGAGGGTTTGGATCTTGAAATTCTGAAGTCTATTGATTATGCAAAGTTCAGGCCTGAGGTAATTTGTGTAGAGACCATTACCTTCGGATACCTGAATAATTCAGAAAAGAAAATAACAGCGATAGCTGAATTTATGCGCGATAAAGGATACTTTGAATATGCCGACACCCATATAAATACTATTTTTTGCCGAAAGGACTTGTTTGATTTTTAATATGGTGACAAAACAAACAGCCATTGTTTTTGGCTCAAATGGCCAGGATGGTTAC
>JAUZOD010000063.1 GCA_030706635.1 Bacteroidota bacterium
GAACAGATGATAATGAGCGGCGATACAATGAAAGTAGAAATCTGTAAATTCAGGCCTTGAAGTATTATTTCAAACTTCAGTACTGGCGGCTCAAGAGAAGCTTAATAAACCTTGGAGTAAATCCCTATATAGGTATCGGAATCTATGTGATTTCTTTCGTCGGCTTTTCGGCTTTAATTTTCAAAAAAATAAGTTTCAGTGCGTATATATATCCCGCTATCGCCCTCTTCCTGATATATACTTTTGGTGAAAAAGACCGTAACCTGTTTTTAAAATCTATTTTTCCACCGGTCGTCTATAGAAAACTCAGATTACTTGAAAATCTGCTTGCCGCAGTTCCGTTTGGTGTTTTTCTGCTCTTCAAAGTACACTATCTGATAGCCCTGTTAACCGTTACTTTAAGCAGTTTTCTGTCCCTGTACAATTCGGCAGGCAGGCCTGGGTTTCAGGTTCCTTCCCCCTTTTCGAAATATCCGTATGAATTTACTGTAGGATTCAGAACCACCTGGCTGTTCATCCTCGCCGTTTATGCGCTTGCGTTTCTTTCGATCTGTTACCACAATCTTAATTTAGGTTTATTCAGTTTATTATGCCTGTACCTCATTTGTCTGAATTTCTATTCGCATCTTGATCCCATTTTTTATGTTTGGGTACATGCCCAGCCGGCAAAGATCTTTTTGAAAAATAAAATCAGGGTCGCCCTGCTGTATAGTTTTTTTCTGAGCCTGATCATTTCTATCCCGCTGATCTGCTTTAATCCGGCTGAAACCGGAATGATTTTATTAACGGTATTCGTTGGATCCCTGTATATGGTAGCCGGCGTCATGGCCAGCTATGTTAATTTCCCTGTAGAAAAGTCTGTCTCGCAGAGTCTTCAACTGGCTTCCGGAATTCTCATTCCACCGGTCCTGTTGTTTGTAATCCCGAACTTTTATTCCCAGGCAATAAACAGATTAAAAGTTTATCTGAAATGCTAACCGTTAAAGGACTTTCAAAGAGTTATGACGATCACCGTATTCTGAAAGGAATCCATTTATCCGTCGGTAAGGGCGAGATACATGGTGTAGTTGGAGAAAACGGAGCGGGGAAAACGACCTTATTTAAATGTATATCGGGTCTGGAATATTATGAAGGGGAAGTGGCGTACGAGGGGGAAATATTAAAAAATGAGACCGGCTACCTTCCGACCGTCCCGCACTTTTTCTCCAATATGACAGGCTATGAATATCTGCAACTGCTTTGCAATGCCAGGAACGTCCTGGTAAAAGATATCAGTGAATTCAATCTTTTCGGTCTGCCATTGGATCAATACGCAGAAACCTATTCAACGGGTATGCAAAAAAAGCTGGCCATAACTGGTCTACTCCTTCAGAAAAATGAAGTATTTATTCTTGACGAGCCTTTTAATGGCGTGGATATTTCGAGTAATATGATCATCAAAGAAATCCTGATGAAGTTAAAAAGTCTCGACAAAACCATCATCATGTCGTCTCATGATTTTTCTTCTCTCCAGGATGTTTGCGATTTTCTGCATTATCTGAAAGACGGTCAGATTAAAATCAGTCTCCCCAGGGGCAGCTTTGATCAGATTGAGAACGAAATGAAAAAAGAAAGCCCGGCGGTTCATATCATTGATACCATTTATTCCGGATAGGAAGCGAGTGGAGTGTCTGCCTGCTACGATCAGCGGAAAAATCTCTTTAATTCATTCGCGATGATCTGTGGCCGGCCGGAATTATCCGCTTCAATATGCCCAAAACCTGCAAATTCCTTCCGCGTCGCCATAGGCAAGGCTGCCTGTAGTTGATCCAGAGCCATCTTTAAGAATGCCTGGCTTTTGGAACCGCCCATTAGTAAAACATCGGATTTTATAAGACGGCTCTCTTCAAGAATATTTTGCGCGTCCAGAACAATCTGCTGATCATAACGGAACGCACGAATTAACTGCTTCAGCGAAGCTTCTCCCGGTTTACGTCTCTTTTCCTGGCGGTCTATCAAAAGGTTTAATAGTGGGATCAGGATAAAACCCGGAATCCGGGCCAGGGCTGAGCTGCTGGCAGTTCCTTTGACGACGCTTAAAAATGCCCGTCCCCAGTTGGCTTTTTCTACCTCATGTTCATATTTATTGTTCCACTCCGTCTGATCTACCCCCTCAATGGGTAAAGGCGGTTCATATAAAGCCAGTTTTTTTAAGCTTGGCTCCGCAATCGCCGTTGCCAGGGAAATGATCGCTCCGGAACTGAGGCCAAACAGGTTTTCCGCATTCGTTTCGTGAACCAGGCTCCTGATATCTCCGCATTCTGCAGTCAGTCCCATTCCGGCATCCACGCCGCTTGTGCCTCTACCGCGCCGGTCCGGAATGTAGACCGTGTATTTATCAGACAAAGCTTTTCCCAGCCGCATAAAATTTTGTGCGGCCTGAATACCTCCATGAACGAGAATCAATCCGGGGCCATTACCCAGCTTGCGGTAGCCGATCTTTGTACCATCAGCTGAAACCAAAGATTCCATCTCGAAGTCAATTGCGTGGGGCATTTAAAATATTTATACCTAACGGTTTATTTCTACCAAGAAAGTACAGCCCCGCTTCCCGGTTGTTCAATAACATGATTCCGGCGATCGGGTATGGCATATAGCCGCTTGCGTAAAGACCAGTATTTTAATATATTTTGATTTGTAGGCCGGATCCGGTCCTTTGTAATTGGCCATATCTTTTCTGCTCAGCACAATCCAGACTCCGGCGCTGCCGGTGGTTGCTAAAAAATAATTTGCCCAGCGATCCAGGGTCATGTGGCGGGTTTGAAAAACAAATTAATATACGAATAATCTGCCAACCTGGTCCGGAGACGTAAAGCGATATTGTCATTTGCGGAGGATCCGAACGCCCTTATGCCTGCTCTTCCCCGGCCTGATGCCATTGTTGACCAGGAGTCCGGCCGTACAGGCTTTGGCTTTTATTGAAGCTCTTCAATTTTCGACTGTAT
Organism: Bacteroidota bacterium; assembly: GCA_030706635.1. GTDB lineage: Bacteria > Bacteroidota > Bacteroidia > Chitinophagales > Chitinophagaceae > Puia. Next base: position 2,985 of record JAUZOD010000063.1, read on the forward strand.
GGCTTGCTTTTCAGTCTGCGTTTTGGCCAGATCATAAGCTTTTTCCAAATTAAATTTTGCTTTCCTGTTGTCGAGATCTTTGTACAATTCACCCAGCAGGACAAAATAGAAATGATTGTTGTCCAATTTCAGTTTTTCAGCTTCTGCCAATGCCTCTTCCCGTCCGTTCGCTTTGTATAAGGCAAAAGTCCTGTTCAGGGCTACGCCCGGGGAATAATTGATCCGTAACAACTGATTATACAACTGGAGGATATTCTCCCATTTTTCTCTGGAATCTTCTTGTGTGCAATGCCAGTAAGCGATTCTTGCTTCCAGATGATAGGAGCTTATTTCACTTCCCTGCGTTGACAGACCTAAGAAATGCAGACCCCGATTTATTAACTCCTGATCCCACAATGCTTTATTTTGCTGTTCGTACAGCACCAGGGAACCTTCATTCGTTTGCCTTGCATCAAAGCGGGAAGCGTGAAAACACATCAACGCCATTAAAGCATTTGTCTTCGGCTGATTCGTCCTTTCATATTCTGTGAGCATCAAGCCGAGGCGCATGGCTTCCAGACATAAATCTCTTCGTAAAATCTGATTTTGGGTATTTGAAAAATAACCTTCGCTGAAAAGCAGGTAGATAATATGCAGGACGTTATCCAGGCGAATGACGATTTCATTTTCCGGCGGAAATTCCATCCTGACTTTTTCAGCCCTTAACTTTTCTTTTGCCCGGAACAATCTCTTGTTGATGGTCTCCTTGTTGGACAGAAAGGCCTCGGCAATCTCGTCAATGCCAAAACCGCAGAGGATACGGAGGGCCAATCCGATCTGGGCTTCACTGGCAATGGCGGGGGTGCATACCGCAAAAAGCATTTGCAGCTGGCTGTCCCTGATATTCTGCCGGGAGAAGTTCAATTCCGGGATTTCATAATTTTTTGGCTGCCTGGAAGTTAATTCCGGGACTATCTTTTTTTCAAAGATTTTATTCCGTCTGAAATGATATAATGTTTTCCGTTTGGCCACGGTGTAAAGCCAGGCCGCCGGATTTTCAGGAACACCTTTGATGCCCCAGGTTTCTGTCGCCTTTAAAAAGGTTTCACTCACAATATCCTCCGCTATTTCAATATGCTGCAACCCAAAAATGCTGCTGATCACAGCAACCATTTTAGAAAACTCCTGTTGAAATAGCTGTTTTAAAAATTCCTTTTCCATGCTGAATACTAAAACCCACCCCGATGAGGGTGGGTTTTACCTCCCGATGCTGACTTATCCAAAAACAGGCCGGATTTCAACACTGCCACCGGTATCGAGTGCCGGGCAACCATGCGCTAATGTTGTCGCCTCCTCCAGACTGTCTGCCCGGACAACAAGAAAACTGCCCAGGATCTCCCGGATTTCAACAAAAGGGCCGTCGGTAATCACGCCGCCCGCTTTGAGCACCTTGCCCTCGGCGGCCAGGCGCATGCCGTTCTGTTTTAATTTCCCCTGTGCTCCGATGCCTCCGACCCAATCCTCCCATTTTTTTACAATACCCTGCATTTCCTTTGCCGGAATCTTGCTGTAGTCGAGACTCGGCTGACGGAATAATAATACGAAGTCTTTCATTTTTTATTTTTATTTATTATCGAATATATGATGCGCAGCTGTCTCTTTGCCAGAGACGTTTAATTTGTCTGCGCCGCGTACATACCAACCTGATAACCACCGGCTGTTGTACGGAAAGCAATATTCATCCGGTTGTAGCTGTTGATGGTTACGACCGCCAGCGTCAAATCGATCAGTTCCGCTTCAGAAAACTGACTCCGCGCTTCTTCATAAACATCATCCGGCACCTGGGATCCCGTGAGCTTTGTAACCGCCTCCGCCCAGGCAAGTGCTGCACGTTCACGATCAGAATAAAAAGGCCCTTCACGCCAGGCATCAAGCACATACAAACGCTGTTCCGTTTCACCCGCCGCACGCAAATCTTTCGAATGCATGTCGAGGCAAAAAGCACAGCCGTTCACCTGCGAGACCCTGAAATAAATTAAATCCAAAAGCGACTTTTCGAGGGGCGATTTGGCCAGATATACTCCCAGACCATTCAAAGCCTTCATGGCGCGCTGCGCCTTGTCCAAATCATTGATTCTCTGTTTCATTTGATTAAATTATTATTGAATATTCGATTTACACTTCAATAATGCATGAGACTGGAGAAATTGGACAGGGGAGTGGAGAATTCCTTCCCTTTCGTAAAAATATGCATGCTGACGCATTCTTTATTAAACGAAAATTTAATCGAATTTACATACATGAAAAAGCTAGCTAAAAACCCAGGACAAATAGTCAGCCACAAAGTTACTCTCACGATAGACGAAAGGCTGAACGAGTTAAACGTCGAAGCCCTGGCTCCTAAAAAATTAGCGGAGGCCAACAGGCGCCTGAAATGGATCAAGTCGTTGCCAAAATAAACAGCACTGAAGTTTGCCAGGATGAATGCCCCATAGACAGAATCACAAGTCAAATGGAGCAATTTCTAGTCGGCAATTTTAATAAGCTTTCTGACATCATGTATGATGATCTTTCTCCCTTTGGTTTGCAGGATCTTTGCTTCTTTAAATTCGGTGAGAATCCGCACCACATTTTCCCGGGCAGTTCCCACAAGGTTGGCTAAGTCATCGCGACCCATGTTAATTTCCACCGGCATGCCGGCCTGAAAATTAACTTTATATTTTTCGCGGAGAACGATCAATTGAAGAGCCAATCTTTGTCTGACCGATTTTTGAGCAAACATCGAAAGACTATTCGTCAACACCGCAAACTCATGACTGAGTGTTTTTAATAATCTTTTGCTCAGCACCTCCGAGTGCCGCAGTGTATGAAGAAAATCCTCTTTTGGAATGAAGGCAATGGTACTTTCCTCCAGCACTGCAGCGGAATCCGGATAACGGTCTTCTGAAAGTATGGCATGGTAGCCCAATAGTTCCCCCGTATTGGCAACATAAATAATCTGCTCCCTGCCATCCTTGTCCAGCTTATATTTTTTCACCTTTCCCCTGGTTATATAAAAAATGCCCGCCGGGTAAGCTCCCTCCCAAAAAATAATCTCCCCCTTTTTATAAATCCTTTGTATCTTATTAGCAGTAAGCAATTCCAAATCCTCCAAAGGCAAATCCGCAAGCACAGATTCACTTTTAAAATCCCATTGGTCAATCGGGAAGATGCCTTTTAAACTCATAGTCCCCAAAAATACCGATTCTTATTTTATAGCTCACTCCTCATGCCGCTCACTTCGGTTGCTAACCGGTTTCCCGGAAAGAAACGGAGAATTAGTTGTGTAAGCAGGTGAAGTCCCGGCAGAAAGATTGATAAAAATCACTTTTCAGGGCGGTAAGGTTTACCGCAACGCCAATGCAGGCAGGATACCTTTGTTTTATCATTTTCAGGGTTCAGCAGAGATAAAAATAAGTGCGTAAAAAAAAGCAAATGACAAATAAGAATATAGATATGCCCCCGACCGAAAAAAGGACGCACACTGAAAACTGGTTTGAACACGATATCCGTTTTAATCAGTTATATCCGTCTACTATTCAGCTGCTGGCACGGCATCACTGGACACCCCTGGTCATTGCGAGAAAGGCTGCCAGCTTTCTGGCTTCAGAAAATGAAGCAAGAATATTAGATATCGGAAGCGGTGTGGGAAAGTTCTGCCTGGCTGCCGCGTTTTATAAGCCCCATGCTCTTTTTACCGGTATTGAACAAAGGGAGAATTTAGTACATCATGCCAATGCCGCAAACGAGATTCTTAACCTGGAAAATGCTTTATTCATTCATGGCAATTTTACCCAAATCGATTTCAGACATTATGATCATTTTTATTTCTATAATGCTTTCTATGAAAATTTAGCGGGAACCGATAAGATTGATGAATGCATTGAGTATTCAGGGGAATTATACAACTATTATAACAGATATCTATTCAGACAATTAGAACAGAAACCACCAGGCACAAGACTGGCTTCTTTCCATAGTCTCGGTGACGAGATTCCACCCGGGTATCACGTGGTGGGTGTAGAAATGGAAGGTCTGCTTAAATTTTGGATTAAAATTTAGTGCAAAATTAAACCCTGCCGGATGTTCCGACCAGCAGGTGATGAAGGAACTGAAAGATGCCCGGCTGTTATTCGCCATAGAGAAAGCGAACGTAACCAGGAGTCTTGAAGAATCTTTGGAAAGCTGTTCTGAAATATTGCCTGCTGCGGGAAACGAACCTGATAAAGCTATAAAATGAAAAATGAAACGAAGGAAAATTTCGAGTCAACCGTCCGGCTGACCAGGAAAACACTTCAGCATTTAATAGACAAAGGATTTCAATACGTACAGGTAAGAGGGTTTACGCTGGACAAACGGCCCGATTACATGGAACCGCATTACCTGATCCTGCTGCCGATGAAAGAGCTCCCGGAGGATCCGGCAAAAAAAGATATATACGAACCCATTCACAGCAGCATTTTAACTGGCTGGGCTAATTTTCCCAATGATGGGGTCGAAGTTTTTATTGCCATGGCTGCAAGCCGGAAACAGGGCTTATTATAGTGGAAAAACAAAAGCGCCATTACGATCCCGAAGATTGAACATCCGCTCTTCCTTCCAGGGTACTGTAGAGATTGATTTTCAGTACAGTAACGAACATCGGTAATACAAACTACACACTTGGCAGGATCCCAATTTCTTTTTTTTCGTTTTTCAATGCTTAAGAAGACAAGTCCCCAACACACAGTCTTCTCAGGCGGAACACAGGCATAAGCTAGGGTAAAAAACGCTGTGGAAAACGTCAATTCCACTTTATATTCATCCGCCTTTAATAAACCTTTAAAATAACTGAAAAAAAACTTTATAATAAATCACCTATAAGTGATTTTTTTATGTTAACTTCGTAAATGTTCTTATATAAGTGAAATCTAAACTAGTCAACCTGGTGGATTTGTCAGGTAAGAAAGCGTCAATTTATAGTATTGTTACTGAGGCGGGCAAAATGACATTTTTTGATCAATTTATTGCTAAGCATAAGGATGGATTTATACAGGACTTAATGAACGTTACAAGGCGCCTCCGGAGCATAGGTCATATTACCGGCGCAGTAGAGACGTATTTTAAATTGGATGAGGGCCTGGAATGGAATGATCTGGTTTGCGCCTTGTATGATATTCCGGATAAACACCTGAGACTGTACTGCATCCGTTTGAATGATAACATTATTATTTTAGGAAACGGCGGCCCAAAAAATGTAAGAGCATGGCAGGACGATCCTAAACTTATCCGGGCGGTAACTGAAATGATGCATTATTCTAAAATAATTCGTACCAGGCTGCGGGCTAGCAGTCTGAAAATCTCCGCAACTGGTTTAAAATTAGAAGGCGATTTGATGCTTACATATTAAAAATATTTTATGCAAAATTTTAATGATATCAATGAAAATTATTCCAGTGGGTTAATCAACGATCTGCTGAAGAACATCAAACCTGAAGAGCAGGAACAAACGGATTATAAGATGAAGCTGGCTGCCAGGATTTATGCAGCGCTTAAATCAAAAGGGTGGAAAAGCGTCGATTTAGCCGAAGCTTTACATTTAAAAAGTCCATCCATCGTTTCCAAATGGCTCAGCGGAACACATAATTTTACCGTCGATACCCTGGTAGAGATTCAACGGGTTCTTGAAATCAGGTTGCTTGATGAAAAGCTGACAATCGTCGACCCCATACTAAATGTTAATCTGACGGTTTCCGCCAAACCCTCTTCTCTGAACGGAGATATTCGTGAACATCTCCAAAGAGTTATTGACGAAACCTACGGTTCACAGGTGACAACAATTACTGCCCGCTATTCATAATATAGGACAGGTATGGGAGAATCAAATCAGGAAAAACCGATCAGACTTCATGGAATTGAATTGATATCTTTTTCCATTCAACCGAAACCTGCAAAGGATTATTCCGGAGAAATTTTCGATTTTAATATCAACCAGGAACTGAAAACGAATGATAAGAAAAAACTGATCATTGCTTTTACGACTATTACAATCCGAGAATCGGGTAAAGACCCATCTTTGGCAAATTTAGTAGTAGCGTGCGGCTTTGAAATATCTGCTTTTGAGCGTATGCTTAAAAAGAATACAGAAGGCGTCTACTTAATCCCGCACGATCTGAATGCGACGATCAGCAGGATCTCTATTGCAACTGCCAGAGGAATTCTTTACGGTCAGTTGAGAGGGTCTTATTTGCAAAGCACAACACTTCCTATTCTTCCTGTTGAATAGATTTTCAGCATCATACGGCAAGAGCGTTGAGGAACTACGTAGCAGGTTATTATATTGTGAAAGGAGCCTCCTTTGAGGCATATATTGCAGATCAGCTCAGGCTCAGAGAAATGATTCCACCAAGTATTAGCAGGCTCGCAACCAACCGCCTCTTTCCGTCCTCTTCTTTCAGCACTCTTGAACCCATGAAAACACCTAACAAAATACTGATTTCTCTCGCCGGCGCAACGACTGTCAATGGAGCATGTTTCAGAGCGACCAGTACAAGGATATAGGCAGCCGGGCTGAGAACGGCAATGCCGACAATAATCCACTTATGTTCTCTGATCTCACGCTTCAGTTCGCTCTTTTCCCTTGCGATCAGCGGGATCAGCAAAATCGCTCCGAAAAAATTTGTAGCAAGCGTTAACGTTAACGGAGAAACCGCATAGTTTTTGACGGCAAGGGTATCATTGAATGTATATAGAGCGATGAAGAGACCGGTAGACACTCCATAAAAGATACCGGGCATGATCTTTTTGTTGTTTTCCTTTCTGAAACTGAGTCCTGTAATAATCAACACCCCGGCGATGATCAGGAATAGCCCGAGCGTCGAGGTTAACTTCAGCCGCTCATGCAAAAACAAAATGGCGGCAGCCGAAGAAAACAGCGGACCCGCTCCCCGGGCCAGTGGATATACAACCGACAGATCGGCACTTCGATATCCTTTTTGAAGTATACTGTAGTATGCGAGGTGAAGGATGGCGCTGGTCAGGGAAAACCACAAAAGCGGGGCAGAGTAGATTTTTTCACCGGTTTTGAGCTCGTAAACGACAGCAGGTAAATAGACAATGTTGCCGGCAACATAGATCAGCCAGATGAAAGCTGTTTTGCCCGCCGCTCTTTTCGCGAGCAGATTCCACCAGGCATGCAGGATTGCAGCCGAAAGAATGAGAGTCAGGACGTATAAAGTCACTTACAGAGGTTTAAATAAATGTTGGGGTAAGGGGTTTCCTTTCGTACCGACCTTCCCGCGGAAGCCACCCGGGATGCCTTGTTTGATGGTACCCATTATTTTGAAATTTTAGTTTTTATAAAATCGGATTACTATGTAAATGAAAGGTTTATGCATTCATCACAACCCCAAAGATGCGGCTCTCAAAAAATGATTTTTCGGAGTTTCATCGGAGTGCTAAAAAATTTTTTTAAAGAGGGAAGGGATTTTTCTGTTTTTAACTGGCCTCTTCTTTCTGATGCCGGCCAGGGTCTCGCTAGGGGCCCGCTAAGGCGTTTTCAGGGGCGCGGGAGGGAATCCCCCCTATAGCGCTCCAACAAACACCTTAGAAATACCCTGTCCGAACCCTATCCGGACCCTTTTCCAAAACCCCGGCGAATTTTCAAAAAAATCAACATTTATCTTTTAGCACTCCGATGAAACTCCGAAAAACCAGGCTTTCAAAGACCCATATTTGCAACAGGGGGCCGGGGACGAGTCTACACGTTTATTTAAACTTCAGCAGGTATTCTGCCAGGTCTGCCAGGTTCTGATCCGATAACCCCAGGACCTGGGGCTCCGGCATGACACTTCTATCATACTTCTTTCTTGAAATGATATGTGCCGTAGCGATCGTATTTTTCTTACCCGTTAAATCTTTAATGACGACCGCCTGGGCTCCGTCGGCAATAAGGAAACCAAAATAAGACTGACCGTCAGACGTATTGATGGTCCACGGTTCGTAACCAAAAACTATACCCGCACTGGGGTTAACGATGGCGTCCAACAATCCTTCCCGATCAAATTTCTTTCCGATCAAACTAAGATCAGGACCAATATCCTTACCGTTTTCAGCAACACGATGACAGGTGGTGCAATGCGTTGTGAAAACTTCTTTCCCCGTCGAAGCATTACTATTCATCTGGATGATTGCCGGAATTGAAATACGTCTTTCTGTTCCCGGTTTTTTAAAATACAAAGAGGCCTGGGTACGAACGGATTGATTTGGATTACTGAAAATCAACGATTCCACGACGGGCAACAATGCTTTGTTTATTTTATTTTCTGCAACCAATCCCAATAGCATCTGACCTCCGACTGAATCTTTAGCCATTTTTTCCGCATTTCCCTTTTTCTCATCGAAAGGCATATGTTCATCAAGAATCTTAACCATACTCACTTTCATTTCCGCCACTAATCTTTCATGCGCCAGATCAATGCCGGTCTTATCCCAGTCCAATAGATTGAACCAGTCATTACTTTGCCTGAAGGCTACCCAGTAACTGGCTTGCCCGGCAACATCTTTAAGCTTACTTTTTGAGAGATCAATCATTGCCAGGGCAGCCGCCCTGGTTTTTATAAAGCCTAATGCACACAGGGCCCTGGAGCGATCAGTCTGCAACACTTCATTTGAACCCGCCCTGACAGCCAGATCTGAAACGGCTTTGGAAGGATGAAGCCTCCATGTGATTGAGCTTAGTTTTTCATTCCATTTAACAGGAGAATAATTTTCCGGATTAAATATCTTCCTGATCTCCGGATAGATCTCATTTTCATTGCCCTCCAATGCTGAACCGATGGCTTCCAGATACCATCTGTCCTTTCCATCATATTGCTCAATAAGTTTAAGTAAATAGGGTTTCTTTTTATAATAAGGCACATCTTTTAATGACTGAATGGCTTCCCTCCGCACAAAGGGAGAAGGATCATTCTCAATTTCAGCCACATACGGCGTAATATCACGAACAACCGGTCTTAGCGCCCGAAATGCCGTTATTCGTATGTTTTCATCTCTATCGCGCAATAAACCTTCAACAATTGATTGTCCGCGCGGGCCCAATTGAGCAAGAAGCCAGATCACCCTTGCCTGGACAAATGGATTTTTATCCCGGAGCATCGGCGTCAGCGCCGGTATAACGGCCTCTCCGCGGGCTTTGAGTTTTTCGAATCCGGTATTTCTCACGTTGATAGCAGGACTTTTGAATGCTTCAATCATTCCGGAAACCGTGGAAAAGTTTATCTGCGGACTGCTTTGATGTTTTCCTTTGGAAGCGATTCTGTAAATTCTCCCATATCCTGTAGAATCTTTCATCTGATGTCCGCCTACAACCGGATCATACCAGTCAGCAATATAAATAGCTCCATCTGTTCCAATGGAAATATCACTTGGCCTGAACCATTTATCTTTATCCTTTCCCTGCGAAGAGTCATTCCAGACATAATCAACATTATCTTCAGGAAGGGAAGTAATCAAATTATTCCTGCCCTCAAGATTATAGCCAGAGCCCTGCTTTTTGGGAAAATATCCGAATATTACATTTCGACCGGCATCTGCACTTAATAGTAGTCCTCTGTATTTTTCTCCCAATGCATCACTTTCATTCAAAACAATACCGGTAGGCGCGCCGGCCCCGGTCTTGTCACCTGCCGGCATTACCCCCGGATCGTCCTGATGCCAGTGAGCTGTGAACACATCCTGCCAGGGTCGTTGATCCGCTTGCCAGGTACGGGTTCCATCTGCGCTGAAAAAACCTGCATTGCCCCCTTCCGTCATCCAGGTAGTCCGGCAGGTTGCGACCTGATCGTCATTATCGTTCTGCCACATATCCCCGCGTGAGTCAATGGTCATTTCGTAAGAATTCCGGAAATTATCGGCCATTACTTTCAGTCCATCTCCACGGGGACTCATGCGAAGAGCCAGTCCGCCAACCCATACTTTCCCGTCATCACTCTTCATATTACCCTGGTTTTTTAAATTATACGGGGAACCCCCGGTGTAAAGGCTGCCTGAACGGAGTGTCCATCCTTTTTTATCTTTCACAATATGCGGTCCCGCATCACCCACATTGAAATACAAATTCCCATCAGGTCCTGCTACTACAGCATGAAGACCATGATCATGATCCTTCCCGCCAAAACCCTGTAATATGATTTCTTTATGATCGGGCTTATCATCTCCATTATCATCGGTATAAACGATCAGGTATGGTGAACAGGACACAAAAACCCGGTTCCCGATCACAGCAATTCCAAGCGGCGAAACAAGATCTTTATCCTGAACAAATACCTTTGACGTATCTGCCTTCCCGTCTCCATCAGTATCTTCAAGGATGATGATCCGGTCTCCCTGCGAATGATGAAGCATTTTACTGGAATCATTATTATAATTTCTGTAATTGACGGCTTCCGAAATCCAGACCCTGCCTCTGCTGTCAATATCCATATTCGTCGGGTTATAAAGCATAGGCGACTGCGCCCAAAGCGTTATTTCCATATCATCAGGAATAAAAAGCAGGGGCCTTGTTGAAGCATGCTTAACCGGCTCCTGCTTACAGGCTGAATATATAAAAATCAAAAAAATGCCGATGGCAATCTGCCGCATAGTCGCCTGATTTAATAGTGAAAACAGTTTCGCAGGAACTGCATATTATTTCGGTAGCTTTTAATTAAATCAGCATCCCGGGGCACTGCCCACTCTATCTGCATCCAACCATCGCCGTAATAATCCATTTCGATCAACGTATTACATATTTTCTCCCAATCCATGGTTCCTTTACCCAACAGCTGGCCGTTCTCTTTCATATGCAGTTCGCAGATGTTATTTTTGCCGAGCCATTTGATTTCCCGAATCACATCATAGCCTGCATCGGCAGCATTCCTGAAATCGTAAAATACCTTAACATTTCTTGATCCGATCTGCCGAATGATATCCATTACTTCTTCAGCGCTCAGATAAGATTCAATTCCCAGTATAACGCCCAATTTCTCTGCTTTGGGCGCTACCAGTTTTAGTTTTCTGATAACTTCCTTCTTTCCCGCTTCATCGTTGCGCAGATCATTGTTCGAGAAGAAGGCGAGAAGAATCACCTTTACACCCAGGGCGCTGGCCACATCAATGCTGTCGGAGACCCACTGATCCGTTCTTGCATCAGATTTATAAGGAACATTGTTTAATTCACCAATTGCCAGACCGGCGATGGCCACACCAGTTCGCCTGGAGATTTCCAGGTAAGTTTCCTGAACCGGTTTTTCTCTCAGATGGAGGTTGTTCTGCAGTGATCCGAGATTGACCTGAACACCCGCTAACCCGATCTGTTTTGCGAGATCGAAAGCTGCCGGGTCACTATCCATGCCGAGGGACCAGTCACAGGCACCAATACGGATTTTGCCCGCTGAACGCTTTGTCACCAGGTTCGTAATATAACCCGTATTGATCATGGCGGCCATTAGAGCGGAGTTTCTGATGGCATCTCTTCTTTTCATCGCTTCGGTTTATTTTTTCCGTTTCTGGTTGGAAGTTAATTCTTTTTTTACGCATGGCGTTAATGACATAAATTGGTGCGCTCATTGTAAAAAGACTGTAACAAATCACAGAAAACAATGAAAAATGAATAGTCTTTATTCTTACAAATTGAAGGGGTATGTTTAAACATAGTAGATACAGTATAATTGTTATTTTGAGTGTGCTGATCATGCTGTTTGTTTATGGCTGTAAATCAGAAAATGAAGACAACCATACAGAATGGACCACTTATCTTGGCGATAATTCAAGAACCCACTATTCTCCCCTTCATCAGATTGATACCAGTAATGTTCAGCAGTTAAAAGTAGCCTGGACATATCATACAGGTGATGCTGCACCAAGGAGTGAAATAGAGTGTAATCCAATTATAGCTGATGAGGTGTTATATGGAATTTCTCCGCGTTTAAAATTGTTTGCATTAGATGCGGCTACAGGGAAAGCCAAATGGGTATTCGATCCGTTTTCCGATACATCGAAAGAAAACCGGATTGATGTTAACCGGGGTGTCATGTACTGGTCGGACGGTCATGATAAGCGGATCTTTTATACCGCCGGTTCTTTTCTATATTCAATAGATGCCGGAACAGGCAAAATAGTTCCTTCTTTTGGAGATCAGGGCAGAGTTGATCTGCACGATGGGCTGGATCGTGATGTAAAGGATCTCGGTGTCGGGGCCACCTCGCCAGGGGTAATTTATAAAAATCTTTTGATCATGGGTTCCCGTGTTGGTGAAGGACCGAATTCAGCTCCGGGTCATATCCGGGCTTATGATCTGCATACGGGAAAGCTGATGTGGATATTTCATACCATACCCCATCCCGGAGAATTCGGTTATGATACCTGGGAAGATAAAGATGCCTGGAAATATGTTGGGGGAGTGAATAACTGGTCAGGTATGAGTTTAGACGAAAAACGCGGCGTAGTATATCTTTCCCTCGGCTCTCCCAGCTTTGATTTTTATGGAGGATTGCGGCGGGGTAAAGCCCTTTTTGGTAATTGTGTTCTTGCGTTGAATGCTGCAACGGGAAGATATATTTGGCATTATCAGACTGTTCATCATGATATATGGGATCGTGATTGTCCTGCGCCTCCTAATCTGGTAACCATTCAGCGTAACGGGAAAAAGATTGATGCTGTAGCACAAATTACAAAATGGGGAGTTCTTTTTTTATTAGACAGAGATAGCGGGAAACCCTTGTTTCCGGTTGATGAAGTGCCTGTGCCGGATAGTTCTACGCTTATTGGAGAAAAGCTATGGCCTACGCAACCTATGCCCCGACTGCCCAAACCTATCTTTAAACAGTCTTTTACTGAAACGGATATTAATACGCTGGTACCTGAATCATCACAAAATGTTGTACGGGAAAGGTTATCAAAAATGGAAACAGGCAGGCAATTTCTTCCGCTAACGGTAAAGGGACAGGGGACGGTGATTTTCTTTCCTGGTTTTGATGGAGGGGGAGAATGGGGCGGAGCATCTTACGATTCCGGTACTGGTTTTTTATATGTAAATGGAAGCCAGGTTCCGTGGACCGCATCCATGGCAAAAGTTATTCCGGACGATAAGAACTTAAATGAAACGGTGGCCGAACATGGAAAAAGAGTGTTTGCTAATAGTTGTGCATCCTGTCACGGAGAGAACAGGCAGGGAAGCACAAATTTTCCATCTTTACAACATATTGGTAATAAATATACTGCAGACCAAATCCTGGATATCGTGAATAATGGCGGAAACAGGATGCCTCCTTTTCAACAACTTCCGGGCAGTGATAAAAAGTCGTTGGTTACCTTTTTACTGGATCTTAAAGCTGAAGGTAAAACGCCTTTTACCGGTAAAAAAGAAGCAGTCAACAATCCGGAAAGATCACCTTTCATGCCTTACCGGATGACAGATCATCGTCAATTTCGTACTCCTGAAAACTATCCTGCCAACAACCCACCCTGGGGCATTTTAACGGCCATCAATTTAAATAATGGAGAAATGGTTTGGCAAAAACCATTGGGTGAGTATCCTGAACTAACCAGGAAAGGCATTCCCGTAACCGGAACAGAAAATTACGGAGGCGCGGTGGTAACAGCAGGTGGCCTCCTTTTCATAGCAGCCACACTGGACGGAAAATTCCGTGCATTTGACAAAAGTAACGGTAAGTTGTTATGGGAAACCTCACTTCCTGCGGCAGGGTTCGCTACACCCGCCACTTATGAGGTAAACGGAAAACAATATATTGTGATAGCTTGCGGAGGCGGCAAATTAGATACCCCCCCGGGAGATAGCTATATTGCCTTTGCGTTACCATAATAAAGCAGTATCAAAGTGCAGATATATTTTATGGATTTATCCCTTGATTAGAAATTATTGGTTATTTATATTTTTTATATTGTTGAATAAAATAAAATCATGAATTACGCAAAAATTGAAAGACGCAAGGCCGGCAGGGGCTTGTTAAAATGCATGCTTTTACTTTTTATTATGGCAAACAGCCAACTGCTGACAGCCCAGAAAAAACTATGGTCTGATGATTGGAAATTAGCGATTGAGGCATGGACATTCCGCGATTTTACGCTTACAGAAACATTGGATAAATTAGACTCATGCGGCGTAAAGTATTTAGGCGGGCACCCTAACCAGAAAATAGGAAATGGTATAGAAGGGAATATGGATTATGATAAAATGACTGTGTCTTCCTGTCAAAAGGTATTGCATATGCTCCGCGCCAAGGGAATAAAGATGTTTTCTTATGGCGTAACCACTCCGCGTACAGACAGTGGATGGATAAAGTTATTCCGTTTTGCAAAAAACATGGGTATTAAAACCATTTTAGCAGAACCAACGAAAGAGCAAATCCCTCTCGTTTCAAAACTTGCGGATGAATACAAGATAGATGTAGCTATTCATAATCATCCTAAACCTACTCTTTATTGGAATCCTGAAATATTGTTGGATGCACTTAAAGGAGCCAGCCCCCGTATTGGTGCTTGCGCCGATATAGGCCATTGGGTTCGTTCCGGCCTTGACCCTGTTGAATGTATGAAAAAGCTGCAGGGTCATATCATGGAATTCCACATGAAAGATTTGAATGAGAAGGGTAATGATGATGCACACGATGTACCCTGGGGCACCGGCGTTAGCAATATTGCGGGTGTAATGCGTGAAATGAAAAGGCAGGGTTTTAAAGGAATGGTTTCTGTTGAATATGAATATCACTGGGATAATAGTATACCAGAAGTAAAACCCAGTCTGGCGTTTTTTAAACGGGAAGCTAAAATGCTTTATAAAAACTAATTATGGAGAGAACAATTCAACCAAAAAAGTTATTTATTGCAAGTTGTCTTGCATTACTGGTTACCTCTCTGTCGTTCGGTATCCGGGCCGGAATCATGAATAACCTGATGGTTGAATTCCATTTGGATGCCAAGCAAATGGGACTCATAGCAGGGACAGCTTTTTGGGGATTTCCGCTTGCTATTATTATAGGAGGAATGATTGTTGATATTATAGGGATGAAGCGCTTATTATTATTGGCCTTTCTATTCCATTTGACCGGAATTATTTTTACAATATTTTCATCAGGATTTTTAAGTCTGTATATTTCCACCCTTTTTATAGGTATAGCTAATGGAACTGTGGAAGCCGCCTGCAATCCCCTCGTGACTTCAATTTATCCAAATAATAAAATTACCAAATTAAATCATTTTCATTTCTGGTTCCCCGGAGGAATAGTTATTGGTACAATTATTTCATTCGGATTTGCAAAAATTAATATAGGCTGGGAGTGGCAAATGGCGGTCATGCTTATTCCTACGCTCATTTATGGGTATCTGTTTTATGGACTTGATTTTCCCGAGACCGAACGTGTATCATCTGGTGTATCTACTAAAGACATGTATAAGGCTCTATTGACGCCATTATTTATTTTTATGACTATTTGTATGCTGGGTACAGCTATTACAGAGATTTTTACCAGTCAATGGGTAGGCGTACTGCTTGAAAATGTCACTAAAAGTGCCATCCTGGTATTGGCTTTGGTTGCGGCCGTTCAGGCCTTTGGACGAAGTATGGCCGGATATGTGGTACACCGCATATCGCCTTCAGGCCTGTTATTGGTATCGGCAATAATCTCTACCATTGGAATGTATTTGCTGAGTACTTTGAATGGAAGCTCAATATTTATTGGAGCGATAGTTTTCGGTATCGGGGTTACTTATTTCTGGCCGACCATGCTTGGGTTTGTAGCGAAAAATATACCGAAATCAGGAGCTTTAGGTATTAATATACTGGGTGGGCTGGGCACTTTTGCAGTATCAATTTATATGTTCTTTATGGGGGGATATTATGATAATCTTGTTGCAGTAGCATTGCCGGCTGGTACAGACCTGGATACCTACCGTTCCGCGACAGCCGGTACCCCCAAAGCGGCGGCCTATTTACATGCACAATTAATCGCCGGCCCACAGGTTATAAGAGTTACGAATATTATTCCCCTTATTCTTGTCTTTGCCTTTCTTTTTCTATTTATTTATATGAGAGCGAAAGAGAAGAAAACGGTAAGAGCCTCTGCTCTTGATCAAAGCATTCAAGTTGAGTAAAATTTGACCTTTTTTAGTGTGAGCCGTACATCCTGACCAAGGTTCCGAAGTCCGAAGTCATCCTGGATGATCAGGGTCTTATAGACTTTTGTTTAAGCAAATTGTGTGCAAATTGGCTTAAACTGAAAGAGGATTTCATCGCTGAAACCTTTACTGGTACTAGCTCCCCCTGCTGGACTTGAACCAGCGACCCTCTGATTAACAGTCAGAAATAGCCCGATTTTCATCCTTTTTCATCCTTTATCATATTTTGTCTTTTATTATCATATATACCTATTTATCAATAAATTATAAGACATAAAATTGATACCGCTTTTCATTTTCTATCATTCTTTTTCACCGTTTGCTTGGAAATTGCTTGGAAATTTTTCAATTTCGAAGCATGATTCCAACAGTTCATTTGCAGTTAATGGTTCGCAGAGAGAAGAAAGATGGGACTTATCCAGTCAAGATCAGGGTTGTCTATCAGCGCTTATATCATGACTATCGAACCGGCATAGACCTTACTGAAGAAACGTTCAAAAATGCGATGTCAGAAAAATGCAAGGAGCCATTCAGAAAAACCAGGGCAAAATTGGACGCTGTAAAGGTCAAAGCAGATAAAATAATAGAAGATTTGAAACCCTTCACCTTTCCAAAATTTGAAAGCGAGTTTTACGGACGGGTCAAAGACGCCTCGGATATTTACCCTGTCTTCCAGGACTATATTGACAAACTAAGACAAGAAGGACGGCTTAAGACTGCGACAGGGTATCAGACAGCCATGAATTCCTTTAAAAAATTCGATCGGACCCTCGGATTTTACGATATCACAGCCGATTGGTTAAAGAAGTATCAGCGTTGGTTAATTGAAGATGGTAATTCCGAAACTACTGTGGGGATTTACACGAGGTACCTGAGAGCCATATTCAATCAAGCCATTTCTATCGGAATTTTAAAAAAGGATGAAACTTACCCTTTTGGAAAACGACAGTTTATTATTCCTGCCGGGAAGAATGTGAAAAAAGCTCTTACATTAAAAGAGGTAAAATCAATAATAGATTATGATGCAGTACCTGGGTCCCCAGAAGACAAAGCCAGGGATTTCTGGATGTTCAGTTATTTATGCAATGGAATCAACTTTAAAGACATTGCAATGCTCCGGCAGAAAAATATTGATGGGGACATGTTGCGGCTGGTAAGGTCCAAAACAAGGAATTCAACAAGGGCAAATCAGTCTGTCATATCCATCTTCCTAAGCCGCTCGGCAAAGGATATCATTAAGAAATGGAAGAATAAAAAAAAGAATGGGGAGGAATACCTGTTCGATATTCTTTCTATCGACGATGATGTTGCCCAGGACCAGGCCAAAATCGATCAATTTATAAAGATCACGAATAAGTATATGAAGCGTATATGTGAAGAATTAGTGTTGGGCAAGGTTATAACCACTTATTATGCCAGGCACTCCGCAGCTACAATCCTTAAAAAATCCGGAGCATCAGTCGAACAGATCCGCGAAGCCCTGGGCCATCAAAGTACTGGAACCACTCAGAAATATTTGGATTCCTTTGATGACGACACAAAAAAAGAGTTGGCAAAAGCGTTGACGAATTTCTGACTTTTCAACACCAATTTTAACACCCGTTGATAAGTTCATAGTAATACAACTTGACATTATCATTTTTAATTTCGAATCTTTGTACTCATCGTTCTTATACGATATTATATAACGTTCCGGATTATTTCAGTATCAACACAGATGACTGTTGACAGGAAAAATTGAATCTCCGGTTCTCTGCCCAGGCCCTTGTGGCTTCTTATACAGTTCTGAAATGCTACACTTCCAAGCGTGAAA
>JAUZOD010000064.1 GCA_030706635.1 Bacteroidota bacterium
AGGAATATGTCAGTCTATTCCCGCATGGCGAGAGATAATAGGGTGAAGCGGAAGATCGTGGTTTCAATTGACAATGGACAGTTGACAGTTGACAGTTGACAGTTGACAATGGACAATTGACAGTGGACAGTTGACAATGGACAATTGACAATTGACAATTGACAGTTGAAAATGGACAATTGACAGTTGACAATGGACAGTTGACGATGGACAGTGAAGAAGCTGTAGATTTTTTGGACTTAAATCAAATTAAAAAGTGGAGTGTTAATTAAAATACTCCACTTTTTTTACTTCAGCTCCACTGTCCACTGTCCACTGTCAATTGTCAATTGTCAACTGTCCATTGTCAATTGAAACCACGCTCTTCCGCTTCCCCCTATTATCTCTCGCCATGCGGGAATAGACTGACAGATTCCTGTCCAGCAGAAACTTAAACAGCAATATTGTATATGAAGTATGAAAGCCCAGGGAGTCGTAATAATTTCCGGCGATCCTTCTGATGCGGGGTAATTTGTTCCAGGGTACTGAAGGGAAATCGTGGTGTTCGTTGTGATAGCCCACATTCAGGTTTACGGTATTCATTGGGCCGTAGTAACTTTTTGTTTCCTGGTCCCCATGGGTAAGAAAATGTTCCTGTATCCAGCGTGCGCCGAGGGGGTGCAATCCCACGGAAAAAAAGAAACTCGCGGTTAAAAATACCGTGGCTTTCCATCCGAAGAAATAAATAAGAAAGCCCATGAAGGTAAACTGGACGATCATGTTGATCAGGGTCCATTTGTCTATGAGGGAGATTTCTTTCATCCGCACGGGCCTGATCATCTGGAACAGCGGGTAGAATAGCAGCCACAGGGCTTTTCCGAAAGCGGAATTATTAATCAGTTTAGCTTCCCAGCGGTAGGGCATATCGGCATCCAGGAATTCTACGCCCTGGTAGGAATGGTGTTTTAAATGATATTTCTGGAAGGAAACGGCGCTTGGAAAAACAAGCGGAAGGTTGGCGATGATGGCGGAAATGCTGTTGAAGGCCCTTTTCTTGAACAACAGGTTGTGTGCGCATTCATGGATGCACACATATAAAGTATGACAGGCAAATGCGCCTCCCAGGTAAGCAGCCAGGAAAATGACCCACCAGGATGCATCCCTGAGGAACCAGGCAAGCGTAAACTGAAAGCTTACACAAAATAAAATGATCAAAAATGTATAGGGATTCCGGCCGATCAGATTCCGGATCTCCGGGTGCTGGTGAATGATCTCTTTGGTCCGTGATTTGTGCGGCTCGCTCTCTGTACTCCAACGAAAGCTGTTGGGCTTCGGCATGATCCTCAGTTTTTGGGAAGGTACAAATTTAATGTGGAAATGTGGAAATGTGCTAACGTGAAAATGAAGGCCCTCCATTATCACATTAGCACATTTCCACATTAGCACATCACCTGGGCTTATACTTCACCTCATCAAAAATGCCCCTGGCGGCGGCTTTCATGATGGCTTCCGGAGCCAGATCCGGGTGCATGGCCGCGTATTTCTGAACGATTTGCCAGCCGACCCATTGCCCGATATTCCCGGGCGAATTTCCCGGCATTCCCTGGGTATAGGGTGCATCTCCGATATAATTTTTGATCAACTCCGGGTCAATCGTATAGAGATCATTTTGCAGGAAAAAATTCCAGATCTGCCCTTCGTTGTGCTTACACCATTCCAGCTGTTTGCCGGTAAATCCGGTTTTCAGGCTATCAGTACATTCCGGTAAGAACTTGTCCAGCAGCCACCAGTATTTTCCTTTTTCAATCATTTGTTCTACCAGCGGCTTGCCCTGGCTGGGGTCAGGAAAAATATCTTCTTCGAGCGCTTTCATGCAGTTGGGAACTACATATTCCGGTTCAAACCGCCGCGAAATATATAATGGGAAAAGCTCCTGACCCTGTGCGCTGTGATAGAATGAAAAATCACGGCCGGCATAAAGTTGCAAACCAATAGCCAGGGTGTACCGGGTGAGTGCCACACCGGGTGCATCAAACGGGCCGATATACGAAACCACTTTGGGCGGTAACTGGTAAGAAGGGAAATAATATTTGATGTACTGAAATCCTCTTTTCAGACCGTTTTCGATCTCCCGCATGTTTTTGAATTTCGCGGTGATGGAGTCTTTTACCGGCTGGTAGCTGGTCAGGAATTGCCGGCAGGCGATGAAACTGTTCACACTGGTATCAGATAGCGGGCCTGCACCGAGGATGTTTACCGTAAAATCATTTAAAAAATAAGGGAATTGCTGGTTTAGCTTAAGCAGACCTTCCTGGATATGGTTGGAGTCCAGGGCGAAAAAAGCCTGGTCAAAACGCTCAATCTTTGTATTTACCGAAATGCCGGAAACATCGGGCGCATTTTTGCCATTTTTGCAGGAAATCGCGAGAAGGAGTATTAGTGAAGGAAAGAGTTTTTTCATTTCATTTTATTGTTGACGGATGACGGTTGACGGTTGACCGTTCCCGGGCGTGAATTTACACATAAAGTCCGTCAACCGTCAACCGTCAACTGTCAACCAAAAATCCCCCATTAGCAGTAAATTTGCCCCATGAAGATCGCGCTGGTTCAGCAGAATTATCATATTGGGAATTTCGAATACAATACGCAGAAGATCATCAGTGGCATAGTGCGGGCCCGGGAGGGGGGCGCCGACTTAGCCGTTTTTTCAGAATTATGCATCTGCGGTTATCCTCCGCGCGATTTCCTTGAATTCGAAGATTTCATCAACCGTTGTTATCAGTCGATTGACGAGATCAGGTCCCATACGGCCGGCATAGCGGTGATCGTGGGCTCCCCGGCCCGCAATCCCATTCGCGAAGGGAAAGACCTCTTCAATGCAGGCTGGTTCCTTCACGAAAAAGAAGTGAAGGCCGTAGTGCATAAAACCTGCCTTCCCACCTACGATGTCTTTGATGAAAACCGCTATTTTGAACCGGCTTACAACTGGAAGCTGATTCCATTCAAAGGGAAACGAATTGCCTTGACGATCTGCGAGGATATCTGGAACCTGGGCAACAATCCCATGTACCGGGTTTGCCCCATGGATCAGCTTTTGCCGCAGCAGCCCGACCTCATGATTAATATTTCCGCATCACCGTTTGATTATGACCACGAAGAAGACCGTCGTGCGGTGGTGCGGGAAAATGTGCTGAAGTATAAAATTCCTATGTTTTATTGTAACGCCGTAGGGTCCCAAACCGAAATTGTATTCGATGGCGGCAGTGTGGCGTACGACGCGGAAGCCAACCTCATTCATCGGATGAAAGTTTTTGAAGAAGATTTCTTCATAGTGGATACGGAAAAAAAATACCCGGCTATCCCCTCTTCCGTTCCCACAGCGACGGAATTTACCTATAAAGCCGATCAGCCCTATTTGCCTCATTCATCTTTCGGCGAACAAAACCATCCACCATCCACCATCCACCTTCCACCTTCCCCCGATCCCGAACAAATCATTCCTTACCTGACACGCACCGATAATATCAGCGAGATCTACGAAGCCATCCTCCTGGGAATCCGTGACTATTTCAGCAAAATGGGATTTTCCAGGGCCATTCTCGGCAGCAGCGGGGGTATCGACAGCGCCGTCGTGCTGGCGCTCGCCTGCAGGGCATTGGGCAGGGACAACGTCCGGGCGGTTGCGATGCCTTCAGGGTACTCCTCATCTCATTCGGTGGCCGATGCCGTGCAGCTTTCCAAAAATCTGGGTAATCCTTTTGATATCATCCCCATTCAACCAGTTTATGAAAGCTTTCTTTCTACTTTAAAGCCTTTTTTTAAGGATCTGCCATTTAGCCTGGCGGAAGAAAACATACAAAGCCGTTCGCGCGGAAACCTGCTGATGTCCCTGGCCAATAAATTCGGATACATTCTGCTGAACACATCCAATAAAAGCGAACTCGCTACCGGTTATGGAACCTTGTACGGGGATATGGCCGGTGGCCTCAGCGTACTGGGTGACGTATATAAGATGCAGGTATATGCCCTGGCCGGATACATCAACCGGGAAAAGGAGATCATCCCTGCGAATATCCTCCAAAAAGCACCTTCCGCCGAACTCCGGCCCGATCAAAAAGACAGTGACAGCCTTCCGGAATACGATCTGCTCGACAAGATATTATACCTATACATCGAAAAACGGAAGGGTCCCAAAGAGATCGTCGCCATGGGCATGGATGAGGCCCTCGTCAGCCGCATACTGAAACTCGTGAACAGCAATGAATACAAGCGCAACCAGTTCTGTCCCATCATCCGCGTGAGCTGCAAGGCTTTTGGCGTGGGCAGGAGGATGCCGATTGTGGGCAAGTATTTGAGCTGATATAGGGGTCTGATGAAATTTGGTATATGGTGGATGGTTTATGGTGGATGGGCCAAATTCGCATCAGATTCGCACATAAAGTCCATCTACCATAAACCATATACCATCCACCTTCCCTAGTGTTTTGCCAAAGTTGATGTAGTAACTACATCAAAGCCGCTAATCATCTGCTGATTGGAAAGGACCAGGGTTTTCCCGTCAAAAGATTTGATATAGGCAGCCTCATTGCCCAGGTACATTGAGTCAGCATTTGCTGACAGATGCCAGGCGCCGGTTGAATCCTGGGGTGGATTACAGGCGGTCCCGGCATCTATGAATTGAGCACTGCCGTTTGCATTTAATTGAATAAGGTTATCTTTTTCACAGGCCGGCAGGGAATCATAAATGTTGAAGGTGGACCCGCCTTCGGAAGCCGTCACCGCGACGAGACCATAAGTTCCTGCCATATTCGCGGCAGTTCTGGAATTATTTGTTTTATCACTTTTTTTGCAAGCGGTAAAACCCAGAAAAAGAATAATTGCTGAAGAAAATACCAGAGAGTAACGCATCATAATCAATGTTTTAAATACTTAATTCCTTTGTAACTCTGTTTGTTAAATTTTATTGCCCGGCTCATAGAGATTTAACGAACCAGGGCCTTCTAATTAACGAATTCGTATTTTGCAGCCTAATTTTTTACCAACATGTATACGGCGGATGACATCAGAGAGCTAAATGAAAAGATCCAATATCATGGAATGTTTATAGACCGCCTCCGGGAGGAAATCGGTCATGTGATTATCGGACAGCAATATATGCTGGACCGCCTGCTGATCGGATTACTCAGCAATGGGCATGTGTTGCTGGAGGGCGTACCCGGACTGGCCAAGACGCTGACCATTAAATCACTTTCACAAACCATCAAGGGGAAATTCAGCCGCATTCAGTTCACGCCGGATCTTTTGCCGGCAGATGTGGTCGGCACGATGATTTACAATCAGCAGAAACATGAGTTTGTCGTGAGAAAGGGGCCCATTTTCGCCAATTTCCTGCTGGCGGATGAGATCAACCGCGCCCCTGCAAAAGTGCAAAGCGCGCTTCTCGAGGCTATGCAGGAAAGGCAGGTGACCATTGGCGATAGCAGTTATGTGCTGGAGGAACCTTTTCTTGTTCTGGCAACGCAAAACCCGTTGGAGCAGGAAGGAACTTACCCGCTGCCCGAAGCGCAGCAGGACCGTTTTCTGATGAAAGTGATTGTGGGATATCCCAGCAAGCAGGAAGAGCAGCTGATCATCCGCGCTCACATGAACGGGATGAAACTGCCGGATCTCAACCAGGTTGTTTCGATGCAGGAGGTTCTTCAGGCCAGGGACCTTACCCGCAAAATTTACATGGATGAAAAAGTGGAGCAATATATTCTGGACATCGTTTTTGCTACCCGCACTCCGGAAAAATACCGCCTGGAAAAACTGAAACCGCTGATCGCTTACGGCGGTTCTCCCCGCGCCAGCATTAATCTGGCCCTGGCTTCCAAGGCGCATGCTTTTCTGAACAAGAGAGGGTACGTGATTCCCGAAGATGTGCGCTCTATCTCAAAAGATGTATTGCGTCACCGCATCGGCCTCACCTACGAAGCGGAAGCGGAAAATATCAATGCGGATCAGGTTGTGGATGATGTGTTGCGGGCGATTGTGGTGCCGTAGCAGGGTTGACGGTTGACAGTTGACGGTTGGCGGGCTTTATGTGGAAATGCGTATGGGTATTCGCCAACGGAAAAGTATCGGGTTCTATAGTAGCATATTTCTTAACCTTAAAGAGTGTGCTATGACAAGTTATAAAAAACTGGATGCATGGATATTTTCTATGGAAATGGTAAAAGAGATTTATCGGCTAACTAAGATGTATCCGAAGGAAGAAATGTTCGGGTTAACATCTCAGACCAAGCGGGCTGTGGTCTCTATTCCGTCTAATATTGCTGAGGGATTAGGGCGTAATTTTAAAAAAGATAGTATTCAGTTCCTTCACATTTCCAGAGGATCAGCCTATGAGGTAGAGACTTTGTTAAGTGTTGCGGTTATGACGCAGTTAATTAATCAGGAAACGTATGACCGGGTTAATCAAATGATCGAAAAAACAATACGTTTAATCAATGGTCTTATAAAATATTTAGAAAATCAACAGGCCTTAAAATAATGGGTCCGTCAACTGTCAACCGTCAACCGTCAACAAAAACATGATGACCGCTCAGGAAATTCTCAAAAAGGTAAGAGA
Source organism: Bacteroidota bacterium (assembly GCA_030706635.1). GTDB lineage: Bacteria > Bacteroidota > Bacteroidia > Chitinophagales > Chitinophagaceae > Puia. Next base: position 6,590 of record JAUZOD010000064.1, read on the forward strand.
GCTTGAAATCAAAAGCAAGCGCCTTACCCGCCACATCTTTACGGGAGAGTATCACAGCGCCTTTAAGGGCAGGGGCATGAGCTTCCGGGAAGTACGGGAATATTATGCGGGTGATGATGTGCGGTTCATAGACTGGAACGTATCGGCGCGCTTTAACCACCCCTTTAGTAAATTATTTGAAGAGGAACGGGAGCTTACGGTGATGTTGCTGGTGGATGTGAGTGGCAGCTCGTTGTTCGGAACCGTGAAAGCGCGTAAAAAAGATCTGATCACGGAGATCTGTGCAGTGCTGGCTTTTTCCGCCGTGAACAATAATGATAAAGTAGGACTGATCTTTTTCAGCGACCGGATTGAACGTTATATTCCACCAAAAAAGGGGCGGGATCAGGTACTGCACCTGGTACGCGACCTGCTGGTGACGGAACCGGCACACCGCAAAACCAATATCAGCCAGGCCCTTCGTTTTCTGAATAATACCCTTCGGCAGAAAACCATCAGTTTTTTGCTTAGTGATTTTCTGGATGAAAAATATGACGAGGCCCTGCGTGTTGCCGGAAAAAAACATGACCTCATCGGTATCCAGGTGTACGATAAAATGGACATGGAACTGCCCGAGGCCGGATTGATTGAAGTGGAAGATGCCGAAACGGGGAAAATAGAGTGGGTGGATACCCATGATTACCTGCAGCGGTCCTATTATCAGCAATCTTTTTTTAAAATGACAGAACTCAGTAAAGCGATATTTCTTAAGTCAGGTTCTGACCTCCTGCATATGCGTACCGACGAGGATTATGTAAAGGTCCTTCAGAAGTTTTTTGTTGGCAGAAACCGGACCAGGTAAACAATTGACCATGGAGAAAAGGGAATTGAGCATGGAGAAGGGAAAAAGGAGAATAAACAACACGCTGCGTCCGATTTTTTGTTTTTTACTTTTTACGGTTTACTTTCTTCCCGCCCATGCCCAGGACAGTCCCGCTGTTAAAACCAGCGTGGATAAAACCCATATTCTTATCGGAGAACCATTCCGGTTGAGTTTTGATGTTAGTCATCCGGCGGGGATCACTCCTCATCTTATGCGGCCCGATACGATCCCGCATTTTGTTTTCCTGGGAAAAGACAGCGCGGACTCGCTGGTATCAGAAACCGGTACGGGCCAGCACCTGGAATGGAAACTGACCAGCTTTGATTCCGGTGTCAATAAGATCCCGTCTTTCTCCGTGGTGATCGGTGACCGGACTTATCACAGCGACTCCGTGCTGGTGGATGTTTCCTATGGTGGTCTCGATACAGTTAAGGAATACCATGATATCCATGGAATCATTGACAAGGAAAATCCGGCGGTAAAATATATTCTCTGGGTATTGCTGGGTATAACCTTACTGGGAATCATTTTATTTGTGCGTTCGGCTACCCGGCCGGCCGCAGTTCCGGAGGTTCGGGAAGAAGGAACGCGAACGAGCGGTTTATCACCGCTGGATGAGGCGATGGCTTCCCTGGATATGCTGAAAAAGATGCTGTTGACGGATGCCACATCGGTGAAAAAATATTATTCCGGTATGAATGATGTATTGCGCGTATTCCTGAACCGAAGCATGGGATTGTCCACTATGGTCAGAACCAATGAGGAACTGATCCTCCAGCTAAGTGGTTTGAATATGGATAAAGAGACCTTTACCCGTCTCGCAGGAGCCTTGCGCATGAGTGATTTTGTGAAGTTTGCCAAATATATGCCTGATGTTTATGATAATGAGCGGAACCTGGAAGTGATCCGTTCTTCGATTGTGTTAATTAATGAAACCCGATAATCTTGTTGTACGACTGGTTCAGTAATATTCATTTTGCGCAACCCCTGTTCTTTGCACTCTATGCATTGATCCCGCTGCTCATTTACTGGTATATCAAACCGCCTTTGCGACTCCAGGGTACCCTGATTGTTTCCAGTATAAAAAGTTTCGGCAGTGGCAGATCATGGAAAACGACACTGAGGCACATTCTTTTTGCATTCCGGCTGCTGGCCATCATGTCCATTATCTTAGCCCTGGCGCGTCCCCAGGTGGGCAGCGAACAGCAAACGACCACCGGCGAGGGCATTGATATCATGCTTTGCCTGGATATCAGCGGAAGCATGCTGGCGCAGGATTTCACTCCAAACAGAATGGAAGCGGCCAAGGATGTGGCCGCTGCGTTCATAGACCGGAGGCCGACAGACCGGATCGGTCTGGTGATTTTTGCAGGAGAAAGTTTTACGATGTGTCCGCTCACGACGGATCATTCCGTTTTAAAGAGCCAGCTGTTCAACGTGCAAAGCGGTTTGCTTGAAGATGGTACGGCCATTGGTTCGGGATTGGCGACGGGTGTAGAACGGCTGAGGTCTTCCCAGTCTAAAAGCAAAGTGATCATCCTGCTTACCGATGGAGAGGATAATGGGGGGCGCCTGGATCCCAATACCGCCAAGGAGATTGCGAAATCTTTTGGCGTGCGTGTTTACACCGTGGGCATGGGCACGGAGGGATTTGCCCCGGTCCCGGTTCAAACACCCAGCGGTGTGATCATGCAGCGTGAGAAGGTAAGCATTGACGAAAAACTGCTTACCCAGATCGCTGATGAAACCGGGGGTAAATATTTCAGGGCAAAGGACAATGAAAGCCTGAGTGGTATTTATAAGGAAATTGATCAGATGGAAAAATCCAAATTCGAGGTCAAAACTTTTACCCATTATACAGAAAAATTCCTTCCCTTCGTGATTGCAGCATTGGCTTTCGTTTTGCTCGAATGGGTATTGAGGCTAACCCTGTTCCGAAAATTTCCCTGATCATGCGCGCGCTTGTTTATAAATCCACCGGCAGTTGGTACACCGTAAAAACGGAGGACGGCAAGGTCTTGAATGCCCGTGTTAAAGGCATTCTCAAAATTGACGGGATCACCTCAACCAACCCGGTGGCTGTCGGCGACCGGGTGTTCATGGATACGGAAGACAGCGAAGAGAAAGCCAGCATGATCACTGAAATTGACAAGAGAAGAAACTACATCAACCGGCAATCGCCGGCCAATAAATACCAGCATCATATCATCGCCGCTAACCTGGATCAGTCTGTGCTCATGGCTACGCTGAAAGAACCGAAAACATCACAGGGATTCATCGACCGTTTTCTGGTTGCCGGCGAAGCATTTCACATTCCCTCCATACTCATTTTCAATAAAGCCGATATCTATCGTAAAAAAGAAATGGATCTTTTTGAAGAACGCAGAAAAATGTATGAATCCGCGGGGTATAAGGTGTTGCTCGTAAGCATAAAGGACAAAACGGGGATGGAAGAAGTGGAAGAACTGCTGGCCAATAAAACCAGCTTATTGAGTGGTCATTCCGGTGTAGGCAAATCATCTTTTATCAACGCCGTTGTTCCGGATATGGATCTGAAAACCCAGGGTGTCAGCGGCTGGAGCGGCAAGGGTATCCATACCACCACGTTTGCGGAGATGTACGACCTGCCTTTGTTGCAGGCACGTATCATAGATACGCCGGGTATCCGGGAATTCGGACTGGTAGATATCCCCAGACAGGAGCTTTCGCATTACTTCCCGGAAATGCGGATCCGCTTGAATGATTGTCAGTTTAATAACTGCCTGCACGTAAATGAGCCGGGTTGCGCTGTGAAAAAAGCAGTTGAGGAAGGCAGCCTTTCTAAGGATCGGTATGTGAGTTATTGCATGATTTTGGATTCGATCAACGGGAAAAACTGGTGAAAAGGGTGGATGGTATATGGTTTATGGTGGATGGAATAAAAAAAGCCCTCACAGAGGGCAAGTAATCGTATGTTGTTTTAGGGGTTACCGAAACGGCGTCCGGCAGCTTACGAAGCTAAACGGTTCGCGGTATGGATCAGGAGTTTTCCTTCCAGGAAACGCGCCACTTCAACTACCGCATCATTGTCTTTGCGGGGTGCTTCGCGGAACTTTCTCGGATAGATCGAGATCCCGGTGTAAATGTTGTAATGCAGGGTGAGTACGTGGCCCTTAAAGGCGAAGTCCCACATCAGTGAATCGAAATCATCTGTTTTCTGATTGAAATTGATATCGAGATCATCAGATAAGATGTTGGCGACCTCGTAGAATCTTTTGAGGCCGCAGTCGTCGTCTATCACGGCTTCGGTGCAACCGAAATCCGTGCGTAATGTCAGGCTCATAGTGTAGGGATTTAGATGTTTGGAAATGGGAAGAATAGTCATAATGGGTATGGATAAATCGTTAAGCTTTGAATTTTGGCGCCTTTGGCACTTTCTCTCCACTCAATATTCTTTCCGCTCCCACATTCCTGCCATTGGAGGGACAACCATATTTTGGTCCGAATGTTCTATTGATAAAGCCGCAGGAAGTTCCTGTGCTGCACAGGACCAGAAGTGATAAAAGCAGGGGAATGCTGCTGAGCTTTTTCATTGAATACGATTGAACAATTTAAACCTACAACAAAGAATCCTCAAATGCAATGACTACGGGCATAATCTCGACGAAAATGAGCAATTGTTCGATGAACGGAATAATCCCCGGTTTTAGTATGTTCTGCAGGGGTTTTTCCGCAGCATTGCTGCATCGGAATCCCTTAAAAGGCCCGCTGCCACGCATGCCGCAGGTATTCGCCTCCTTTCAGCTGGTGCCGGAGCGGTTGGCGTAAGCCGGGCTTCCGCAGCTGTAGATTCCGGTTCATGCCGGTTTCAAAATCTGCCTTACCGGAATCTCTGTCGGGTTACTTTTTCATGGAGGTTTAATGCTGTACATCATTAAACGATCCGGATAAGGAATTTTTTTGTTGATTCTGAACGGACTCTGAATTTTTGGAAAAAGGCAATAGCATCTTTGTGTTATCGGTAAGGTTCACGGATCTGGCGGAAATACGGGGTTGGGCAATAACCCGGCTTTTCCCCGGAGGCAACGGCCAGACCTGCTGACAACGACAAAACAATTTTTAAACAATTAAAATTCAAATCAATGGGAATAATTATCTTTTGAATCCTTTGGCTATTTGCCATTATTCCATTCGTTATTTTTTCTATCCACGTCCGGTAAGACGTTGTCGGGGTCGATGATTACTTTAGCGATTGTGGTTTTGGAAGGATATCTAAAGGTCCAGGTGCCGGTGCGCTGCCATATTTCTACCGGCAGTTGTATCGTTTCCGATTTGCCGTCAGATTCAACAACCTTGACAATGGCCGGCAGGATCATTTTCCCTTTATTTTCTATGCTGATCAATGCACCCCGGGACGGATCGTTGTCAATATAGGCCACTCCGGTTATTCCCTGGTCCAGTTTCCATGTGGTGAAAAACCATTCTTTCCAGAACCAGTTCAGGTCTTCACCTGTAGCATTGTTGATGCAATGAAAGAAATCGTACGGTGTGGGGTGTTTAAATGCCCATGCTTCTGTATATTTTCTGAAGGCGTAATCGAAGCGATCTTTTCCGACCACAACGGTACGCAGTAAGTTGAGACCGTAAGCCGTTTTGCCATAGAATTGATGATGTTGCTCTCCATCCATCGCATCGGATACCGTCATCAATGGATCCTTATAGTGCATAAACTGGGTATAATCGCGCGAGCCAAAAAAACCTTTTTCAAAATACGCCGGATCATTCACATACTCTCCTTTATTAAAAATATCGGTGGCTATATAATTTATATAAGTATTCAGGCCCTCGTCCTGCCACATATATCTTCTTTCATTGCTGCCCACAATCATCGGGTACCAGTTATGGCCAATTTCGTGGGCTATCAAAAACCACAGGCGTGCTTTGGTTTCCTGGTAGTTATCAAAGATGATCCCGGGATATTCCATGCCACCGGTTATGCCGGCACTGCTGATGGCGTGATTCCATGGATATTCAAAAAAGAGTTTTGAATAAATTTCTATGCTTGCTTTTAAGTATTCTGTGGATCTCGTCCAGGCTGTATCGCCAATGCTTTCCACCGGGTAACACGACATGGCCAGTGCCTTGCGGCCCGAGGGCAGATTAATTTTTGCCGCATCCCATATCATTCCCCGTCCGGCGGCCCAGCCAACATCTCTTGTATGCTGCATGGTAAAATGCCAGGTAAGGTTTTCTCTGCCGGCAGGACGCGTGGAAGGGTTCATTGCTTCACCGGCGCCTATAATGGTAACGGTTTTGTTACTGTTTGCGGCAAGAGATAGTCTTTTTATTTCTGCTGCGGTTAATACCTCGTTTGGATTTTGTAAATCCCCTGAACCATATACAATCATTTCCCGAGGGGCCGTGATGTAATAATCGTAATTGCCGTAATCACAATAAAATTCTCCGAGGCCCAGATAAGGCAGCGTGTTCCAGCCTTCCACATCATCATAAACACACATGCGCGGATACCATTGGCCTATCTGATAAATAACTCCGTTTTTAGTGTACTGTCTTCCAAAACGGCCCGCTCCATCCAGGGGTACGGCAAAACGGAAATCTATTTTTATGGAGATTTTATCTCCCCTGGCCAACATGGGGGTGTTCAGGCGTAGTTGCATTCTGGTATCTGTAATGACAGGCGCTACGGTATATGTTTTACTGCCGTGGCGAATAGTTACCCCCTTAATTTGGTAGCCGCCGTCGTTGCTTTTGAGCGCATTGGAATTCTGCGCGTAAGGGGTAGCTGCAATAGATATGGAGGACGGCTTAAAAATATTCTGGTCGAGCTGAAGCCATAAATATTCCAGCTGATCAGGACTATTATTGGTATAGGAAATGGTTACGTCACCTGTAACGGATGTGTCTTTTTCACTTAAGGTTGCATGAATAAGATAGCTGGCGCTGTTTTGCCAGTATGAGGGTCCCGGCACTCCCTTTGCCGAACGGAAGGCATTGCCCGCGGGTGGATTAAAGCCCTGTGCAAAATAATCATGCGGATCGTATGCTGCGTTTTCACTGGCCGTATTTTGTGCGTACAAGAAACCCAGAGATGTAATTTGAAGAATAAGCAGGTAGATTATTTTCATTTTATCATTTCGTTTCCCGGAACCAATCCGCATACTGAACATAGTTATTTGCGATCCGGTCAATTTCACCCTGTATAAGTTCCTGGGGAATGTCTTTTATTTTCCGGGCCGGTACACCGCCATAAATAACGCCCGGTTCAATCTTGGTATTTTCCAAAACGACTGCTCCGGCGGCGATGATGGAATTGCTGCCTACCTCGGCACCGTCCATGATGATGGATCCCATGCCCACAAGCACGTTGTCATTCAGCACACAGCCGTGCACAATGGCATTGTGGCCAATGGAAACATTATTGCCGATCACGGTTTTTGCTTTTTGATAGGTGCAGTGGATGATGCATCCATCCTGGATGTTCACCTTGTTGCCGATGCGGATGCTGTTCACGTCTCCGCGTACCACGGCATTGAACCATACACTGCAATCATCTCCCATCACTACATCTCCCACGATGGTCGAGTTGGGTGCCAGATAAACGTTCTTTCCAAAGACTGGCGAAATGCCCTTAACGGGAAGTATAACCGGCATAAGAGAAATTTAACGGTGATGAATAAACAGGTTTTACCTTCGTGACTGGCAAAAATAAGCATAAGCCTCCACTCCTAAGATGACCTTCTCATGAATCAACGGGAATTATTTTTCCGCCATCTGGCGCAAACTTCTGCTTCACCGCTCGCCCTCGAAATTGTGCGGGCAGAAGCTATGCATCTCTATGATGGCAATGGCAAATCGTACCTTGATCTGATTGGCGGCATCAGTGTATGCAATACAGGTCACCGTCATCCCCGTGTGGTGGAAGCCATCCGTAAACAGACGGATCAGTACCTGCATATCCTGGTGTATGGCGAAATGCTGCAGTCGCCGCAGATCCAGTATGCTTCACTGATCACCACGCATCTTCCGGAGTCCCTGCAGTCTGTTTATTTTACCAATTCCGGCGCGGAGGCCACCGAAGGTGCAATGAAGCTGGCCAAACGGGCAACCGGAAGAACACAGATCGTTGCTTTCCATCATTCCTATCATGGCTCCACGCAGGGCGCGTTAAGCGTTATGGGAGATGAATACTGGCGGAACGCTTTCAGACCGCTGTTGCCGGGTGTGGTCCACCTGGACTACAACGCATTTGATCAGCTGGATCAGCTCAACGCTCACACCGCCTGCGTGATCGTTGAAACCGTACAGGCAGAAAACGGCGTGATCAAACCCGCCTTCGCTACCACCTACGCTAAAGCTTCGGCGGTCGAAGCCGTCAACCGTCAACCGACAACCGTAAACGAAAAAAACTTCCTCCACGCGCTTCGTAAAAAATGCGACGAATGCGGCGCATTGCTTATCCTCGATGAGATACAGACCGGCTTTGGCAGAACGGGAACTTTATGGGGCTTTGAACAATACGATGTGGTGCCGGATATCCTGCTGCTCGGAAAAGCGTTGGGCGGAGGACTTCCTCTTGGAGCATTCATTGCGAAAAAGGAACTCATGGATACGCTGATGGATAGGCCGGTACTGGGGCATATTACAACATTCGGCGGACATCCCCTAAGTTGCGCAGCCGGGCTGGCTTCGATGAACGTCCTGCTGGATGAAGGACTGGTGGAAACTGTTCAGGAAAAAGAAAAGATCTTTCTTCAACAACTGGTTCATCCGGCCATCAGATCTGTCCGCAGTGCAGGCCTGCTCATCGCCGTGGAATTTGAAAGCTTTGAGAAGAACAAACAGGTCATAGATTTTTGCATTGCGCACGGTTTGCTCACCGATTGGTTTTTGTTTGCTTCGAACTGTCTGCGTATTGCGCCTCCCCTGACAATCTCCGATGAGGAAATCAGATGGGCGTGCGGAGTAATACTGAAGGCTGTTGATTCTTTGGGTTGACGGTGAAGGGTGGATGGTATATGGTGCATGGTGGATGGACTTTCTGTGCGAATTCACACCCGAGTTCCATCAACCATGCACCATATACCATCCACGATACATCATTACCATCTTACTTAATAAACCACATACCATCCACAACAGAATTCGCATCTTAAAATGTCAACCGAAAGCTTCCAAAAACACCAAACCTTTCATTCAAGGTCGTAGGTGCGTTCAAGGGCAATAAGCGCCAGATAAAATCAACGCGGAAAACTTTGAAAATATTATCCACGCCGGTGCCGACCTCCATGTACGTTTTGCTGTTGAGCGAATGGAAGGTATAATCGGGAGAGCTGTTGTATAACTGGTTGGCGTCGGATAAGCTGCCCCACAATGCTTTGATAGTATAGAACTGTCTGAATTTGAGTTTTCGCGTCAGTGGAATGAACCGGAAAAGTCCGTTACCGATATTGTGTTCAAAATTCACACCCAGATATTGGTCATGCAGGTACTCGTATTTATTCATGAGGCTGAACGCATACTGATTATAGTAGTAGGTTTCGTTTCCCGGAGCAACATTTAAAAAAGGGAAGGGCAGGGTGCCAAACGTTTTACCGGCAAACAGGTTATAATAAATACTTCCCAAGGGGGGTACCTTAATATAATCGGAAATGCTGGCATCCAGTTTACTATATTGCTGGGTGCTGCCCAGCACACCCGGAATTCCGCGGGTATATTTCAGGTCTGCGATCGGATAATCGCTGCCGAGGCTGGTCCGGTAGAAAGTGGTTTCAAAAAATTTCTCGAGGTAAGCAAAACGAAGCTTAAAAGATAATTCGAATGCATTCAGGGGATCGCCTGAAAACTGGGAGTAGATATCTTTCGAAGGCAGGTTAAGCAGCGGATTGTAAACTTTGTGATCCCCCGCAACCGTAAGGGAAAACCCGGAAAGCCATTCTTTGAATATTTCCAGTTTCTGCTCTTCCAGGTTGAGGAATTTGATGGGTACATGGGGTTTTCTTACGGCAAGCGCAAATATGTTATCCGATGTGATCTCATCATAATATTGCTGTCCGTAGTCCAGATCCTGCCTGTACATGCCATAGACCGAGAATCGGGGAGAACGTTTGAAAAGGTAAAGGGCATCGGCTTCTCCATGCCATTTTTGGTCCCCGAACCCGTAGGCGAGGTAACCATGCAGGATTAAGTTTTTATTGAATCCTTTGTTGGTGCCCAGATCGAAACGCAACCGCAAACCCTGGAGCTGATTGGCATAGATCCAGTTATACCAGGGGCCGATCTCGTAATTGCCGACATCCAGGTAACCCGTCCCCAGAAAATTAAGCACGTTGGCATAAGTGTGAAAAATCTTCATTTTCATCAGCGTGTCTACCATCTGATAAACCGCTTTCTCATTTCTGCTGAGGTCTTCATGCCGGTTATTCACCCAGAAAGAGTCGGGCTGGTTCCGCGCGTTTGGCCCAAACAACACCTCTTCCAGTATTTTATTCTTATCCAGTTCCCGCGTCACGGAACTGTCGTCGTATTTGATATTTCTGTACGTCGTCGTCTTTCTTCCGATGGCGCCCATTCTTTTCTTGCCGAAGGCGGAAAGGTTAACGACAAATTTATCTTTCGTGAGAAACCAGGTGCTGTCGTCAATCTGCGAAAATTCCTGGATGAGGCTCATCTGATCCACAAAATTCACGTTGGCTGAAGCATCCAGGCGAAGCGTCATTTTCTGGATGGCAAAACTGGTATCGTGAACCCAGCAGTCTCCTTCGAAAGTATTTTCTCCTTTTCTTTTTGGTGTAAAGATCAGGTGGAGGAACCTGCGGGCGTTCACATACTGGGTATCCACAATTTTGTAACGGTAATAGTTGTCGCCGTTATTGCTGAGCGGACTAACAAACCGCTTGTCAAAAACGGGAATGAAGTTATTATAGAAGTTGATGTTCTGATCCATTCCGCCCAGGAACTTGCTCACGCTTTCGTTATCCAGGCCCACGGTTTTGCTGCCCAGGATCACTTCCCTCCTTTTCAGGGGAGAATGCTGATAGTAATAATCGGAAAGCGTTTCAGTAACATAGATTGGTAGAAAGGGATCGTCTTCCGAGCTGTCGATGTTGTTCAGCACAAAATCAAACGGTCGCAGCAGTTTGATGGACTCCAGCTTATTTTTGTTGACCTTGTTGAGATCGAGCTCGAGTTTGTTATACAATTCGTAGGAGAAATTTTTGAACCGGTAGCGGTCGTTGAATTTTTTCCGGCGCACGATTTTCCGCCATAAAAGATAACCGAAATCCACTTTGCGACTCACCACCACTTCATTAGTATATTGTCCCCTTTGCAGATGAACGACCACAAAAAGACTGTCGTTCCGGGATCTGCGGAGCAGCGAGTCCGAAACGGGCAAATCATAATTCTGAAAACCCACATAAGTGATTTCCAGGGTGTCTTTGGGCCACGCCTCAAAGCGGAAGCTGAAGTTCCCGGCCGAATCACTCAATTTCCCCGCGCCGGAGTGGGTAAACCGGAGGGAGGCAAAAGGAACACGTTCTCCGCTCTGAGCGTCGAGGATAACCCCACGAAGCATTTTTTGCTGGGAAACAGCATCCTGAAAGGAAAAAAGAAAAAACAGAAATGCTGCAAAGGGCAGGCTTTTTTTCAATCCGCACATAACCCCAAAAATACTACAATGATGACTAAGGAGTTGCTTCCTCATCTTCATTCTCCTTACTTTTGCAGCCATTATGGCTAATGACGTCCAAAAATTGCAATCCATTATCTCTCACTGCAAGGAATACGGCTTTATTTTCCCTTCCAGCGAAATCTATGACGGACTCAGTGCTGTTTATGATTACGGCCAATATGGCAGCGAATTGAAAAAGAATATCCGGGACTACTGGTGGAAGAGCATGACCCAGCTCCATGATCATATTGTAGGCATCGATGCCGCCATCTTCATGCATCCGACCACCTGGAAAGCTTCAGGGCATGTGGATAATTTCAGCGATCCGATGATTGACAACAAAGACAGCCAGAAAAGATACCGGGTTGACCATCTTCTGGAAGCCTATGCGGATGCTTTGGAGGCAGAAGGAAAGAAAGCGGAGGCGGATGACCTGCTGGCAACCATGGACCGCCTGCTGGCAGCGAGTGATTTTGAAGGGCTGAAAAAACTGATTGAGGAAAAAAAGATCAAATGCAGCGTAAGCGGCACTTCCAACTGGAGTGAGGTTCGCCAGTTCAACCTCATGTTTTCTACCCAGCTTGGGAGTGTATCGGAAGAAGCCAGTGAAATCTATCTGCGGCCGGAAACCGCCCAGGGGATATTTGTGAATTTCCAGAATGTTCAGAAAACGGGACGGCTGAAAATTCCCTTTGGCATTGCCCAGGTGGGAAAAGCCTTCCGGAACGAGATCGTGGCCAGGCAGTTCATTTTCCGTATGCGGGAATTTGAGCAGATGGAAATGCAGTTTTTCATCCGTCCCGGTACCCAGAAAGAATGGTATGAATACTGGAAGAAGGAACGTATGCAATGGCATCTCAGCCTGGGCATCCCCCCCGAAAAATACCGTTTTCATGATCATGTGAAACTGGCTCATTATGCAGATGCTGCCTGCGATATCGAATACGAATTCCCTATGGGCTTTAAAGAAGTGGAGGGCATCCATTCCCGCACGGATTTTGACTTGAAGAACCACCAGGAATACAGCCGGAAAAAGCTGACCTATTTCGACACCGAGCTGAACCAGCATTATTTACCGTACGTTATTGAAACTTCCATCGGGCTGGACCGGACCGTGTTGATGATTCTGAGTGAGGCATACCTGGAAGAAGACCTGAGTACAGAGGGGAAAAAAGACAGCCGCGTGGTGCTGCGGTTTCCACCAAAACTTGCACCCGTAAAACTCGCTATACTGCCGTTGGTAAAAAAAGACGGGCTTCCGGAAATTGCCCGTGAAATTCTGTCTGCATGCCGGCCGCATTTCCGTTGTTTTTATGAAGAGAAAGACACCATTGGAAAGCGGTATCGCCGGATGGACGCGATCGGGACCCCCTTCTGCATTACGATAGATCATCAAAGCCGCGAAGATCAAATGGTCACGATCCGGTATCGGGACAGTATGCAGCAGGAGCGCATTCCCATTCCGCAGATCCGGGAAATTGTAGAAAAAGAAATTTTATAAATAATTATTTCAAAGGGAAGGCTTACATTTGAGAATCACCTCCAATCGCATGATTAACCTCCCCTTGCCGGGGCAAATGTTCTGTTCCGGCAGGTACCTTTTGAAGAATTTATTGATTGTCCATTTAATTAAATATAACCATGTTTATTAACGAGGTTACGCTCAATATTTATCTGCTGGTTGTGATCGTAGGTTTGTCTGTGCTGGCCGGGTTTAGTTTCAGGGCAAAAATGATCGTTAAAAGCCGTAATAAGATTCAGGAACTGGAAAGGGAAATCCTGCATAACTACGAACAGATTCTGGAACTGGAGCGCGAGACCCTGAACATGGAAGTCCAAATGCAGGACATTAAAAGTCCCGTGATCGCCATGAAAGCACCGTCTGGCAATGAAGAAATGAGAATCTCTAAAAAAGTCCCTGATATTTCCCTCCGCAAAGAACTGCTTGGTAAGAATAATATTCCGCAGTCAGCATCAGGCCTTTAAAAGTTGATGGTTAATAGTTGATGGTTGATGGCCTTTGTGTGTAAATTCACACAGGGTATTCATCAACCATTTAGTATTTCCATCAACCATCAACTATTAACCATCAACTTTTCAGATGCTTCTTCCCTGGCAAACCGGCAAAGTAATTCGTATTGAAGACGAAACGCAGACTACGAGAAGGTTCTGGATCGAACTGAATTCCGGGAAACCATTTGATTTTAAACCGGGCCAGTTTGTAACGCTCGACCTGCCCATTCATGAAAAGCCGAATAAACGCTGGCGTAGTTATTCCATTGCATCCTGGCCGGATGGTTCCGCAGTATTTGAATTGCTGATTGTGCTTATGGAGGGTGGAATGGGTACGAATTATCTGTTCAATGAAGTCCGGCTGGGAAGTGAACTGATTTTCAGAGGACCTCTTGGTCTTTTTACACTTCCCGATTCGATTGAGAAAGATCTTTTTCTGATCTGCACAGGAACCGGTATCGCCCCTTTCCGCTCCATGATTCATCATATTCTGAATCATAACATCGTTCACCAGGATATTCATCTGATCTTTGGTTGCCGGAGATTAACAGACAGCCTTTATCAAAAGGAAATGGAAGACCTGCAGGAAAGGGTTCCCCGGTTTCAATACATTCCCGTGTTCTCCCGTGAAGTGCCCGAAAACCGTGAGCACCTGATTCGAACAGGTTACGTCCATAGCGTTTATGAGGAAATTTGCAGAAGGAATACTCCTCCTGTTTTATCGGATCTCCCTTCATCTATAAATATAAAGCCGGCTCAATTCTATTTATGCGGATGGAAAAATATGATCGACGAAGCCAAATTGCGGATTCTGGCACTGGGGTATGA
>JAUZOD010000065.1 GCA_030706635.1 Bacteroidota bacterium
ACTCCCTGAGGCAAATGGCGACGGAGTAAACTTCTTCGCCCGTGCTGCAACCCGCAATCCATATACGAATGGATTCACCGGCAGGTTTGTTTTTCGTGATTAGGGGGAAGACGGTTTTAGTTAGATAATGGGGCTTTCTTAAGCCCCATTATCCTGAAATTATACCAGTTCTGCGACTGCCTGCTTCACAAATTGTGCATTCACTAGCATTTTTACTTCTTCGCCCAGCGCAATGCCACCTGTTTCTGTGAGCATTCCAAAACTCACACCGAAATCCTTACGGTTTACTTTGCCGGTTAGTGAAAATCCGACGCGTCTATTGCCCCAGGGATCCTTTGTAATTCCGCCATACTCAGCTTCCAGAACGATTTGTTTACTTACGCCTCTCATGGTAAGCAGGCCATGAATTTTGTAAAGCTCGTCATCAGTCTTCTCGATTTTTTCGGTTTCGAAAACCAGTTGGGGATGGTTATCGGCATCAAAAAAATCGCCGCTCCTTAAATGGGCATCGCGTTGCTCGTTGTTGGTGCTGATGGAATGTATATCTGCTGTGATATGTGCCTTTGCCCTGGTAAAATCTTCATCTTCCGTTTCCACCATTCCCTCGAATTTATTAAACTGCCCGGTTACCGTGGAAATCATGAGGTGCTTTATTTTAAACTGAATTTCCGAGTGCGCGGGATCCAGTACCCATTTTGTTTTTGACATTTTATAACTGTTTATGTGTTTGAAAATTGATATGGTTATTTCGTGGGTGTTATTACAAGGGTCATGATCCTTTTTGCTTTTGATAGCACAAATTTACCTATATTCGCTTACAATTTATTAGCAGTAACCAAAAGGTTACCACTAACCTTTTGGTTAGTGATATAAAAGGAAGATTATGGTAAATTCGACAATGCCTAAGTTGAGTAAGACTGAATGCACGGCCAGCCTGAAGGCCGTTGGCGATGCGCTTTACGTGATTGGCGGGAAATGGAAATTGAGGATAATCATTGCCTTACTGGAGGGCAATAAGCGTTTTAATGAATTGCAGCGCACGGTAGAGGGCATATCGGCAAGGGTATTGTCGAATGAATTGAAAGAACTGGAGCTGAACGGATTTGTAAATCGGAATGTCTATGTAAAGACGCCCGTAATTGTAGAATACGAGCTCACAAAATATAGTGAGACACTGGAGAAAATTCTGCAATCATTGAGTGAGTGGGGCACTATGCACAGAAAGAAGCTCAAATTGGGCGGCAAGAAGTAATCGATTCCCGGGAGACAAAAAACGATTTCTGCATCAACTTGTAAAATCAGGTGGAAAATGGAGGCTGAACTGGCTTCCCCTTCCCGGCCTGGATTGTACATCGATCCTGATCCCGTGATAATCGGTAATGGATTTAACTATGGACAACCCCAGCCCATAGCCCTCTCCGGTATTCTCCCCTGCCTTGCGAAAGCGATCGAAGATGTGAGGAAGCGCACTTGCCGGAATTCCCGCTCCGGTGTCCTCAATGGAAAGCACATAGGCGCCGTCAGTAAGCAGACGACCTGAAATTTGAATGGAACCCCCTTCCCGGTTATGGCGGATTGCATTATGCCAGAGATTAAAAATGCATTGAAAAATCAGTTCACGATTAACGCCGTGCAGACTGATGGATGGTTCCGGCTTTACGGAAGCATGGATGTTCCGTGCTTCCATCTGGTCAGATAGTTCCTGCCCGATTTCATGCAGCATGGGCTGAACGGCCACTTCATCCGATCTCAGAAATTGATTGTTGTCTATCCTGGAGATCATCAGTAAAATCCGCACGATTTTTTTTAGCCGGTCCAGGGTGGCCATCATGCCATTGATCTTTTCCTGGATGTTTTCATTCAATCCTTCTTCCAGCATCAGGTTTTCCAGTTTGTTTTGCAGAATACTGATGGGTGTCATTAGTTCATGGGATGCATTGGATGTGAACTCGCGCTCTTTTTCAAAGGCCGATCTCACCTGCGTCTCCAGGCCGGACAGTGATTCATCCAAAAACCGGAAGTCAGTCGTGCTGGTGTTCACGGGAATGGGCGCTTCGTTAAAAGGAAATTTCCGGTTAAGTATTTTGGTTTTGATAATCCTGGAAAGCGGCCGTAACAGGATACGTGTGAAGATCAGGTCCACCAGCAGGGTGATCAGCACGAGGGAAATCAACACATACAGCGCAACCCTTTGCAGCGGATAAGTATATTGGTTGATCGAACCCAGGGTTTTTCCAATTTCGAGCAGATATTTTCTTCCGTGGTCAGGAAAGGTGTAACTGAGTACCCGGTAGGTTAACGTATCGCCTTCAATGAGGCGGCGGGAAGTGAAGATGTTATCCAGGTTAAGTGATGGCGGCGAGGGTTCGAGAGAAATATACTCCTCTTTTAACATGGTGTAGCTGCCGTAACTGCTGTCTCCGGCCAGATAATAGTCAATACCGTTCCGGGAGATATTCCTGAGGACCTTTTGTTTTTGTTCCTCCAGTAAGTGGTTCGTGTAACCGGATACCACACTAGATACGAGCAGAGGCAACAACAGAATGAACAGGATCACAATCGCTGTTTTTGACAGGCTGTGAAAAAGGGCTAGTTTGGTTTGAAGCTTCATGGGGCTCAGGCTTTGATTTTATATCCCACGCCCCGCAAAGTTTGCAGCCAGTCGGCGGATCCGAAGACGGAAAGTTTTTTCCGGATATTCTTGATATGAACATCAATGTAGTTCGAATCGTAGTCTTCCCCTCCAAAATCACCCCGGATATGTTCGCTCAGTTGAAACCTGGTCAGCGGGCGGTTTTTATTGAGCAACAGGAAGCCCAGCAGATCAAATTCTTTCCGGGACAACAGGATCTCTTCTCCGCTGCACGACACCGTTCTTTTGCTGAGGTCTATTGTAAATTCCTCTATTTGTATGGCATTGTCTTTCAATCCTGCCTTCCGGCGGATAATCGCCTGCATGCGCGCATGTAATTCCGGTAAAGAAAATGGTTTGGGCAGGTAGTCATCCGCACCCAGGTCCAATCCTTTGATGCGGTCCTGCACGTTTCCCCTTGCCGTAAGGATGATGTAAGAGGCATCCGGGCAGCACGACCTGGCTTCTTTCAATACCAGTAATCCATCCTGGTCGGGCAGACCCAGATCCAGGAGAATAAAGCTGAAGGTCTGGTCCAACATTTTTTCCCTTGCCTGCCGGGCATTGAAAGCCAGTTCGCAATTATAGGAAAGTTTATTCAGGAAAGATTCCATTTCCAGCGCCATTGACTTTTCATCTTCTATGATCAGTACTTTCATGATCCGAATTGATAATAAAAGCTAAAACTAAAGAATGAATTTGTTTTGCCTGCACCGCTTTGCGCCTGATTGCTGAGAATGGAAAGCTGGTACTGCGCTTCGATCATGTAGTGAGACCGGTTATAGGCCAGCGGACATTTGAGCGTATAAGAAATCAGATTGAATTGGGTGGTTGCAGTCGTGACGCTGTTCGGGGTTTGATTCTGCGATGAGCCGTTACCGAAGATCGGATCAAGCACCAGCCCGAGCAGGCTGTCCCTGAGTCTTTTCTCTATTAAATAACTCTTATAAAAATGTTGGGTGCCGGCGACCAGCTCCAGCGCCGGCGTAAAGGTGATCAGGGCTTTTGGACCGATACTACCCAGGCTGATTTGTTTTCCTGTTCCTGCGGTCACAAAAAAGTCCTGCGTTTTCCCAAATGCATAATCTGCTGTGATTTTCGAATCCAATACATTGTCGTACTCGATGAACAAGCTGGCATTGTCTGGGTTGGAGGCCTGCAAAAATGGAGAGTATGCCGGATAAAAGGTATGATTATAGCTCAGGTCAGCGGTCCAGTGTTTATCCATTTTGAAATTGTAACCGGCGCCAAAATTGCTGGCGGAGACGGCTGCTCCTGATGGGTCATTCAGCAGGCGATATGCCAGGCCTGTCAAATAAAAACCCGATTTCAGTCTCCATGAAGCGGCTACCGCTGCATAGGGGATCCGCTCTTCGGCCGCCTGACCGTAATAATTTGCGTTGTTCGCATATACGAGGCCGACGGTAAAGGAAGACCCGGTCGTTTTGGCCGAATCCGGATGAAGCGCGGTGCTGTCCTCAGGGGATTGGCTAAATCCATGCATCATGTAAAAACAAGAGATCAATATGATGGTAATCTGTTTCATTGGGTTTGTTTTAGTGAATTCGGATAACGGGTTTAATCACCGGCCTGATCACCGGCTTAATAACGGGTTTCACTATCGGTAACTGGCTTGCGGGAATCTTCGTTAACGGCACCGGTTTAACCTGTTTACGTGCTTTAGGGACTTCTTTTATTGGCTCTTCCTTTTTTTCCGTCTCCGGGGACCTGGTTCCCGGTACGCTGTCCGTGATCATGGGTGTTATGCTGCCATAGTTAAACCGGATGGGTGTATGCGGCCGTCCAATTCCCGCCCTGCCTGGCAGGGACCAGGTGCAGAATACCAGCAGCAGGAATGGGAATGGCCTGAACATATTTTTTTATCTTAAAGAGGAAAGGATTTTCAGCCCGCAGAGAGCGAAAATCCTTTCCGGTACAAGATTATCGTATTTTGACCGCCGTGACGGTTTTAATCTGTGTATTCACTTTGATCGGATGAGGCTTTACAGTCATTTTTGCCGTGTTTACATTTTTAATGCTGGCGGATTGTGTGGAAGCAACCGTCGTCTTTGCGCTCTTCTCAACTGCTGTACTCCTGGCTTCGCTGGCCTGAACACCCGTGTTTGCTTTGGCTTGTACGGAAGCGCTCAGGTTTTCAGTGGATTTTACTCCGCTTTTGGCCAGGCCTTTCGTTTCTGCCTGCTTATCCGAAGCCATTTTTGAGGTGGAGACTGTTAATGCCAGTTTTTTCTTTTCTGCAACAGAGATCGCCTTCCCGGCTTTTGGCTTAAGCTCCGCCTTAGGTGGCGCTTCGGCAGTTTTGGTTTGGTTTCCAGCGGCTTGCCGGCTTACGGCCGCCTGGTTCTGTGAAGACGCTTCTCCCGAAGTTTTATTGCTTTTTACTGATGTTTCCAGGCTGCCGGAACCCTGACTGGTCAGCGAGGTCTGGTTTTTTTTCACCGTCAGTTCTGATTTTGAAGAACTGTTTGCGTTTATGTCGCTCTGGGCAGAAGCCGCCGCGCAGATCATCAGGGAAAGCATGAGCATGTTCGTTTTCATAAAAGTGTTTTTTTGTTGAGTAATCCGATTGACCTGACAAACATAAAACCCTAAGATGAAGGGAAGATGAAGCAAAATCGAATTACGCAAAAGACTGATTTTCACTTAACGAGAAATATCATTCATCCAGATGGCTGCATTATTCAGGTAGTTTTCATTTCAAACCACCCTGTCCCCGATACAATTTTAATCTGCCTTGGAGGCTTACCTTCAACACCGTCATGTATTCATCCTTAAATTTCCCGGGAACATGAATAAAAACCAGGCCCGGTACGGGACTCCAGGATATTTTGCCGACGATCTTAGGCGAAAGATGTTGCGATTCACCAACAATTTCAACATCTTTGATTTTATTGCTTAATCCTTTGATCATAATATCGCCGGCGGATCTGTCCGGAAGAAAAAGATAAAGGGTAACAGAGTCTTTGGATAATGTGGACGGTCCGTAGAAATGACCCGCAGGTAATCCGGGCAGAGTGCCAAAAACGGCTTCTGCGTGTTTCTTATTCCATTTGCCCAGTTCCTTTAATATATGTATCTGTTCTGCCGGTATGCTGCCGTCTTCCTTTGGACCGATGTCCAGCAAAAGATTTCCGCCGTTACCTACGACATCGGCAAAAATGCTGATCACCTCAAAAGGCGTTTTATAATTCGTATCATCCGGATGATATCCCCAGTTATTATTCGTGGTCATGCACAATTCCCACCAGTTGAAAGGGGGGCGGGAAACGGGAAAATTCTGTTCCGGAGTTTCATAATCTCCAAAACCCTGCAGTCTGCCGTTGACGATGGCCGCGGGATTTATTTTTAAAATGTCTTCTTTTACTTTTTTTGCCTGCCATTCATCCGCGCTGTGTTCCCAATCGCCATCGAACCACCACAGGTCGGGTTTGTAGGCCAGGTTTATTTCATTAATCTGCGCCTGAAAAAAATGTTGAAACCGTTCCCATCGCGCGGGATCATCGGCAACTTTATAACGGGAGCTGTCATTTAAAAAACCAGGATAATCCGGATGACTCCAGTCGATCAGGGAAAAATAGGCGCCCCGTTTAATTCCCTGCCTGTCCAGCGCAGCATAGAAGGGTTTCAGCAGGTCCCTTTTAGCCGGCGTATTATCCACTACATTAAAATGGTTTTGTTTTGTAGGCCATAAAGCAACACCATCATGATGTTTCGTTGTGATCACGGCATACCGTGCGCCGGACTCCTTAATCAAAGCCGCCCATGCTTCCGGCTTGTAGGCAGAAGCCGTGAACCGGCTTAGTTGTTTCATGTAATCCGGATAGCTGATCTTTTTATTATGAAAACTCCAGCTTTCATCAATTCCATTAACAGAGTAAATGCCCCAATGGATAAAGATGCCGAGCTTGGCATCAGCAAACCACTGCATTTTTTCCCGAATGGAATCAGCATTTGTTTTTTGCTGCGCCGGGGCCTGCAAACAGATAAAACAGAGACCCATTGCGATTAGTGTTTTAATCAAAACTTTTATTTTAGCGGTAATGAAGAATCTGACGCCAGTTAGCGGAATCAAATGAGTCCCCGGCTTCGG
The DNA here is from genome assembly GCA_030706635.1 of Bacteroidota bacterium. Classification (GTDB taxonomy): domain Bacteria; phylum Bacteroidota; class Bacteroidia; order Chitinophagales; family Chitinophagaceae; genus Puia. The sequence goes on from JAUZOD010000065.1 coordinate 6,744, forward strand.
AACGGCCTGGCCGGCCCGTTCTAACAGGGTGTGAAAGTAATAACTGCCGGTGAATATTCCTGTTTGGCATCGGTCAAAGCTTCATTATAAAGCACAATGTGTAGCAAATACAATAACAAATTGGCCTAAGCGTTTACACTTAGTTACAGACCTGCCTTTTGTGTTTCGATATTCAGTATTCTATGAGACTATCCATAACCTGCTTATGTTTAGCTTTTTTGCTGAATTTACCCAATTATGCAACCGCTGCCAATCGTTTTTGGGTGGCAGCGGCGCCTTCAAATTGGAACAATACAGCCAGCTGGTCGACCGTCTCGGGCGGCGCAGGCGGCGCCAGCGTACCCGGCGTGGGTGATGCGGTAACTTTTAATAATGTGCGTTTAGGTAATTGTGCAATAGATATACCCGTTAGTGTTCTGAATATTACAGTGACTGCCGGTTATACAGGAATCATCTCCCAGAACGCAAATGCCATTTCAGTAGTCAATAATGCTTCCTTTTCGGGAGGCGTATTTACAGGCGGATCGTCAAATATTACGATTGGTGGAAATTTTACTTTAGCAGGCACAACATTCACCTCAACATCCGCCACACTTGAGTTTGATGGAAACGCTACTTTTACCAGCGCCAGCTTTTCACACAACAACGGCACGGTAAGATTTAAAGCTACCGGCGGCGCAACCACAATTGCCGGAACAAGCCCTGCCTTTTTTGTTCTTGAATTTGTGGGAGATGGATTCAGTTATAACATTACTTCCACGGGGAATATTTCCGTTTCAAACAGCCTGAATCTTACGGGTGCTTCGGTTTTTAATTTAAATACGGGCGCCATTGATGTAACCGGCGATATCAATTCCAGCAACACGGCCGCCGGTTGCGCCGGATCAGCGCAGATAAATATCATTGGGGCGGGAGCTCAAAGCTTCAACGGAAGTACAGTGGCGGGAGCCGGTGGCCTCCCCAAACTTAGCATCAATAAGCCTTCCGGTACGCTTTCTCTGACCAATTTCCCTGCCTCGTCCAATGATTTCACCTACACTGCAGGAACAATAGATGCGGGCAGTTCCACTTATTGCTTTACAGATGGAAGTGCCAATCCTTATACAATCACAGGCAGTCTTAGCTTAAATAATATTGAATTTCTTGCAATAACAAACCAGACATTTACCATCGCAGCAGCAACAACGCTTTCCGCTCCGGGGGATTTTACCATGGCCGGAACAAGCAGGATAATCATTAACGCGGGAAATATAAATGTAAGCGGGAACATCTTTCTGTCCAATACAGCAGCGGGCGGAGGAGGTACCGCCACTCTGAATATCGTAGGTGCGGGCAATGAATCAATGGATGGGACAGCCATCGCCATCAGCCAAAACCTGTTGCCTCTGATCGTAATCAATAAACCTGGCGGAACGCTCACCCTGAAAGGTAATATTTCGGAAAGCCGGAACTGGACCTTCAGCAGTGGTACGGTGGATGCCGCCAGTTTTCTCTCTACGGTTGCTTTTGGAGGGAGCGCGCTGAGTGTTACCAGTGCAGGGATGAATTTTTATAATGTTACCATAACCGGAAATGCCATCACCGCGACGAATGATCTAACCATCAAAAATAATCTCAACATCAACGCGGGTCGTTTGGCACCGGGAGCCAATACGGTAAATATTGCCGGCAGTTGGAACAACTACGGGACTGCCGGTTTTACAGAAGCTACCAGCACCGTTAATTTTAATGGCGCGGCCCTGCAAACCATTACTTCCTCCGGAGGAGAAAATTTTGCCAATCTGGTTGTCAATAATTCGGGAACCGGAATTCAATTGATCAACAATACGACCATCGCGGGTTCACTAACCATGTTGCAGAATAATATTAATCTGAACGGAAATATATTGACCCTCGGAATATCGGTGGCCAATAACGGAACACTTGGGTATACCGCAGGCACAATAGTTGGCACAGGTATTTTTACCCGCTGGTTTAAAACAGGAGTTATAGCCGATCGATCCGTAAACGGGCTGTTTCCTATGGGAACAGCTACTGATTACAGACCGTTTTTTGTTTCAGCCCCCGCCGCAGGTCCAACTACCGGCGGATCAATCAGTGTTTCTTACAACGACGCTACGACCAATACTAGTGTGCCTGTTTATATGGATGGCGCAGCCACCATCATGGTCAGAAAAGATCTGAACTGGGCAGTGTCCACCAATGGTCTGGCCGGAGGAACTTATTCCCTGGCCGTACAGGGCACGGGATTTGGCCTGATTGGCGCCATATCTGATCTGAGATTAACGCTGGCAAACAGTGTGGCCGGTCTGCCCGGAGTGAATGCAGGTACAACCACCAATCCGCAAATCAACAGAACCGGTCTGACACTCGCCAACCTGACGAACAGTTTTTACGTTGGATCAATAAATTCAGTGAATACGCCGCTGCCAATCACATTGATTTCATTTAATGCTTATGTGAGTAATGGCGAAGTTAAACTCGAATGGTCCACCTCTGCAGAAACAAATAATGCCTACTTTATCGTTCAAAAATCAAAAGATGCTCAAGGCTGGGAAGAAGTACAAAAGATTTTGGGCGCAGGCACAAGCAGCAGCACCAAATACTACAGCTGTTATGACATAACTCCCTATTCAGGGATATCCTATTACCGGTTAATGCAGGCAGATATAGATGGAAAACAATCTTATTCCCCCATCGTATTGATCAGCCTGGAATCCAGGTATGCAGATATTTCCGTTTATCCCAACCCGGTGACAGATCAAATAAAGATCAGCTTCCCGTCAGCAAACCGATATGAAGTTTCATTAATAAACATAGCCGGACAAATATTATATAGTAAGGATCTGGCAGACGGCAATAATCTTGAGTTGAACGTGTCGGGGTTTAAGCCCGGGATCTATTTCATTCATATTATGCACGAAGCTGTAAGTGAGACCAGAAAAATTTTGATTGCCAGATGATAGCGGTGAAGCCCACCTTCGCCGTCTCTATTAAATCTGGCATCTATAGGCCGATTTCCTTTTTGGCCAACCGGCCTATTGGACGATAGATAAGCACTATCATGACGGTGACCTGGGTTAAAGGATTTACCCAAAGAAGGAAGCCTCGAAATATCAGGCGAGAGCGGATAACATTTCACTCGCCCGTTGGGTATTTTCGTTTTAGATTTGATGAATATCATTAACCATACGGTAACAATATTGCCGCACGAAAAACCCGTGCATACAAGTTCTAAGTGCGAGCTAGCCTCTGAAATCTATGAGAATACTTGTCGTGCTTTTACTTGCATGGTCGTCACCGCTATGGTCGTGCGCACAGGACTCTGCATCCCGCTGGTCTCTGACAGCAGGTGCTGAAATCAATTCAGTTGCGGTAACGAATCCGGTCGCTGTGGACAGTGCCGGGAGCAGTTTATCTGTTAACCCTTACTTGAAAATAGCAATCAGGTCGGGCCTCGCCCTTACCGCAAAAGCCTGCTTTTCAGCGGGCAGTCCGAATCCCGGATATTATATGACGGCTCTGGCCCCATCTTATGGCATTGATAATAAGAAGATCGCATTGGATCTTTCTTATGCGCATTTCTTTATTAAGCAGAATTCGGCCATTCCCTATACCCCGATCACCAATGAGGTGTATGCCTCCTTTACCTATAAAACCAAAACCATCTCTCCCCGCGCCGGACTGGATTATGGGTTTGGCACCGATACCAGCAATCATTCCAGTTCTGCTGCTCATGATGTCAACCTTTTTGCAGGTGTTACCCGGTCGTTTGACTGGGATACGGCCGGCGCCATCTCTATTAATTTTTCTCCGTCACTCACGTTGAATATGGGTACCAACAGGTATTTTAATTTTCTGCGTTCTGCAAAATTCATAACGAATAATAAAAACTTCAAAAACCTGGTAAAAGAGAAAGGTGGAAATGGTCGCAACGGAGGCGGAAATAGCAATCCCGGTACGACATCACTGCCTGGCATTGAACTCAGTAACCTGGAGGCTAATGTGGATTTCACTTTTTCCATCGGTAATTTTTCCGTGGAGCCGGAAGGGAGTTTGTTTTTGCCAATCAGTGGTACCGACAAGAATATTTTTGGCTATTGGCAATTGACTATCAGCTACAAATTTTAAGTCCTCGGGCAGAAAAAGCCGGTAGTTTTTCTCATCAGCCAGGGTTGGCTATTTACTGAATTTTCCGGAGATGGTACTTTCCTGCCGCCAGTGCACGAGCCAGTCTCCATTTACATGGTTTTAATGCGCTGCTGAATTTTAACACGATGCTGGATTTTATTTCAGCCCATTTTTTTATTGACATTCAGGAACATACCGAAATACAGAAGCATTCTTTCCATTGTTCCGGCGGCAATAACCGGTTTGGAACAATCTTTGCCTAAGAATGAAGGATGATAAAATATTATTTCAAAAATAAATCCGTATGAAACAGAAATCAGTAAATTTTTCTTTTATTCTAACCATTCTTGTGGTTATTTTTTCTTTGATCTCCTGTTCCAGAAATGAGAAAGCGCCAAACGGGGGAAATGCAAAACTGGAGGTAAGGCTCACTGACAGTCCGTTCCCCTACGCGAAGGAAGTGTGGGTGGATATACAAAAAATACAGATTATTATGGGCGATTCCAGTGATTCCAGCAACCCGATAGAACTGAATGGCGCCCATCCGGGCCTCTATAATTTATTCGATCTGACCAATGGCAAAGACACCCTGCTCGCCGATGCAACGATTCCCGCAGGAACCATCAGCCAGATCCGGCTGATACTGGGTGACAATAATTATATCGTTGCAGATAACGGAGAGAAAATTTCATTGAAAACGCCCAGCGGACAGGAATCTGGTTTGAAAGTGCAGGTTCACCAGGAGGTTTCGGGCGGAATACTTTACAGGTTAACACTTGATTTCGATGCCGGAAGATCCATCGTGAAAGCGGGAAACAGCGGGCAGTATTTACTGAAACCGGTTTTGAGGATCATTTCGCTGGTTCCATCAGGCGGTGATATAAAAGGTGTCGTTCTTCCCGATTCAATAAGGACTTCCATTTTTGCTCTCTCCGGAGCGGATACCGTTGCCTCCACAATTACCGATACAGCGAGTGGTGAATTCCTGATAAAAGATGTTCCGGCAGGTAACTATTCTTTAATTTATGTTCCTTCTGATTCGACCTATCAAACGGCATCTGGCAGTGCGACCGTGACCCTGGGCCAGATTACGGTAGTAGATACGTTGAGATTGCTTAAGTAAAAATACGAAACCCGGAAAACTCGCTTTCCAGGCAACTTCCACAAGAATCCCGCTGCTTTTGCAGCGGGATTTTTATTGTTAATAACTAAAAGTCATGTTAAAAAAAATTAATTAGTAATCAGTTAATTGTGATTTCCAGGAGCTGTTTAAAGTGCGCGCATTCCCTTGCAAACCCGGATTATTCCTTATATTTTTACTGTCGGTCGTCAAGTTGATTAATCCTTTCCTATGATAAGCTAAATCCGTCAATAGCTATGAAGCCATTTTTACCTGCAATGTTATTTATTGCCGGTTTTTCTCCGCTCTTCTCTTTCGCCCAGTTAACCAATGGGGGAATCAATGCATACTTTGGCGTTGATGGAGATACCCGCAATAATTATGTGAAATACGGTCCTGCAACGGGATCCATTGCAAGCGACGACTGGTTTTCCCCTTCTCCTTCCGGAAAGAATGTTATTGACACTTCAGGCGCCGCCGGTTATCTGACCTTACTTCAATCCGGGAACAATCTCAATTTTAATCAGAGAATGTCTGTTCCCCTTTATTCAAAAATAAATGGAAAACTATGGCTGGATGCAGTATATGGACGGGATTACATTGCAACAAGTCCACTTTTTGATTCAACGATCTTCACAAGCGCTGCCAAAAACGGAGACAATCCGGTTAATTGGTCCGGCGGGAAAAATAATATTCCGGATAAAAACGATTTGACGGATGTTTTTGCGCACATGCGCAGGGACGGAATCAATGTGCATGATTCATTATGGTTTTTTACAGGGGCTTCCACAGTCGGTAATACCGGATCCAGCTACCTTGATATTGAGCTGTATAAAAATTCTTTTAGTTATAATGCGGCAACCGGTACTTTTTCTACTGCGGGGCCTGATGCGGGCCATACGCAATGGATATTTGATGCGAGCGGTAATATTATCCAGACGGGAGACATGATCGTGGCCGTGAACTATTCTCCGGGAACGGCGCCCGTTGTTGATGTTCGCATTTGGGTGAGTCAGACAACTTTCTCAACTGTGACGCCCGCTTATTTTAAGTTTGGGGCAAGTTTTGATGGAGCTACTCCCGCATTCGGATATGCTTCCATTCTATCCAAAACCGGTACGACCAGTTTTGGTTCCGGTATTGGCAATTATTCGGCGACAGCTACCCAGGATACCACTTATTCCACACCCTGGGGAACGGAGAATAGTTTAAAGGTCTGGGATCCTCAATATCAATCCCAGCAATTTGTTGAAGTAGGCCTGAACCTTACCCGGATTGGCGTGGATCCGGCGCTTTATACCTCAATGGGCCTGAGCGCCTGTCAATCCCTGTTTTCCAGCATCTTTTTCAAATCCAGGTCGTCCAATTCCTTTACTTCCAATATGCAGGATTTTGTTACCCCGCTTGAATTTTTAAGAATGCCCGTAATGGATTATACTCTTCAACCGGATACGCTGCGCTGTAACAGAACGACGGGGACGATCCAGATTACGAATAATACCACCAATGGATATTATAGCTGGCAAACGACGGATGGCAATATTACTTCAGCAAATACCGACAGTTCGCAAATCAGCATGAATAAACCGGGCACTTATACCGTATCCGCTTCACCAGCCGAAGGCTGCCCGGCGACCCGGATTCAAAATGTGGTCATCCCGATAGATACTTTTCCTCCCGTAGCCTCCATTATAGCGTCCATTACAACCGACTTAAGGACCCTCCTGCTTTATGGAGGCGATGTAAGTGCAAGTAATTATCCAACTCCATTTGGTGGCTCCCAGGGCTTGCTGTGGGATTGGAGCGGACCAAAGGCATTTACTTCCACAATCCAGAATCCCAGCACCGATACGGCCTGGGGAACATATCAACTGATCGTGACCGAAAAAAGGAATGGCTGCAAGGATACAGCAGTAAAGACCTTGAGTTATTGGGATTTTGCCGTTTTGGGAGAAAAATATTTCGTGCTGGATGGGGTCTATGCGAATCAGGCCATATTGTTAGATTGGCAGAGCCAGGTGGGTATTGACCACTACGAAATAGAGAAGTCTGTAAATGGTATTGATTTTATTGAAATCGGTTCAGCAGTCAATCCTGGAAACCCGGATGCCAGTGGCATCAATTTGCTCAGGTATACAGACAACCATGCTGTTTACGGTGACAATTACTACCGTATTAAATATATTTCAGCCGATGGCAAGGTATTATATTCTAATGTGCTGTTGGTCAATGCGGCGATATCGGGTCATCGCGATTGTTATCTGGCATCGAGCAATACCGGAAACGGCGTTTCTCTCGTATGTAATACACAAAAAGGTTTTAATGGAACGGTTGTATTATACACGATTGATGGTAAGATCCTGCAGGCTAAAAATACAGTATTCTACCCCGGAGAAAATGTGATTTCTCTCTCTGCCGGCGCTAAACAAAGAAATACGCTGATCGTAGTCTCTCTGTTTGAGAATAACAAACTATCGTTTACCGGCAAATCCATTTTCTAAATTTGCTTATCGGCGGTACAGGGGGTAATAAAGATGCAGAATCAAAGATACACTACCCGAACGGTTGGTATCGTAGTGTTACTTTGGAATGGAAAACTGCGAACTAATTGGTAATCAGTGCAGATTCAGCCAAGAAGATTTTGTATGAAAGGAGCTCACCTTTGCTGAAGCTTCGGTGGTCGAAGAAAGCTTCGGTGGGCGCAATGGCCTCGTCAGGGCTAACACCTTACTTGGAAACGCTTACTGGGACTGTATTTCATTACAACCCTGTCATAGCTACCCGAATTATTACCCTCGGGAAAAATGGCATTTTCTGACCTTTTAAAGTGAAAAATTTTATCCCTTTAAAGATACTGATCATTGGCTTCCACGGCTGTGAAGTTTCCGTGCGGGATGCTCTTCTTAAAAATCCCAATGAGATAAGGATCAGCCAAAAACCGTTTGACTGGCTAATTAACCACAAATAGATATTCGTACGCTGGTATTATAGGCAACCTTAAAAAACTCCACGCACGTATGGATCTCAAAACTGCGAAATAAAAAATTAGCTGCCGTCCATTCAATCGTCATAAAAACTAGAAAAAGCTTTTGGGATGCCTTGTCGGTAACGCAAAATAAAAATGCCCAAAAGGCAGTAAAGACAACCCGCAATTAAAAAAGCATATTGATTTTCACCTTGAAGAAAAAAAGATCCGCCAATTGCTAAAACACCAATATCGTCATAGCCAATCCCAAAGATCCGGGATGCGTTACGTTCATGCCCGGTGCCTGGTTGACGCGGGTGCCATTATCCCATAGTTTTATTTCGCCGGATACGGGCCGTTGTGCAATAGTTGGGGATTGGCCATTTTGCGGGCTGCATTTTCTGCATCGGCGATTCTTTTTATCTTTAGAGTACGGATAACCAGCCCCTTGAAAGGAATAGAGCATGGAACTCCTCGCGGATACATACAAAAATGTCATCGCTGCACAGCGTGGGGATGCGGTGGCCTGGAATTTTTTATTTCAGCAGCACTACCCGTGGATGTATGCTGCGGCTCTGCATATCTGTGGAAATAGTCCTGCAGCCAAAGATGCCGTGCAGGAAACATTTGTAGCCGCCTACCTGAAGCTGCATCAGCTGAAAGAGGCAAGTGCTTTTGCAGGATGGTTAAAAACGAGCCTGATACGCTGCTGCCACCGGAGCATGAATGCGTCTTTGCTGCCTGCCGCTGAAGAATTTTCTTCCGTTGGATCATCCTGTTTATGGGATGATGAAATCAGCAAAAAGCTCGACAGGAATGAGCTGCAAACCAGGCTTTATCATATACTTGCCTGCCTGCCCGATATCTTACAAACCGTTTTAATGCTTCGTTATTTTTCAGATTTCAATTCTTATGAAGAAATAGCCGCCATCCTGTGTATACCAATCGGCACGGTAAGAAGCCGGCTGAACCAGGCAAAGCAAAAAATGATCAGTCACTGGCTGGACAGCAGCGCTGACAATGACAAGGCCTTCAAACAGGCGCAGGAATGGAATCATGTGTATCATATCTATTTTGGAAATGTGTATACTTCGCTGCACTATCGTGAGAAACTGATTAACCACTTTGATAAAAACCTGCATTTGGTTTTTACGAGTGGCAAAACTGCTTTTGGCCGCAAACTGATTGAACAGGAAATTGAGGAAGACATATTGCATGGAAGCGGTTTCGGGTCGCTCCAGGTGATGAGCAGCGGCAATATTTCCATCATAGAAGCACACAATATCAATTCACCCGGGCACAGCAATCGTTGTCCTGACAGCACCGTATTTGTATTGCACCGTAATGGTAACAGAACCACCCGGCTTCACCTGCACCATTCAGGAAAAAAATTATTTTAGCCCCAATCGAACTTTTTGCCTTTGACTCTTCTCTTCTGTTAGAGTAATCAACTGTGAAAGAAGAATACAAGAGGTCCCGATAATGGCCGGATCCGGACTGTCATGGGTAAAATATATTTTTTTATGAATACCACCCGCTTAAAAGGATGGCTCGCACTGGGGATAATAATGCTTTCATCCCTTAATATAATCGCACAAAGCAATATGAACATAATGGACAGTGCTCTCCTGATTGAACAGACGGAAATGGCGGCCTGGCGCGGCCTGATTGATGCCGTTTCCGATTCTTTAAAGCTGGCAAACGGCATGAAACACCAGAACATAGGAGGGGGCATGGTGATTAATTTTCAGAAAATGCCGGTGCCGTTATTCAACAGGGCTATCGGAATGGGGCTTACCGAACCGTTTACACAAAAGGTATTGGACAGCATCAGATCGTTTTATTCGCATCGTGAAAAATATATTGTGCATTATTCATTGCCTATGCAGCCATATGGGGCTGATTCGCTCCTGAAGCAAAATGGGTTTTATCTGGCCGGAGCATGGGAAAGAGTAGTAAGAGATAACAGGCAATTACCCATCGCCGATAATGACGACGTGCACCTTGAAATAAAATTGGTGGATGCACAGATAGAAGAAAGCTGGGTAAAATTTTTGATAGACACTTACGGCTATGATTTTTACTGGTGGCCGCAGGCCTTTGCCTTTCAGAAGGGATGGAAGCATTATGTGGCTTTCCGGGATGGCCATATTGTCGCCTGCCGCTCCTTTTTTACAACCGGTAAAAAAACAGTTTTTTCAGGAGTGGACGCTCCGGTTCCGGGCGTGATGACGAATGACTATGCACCCGACTATGCTATCTGGAGAAGAGCCATACAGGATGGCCTGAATGAAGGCGCCATATTATTCGTGGCGGATATAGAATTGCCGGATAAAGAAAAAAATAAACCTGCTTACGATAATTTTGAAAAGCTGGGGTTTATTATACCCTATACCCGCTATCATTACAGATTAAACAGGTAATTTTCGAAGCAATTGGGATCGATTTCAGGAATGACCCTGGAAGGATCAAACGGGAGAATATGCTCCTGGATGTCTTCAGGCGGCTACCCGAATTACTACCCGAATGGTTTGGTGTCGTTTGTGTTACCTTGAAATGGAAATCTGACAACTGATCTAAAATCAGTGCAGATTCAGCTCAGCAGATTTCATATGAAGGTGGAGTAGCCCACCTTCGCTGAAGCTTCGGTGGGCGAAGTGGCCTCGCCAGGAATCGAACCTGGATCTGGAGCTTCGGAAACTCTTATACTATCCATTGTACGACGAGGCCTATTTGATCAGTCCGGGCACATTGCTGCTGAATATTTTTACCGCAATGGCCAGCAATATTACGCCAAAAAATTTACGTATCGCCAGCATTCCGGCCGGGCCCAAAATCCGCTCTATATAATCCAGGGAGTTCAGCACCAGGTACACAATTACCAGGTTAACCAGGATGGCGGTCAGAATGGTAATCTGCGTATAATTGGCTTTCAGGGATATGATGGTGGTGAGCGTGCCCGATCCCGCGATCAGAGGAAAGGCGATGGGTACCATAACCGTGTTCTTTGCGCCTTTTTCACTTTTGAATAATTCGATACCCAGGATCATTTCCATGCCAAGAAAAAAAATCACGATCGACCCCGCTACGGCAAAGGAATGCGTTTCCACCCCCAGCAGGTGCAACAATGGCTCACCGATAAATAAAAAGAGGATCATCAATCCCCCTGAGATGAGGGTAGCTTTCAATTCCGGAATGCCGCCCATTTTTTTCTTCAAAGACAGCAGCAGGGGAATGGAACCTAGTACGTCAATCACTGCAAAAAGGGTAAACGTTACCGTCAGCAACTCGTTCAATCCGGTCTGCATGGGGTTGTTTTGGCAAAAATACGGAAAGGGTATATAGTATATGGTATATGGTGGATGGTGTCCTCTGTGCGAATTTGCACCTACGATCCATCCACCATATACCATATACCATTCACCCCAGTAAGTGAATCCTAAAAATCAACATTCACTCCCGCCATCATATTGAACCGCATACTATTATACCCATAGATATCGAAATACTGCTGGTTGGTCAGATTCTGTATGTCAACGAATATCCGGGCATGTGGAAGTTTCCAGGAGGCAAAAAAACCGACAGTATAATAATGCGGCATCGGGTCGGGACCGATATCGTAGGTTCCTTTGGGACGATCGCCGACATATTTGAAAGAGGGTGCTACGGTGAGTTCGGGGATGGGTTGAATATTCAGCCGGCTGTTTACGATAAAATTGGGACGGCGGTAGAGGTTTTTGACTTTTACGCCGTCCTCAATGCCTTCGCCATCTACAAAACTGAAATTGCTCACCCAGTTTACTGCGCTGCTCAGCCGCATATTGCTTTCAATCTCAAATCCGTAATCATGCTGCTTGTCCCGGTTGATATAGGTGGAGACGAATGTATTGGGATCCGTATAGAAAACGATCAGGTGCGCGATATCCCTTTTGAAGGCTGCAATCCGGAATACCGATCCGGCATCATCGCTTTCCGTTTGCACGCCGATCTCATAGGTGGTACTACTTTCCGGCTCCAGGTTCCGGTTCCCATATTCTCCATACAACTGGTATAAGGAGGGAATTTTATAGGCGGAGGAAATATTTGCAAAGATCTTGCTGTGATCACCGGTACGGAAAGACGGGTTGAGGGTGTATGTGAAATTGTTTCCATAAAGCGAGTGGCGATTTGCCCGCAGGCCGGCTTCGAAGTTAAACCCGGAAAGCCCCGTGATCAGGTAGGATGCATAAGCCGAGTATTGCTTGATATGAGCGCTGTCGCCGCCCAATGCCGACGTGTAAGGGCCGAAATCACTCAGGCTGAGATAAGACTGATCGGTGTTCTGATCGAGGAACTGAATGCCGCCGACCAACTGCATGTGCTCGGCAAAATGAAGATTCATATACGATTCTGCCGTGAAATTCTTTGAGAAGTAGCTTCCATGGGAGTAATACGCGTAGGGGCTGGACCTGTCGAGGCTGTCATCTGTGAAGTACCGGGCTGCATGCTGGTAACTGGCCAGCGTGTTCCAGTTGATATTCCCCTTGTGATAATTTAAGTACAAAGCACCCAGGTTATTTTTATTTTTTCCTGTATAGTCCTTATCGTCCAGGAAAGCGCCGCCGTCAAGATCAAAATGATAATCACTCAGGGTTCCCATTAACTTAACATGAAACGCGTCGCTGAATTTGTATTTCATTTCGGCCTGCAGGTTGTTCTGGGAAAATCCATCTTTGTCGAATCCCTTATTTCCCGTGCTGTCGTATGCAGAGGAGAATCCTGCACTTTTCTGATAATTGTACTGGATCCGGTATCCAAACTTATTTATCGTCCCGTCTATTCCGGCACCGGCACGTAACGTATTATAGGTTCCATAACTGAAAGAACCGTTGGCCGATAAAGGTTTTGCGCTTTCTTTTTTCAGAAAGATCTGCACAACACCCGCCACGGCGTCGCTGCCCCAGATGGTGCTTTGTCCTCCTTTTAATATTTCAATGCGGTCAATTTGTTCCAGCGGAATGCTGTTCAGGTCGAAGGTATTGCTGATCTGCGACGGGTCGGAGACCGGAATGCCATCCACAACAATCAGCAGGTTGCCGGATTCGGCGCCGCGGAAATAATTTTCCACGTTCGTGCCCATGGTATTGCTGCTGCCGACCATCGTGAACCCGGCCTGATTATTCAGCAGCTCGGTGAGGGTATGCCCTGCATTATCCCGGATGGTTTTGGAATCAATAACGGTAACGATCTTACCGGTTTGGGATTGTTTGAGATTGGTTTTGGAAGCCGTCACCACCACCTCATCCAGCTGATTCGATTTTATCGAATCCTTTTGTGCGTTTGCCTGAACGGCAAAACAGACGGCCAGCAGCGGGAAGTAAATTTTTTTCATGCTCATTCTTCGTTTTAATTGTTTTGGTTAAGAAGAATAAGCTTTCGATCCAATGAAATAAGTAGAAATGAAAGTTTTGAATCATGCGCA
>JAUZOD010000066.1 GCA_030706635.1 Bacteroidota bacterium
CACCATTGTTCCAAACTTTCAGGTGCGTCTCCAGGGAATTCAGATCTGTGATCTGAACCATTTCCCCTTCTTCGGTCATGGTCCTGTACCAGGCAAGCTGGGCCTGTGTTTGCGCCCATGCCTGTTCGGGAGAATGCCAGCCCGGCAAGGGGCTGCCTTTTTGCACGAACCGGGCGATCTGGGTCGCAACCACCAACCCGATCTTTCCCTCACGGAGAGCAGGCAGGGATACCATATTTTTTCCGCGGTCCGGTTTATCACTGAGACCGGATTCCCGTTCCCGGATCTCACGAACGGGCAGTTTAAGGTTCCTGTTCCATTCCATCACGTTCATGGCGAGGTCCAGATGGGCATCAATAATAAACATAACTGCAAATTAGTGGTAAAATGGCTTAATTTGATCTTTCAATTCTCATCCGGAAAACGCATGACCTTTATCATTTTGTTCTCAGGTATTCTGCTGCTCATTCTCTTAATCACCTGGTTCAAGCTCAATGCATTCCTGTCTTTCCTCGTCGTTTCCCTCGGCATCGGGTTTGCGAAGGGAATGTCTGTTACCGCCATTACCGATTCCATTCAGAAGGGCATGGGCGATCTGCTGGGATCCCTGGTGGTGATCCTGGTGATCGGCGCCATGCTGGGAAAGCTGATCGCCGATAACGGGGCGGCCCAGCGCATCATCAGTTCGCTCATGCAGCTTTTCGGTAAAAAATACATCGTATGGGCCCTGGTGATCACGGCGTTCATCGTCGGCATACCCTTGTTTTACGGCATCGGTTTCGTACTGCTGGTACCCCTGGTAGTTACGCTTTCCTATAAGTATGATATTCCGGCGGTCTATATCGGGCTGCCCATGCTGGCTGCCTTATCGGTTACTCACGGTTACCTGCCCCCGCACCCTTCGCCGGTAGCGCTGGTGCGGCAGTATCATGCGGATCTCGGACTTACCCTGTTGTATGGATTCATCGCCGCAGTGCCCGCGATTATTATTGCAGGCCCCTTGTTTTCCATGACCCTGAAAAAATATAAGCAAAAGCCTCTGATCACGTTTGCAGGAACCCCCATGGAGGATAAGGATCTGCCCGGACTGGCAGACAGTCTGATCACGGCCCTGCTGCCGGTGATCCTCATCGGGGCCGCCACCATCGTCAGGCTATCGGGCGTTTCTGAAAATATATTCACTAAGATCATCATCGCCGCCGGCGATCCGATCGTGGCCCTGCTGCTCACCCTCGCTTATGCATTATATGCCCTGGTACTAAAAAAAGGAAAGAAACTGGAACCCTGCATGGTCTCCATGACTGAAGCCGTTAAAGACATTGCGATGATTTTACTCATCATCGCCGGAGCCGGAGCTTTGAAACAGGTATTGATGGACAGCGGTATGGGCGACCAGATTACCGCGTCCATGCATAGTTTCAGCGCACATCCCATACTGGCCGCCTGGGGCATTGCAGCATTCATCCGCGTGTGTCTGGGATCCGCTACGGTCGCGGGACTCACCGCTGCCGGTATTGTGGCGCCGATGCTTGCAGGTAGCTCCGTCAACCCCAGTCTGATCGTACTGGCCACGGGTGCGGGAAGTTTAATGTTCTCCCATGTAAATGATGGCGGGTTCTGGATGTTCAAGGAATATTTCAATCTCAGCATCAAGGATACCATCAAAACCTGGAGCTTTATGGAAACCATTGTGTCCGTTGTGGGACTGCTCATGGTTTTTGTGATCAATTTTTTTATCAGTCATTAAAAAATATATATGTCAGCCGAAGAAAATTTTAAAAGCCTGGGCCTCGAACTACCGCCCGCACCAACACCGATGGGGGTTTATATTCCATTCCTGATTGCCGGGAAGCATTGCTATGTTTCCGGGCATGGCCCGGTTCTTCCGGATAAAAAAATGATCACCGGCAGAGTCGGCGCCGGCATGAGTATGGAAGATGGAAAGCTGGCTGCCCGGCAGGTCGGGCTGACCATTCTGGCCACGTTAAGATCACATCTCGGAAGCCTGGATAAAATACAACGGGTGATCAAAGTATTGGGCATGGTGAATGCCGATCCGTCTTTTGAGAAACATCCCTATGTGATCAACGGCTGCAGTGAATTGTTTGCGCAGGTATGGGGGAAGGAAAACGGCATTGGCGTTAGAAGCGCCGTGGGCATGGGTTCCCTTCCGGATAATATCCCGGTGGAGATCGAAGCAATGTTTGAATTAGCATAAACTGTTATGATGAAAAATCCGGACTGGTATCACATCGAAGATGTGGATCGAATAGATTCCCCCGCTCTTTGTGTTTATAAAGACAGGGTGAAGCAGAATATAAATCTTTTGCTTGGGGTCGTGCCCCCGCAAAGGCTGAGGCCGCATGTGAAGACGCATAAAATGCTGGAACTATCCCGCATGATGATGGATGCCGGCATCAGTAAATTTAAATGTGCAACCATCGCCGAGGCCGAAATGCTGGGGATGGCCGGAGCCCGGGACGTGCTGATGGCTTATGAGGTGACGGGACCAAAGATCCAGCGCCTTCTGAAGCTGATAAAGAAGTATCCCGGCACGCGTTTTTCCTGCCTGGTTGACTCTGCAGCAGGCGCTCTCGCGCTTTCCGATGGTTTTATCCGGGAACAACTCCAGGCTGAAGTGTACATGGATCTGAATGTGGGAATGAACCGGACCGGCATCTTACCCGCAGACGCGCCGGCGCTGTTTGAAACCATTCATCTGCTGAAGGGAATCCGGGTAGCCGGACTGCATGCTTACGATGGGCATATCCATGATAAAGATCCCGAAATTCGGCGGAAGCGATGCCTGGAAGCATTTGCGGGAACCAGCGAATTAAAAAAACAACTGGAATCCGCGGCCGGTCATCCCCTTACGCTGGTTGCCGGCGGATCTCCGACCTTCCTGATCCATGCCGCGCAGGACGACCGGGAATGCAGTCCGGGTACTTTTATATTTTGGGATAAAGGTTATGCCGAAAACCTGGCAGACCAACCATTTCAATTTGCCGCCCTGCTTTTATGCCGGGTGGTATCCATCATTTCTTCACAGCTATTGTGTGTGGACCTCGGACACAAATCCGTTGCTGCGGAAAACCCCCAGCCCAGGGTCTTTTTCCTGAATGCTCCGGAGGCTGTTCCCGGCGCTCAAAGCGAGGAACACCTGGTACTAACGGTGACTGACACACGTAATTATGAGATCGGGCAGGTGCTGTATGGAGTGCCCTGGCATATTTGTCCCTCCGTTGCTTTGTATGACCGGGCCATGGTGATTGACAACAACCGCTGGCAGGAAACATGGAACGTGATCGCCCGGCAACGGATGATCAGCATTTAAAAATGATAAGCCATACCCAGTCCCCCGGGGCCGGCATTCAGCTCCCATCGACGGACCTTATTATTTAAGCGAACACTGTTTTTATGATGCAGCGTGATCATCACGGCATCCATCAGCAAGAGAAACCCGCCCTGAACGGCGATGCTGGTTCCATAGCCTTTAAACTGATCCCGACCATCCGGTTTTGATTCCGAATTACCCCGTTCACGCAAATAAAAACCGCCCGTTATATAAGCCAGGTCGAGTCCCAGGTTAAAGAAATATAATTTTTCGATCGCCTGCTGGGCACCCAGGTTGTCGGCCAGACCATATTTTTTTAACATGGCCCTTCGCGCATTCAGGTAACCCATGCCGGCCAGTCCCAGGTTAATGAAATTCCAGTAAGCATTCATCCGCCACGCGTATTTCGCCTCTCCCTGTGTTTGTGAAGCAATGATAAAACCGCTGGCGATATTGGCGGCGGCCCAGGTTCCCAGCGTGAGCATGGCTTTTTGGGTGATGCGGTTCCGGGCTTGCGCCAGGCTGTCGTTAAAGCCGGACTGGGCGCTGGCAGCAGCAACCGATAAAAATAACAGGCATGGCAGGAATAATTTTTTCATTCATGCGGGTTTAAAAGCTCAGCCAAAGATCGGCATCCTGTTTACATCCCGGATTTTTTACTCAAATTATAATTGACGCCAAACTGAAGGCTTAATGCATGGGCGCCGATATTGAATTGCATGAAGCCGGTCACCTTTCTTTTGGTCACGTGGAGGGTGTGAGACATATAATAAGGATGAAAATCGCTTTCAGGGCCCAGGTAACTCCCTTTCGGAAAAAGCACTGATCCCAGCGCTACTTTGTATCCGATTTCCGTGCCATGCCGGCTGATGCCCACTAGTTCCGTGGTTCCCCCCACGGTGAAGATCTGACCATAGGTCGCGAGGATATCGTAGGCTGAATCCCGGAGCTGTTTCCGGAATTTCACATAATCTCCAAATTCCTTTTGAAAAGAAGTCTCAAAACCGATGACCCGCCATTCACCCCTTCCGCCGGCAAAAGGGATGACCAGGTTTATGCCGCCGCCAAATCCGTAAGAACCAAAGAATTTGTCCGAAGTGGGAAAATGATAAGTGGTATCGCTCATCGTTGAATAATTATACGCCGTATGATCGGATTCATGCAGATGATAATTTCCCAGGCTGATGCCGCCGCCATAATAAGCCTGAAAATTTCCGAAGCGGTAGGCACGATGAATATCTCCCCTCATGCCGGACACGCCATCCTTGACCGTTTGGTTTGACCCGCCGGCATGAATGGACAGGCTGGCATAGGTTGCCGCCCGCTGTGAATCGGTGGTATTGGGCAGGGTATGATAAGGCAGCGAGTTGATATCCATCGGGCTCATATAATAGGACCTGGGAGAAATGCAGGAACCGAAAGATAAGAGGATCAGCAGATAGCAGAGGTTGGTGGGTTTCATAAGGGTAAAGGCAAAATGAATAATGCGATGGCTGCAAGGAGGAAGTTAAAAAAATAATAAATAGGATCCTACTAAATCCGTTCGGGCAGGCAGTAAAATTCTTTTTGATGACTGGAATGGAAGGGTGATGAATTGGTCAAACAAAAATCATAAAGCGGTCAAAAAGAGGGGATATCAGGAAGTGGAAATATTGGTGCCTGATGAGTAGGATGAGTAGTACCGATGCTCCATATAAAGCAGGTAAAATAGAGATTAAACCCGGACTAAACACAGACAAAACGCAGGAGATACCTTATTTTTCTATGTATTTTATTATACATATATTATTTTTTTGTAATTTTTTAACATGCCGCCATCCGGAGGCATGTACCAAAATCCTTCACTGCTTATGGATAAATTAATCAATGCCATCAACGCACCCTTTCTGGGTAAAGTCGGCACCTGCATCGGTTCTTTCTGGAAAGAAATTCCCTATCGCCGCCTGAGGAAATAGGGCCTATGATATTTATCTGGCTTTTGTTGCACACGACCGAAGCAGGCAATCCGACAGTGTTTATCTGGGCGCCATGGTTATGTAATAAACTCAGATCTTCTGTAAAATGGTCCAGAATTGCCCCAATCGGGTTCAGGGGTATGCCTCATAATACTTCTTCCAAACTGGTCCGGCGGCCGTCTCCGGTTATTAAGCGTCAATCTGACGCGAATTATCCTTTCGATAATATTACAGGAGATTTCAGAGATAGTTCATTAATAGACGCGATCTGAAATCCGGGAAAAAGGAGTAATTTCAGCCCGTTTTTGCCGGTATGGCTACCATGATCGGATAATGTCTAAAACAGTCAGGATAAAAGGGTATTTGTTTATCAGTTTATTGTTATTTGTTGTTCAGGCGGGCAGGGGCCAGAAAAGATATGTATTTGAACAAGCCGAAATGGGTTCCCCTTTTACTATTACTCTGTATTGCAATGATTCCGCATCGGCCGCCAGTTCTGCTGATGCCGCGTTTAAAAAGGCAGAAGAACTGAATGGGCTATTGAATGATTATAACGATAGCAGTGAAATAAACCGATTGAGTTTAACCAGCGGTCAGAACAGATATGTGCCGGTATCGGATGCTCTTTTTGATATTCTCCGGCGAGGCGTTGAGGCTGCCCGTTTAAGTGGCGGCGCCTATGATGTCAGCATCGGTCCATTGGTGAAATTATGGCGCGATGCCCGTAAGACTAAAATTTTCCCCAACAGAGATTCTCTAAGGACTGCCTTGCAAAAAACAGGTTATCGTTACATCCGTCTGGATTCAGGAACGCATTCGGTTATGCTGGAAAAAAAAGGAATGAAGCTCGACGTCGGGGGTCTTGGGAAAGGATTTGTTGCGGCTGCAGCATTGGAAGTTCTGAATCAAAACGGGATTTATTGCGCTATGGTCAATGCCGGTGGCAAGATCGTAACCGGTCGGCCCCCTCCCGGAAAAGCCGGCTGGCTGATCGGTATTAATGCTCCGGGAGAAAAGCAGGAAATTTTGCCGCTGCTTTTACAGCTGAAATGCATTGCGGTGGCTACGTCGGGAGACCTCTATCAATATGTTGAAATTAATGGAAAGCGGTATTCGCATATCGTGGACCCGGCAACCGGCATCGGGCTGACGCGCAGAAAAAATGTTACCGCCATCGCGACCGATGCTACGACGGCGGACTGGCTGGCTACTGCCTGCAGTATTCTTTCCACCGGTAAATCGCTGAAGTTAATCAGGCGGATTCCCGGGGCAGCCCTGCTCATTACGGAAAGGAGAAAAGGCCGCATCCGGGAGCGAAGCTCAGCGAATTTTAAAAACTATCTTGACAAAACACTTTGAAAATGGTTCAAATCCGGAATGCCGGTCTTGCAATTTTAATGACGGGCAGCCTGTATTTACCTGCAAAAGCCCAAAATCAGGACACATCCTTTGCCACGTACGAACAAAAGATTCCGAATACGACGGTATCATTCCGCATGGTTCCCATCCCTGCCGGTTCCTTTCTAATGGGAAGCCCGGATAAAGAAACAGGTCGCCGGGCAGATGAGGGACCTGCCACAAAAGTCTTTGTTGATTCATTCTGGATGGAAGAACATGAAGTGACTTATGATGAATATGTGTTGTTCTCGGATGAAGAGAGAGACCCGGAGCCGAAACCGGACGGAATAACCAGACCCAGTCCGCCCTATATTGATTTTACACTGGGGATGGGAAAGGGCGGCGGTTTCCCGGCCAACAGCATGAGCCAGTACGGAGCGTTGATGTATTGCCAATGGCTATATAAAAAAACGGGCATTTTCTACCGGCTGCCGACAGAAGCCGAATGGGAGTATGCCTGCCGTGCAGGTTCCAGTTCCGCTTACCCATTTCGAGAAGATAAGCAGCAGCTTGATCAGTATGCCTGGTACGCAGCCAATAGTGGCAACAGGTATCATGCGGTAAAACAGTTAAAGCCGAATGCCTGGGGGCTTTACGATATGCTCGGTAATGTGGCGGAATGGACACTGGATCAATACCAGGCTGATTATTTCAAACGGTTGGGCCGTGATGTTCGCAATCCCTTAATGCAGCCGGAGAGCAAATATCCCCTCAGCTTAAGGGGCGGCGATTTCAGGGATGAAGCTTCTGCATTGCGAAGCGCTGCAAGAATTCCTTCCGAGCGTAAATGGAATGCCCGTGATCCGCAAATCCCAAAGAGCAAATGGTGGAACGCAGATGCTCCTTTTATCGGCTTCCGGATTGTGCGGCCGGTTAAACAACCCGACGCGCATGAGGCAGGACTTTTTTTTGCCAGGCTTTTGTCAATAAAATAAACTATTTTATATCCTCAAATTGCATGCTATATGAATCAAAAAGATCTGAACAAACAGAGCAGAAGGAATTTTGTAAAGACGTCTTCATTACTGACCGGCGGCATACTTGCCGCTCCTTTTATCTCATCCGCTAATTATTTCTCCGGCGCGGATGATGTGATTAAAATTGCGTTGATTGGTTGCGGGGGCAGGGGAACCGGCGCGACTGTTCAGGCATTAAGCACGAAACAAAATGTAAGACTGGTTGCCATGGCGGATGCGTTTAAGAACCGCCTGGACGATAGCCATAATAATATACTGGAAGCCATGGAAGGTAAAAAAGACCGGGTTCAGGTAAAAGAGGAAAATAAATTTACCGGATTCGACGCTTACAAAAAGGCCATCGCCTTGGCCGATGTGGTTATCCTCGCCACACCTCCGGGATTCCGTCCGATTCATTTTGAAGAAGCGGTGAATCAGAATAAACAAATATTTATGGAAAAGCCGGTGGCGACCGATCCTGCCGGAATACAACGCGTATTGAAGGCCGCGGAAATAGCCAGGGCTAAAAAGTTGAATGTCGTTGTGGGCCTGCAGCGCCGGTATCAGAATTCTTACCGCGAATTAATTAAACGGGTTCATGACGGAGCAATCGGAGATATCGTTTCGGCTCAGGCCTGGTGGGATAACGACGGGGTATGGGTTCATCCCCGCCAGCCGGGCTGGACGGAAATGGAGTATCAGATGCGGAACTGGTATTATTTTGTGTGGTTATGCGGAGATCATATCACCGAGCAGCATATCCATAATCTGGATGTGATCAACTGGGCATTGGAAGCGTATCCGGTTCAGGCACAGGGAATGGGTGGAAGGGAAGTTAGAAAGGGCAAGGACTACGGACAAATATTTGACCACCATTACGTAGAGTTCCACTACGGCAACGGAGCTATCTTAAACAGTCAGTGCAGGCATCAGAAAGGCACCATGAGTAAGGTTGATGAATTATTGACTGGTACCAAAGGAAAGGTATTTTGTGGCGAGGCGCGAATAACCGATACGAAAGGTAAAACGGTTTATCAGTATGATTTGAAGATGGAAAACCAGCCTTATCAAACCGAACACGATGAATTGTTTAAAGCAGTTGCCGGCGGTGAATTTAAATTCTGGGATGCAGAACGGGGCGCCAGGAGTAGCATGACCTCCATACTGGGAAGACTGGCTACCTATACCGGGGAGGTAGTAGACTGGGATAAGGCGATAAACTCCGGGTTGAACATCATGCCGGCTGTTTATGATTTTAATGCTGCTCCCCCGGTATTGCCGGATGCGGAAGGCAATTATCCGGTAGCTATTCCAGGTGTCACTAAATTCTTCTGATAAAAAAATAAATTATATGCAACGCAAACATTTTATAAAGAATTCTATCCTGGGAAGTGCAGGAGTCTTTGCAGCCGGGGTGACCCACGCTGCAACAAAAGGAAAAAATGATCTTCCGGAATCCGGCAAACCTTTTCGCCTGAATTATGGTATTCACGATGGAATGTTTAAAAATAATGCCGGAGATAATTTCATTGACCAGATGAAATTTGCGTACGATATCGGGTTTCGCGCAATAGAGGATAACGGGATGGCCGGAAGACCGGTTGAACAACAAAAGGCGATAGGGGATGCACTGGCAAAAATGGGCATGTCCATGGGCGTATTTGTACTTGATAAGGGAGGCAATGATGAAAACTCCATTGCGACGGGTAAGCCGGAAAACCTGGAAATATTTTTAAAAGGTTGCCGGCAGGCGGTAGAAGTGTCCAAACGCTGCAATGGAAAATTAACGACTGTGGTGCCCGGAGATTTTGAAAGAGACCTGCCCATCGGGATTCAGACAGGTAATGTAATTGAAGCGCTGCGCAGGGGCGCGGAGATCCTGGAACCGCATGGCATTGTGATGGCTCTGGAACCTCTGAGCGATTCGCCGAACCTTTTTCTGCGAAATTCAGATCAGACCTACGCCATTTGCAAGGCCGTCAACAGCCCCTCCTGCAAAATATTGTTTGACATGTTTCACATGCAGCGCAACGAGGGGAATATTATGCATAATATGGATCTCACTTATTCTGAGATCGCCTATTTTCAAATCGGCAATAACCCCGGGCGCAATGAACCGACTACGGGCGAAATGGATTACAAAAACATTTTCAAACATATTTACCAAAAGGGCTACAAAGGAATCCTGGGTATGGAGCATGGGATATCGAGGCCTGGCAAAGAAGGTGAACTGGCGCTGATAAAGGCATACCGGGACAGTGACGATTTTGCTGTGTAACGGGTTAACTTTATCCAGTATGGTATCAGGCCTGGATATTCCGGGGGCAAAATCCAGATACCTCAATGGGAAGCGGCTATCCCGGACTGTAAGACCTTCCCGGATATAAACATCGGCATATTCCTTTCCACTGACATAATAAACGGCCTGAACTCTGCCGCCATGGATGGGGCACTTTTCTTTATGGGTAAAAGGAACTATCCTCGCAGTTGTCGCCCGGCCGAAAACCCAATCCAATTACCACAATAATCCCGCGAGTATAATAAGGCAGGCGAGAGATCTGAATGCATGCCATTGATGGAGTATTATTTGTCTGACCAATATTAGCTTTTTACTTCTGCGTTGCGTATATCATCGGATTTGACCAGTAGAGAATTGAAAAATAAGCCGAAATAAATTTACAGCATATCCGGAATATGCAAACGGCGCGGTATAAATTCTCATGGCCGGTTGAAAATTGTCCTACAGAGAATATCTTCGTATCCCATCGGGCGGCATGTTAACGGGAAAGCACAACCGCAGTTCAATTCGTGATTTACTCAGATGCTGGTCAGTGAATGATCCCGGGCCAGCGCGATAAAATTAAGTGTAACCACTTAGGCGCAGGGAAATAGACCTTATCCTGGGGAGAAATGCCAGAATTCTTTATCTTTAGTACGTGAAATGAAAGGTTGAACAATATCTACTGAAAAACTGGGAGACACCGCCCCCAAACAACTCAAACTATGAAGCGTTTCGTTTCTGCGCACCAGACTCAACTTCTTTTTTATTTCCTGTCGGTTTTTTTGATGCTTGGCCTGATATGCCTGTCTGATCAGGGATTTGGCCAGACTGACGATAGTCTGCTTTCTCCCGACATACTGAGAAAACTGAGCCTGAAAGAGCTGATGAATATGGAAGTGACTTCCGTTTCGAAGACGCCTGAAAAATTAACGGAGGCGGCTTCGGCTATCCAGGTGATCACCGGCGACGACATCAGACGTTCCGGGGCCACGACGCTTCCGGAGGCATTGCGGCTTGCCACCAATCTCCAGGTTGCTCAGGTAAATGCCAGCCAGTGGGCAATAAGCGCCAGAGGATTCAACAACGTGCTTGCAGATAAGCTTCTCGTTATGATTGACGGCCGTACAGTCTATACACCACTTTATGCAGGGGTCTTTTGGGATGTGCAGAATGTTTTGCTGGAAGATGTGGACCGGATTGAAGTGATCAGCGGGCCCGGGGGAACGCTCTGGGGCGCAAATGCAGTCAACGGGGTGATCAATATCATCACCAAAAATGCGCGGGAAACACAGGGCTTATTTGCTCAGGCCGGCGGCGGCAATGAAATTCCCTGGTTGGGCAATCTGCGTTATGGTGGAACCATCGGCGAAAATATCAACTACCGTGTTTATGGGATGGGCTATAAACGGGCCAACACCAGTCTTACCGATGGGTCTAAGGCAAAGGATGCCTGGTCAATGGGACAGGGTGGCTTCCGGTTCGACTGGGATGCAAAGAAAAACGATCATCTCACGTTGCAATCTGATTTCTATGATGCGTTTCCGAACCCCGATGGAGCGACTGGCGTTGTAGCCATCGGTGGTAATGTGCTGGGACGATGGACACACCGCATATCGGATAAATCCGATTTCCGGATTCAGGGTTATTATGATCAGACCTGGCGGGATTTTCTCAACGGCTTTACGGAAAGTCTGAAGACCTATGATATTGACTGGCAATACAGGCTACAGGCCGGCCGGAGACAGGAACTGATCTGGGGAGGGGATGTTCGCCTGATGGACGATAAAATGCAGAACCTCGCCTTATTTGCTTTTTTGCCGGCGAAGAAGATGCTGCACTTGTACAGCCTCTTCGTTCAGGATAAGATCACGCTCGTAAATGATCGACTCTATTTTACACTCGGCTCAAAGCTTGAGCACAATGACTATACCGGTTTTGAATATTCGCCCAGTGGCCGGCTTGCCTGGACGCCCGCGGAACGTCAGATGATCTGGGCAGCTGTTTCACGCGCCGTGCGGACACCTTCACGGATTGACCGTGATTTTAGTTTGTCCGTGGCTCCGGGTGTTCCGGTGATATCCGGCGATGATTTTATTTCTGAAACCGTGTTGGCCTATGAGCTCGGCTGGCGGGTACAGCCTTTCACAAGACTTTCGCTGTCCATCGCCGGTTTCTATAATGTTTACGATCATATCCGCAGTGCCGAACCGGGGCCGCCGCCCGCCGGTTATCCCATAACCTTCGGAAACGGCGTGCGTGGCAACGCTTACGGTGCCGAGCTTTCAGGAACCTATCAGCCGCTGGCATGGTGGCGCCTGCGCGGCGGTTACACGTTCCTGAAAAAGGATCTGTCTGTTAAACCCGGAAGCCAGGATTTGAATAAAGCAACCGCCGAAAGTAACGATCCGGAAAACCAGTTCCTGATCCAGTCCATGTTCGATCTGCCCGCGCGTATTGAAGCAGGGTTCGTGTTTCGCTATGTGGACAAATTGCCCGATCCGATTGTTCCGGCCTATACCGGTTTGGATATACAGCTTGGATGGAAAATGAGCAAAGGCCTTGAGCTGAGCGTTACCGGACAGAACCTGCTACAGAACAAACATGCTGAATTCATCCCTTCATCACCTTCTCCGCGCGAAATATTGCGTAGTGTTAATGCAAAGCTCACATGCCGGTTTTAAAAATCATCCTCACCCGGTTTCTGTTCGTGGCATTGTTGATCATGCCCGGTGTGGGTCACTTGCCTGCCCAGCCACCCGTTCCCCGGGAGTACCGGATAAAGGCGGCTTTTCTTTTCAACTTCACCCAGTTTGTTGACTGGCCGACGGCTTCTTTTTCCACCGCTGATGAGCCGATGGTCATTGGCGTTTTGGGTGAGAATCCATTTGGGGCTTACCTCGCGGAGACTTTTTCAGGGGAAAAGGTGAACGGACATCCGGTGTTGATTCAGCATTACGACCACGCGGATGAGATCAAAACCTGTCATATACTGTTTGTGGGACTATCCGATCCTAAAAAGTCACAAGAGGTTATTTCAGATCTGAAGGAAAGAAGTATTCTGACCATCAGTGACATGCCCGGCTTTTTAGCGCAGGGCGGAATGATAAAATTCTTTATGAAGGATAATAATATCAGATTCGAAATTAATCTCGAAGCCACCAAAGCTGCCAACCTCGTACTGAGCTCGAAGCTGCTCAGGCTGGCAGAGATCTTTGATGCTTCCAAAAACAAGTGAGCCATGTTATTCAAAGACATTCCCATACGCAGAAAAATGATGAGAGGCATCATCCTCATCTGCTGTGTGGTGCTAATGGTAACCTGTATCAGTTTTTTTTGCTATGAGGTATTTGTTTTCCGGAAATCAACCATGGAAAAGCTTTCTACCATCGGAAGGATTATTTCTGCAAACAGCACGGCGGCGCTGGCTTTTGATAACCGGGAAGATGCAAAAGAAATCCTGCTGGCCCTGCGGACTGAACCCCATATTGTAATGGCCGCGCTTTATGATCAGAAAGGAAATCTTTTTTCCAGGTATCCCGTTGATCTGGATATCCATGATTTCCCCGTGAAACCCGGACAAACCGGTTATCATCTGAGGCAGGGCTTTATGGAGGGCTTCCAGCCGGTCGCTCAGGATGACAGGCAACTGGGTAGCTTCTATGTGAAGTCTGACCTCGGCGGCATGTATGAACGCTTCCGGATCTTTGGCCTTGTGGCGGCCCTGGTGATCACGCTTTCTTTCCTGCTGGCCGTTTTCCTTTCAAAAATTCTTCAGAGAAGTATTTCAAATCCCATTCTTGCGCTGGCCGACACAGCTAAAATAATTTCTGATCACCGGGATTATTCGGTGCGTGCAGTCAAACTGGGCCGGGATGAGCTGGGTTCGTTAACAGATGCTTTTAATGACATGCTTGCACAAATTGAACAACAAAACAGAACCTTAAATGAGTTCAACCAAAACCTGGAACAAAAAGTAAAAGAACGCACCATACAGTTGGAATCGGTCAATAAAGAACTGGAAGCATTCTCTTACTCCATTTCCCATGACCTCCGGGCGCCACTCCGGGGCATCATCGGCTTTACCGCCATATTGGAAGAAGACTACAGCAGTAAACTGGACGAAGAAGCCAGGCGGATCACCACCGTGATTAAAAACAATACGATGAGAATGGGGCATCTGATTGATGACCTGCTTACTTTTTCCAGGATGGGGAGGCAGGATATAGTGAAAACAAAAATTCCTACCGACATGATCATTGAGGAGGTGATAAAAGAACTGGTTCCCGCAACGAAGATGGGAAAGATCAGCTGGATCATTCATCACGTATCTGATGTGAAAGGGGATATCAATGCCATACGGCAGGTTTGGATTAACCTGATATCTAACGCGGTAAAATATTCGGGTAACCGGGAGCATCCAAGAATTGAGATTGGCTCCTTCAACGAGAACAGGCAAATTGTCTTTTTTGTAAAGGATAACGGCGTTGGATTTGATGAAAAATACAAGGATAAACTATTTAAGGTATTTCAACGTTTGCATAGTGCGGACGACTTTGAAGGAACCGGCGTGGGGCTGGCTATCGTTGAAAAAATAATCTCCAAGCACGGAGGCAAAGTGTGGGCGGAAGGAGAGGTAAACAAAATGGCGGCTTTTTATTTTAGTCTGCCGGCAGATTATTAAAAAGTTCGGGATAAAATAACCTATCATAAACCTTTCAGATATGAATCATAATTCGGTAGAGGTCTTACTGGTGGAAGATAATATCAATGATGCGGAACTCACTATCCGGGAATTGAGAAAACACCATATGGCGAATAATCTGTTTCATGTGAAGGATGGCGAGGAGGCGCTTGATTTTATTTTTGGCATGGGTAAATATGAAGCTTCGAGGGACTTGCTTTACCGCCCAAAAGTGGTGTTGCTGGACATCCAAATGCCCAAAGTAAACGGGATTGAAGTATTGCAGAAAGTAAAATCAGACCCCCGAACCAGGGCAACCCCCGTCGTGATACTCACTTCTTCCAAGGAGGACCCGGATATTCAGAAATGTTATGATCTTGGAGCCAATAGTTATATCGTGAAGCCCGTAAATTTTGAAAGCTTTGCCCAGGCTATCAGAGATCTCGGGTTCTACTGGTTGTTATTGAATCAAAGACCGAGTTGAAGGATATATGAAGAGAACAATAAAAATAGTGATGCTGGAAGACAGCCCTGTTGACGCTGAAATCATCCAGAGATTCCTTAAAAACGAAAACCTGGATTGTGAGATCTGTCTGAGCAGCAATAAGAAAGCCTTTCTGGAGGCGCTCGATCAATTTAAGCCGGATCTCATTCTGGCTGACAATGCTTTACCCCAGTTCAACGGATCCGAAGCTTTGAAAATCGTTCGTGAAACCGCATCGGATCTTCCTTTTATTCTGGTCACGGGCAGTATGACCGATGAGTTTGCCGCCCATATCATTAAATCCGGAGCAGACGATTATATCTTAAAGGACCGGCTGACCCGGCTGCCGGGCGCCATCAAAGCTGCCCTCGATAAAAGAAAGTCAGAAAAGGAAAAACTGGAAGCGGTGAGGAAACTGGTGCACAGCGAGGAAAAATACCGCAACCTGCTGGAGTCGGCGCCGGATGCGATGGTCATCGTGAACCGCAGCGGCTTTATTCAACTCATCAATGCACAAACGGAAAAGATGTTTGGGTATGCCGGACATGAAATTATCGGCAGAAATGTAGAGATCCTGCTCCCGGAAAGATATAAAAATACTTACGATATGACGCGCTATGAGCGTGCGGACGTCCGGCAGCTTGGCGATGGCTATGAGTTGTTTGGAAAAAGAAAGGACGGCCAGGAATTTCCCGTAGAAATGCGTTTGAGCCGGCTGGAGACCGGTGACGGACCGGTTGTTACGGCTGCCATAAGGGACATCACGGAAAGAAGAACGGCAGAAAAAGCCCTCAAGGAAATGGAGGAGAAAATTCTGAATCAGAAAATACAGGAACAGAAAAAAATTACCCGGGCAATCATCAAGGCGCAGGAAAAAGAGAGAAACCGGATCGGCCAGGAACTTCACGATAATGTTAACCAGATCCTGGTGGGCACTAAACTATACCTTGAAATGGCGAGGAGGGACGATGCAAAGACGAAAGAGCATATAAAATATTCCATTGGCCTGGTGCAGAGCTCAATTAATGAAATACGCCTGCTGAGCACGAAAAATGTGACGCCTTTAAAAAATATCAATCTGAAGGAACTGCTGCAGATGCTGGTTGATGAACTGAATAAAAGCAGCGGGATAAAATCAGATTTGACTTACGAAGCAACCGGCAAGCCGATGGATGATGAGTTAAAGTTAAATATATACAGAATTATTCAGGAGCAGATCAATAACATTGTAAAGCATTCCGCTGCTAAAAATGCGAGCCTGTCGATCAGGCAGGATGATCAGCATATCATTGTTGTGGTTGCTGACGATGGCAAAGGATTTGATATGGGGAAAAAAAGAAAAGGGATTGGTATTTCCAACATAATCAACCGGATTGAATCCTTTAATGGAGAAGTGCATATTGAAACCTCTCCTGAGAACGGTTGTAAAGTGGAATTTAAACTGCCGCACTGACCTTCATTTTTTCACCGGCTCTCCCACCCAGTCTGATCCGGGATTATAATATTTCCAAAGCAGCGCCGATAATTTCCGGGTCATCACCCAGGCTTCGTTGTTGTATTCCCAGCTTTGATCCGTGTTATTTTTGGTGAAGATGCTGAAGATATAAGGATGCCGGGCGTTCACGTAAAGCACTTCATTCCGGCTTTCATCCACGGCGCCGCTTTTTGCAGCCACAAATACATTGGGCGGAATCTGGGAGATGGCTTCTGCGTCCCAGTACTGACGGCCTAAAATCCGCAGCATGCGTTCGCTAAGCCGGGCGTCGAATATTTTTCCGAAGGCAATCCGTTCCATGATGCCGGCGATTTCGCGTGGCGTGGTTTGACCCCAGCCAAATTCTTCCCGATTCTTCTCCCGTCCGGGTGTGCGGCTGTTCACCCGGGTAAAGCGATATCCAAGGCTATCCATCAATTCATTGATGCGTATTCCGCCTCCGGCCAGACCCTGCAACATAAGGCTTGCCGTATTATCGCTCAGGGATATTGAAAGCAGCATCAGTTTACTCAGCATAATCTTTTCGTCGGGTTTCAAAGAAGCCAGCACATCCTCTCCGTGATCATAGTTCAGCGTGTCCTTATAAATCATCACCTGGTTATATTCCAGTTCCTGCCTCCCGATCCTGTTCATGATGCCGATGAGGATTGGAATTTTCACCACGCTGGCTGTCGGGAAAAGGCTGTCTGCGTTCACTGCTGCGATCCTGTTTCTTTTGAGATCATGCACGTACACACCGACACTTCCGTGAAAACCGGCAACCAGTTCTTCAATTTGCTTTTGCAAACGAAGATCGGTCTTTTGTGCCCGGGCAGAGAGGGTAAGCAGAATCAAACCCAGACAAAGAATGCGGTGCATGATAAAATATTTTAGTGAATCGTTCACAAAAATAGGATTTAGCAAACCAAATAAAGGCGTGCCCTGATGGAAACCGATCATCTTATTTCATCGTGAACTATCTTGCAGTCTTAAACACAGGCAATCATTTTTGTTTGCTACTTTTCAAAAGCTAAACCTGTACAAGAAGATGGACAAAGCTGGAGTGGCCATTCCCGTAAGCACGAAGCAGATAACCCAGAACACGGTGTATTCCATACTGATCATGATCAGCGTTTCCCATCTGCTCAACGATACGATTCAATCGCTCATACCCTCTATTTATCCGGTCGTCAAAAACAGTTTCCATCTGAGTTTCACCCAGGTGGGTTTAATTACACTCACTTTCCAGATGGCGGCCTCCCTGCTGCAGCCACTCGTGGGCACGTATACTGACCGGAAGCCAAAACCTTTTTCACTGGTTACGGGCATGGGTTTTTCGTTGATTGGTCTTCTGCTTCTGTCCAGAGCGGGCAATTTCGGCGTGTTGCTGGTTTCGGTAGGTCTGATCGGTGTCGGCTCTTCGATTTTTCATCCTGAAGCGTCTAAAGTGGCTTATATGGCATCCGGCGGAAAACGCGGACTGGCCCAATCCATATTCCAGGTTGGCGGAAATGCAGGCAGCTCCCTGGGCCCGCTGCTGGCTGCATTGATCATTGTACCCTACGGCCAATCCAGCATTGGATGGTTCTCCATTCTGGCACTGTTGGCCATGACCGTACTCGTTATGGTAGGCAGATGGTACAAAACAAATACCAACCGGATCAGGAAGAAAGCAAAACACATTTTAGAAGAAGCGCATCATCTGTCGCGGCAGAAAGTGGTCATTTCCATCATCATCCTGCTGGTGCTGATCTTCTCCAAATATTTCTACCTGGCTTCCATGACCAGCTATTTCACTTTTTATCTGATCAGTAAATTCCATGTCACGGTGCAGCATTCACAGATCTATCTCTTCATTTTTTTGTTTTCCGTAGCGGCCGGCACCATCCTGGGCGGACCATTGGGCGACCGGTTCGGCAGGAAATACGTGATCTGGTTTTCCATCCTCGGCGCTGCTCCCTTCACGCTGCTCCTGCCCCATGTGAATCTTTTCTGGACGGGTATCTTCACCGTTTTTATCGGTGTGATCCTTTCTTCCGCATTCCCCGCGATACTGGTGTATGCGCAGGAACTGCTGCCAGGCAAGATCGGTATGATCTCCGGTTTATTTTATGGATTTGCCTTTGGCATGGGCGGGCTCGGCTCTGCCCTGCTGGGTTCCCTGGCAGACCATACCAGCATTATCTTCGTCTATAGGGTCTGTTCTTTTTTACCGCTGATCGGATTGCTGACGGGGTTCTTACCGGATATCGGCGGCCGAAAGAAGAAAACAGCATGAAGATGATTTCCGGCGGCACAGGATACGCAATCTGTGTTTTTATTTTTTTACTGTAAAATAAATAACCCGGCTCCCCGATTCGCCCGTTGCCGTAATGCCCTGCACCACCACTGCATACCGGCCCGGCAGGTCAGAGGTATAAAAATGAAGCTGCTCTTTTCCCGGAGCTCCTGTTTTTACCTGCGGCACCCAATACAGCAGCGTTCTGAAATCAGGCAGGCGGCTGCTCACCTGCTTCTCCGTTTCATAGACCGGCGAAAAGAATTCTCTTTCCTCGGGAATCCCCGGATAGTCGAGCACCGTTGCCCGCTGATCCATCTCAAACCCATCCAGGTCGCCCCGGTAGGTGGTCACATTCACCACACCTTCGAAATACTTATAGCCAAGAAAATATCTTCCGGTCACCAGGTCCAGCCTGCGGATCTTCATGGGATCCTGATGAAATAATTTATCTGCATCAAAAACCGGAACGCCATCCATCAGTATCAGAGGCTTACTATTGAAGAAATCCCTGAACGGCGGATTGAAAACATACAACTGGAATTTATCCCGTCTTCTGACGACGTTCACCGATTGCACATATTCGCGAAGCACTTCTTCCATGGTCTGGAACCGCGTGTAATCGTCCAGCAGGTATTTTTCATCCGCAACAACATAAAAGCTGTTGGTATCAACGGTTTGCATTTTAAACCGCTGCGATTTATTTCCTTCATAAATATGCTGAACCTGCGCCTGAACGCTGAGGTCTGTTAGTTCGGGTGAATTAAAAACCGGAAGCCGGAACTGCGCTGGCGGTCCTGAAGCATAAACATGTGCAAAAGGGTTTTCGATTTCAAAATGACAGCTGCTGTCTTCTTCAGGATCGGTCTGCAAAATGATTTCCTGAGATCTGTAGAAGTCATCCAGTTCAAATCGCACCCGGCCATTGCTGTCGCTCATGTTCGTCCGGAACTGCGTTCTGGCAGAGGGAACGGAAAGATAGGCCTCCACATGCCGCACCGGGGCGCCGGATTTGTTATCCAGCAGTTTTCCCTCCAGGATATGACCGTTTCCTTCGGGAGCATATTCGATTTTAGCCGGTTGATTCTTTATGATCTCATCCCATTTAAATCTTCTCCATCCCTGGGTGAGCATAAGATTGTCCATGGCTTCCTCTTCATCGCCCCCTTTACTGAAATAGGAGTCCGGCGACTCAATACCAGATCCGAGATCGGATGTTAAATACAGGTAATGGCTGATATCCGATCCATCCGTTTGCTGAAGGGAATCCACCCGGTAAAC
>JAUZOD010000067.1 GCA_030706635.1 Bacteroidota bacterium
GGCAAATACCTGATGGGGATGCGTTATTTTATATTCCTGAATAAGGCTGTCTATCTGCGGATAGTAACTTCCCAGTCTCTCCAATCCTTCCTGCAGATAGGTGGCGCCGTTATGGGTATTGGGGCTGTACCAGGTCGGATATTGCAGAACGAATTTAGCCCCGGGAAACCGATCCAATAACGCGTCCATTATCGTTTTCAGATTGCGCCGGTAATCAGCGGGCGATACCGGAGAACCATTTGTTCCCGAAACAGCACTGTCGTTGGTGCCCAGCATAATGGAAAATATGAGAGTGGCTTCCTTGTCCTGCGCAAACGCATTTGCTGCTTCAAGCACTTTCGGGAAGTCCGTGGCCGCTGCCGGCAAAAAATCACAGGTGGTATGTCCGCTGAATCCCCTGTTGGCCACCCGTACGGAAGCCACATGATTGTTTGCCTTTAGCATCTGTTCAACAAACAGGGGCGTTGCCTCCGTTGATGGATCTGCCAGTGCACTCCCCTCGGTAATACTGTCTCCGATAAATACGATATCAATCTTTTTCCCTTCAGTTAAGGAAAAAGAAGTGAGGAAAATGAAAGAGATCAGCGGTAAATACTTGAAGGTAAATTGCATAAAGTGGTATTAAGAATCAGAATTAATAAATTTAATTTTCATGCCTTCTTATGCGAATCGGCAAACAACAATGAATGAATCTCCCCGTATAGCCATGTGCACTTTTCGTCAGGAAACCAGGAGCTATTCATCTTGACTTGATCTATTCAATTGATCGTAATTATCATAACGTGTTGCCCGGCGGTTACAAAACTTCTTTCTTCAATTTTTTATACCGGTCCCGCAATTCTTCCAGCTTCAATGCGTACTTCGGATTATTCGCCAGATTGATCGTTTCATGGGGGTCGTGCTTTATATCAAATAACTCCTCATAATTATGTTCTATGTATTTCATATACTTAAAATCCTTTGTCACGACGCCCTCCACTTTAGGAATGTGCGGACTGCCTAAAAACAGATGCTGATAAAAAAAATCATTTCTTTCGGACACTTTACTTTCCAGGAGATCTATCAGACTTAGGCCCTGCATGCCCTGCGGAACCGGAATTCCTGCCATGGAAAGAATGGTCGGGGCAATATCAATATTGAGCGCCATTTGCTGCGGTCTTATCTGTTTGATCCGATCGGGCAGTCCGGGATCATAAATAAAAAGCGGTACCCTGATGGATTCTTCGTAGCCATACCATTTCCCCTCCAATCCATGTTCACCCAGCAGCATGCCATTATCTCCCATATAGATGATGATGGTGTTTTTCGCTTTACCCAGTTGTTCCAGTCTGCGCTCTATCTGCCCAATCACATCATCCACACCGGTTAGCAGGCGATAATAGTTTTTTTCATTTTCCTGATATAATTCAGGCGTTGATAAAAATCCCTTCCACCGCTGTCTGCCCAGGTTCTTATCAGTCCGAAAAAAATCCGGGAAATCGTTCCAGTATTCCGGCTTCGCAGTTACCGGCTCCGGGATGGTTGCCTCCCGGTAATAATCCTTATACCGGGGCTGGATGATATAAGTTGGGGGATCCCCATCCTGTTCATGCGGCGCTTTAAAACTTACGGAAAGACAAAATGGTTTTTCATCAGCCGTATGATCTAAAAATTGCTGAATGGCATTGCCAATCGTGTCAGTATCATGAATTTTATGCCCATGCTGATCCATCATCAGGTAATCCGGCTGTCCCTTCCCTCCTGCTTCGGTATCAACCCAGTAATCAAACAGATGATCCGGCGGATGATGTCCCACACCAAACTTCCCGATAAACCCGATGTTATACCCTGCTTCTTTCAGCAGAGCGGGGTATGTTTTTGATAAAGCTTCCGGAGCTAAGTCCGTATCAAAATCATTTATTTTGTGGCGGGATTGATATTGGCCGGTTAATATGCTGGCACGACTGACACAACAGATGGACGTGGTAACATAGGCATTCTGAAATAAAATACCTGCCCTGGCCAGTTTGTCTATATTGGGCGTTTGTATAATGGAATTGCCCATGGCCCCCATGGCATCCCAACGCTGATCATCCGTGAGTATAAATATAATATTGGGTTTGAGCGGAACGCTGTCGGCAATCTGGTCTCCCGCCACATTGCTATTTTGTTTGAATGAACAGAGACTCATCAGGACCAAACCCGTCAGGAACATTCTCCATAGTGCGCTATTCCATCTCATCATTTGCGGGCTTTTTAAAAGCTGGATATGGGCTGTTAAACCCCTTCACGGCATGCCAGATGATCCGGTTAAAAACATCATCATTGATCGCATCCTCGTCATCAAGATTCTGTTCCAGGGATCTCTCTGCCCAGTAGCGTTGTTTTCCGCTCAATTTGTCAAGCGCCAGGTTGAGCGTAAGCAGCGGAATATTATTTTTTAAGGCATTATAAGGAGTAAAGTCGGGCTTATCCGTAAAGCAGTCCGTCATGGCATCTGCGGTAAGATCCAGTTGATTCATGGGTGGTAAGCCCAGTATGTTCTCAATCGTACGGACCATATTGATTTGTGAATAGTACGTGGAGACCACTTTACCGCGTTTCGTGTAAGGACTGATCACAAAACCCACCGTGCGGTGACCATCCACGTGGTCGAGTCCTGACTGGGGATCATCTTCCGTAACGAAAATGCAGGTCTCCTTCCAGAACTTACTATGAGAAATGGCATCTACAATCCGGCCAAGAGCCAGGTCGTTATCAGCCACTGCAGCCTGGGGAATTGGGCTGCCCGGTCGCGTTCCGGAAGTATGATCATTGGGCAATTCCATAATAACGAAATTCGGGAAATCATTGTCTTGTTCATAACCCTTGAGTTCTTTTATGAATTCCGACGCACGGTATTGATCCGGTATCTTCAGCGTGAAGCCGGGATAGGTCGGACATACATAAGGTTTTAACTGCTCTATGGTTTCTTTTGCCCTGATCCCGATTTGATGGGTTCCATTGATGTAGTCGTTATACGTATCCGAAAAATTGGCGGCCGCTTTTGGTTCGATAAACGTGTGTACGAACTCGCCATAATCACGAAAGCTTAAACCATGTTTCAAGACATTATCCCATATAAAACCGGAACTGGCATAAGCCAGGGGATCGTCTCCGTCGTAAGGATAACTGCGGGTGAAGTCGCCAAAGGATTTCTCCAGATAATCCGTAACATAGGCTTCGTCGGTCCATTGATGGCCGTCAGCACTTAATACGCCACTGCAATTATAATCATCCATCAAAACAAACTCCTCAGCCAGATGATGATGGTTTGGAGAAACTTCCCTGCCAAATTCCGTTAAGCTGGAATCTCCATTACCCTGGGTCATATCCCCAAGCACTCCATCATAGGTCCTGTTTTCTTTGATAATATAAACCACATGTTTAAACCGGGAGGTCTGCCCTGGCAATACGGGAACAGGCACTTTTTTATTGTTGTGTCCCGCTGCATGTAATTTTGCGAGCATCTGGAAATAGGAATTATTTTCATGGACGAGGTTCGTCATTTTGGCAAGTTCCTCTTTGTCCGGCATCGGAATGATGGAGACGGTTCCGAGCGCATCATGGGAATTGAACCCGGACTTACCCGGCTTCTGACTGCGGGATCCAATTCCCTTTACATTGGCAACATAGAGGAACTTACCCGTTTTGTTCAATACTACTGAACCGGGATACCAGCCGGTGGGTATATATCCAAGCACCTGCCCGCGGCCGGCTGTCTGAATCACACAGACTGCATTTTCAGTACCATTGGCCACATACAGGTATTCTCCGTCTGCTGAAATAGCCAGGGCATTCGGCGCACTGCCAAAGGGAATATCCCTTTGCGCGTGTACGGAAATAGTGTCTGTGACCAGGTCTGTTTTGGTATCGATCACGGAGATCACATCGCTGTTTGCACAGGCAACATATAACTTATCGTGCGCGGGACTTAATACCATTCCGGCAGGATGTAATCCGACATCAATAGATCTTTCTTCCACCCCGCTGTCTAAATTGATCACGGAAATAGTGCCGCTATTGGCAATACCCGTTTTTGGATCAACCGATACCCTCGAACCGGATGAAGGATAAGATGATTCTTCTTTTCCCGGTCTTCTGCCACCCCAGTTACTCACATAGACTTTGTGCGATGATGCCATAACGATATCGTATGGCGCTATACCCGTCGGAATCTGGGTAATGGTTGATGTGTCATTTAAATTAACAACGGCCAGGGTATTGTTTCTGCTTAACGCAACATATATTTTATCTCCTGTTTCATTCAATAACAGTCCCCCGGGGAAAGCATCCCCTCCAATGGATGGCTTTGGCAATACAATTGATCGCTGCCAATGCATGATCTGGTCTGTATCCAGCGCCGCCACATCAATATGATTTGCTGCATCTGTTACAAATACCCGGCGACCGTCTGCTGAAATGCAGATTCCGGTATAGGATGCGCCGCCATGCGGGTAAGGAAGCGATTGCAGAATCGTTCTGTCATTTACCCTGATCAGATCCAGCGAGCCTTGATTCTTAACGAGCAGCAGCCGGTCGTTGGGTGTCAACGCGAGATCAACCGGTCTGCCTGGCAGAAAAACCTGTAATCCTGCGGGGCGTAAGAGTTGATTGGAAGGGACCAGCACACTGCCATCCGGCTGCGGGCCTACTTTTTTATGTCCGGAAATGACCGGTTTCTTAATAAAATAAATGGACATGCAAACGATGGCAACAAATAAACAAGCCATTGTTATTTTATACCGGTTCATATAATTAAATTATAGCTTCTCTGAAACCTAAGGTAAGAAGCAATGGTTTAATTATATACGCTTATTTCACCCGTTTGCGTCTTTGCATGAGTTCGCGCCAGGTGGTAAGGATGATGCCCTTCTGCTGTAACCAGGCTTTAAACTCGGGATCCATCATTGCGTGCATATCGGCAAAACGCGAATCTCCGGAGCCGCTGATATGCCTGAAGTCCTCTGTTACTACGGTACTGTGCACAATGTACATGGCTACCCCGGGTTCCATATCTTCAATGGTCTCTTCTAATTTTTTCACCTTATACTTTGCATAAGCTTCGGGAGTAACGACACCGTTAACAGGCTCTGGTTTCCATTCCCCGCTATAAGTCACCAGGTCGTCCAGCACGGGTAATCCGGCGTTCCAGATCATGGCGCCGACGGATGCGGCACTCTTCAGTACTTCGGGCATGGGTAACACGTCGCCTTCTTTCCACTTGCCTTCTTTTTTGAGCTTTTTAATCAGGGGCTCATTGATATTTTCGCTCAGCATTTTATTGTTTCCGCCGGGAAACATCACGGGTATTCCGTTTTCCACGCCCACCTTAATATATCTTTCGAGATAGTCCTTTCTGGCAAACAGGGTTCCCATATGGGAATCCAAATGCGTAGGGTGCAGTCCCAGGGCGAGGGCGCGGGCCAGTTGCGCACGAATCTCGGTCTCCACTTCATCGGCACTGGCATGCCTGACCACGTCTTCTGCTTCGGGCCATAAACACCATTCAGGATCCGTGAGGCCGGGCACCTGCTTTACGCCGGAGAGCGGGCCCCAGCGGTAATGATCCCATTCGGAAGTGAGGGTGAGGTGCAGACCCGCATCATAATTTTTCTCAACCGCATACTTTGCAAAACTGGCGGCCCAGGGACAGGGCATCATGATGCTGGTGGACGTAGCGACCCCTTTTTCGATGGAATTAATGGCGCCTTCATTCGAATTGATGGACATGCCCGCGTCATCTACATGAAAGATGATTACCCTGGCCCCCCTGGGAAAACCGAGTTTTTCGGCATAGCTGGTATTGTCGTTTTGTGCATAGACGTTAACAAAGCCAACCTGTACAAGGCCGACCATCGCGATCAGTATCCGGATTTTTCTGAAGAACATAATAATTAATTTTATGCTAAAGCGATCCATGCTCTATCTGGAGGGAAAATACTTATCCAGCCAGGCCATGGTCTTGGTAAAAACATCAACGGCAGAAGTCGGTCCCATCCCGTGTTTTTCATGAGGATAGAACTCGTATTGAGCCGGTATGCCCAGCGACAACAATTTTTGATACATCTTTTCTGCCTGGGTATAATTCACCAGGGGATCTTCCCCGCCATGAAACAAGATGGTCGGAACGCCGGATTCCGTGCTGACCCTGTAATAGGGGCTCGCATCCAGGCATACCTGGGCCTGCGGGTCAGCAACACCCAGCAGGGCAACCACTTTACTGTCGGCATCCTTATTATCTGCGCGGACGGCTTTGTCGGAGAGATCTGTCGGTCCCCAATAATCCACAACCGTTTTTATGCGTTTGGCGCTGTCATAACCGTAAGCGTATAACATGGCCAGATGAGCGCCCGCACTTCCACCCATCAGGGCAAACTCATTTCCCTGGTAGTGGTATTTTTTTGCGTTGGCCGATATCAGGTTCAGGGCATTGGAAATATCTTCTATCTGTGCAGGAAAGATATTTTTTCCGTCTTTGACCAGGCGGTAGTTCATCGAAACGACAATGTATTTCCGTTTGCCCACCAGTTCTTCGATCATCGCTTTGGGAAATTCAGCCTTATCACCTCCGGTCCAGCCGCCACCATGCAGATAAACGATCACGCGGGCATGATCGTAGTCGTCGGGTATATAGGCATCCAGTACATTTTCGGGGTCTGCTTTACTGTAGCTGATATCGGATAATTTTCTGTACGGGGGCAGGTTATAACCCGTGCTGCCTGCCGCGTTGTTTGATTCTGATCCCACTCTCCCGTTGCGCTGATGGGTTTGGTCAAGGTAAGCAACGAGATCTCCCGGATGATCCGTTTGCATACCCTGTATGCCTTTGCTAAGGGCCTGGTTCCAGAGAATGGAATCTTCATTCGCTCCTTCCACATCAAGCCAGACCGAGATCCCATTTTCCCGCGCCACCGCCAGCAAGGCTGAGTCCGTAATGTTATCCAGCACTTCCAGCTGCACTTGTCCAAGATAAAATTGGAACTGAGATGCTGTTTTTATTTCATCGGGCAGGCTGGACATCAGCGGCATAGCGGGTGCTGCTTTTTTCCACTGGCCGTATTGCTGCGGTTTGTTCAGGTATACGACCACCCGTTTTTCCATTCCCGCGGCTTTCAGTTGCCGGTAGGTTTCTTCCGGATCTGCATCCTTGAAGTCCAGGTAAATATTCATATGCTTTCCGCAGGCCTCCAATACTTCCCTGAACTCGGGGATGCGGTAAGTTTTATGATCTCCTACTTTGGCATGACCGACGATGGCCAGCTTTTTTATTTGTTCCAGC
This sequence comes from Bacteroidota bacterium, assembly GCA_030706635.1. Classification (GTDB taxonomy): domain Bacteria; phylum Bacteroidota; class Bacteroidia; order Chitinophagales; family Chitinophagaceae; genus Puia. Next base: position 7,301 of record JAUZOD010000067.1, read on the forward strand.
GTAAGGTCCTTTACATTTCCCTTTCCATCGGTCATGCGGTCAACAGAGGCATCATGACTCAATACCAGGTAACCATCTTTTGTCGTGCGGAGATCTATCTCGATATAATCCGCTCCGCTCTTAATGGCTTCTTTAACGGAAGCAACCGTATTCTCCGGTACATGCACATGGTTGCCCCGGTGGGCTATCACGACAAAACCATTTTTTACCAGCGGCAGCGGAGCATGGTTATCCTGGGCCATCATCCTGGCAGAAAGGAATATGAAGAGGAATATAAAAACCTGTTTCATGCGCATGCTAGTGTAACTTTAATTCATCCTTATCCATCACGAACATCCGGGTACTCTCCGTGTAGTCCCCACCGTTAGGGTCTTTATATTTAAGATCCAGATAAAAAGCCCTGAAGCCGGAAGCGGGGAGATTCTCCGAGAACACGATCTTCGACTTGCCGGCATCACCGAGGCTTCTGCTGGTCCATAAAGCTTTACGGAAGATCATATTCTCGGAGTTCGCAGACCATACCACGGCTTCATCCAGGATATCGGAGCTGCTCTTGACGGTCACTTCTACTTTTCCATTCTTCACTTTCGTGCTCCAGCTGCAGGCGGGATAAGGCTTGTGTGCAAGAGTCAGACCGAAGAAGGCGCTCAGGGAATTAAAAGCTTCCCTGCCACCGCCCAGATTATGGCCCACATTCGGCGAGTACATGATCATGTTGCGACCGGGAATACTGTCATAATAATTCTTAATGGCATCCACCACCCAGTATTCATCATTGGTTCCCATGAAAATCATTTTCGGCATCGTGAGCTTGCTGCGGTAGGAATAAGGATCCACCATGGCATTGATTGCACTACCTCCTGCTGTATGCGCCTGCTGAGGTATTCCCAGCTTCACATAATCTTCTATTTCAATGCTGTATTCTTTCCATGCCTTGATCTGGTAGTCGAGGTTAACCGGCATGTTCAGGATATCGATCACCATGGGGCCGATGGCTTCCACCCGGCTGTCGCTAGCGCCCGTAAGCCAGGTGGTCCAGCCGCGTTTGGAAGCGCCGGAAACAACAAAACGATTAACGGGGTGATTCAGATTGACTGATGCAAACTGCTGCATAGCATCCATGGCACGGGTAGCACTCTTTACCATTGGGAAAAGCAGGGGCCAGGAGTAGTCACCATCCTGCTTGAACTGGTGGAGTGTATAGGAGATCAGGGCATCTTCCGTGAGGTCGCCATACAAAGGCTGGTTAGGTGTTTCCCTGAGTATGGCCACCATCGCCTTATTCTTTGATGCGATCATGCTGGCGGCCTCCATGAATTTATCGTCCTTGCCGGTCCAGCTGGGCATGCCGTCCTTTACATGTCCTCCAACAATAATCAGCAGGGCGCCGTCGTAATTATTTTCTTTCGGAACCAGGATGGACAATTGATGAACCCAGGTGATGCCGCGCCATTGCTGGGACACCAGCAGGAGATCATAGACCTTTGCATCGGCTACATCGTAGGTGTTTTTTATCTCCCAGTGGAAGGTCGTGTCTCCGTTGTGCAGGTAGTGCTGCAGGGCGTTGGCGGGCGTCGTGGCTTCTCCAACAGGAAAGGTCCGCGCCTGTTCGGATGTATATTGGGAAGGCTGTGCAAAAACGGTTTGAAAAACGAGGATCAGGACGGGAGTAAACGATAGTTGCAAGAGGCGGCGATTCATGAGCATATAAATGTTTGATTAAATAATTGTTTTATTTCTCTGCGCCGGTTGCAGCAGGACTGTCTGCAACCAGTTTAAGCGCCTGGTCAATATAAATTTCACCCGTCATTTCGCCAAGACTGGTGTTGCTGACATATTCGTATCGTTTGAAGCTCATGAAATCCACCTTGGTCAGCATATACCCAAAGGCGTCGTTTGTAAGCCCGAAAAGAAAGGGCTGCCGCGTATTCATATGGCGCTTCACGTAGTAGCCGATATTGGGCAGGGCTTCACCCGGAATGGTGAGCACCTGCGCGGTACCGATGTCCAGCAGGTTGAGCCGGGTCCAGATCGAATCATGGGCTGCCATGGGACTTTTCAAAGGGCTATTCGCGAGAATATATTTCATGATGGGATTCTCTATGGGAAAACGGATCATGCGGGACCCGCAATAAAGCACGGGATCATTCTGAATCGGAGCATCTGCTATTATTCGCAGGGCTTCATCCGCCAGCAGTTCACCGATGCGGGTGCATTCTTCATAGTCATTGGCTTCTTTTCCGTTCTCCCGGCGGTTATCTGCGGTAACCATGCCACCCTGTGCGCTGTTCATGAACAACGCGACGCCGCCTGCTTTGGATTCGATCCGGGCATAGAGCGGGCCGCAAAGATCCGGACTTAGAATTCCCCGGCCCGATCCGATCACTTCAGGATGAATGGCATAGTTGACCAGGGTAGCGATGGTCTGCCCTTTTCGGCTACCCGTTGTAGCGATGGCTTGTATCACACCGCAACGGGGATCGTACAATTTGTCAGCATAATAGTTATAGGCGATCTTTCCTTTGGCCTCTCCGACCGCTATTCTAAGCGCGGCGGGCACCAGGTTCTTCACCGCTTCATTCACGGCATCGGCGATCTGTCGCGTACACCAGTCGAGATATTTCAGGTCGGCCCCAATCTTCCCTTTCTCATCGGGGAAGGCATAGGCATCAGGAGCGCTATGGGTATGTGTGGCGCCAATCAGGACGTTCTCCGGAGCAATTCCTTTGATGAGCGCCCGTGAGCGGTCCCCCAGTATGGATGACCATCCGAGATTGTCAACCCCGACGATCGCGAAACGCGTGTTTCCCTTTTCCAACACGAGTACCCTTGCATAAAGGTCGCCCTTTTTTTGTGTCGAAGGCTTGGGCTCGCCGATGCCACCTGATACGGGTAGCAGGGGATCTGGCGTGAGTATGCGAACTGCGGCGCCGGCTTTAAGATCCTGGGCAGTTGCTTCATATCCTGCAGGAAAACCCAGCAGGAATATCAGGCACAGCCTGGCAGGGATAGTAATTTTCATTGGACTCATCATACTGTTAATTCTTCTCTTCATTCGAATGCATGAATTGGCTACCACCGCTCACTTACCAGGGCTTGCCGGTTCCCTGGCTGATCCAGGGTTTGGACCAGGCGCTGTTCTTAAACCCATTGGTTGCATCGGCTCCGTATCCTGAATAGGTGGTCGTTTCCAGGTTATTCTCTGCGGCCAGGGTATTGGCTGCATTGAGATTGCGTTCATCGAGCATATAATATAATCTTACGGGCAGAACCGGCCCTTTGGCGATGGGTCCTGAGGTCAGTGCCGGATAACCCGTTCTTCTGAAATCGAACCAGGATTCCGTAGCGGCGGTCCAGGAAGCTATCCATTTCTGGGTAATCAATTGCTCTTCAGTTCCCGCGTAAGCTACTGCAGGTTGAGCAATGTATGCGCTATAAGCGCCGCCAATGCCCCATGCCGTGAATGACGACTGAATGGCGGCGTTATACTCCGTTTGTGCATCACCAGCAGCCCAACCCTTCATCGCTGCTTCAGCAAGAATGAAATGCACTTCTGCCGCTGACATGAGCCTCGACAATAAAAGCGGACCTTTGGCATTCGTATAAATATCGTTTAACCAGGATACATGCGGATTATGTGAGGCCTGGGCTGGATCATTACTGATGTTATAAACAGGGCCGCCCACAATAGCCGGTGGCAGGCCGACATAATTGACGTTCTGGTCAATATCATTCAGCGTAAGACCCTTGCCCGCCAGCACGTCGCTGGAAATATAACGTACTTTTCTGGCCTCGCCGTTGACCACGGTATCTACAATCTTGTCCGTATTGGGTGGAAAGGCTGCATCCACGTGCAGGAAGATCTGCACCTTATTAGCCCACACACCCAGGCGGGGATCATTCAGATAATCCATGGTCTTGACTAGTGTCGAACACATTTTGATCACGCGGTAGCTGCCGCTGTCTGCATTGTAATTCACATTGGTTGGCCAGGAATCAGCGGAACTATTGCCTGCATAACCCATCGTGGCATCGTCTGAAGGATCGGTAATGATCGGATAAGTGCCGGGGTCGGCTATTATTTTTTCTATGCCGGCCTTCGCTACATCCGGCATTTTGTCTGACAGACGCATAAAATAACGAAGCGCTACGGAGTTGGCGAACTTCCGCCATTTGGCAGGATCGCCACCAAAGAAAACATCTACGCCATCTACACTACTGTTATAATCAGCTTTATTTTTTGAAAGCAGCGTATTGGCCGTCTCGAGATCGGTCAGGATACCTGTATAAATATCTTTCTGCGCATCAAAAGCAGGTAAGGCATTTTCCTCACCGCTCTGATCTCCTTCCAGCGCATGACTATACGGTGCATCTCCCCAAAGATCAGTGATGAGCCCGAATAAAAAAGACTTCATGGTCAGGCTGATTCCTTTTTGGAGATCATAATTCAGAGTCACCGAGCGGTCATAGACATATTTGTTATTCCGCAGGATATCATAGATCGGCGTCCAGCTATAGTCCCCGCTCCAGTCGTATTCATTGTGAGGTCCGGTCCATCCATCCGTCTGGGTGTGCTGCATGACACCGGCGATATCGCCGAATCCGAGCGTTACCCATTCCTGACCAGCCGTCGTCAGCACGGTTGACAGCACCAGATTTGGATTGGTGGTGGAAGGATCCGCCCCGTTCGGATTCTGATTGAGTTTTTCCAGATTTTTTTTGCAGGAGCTGAACACAATGGCAAAGATGATCAGCAAATATATTTTCAGTGTAGTCTTCATGATATCCTATTTTGAATTTGCTTAAAACACGATATTCAATTTAACACCCACGGGAATGACCCATGGATTAACATTATATCTTTCTATTCCCTGTTTGAACTGTGTTCCGGAACCCTGTATATCGGTAGAGGGCTGAAAAGCGTTTTCAGGATCTATATTAATCCTGGCCGCAGTCCAGAGAATAATATTCCTGCTGTAAACCGAAACGCTGGCATTCTGGAATTTGGCCGCTTTGATCAGTTTGGCCGGCAGTTCATAGGTGAGGGTTATTTCCCGGAGCTTCAGATAAGAAGCAGGAAACATATATGCCCTGGTAAAACTCCAGGCAGTAGCACCTGCGAAAGGAAGAATCTGCGTGCCGTTGGGCTGATTGATGTTCTCGCCCAGATTTTCGATATATCCGGTGGGGTTGCCCTGCGCATCAAAACCTGAAGCCCGTACCCCCGGCACAAATACGCCACCATAAGGAAGCGTATAGGGACCATACACAAAAGGATAACCGTTATACTGCGGTGTGGGTCCTCCAACCAGCGGAAAATTATTTCCGGTGCTCTTAATCATTTTATCCTGGTTGGCCACCAGATAATCGCGCTCCTGTTGCCCCGTTCTGCTACCCGGGTTTAGCAGGCCATTGATGAAGAGTGAAGATTGCCCGTTCTCTTCACCATAGCGATAGGTTTGTGAAACGAAGTCGCCGCCATTCCGCCAGTCGAGGGTGAAGCTGAGGGTAAAGCTCTTATAGGTAATGCTCGACTGCATGCCCATGATGAAATTGGGATTGAAATTGCCGATCTTGTTCTTCGTATTGATCGCGTCGATAGACTGCCATTTACCGGTATTGTCCAGCAGCGGATAGCCAAAATAAGGAGATTTCTTATCTGTTACGGTAACCATCTGCGCATCATAGATATCCCCGATTGTTTCGCCCACATAGGTCCAGGCCCCGCCCTGGGCGTCCGTCCAGAGGGTGAAATAAGGAAGGCCGTCTGAAAGCCTGATGATCTTGGTGCGGCTTCGGGTAAAGTTGATATTGATATCCCAGTTCCAGTCTTTGGTTTGAATGGGCGTGCCACCTAAAGTGAGTTCAATACCTGCACTGCGCAGCAGACCGGCATTGATATTTTTTGTAGAAAAGCCGGAAGAGGGAGGCGTTTTGGTGCTGAATATTTGATTTTTATTCTCCACCACGTAGTAAGTGCCTGCAAAGCGAAGACGGTTCTTAAATAAGTTCACATCCACGCCGCCTTCGTAAGAAGTGGCGATTTCCGGTTTAAGATAAGGGTTGAGCAGTGTGCTGGACGTCGCGAGACGGGGTATGCCGCTCCAGGTGCCAGCATTTCCCAATACTGTTTGCAACTCGTAGGGATTGGCGTCATTACCAACCTGCGCTACGCCTCCTCTCAGTTTGATCATATCGATCCTGCGCGATTTAATACCTGCGATCTCGTTAACCAGCAGGCTGAGTGATGCCGATGGATAGAAATAAGGTTGTGCGTTGGGTAAAGTGCTGGACCAGTCATTGCGGCCCGTGATGTCCAGATAGGCCATGTCCCTGTAACCGATATTGAGCAATCCATAAATACTGTTCACTCCTTTCTTGTAGAGACTGCTGGAGTAGTCCAGGTTATCGGGCAGAATGTTCTGGATCGTAAACACTCCCGGAACAATCAGTCCGGTTCCGTTCTTCGTGGCATTTCGAACGTTCGAGCCTGTTTGATACCGGGTATTTCCACCGACGGATGCGGACAAACTCAAATTATGAACCTCTTTCTTGTAAGTCAGCAGGAAGTCAGCGTTGCTTTCGAAAGTGAACAGGTTGATCAGTCCGTAGGCTCCGCCCGGATCTTGCGTATAGCTTTCCGCTATCTGGGTCTCTCTTTTTTCGTTATAAGTATCCATTGAATATCGCGCCATAAAGCTGAACGCGGGGCTGATCTGCCAATCGGCTTTCACGGCGCCATAGATTCGGTCGCGGACAAAACTGTTTCTCACCTGGTTGGCAAGAAAATAAGGGTTATTGAAAATTCCTTTGGCCTGAGTTCGCTGCTGAATACCCTCCAGCCCGGGCTCCCAGTAATTCTTCATATCGCGGATATCTGTATTGGGCGCCACATTATAAGCCCACTGCAAAGGATTGGTTCCTCTTTCACCGGCAGGACGGTTACCGGAATTATTTCTGGAGAAATCGATATTGGTGCTGATGCGAAGCGCTTTATTCACCTTAATCCCTGTATTCAGGTTAAGGCTGTTGCGGAACAAATCGGAATTGGGTATGATTCCCTGATTGCTCATGTTGGCGTAAGAAAGCCGGTAAGACACCTGATCGTTGTTGTTGGAAATGGAAACGCCGTTCGTGCTGGTGATGCCCGTCTGGACAAAGTTTTTGACATTGTCCTTATGAGAGACCAGCGGCGTGGCGATCTGGTCGCCATTATTATCAACAGGACTGTTCCATTGCACTTCTTTGTATCCCCTGTCGAGTTCGGCTCCATAGGTAGATCCGCTGTTTTCCTGTATCAGGCTGCCGAACGGATTGGTCAGCAGGTTTCCGCTTACATCCGTTGGGATGGCAGAGAACAGACCCGGTCCGAATTTAGTCTGCCATTTGAGAAATTTGTATGGGTTGTCGAAAACCGTATTGGAAGTTACGGTCACCGTCATTTTTTTTGCACCCCGGCCTGTTTTGGATGTGATCAGCACCACCCCGTTACCGGCCCTTGATCCATAGAGCGCGGCAGCGCTAGGGCCTTTCAGTATGGTAACACTTTCGATATCGTCCGGGTTGATGCTGGACAGTGCATTTCCATAATCCACACGATTGTCGGTGCCGACCTCGCTGATATTATTCAGCGTGTTGGCGATGGGAACGCCATCCACAACAAAAAGCGGCTGGTTATCACTGCTGAGAGAGGTGGCGCCGCGGATGATCATGCTAACGGACGAACCTGTTCCACCGGTTTGATTGATGGTGACGCCGGCTACTTTTCCTGACATGGCATTGAGTATATTCTCCTGTGGTACCCGGGTAAATTCTTTGCCGCCCACTTCTTCAACCGAATAACCGAGCGAGCGTTTCGCCCTGGTGATGCCCAGCGCAGTCACCACCACGCCGGAGAGTTCCTGGGAAGCACCTTCGAGAATCACCTCGAGTTGTGTGCGGCCGGCAGTACTCACTTCCACGGTCTTGAATCCGATGGAGGAGAATATCAGGATGGCATTGGGGCTGCTGACGTTCAAACGGAAACTGCCATCGAGTTTGGTGGTAGTCGCGTTCTGGGTGCCTTTTTCTATAACAGTGATGCCTTCCAGAGGAGCACTGTTTACCGTCCGTACGACGCCCCTGATTTCTCTTGGCGGAGCAGTAGCAGACAAAGCTGAATCTACACTTAAACCTGCCGGAACAGGTGTATTTTTCTTGATGACTATGCTTTTCCCTATCAGTTGATATTCTACCCGCTGTCCTTTGAGACAGGCATTCAGCACTTCTTCGATGGAAGCATCTTTTACCTTTATGCTCACCGGCTCCATTCCTTCCAGGTTTGCTTCCCTGTACACGATAGACACCCCTGTTTGTCTGGTTATCTCCTTGAATACCTGTTGCACAGGAACGTTCCTGACGGACAGGGTGATTTTCTGCGAGTAAGTTTTGGCGCTTACCTGTAAACAAATGGCAAGAAGCCAGAAAGCGGTTAATTTCATTGCCAGAAAAATACTTTTTCTGTGGGTAAGACCCGGTCCTTTCTGATTCGTCGCCACCGGTCTCTTATCCAACAGCGTTTTGGTTAACAACCATCGCCTCAAAAGCGTGGGGTTGCAAAAAGCCCTTAATTGCATAGCTTTGCAGAGTTTGGGTGATGTAATAAAATAATCCAGCCAGGTTTATTTGTACCAGTTACCCAATGGCAGCTCCGGGGCCAACCGTTGCTGCCGGCCCCGCCAGAAAGCGGGGCTTTTTAGTAACTCACGGAAGTACAAATACTTTTTTCCCTTCTATTTTAAAATGATTGATCTTAAAAGCCTCGAGCAGGTCAAGCACTTCCGTCAGATTCAGATTCCTGCTGATGCTGCCGCCCAATGCCGTTTTATCCGGTTTCACCTGATAAACTATTTCTATATCGTACCACCTGGCCAACTGGCGCATGATGGCCGGCAGATCCGTATTATCGAATTCGAAAAGCCCATTCTTCCAGGCGATCGTTTTCCGGAGATCTGCCCTGGCTACGGTGAGCTGGTGCTCTGCATTGTTGAGCGAAGCCTGCTGTCCCGGCTGAAGCCGTTTTGAAAGGTCTCCCTGAGACACGATAACAGCCCCTTCCAAAAGGGTGGTGTTGATGGCCTTTTCGTCAGCATAGGCCATGGCGTCGAAATGAGTGCCCAATACGGAAATTTTCATGTGGTTGACCGATACCAGGAACGGCATCTTCGCATTTTTCGCTACCTCAAAATAACCTTCTCCGGTGAGTTCAACTTCCCGTTGCCTGCCATTAAAGGCGATCGGGAAACGCAATGAGGACGCCGAGTTGAGCCATACCCTGGTTCCATCGGCGAGAACCAGTTCAAACTGGCCGCCGCGCGGCGTGCTGATAAACGCTTCTCCGGCATCGCCCGATCCTCCGTCGCGAACTGCCGTTGCATTGCCTGCCAGGTTATTCTGTGAAACGGTAAGCCTGCCATCCGATTTGTGGAAAGTGGCGCTTCCTTCCCGGGCTATCTGGCCATCGGGGGTATTGTCGAGTATGATCCTGGACCCATTGGGCAGCGTGAGGATCGCTTTATTACCACCAGGACGGACATTGTTTTCGGGAATTTTTTTTGCAGCCGCCGCAACGCTGTGTTTGGGAAGAGGCCGGAACCACCAGGCCAATGCAAAGATCGCGGATATGGAAGCGGCAACGGCAGCGAAGCGCATCATCCTTCGACGACCAGCGCCTGCGTGGAAAGCTGAAATAGCCGGATCTGCAATTGCTCGCGGCTGAGTGATGGCCGGCTGGCTCCCCTGCCGGATCTGCTGCCACATGGCCGTCGCCAGTTCCGGGGTCCAGGTCTTGTGCAGTCCGTCACGTTCAACCAATAAGGAAAAAATCTGCTTTAAATGTTCGTCATGTGCGCCTTCACGGATGGCCTGGCGTAACTCTTCCCAGTCCTCCTGCGAAAGCCGGTCGGTCCTGTATTGATCAAATAGATATTCGAAGCGTTCCCGGGTCATACTTTGTTTAAGCAGATGGTTGCTACCGGTAAAGACGATCCCGGAAAGCGGATGGCCCAATGGAAACTAAAAAAAATCCGGCAGTACTGAAAACTTATAGAATTCGCGGAAACCCGCAAAAGATAAAAATCAACGGAAGGATCATCTTCTGATGAAGGTGCCGGTCCACATACCGTCGTACAAATCGCCTGGCAAGTTCCAGATGCCGCTTCACCGTAAACCTGGACACATGCATCTGTGCCGCGATCTCGGCATAACTCAGCTCCTGTTCGTTAGCGAGCAGATACACCTGCCTTTGCCGGGATGGGAGAAGGGAAATAGACTGAAGGAGTAAAAGATTGCATTCACGTTCCTGCACACTCACTATGACATTATTGTGCAATTCAGGGGTCTGTTCGCGAAGAGCGGCCAGCCATTTTGTTTCGATCGTAACACGCTTAAAATGATCGAATACCGCATTGCGCGCCAGTATGAATAAATAATTTTTCAAACTGCAAACGGTTGACAGCATTTGCCTCCTGTTCCATATCCTGATGTAAACAACCTGTACTATATCGCGTGCGGCTTCGGGATCCTTCACATAAGCCATCACCGCATTGTAGATGCCCCCGTTCGTCTCCTGATAGAATTTACCGAAAGCCTTCTCATCCCCCCCGGCAATAAGAGATAATAACTCGGAATCTTTATATGAATGGTTAGCAGACAAGATTAGGTTTTATTGCTTACGGAGGATCAGGTTCAATGGCGCCGTACCGAGACCAGGAATTTCCACAATCATAGATAGTGATAAGGAATCGCTGCTGATGCCATTGATCCAATGCGGATCATTTGTACTATTCGCAGATACCAGTTTAAGAACGGCATCATATACGTCCAGATTCCAGGTACCCGTATTCCCTGCCACCGGCAGGATCAAATCGGTAACGCCCTGTATGGTATAAGCGCCGTTATCGCTGAAAGTATAAACATTATCCTGTGTCGGAGAGAACAAATCCGAAACGCCAAAAGCATTCAGGTAAGGATCGGTAATCACACTGGTACCCGCGGGGAAATCGTAGGTATTACCGCCCGCAGGAATGCTCACCGGCACGCCCAGTACAATATCGGTCTGCTTCCAGGTACCCTCAACGATCTGATATTTTTCGGATTTTGCGTTCGAGGCCTTGTCTTTTTTACAGGAGATAAAGAAAAGTGGAAGCGTCAGGAAAGCCATCCATGGCAGAACGGAGAAGGTCTTTTTCATCAGGCTTGTTTTAAGTGAAGGGTTATTAATTTATTCGCTGGCTGCCAACTGGCCTTAAACAAGATAGAGGATTTTAGAATATTCCCGACCGGTAAACGACCGGAATGACCGGCACAAATATAACAAAGGACTGATTCGATGGTAAAGTCTTAACCCAACATAACGCGATCATAATAAAAGATAAATGTATGATTTCTGTGTGTACTCCAAAAAAAACTTTATTCATAATTTTTATATTCATCGTTTTGTACAAACAGAATATATCCCATTGACTATGCATCAGCATGATCTTTGATCAGCCGGGGAAACAGACATTGGCTTTATGGTATAAAGTTTGCGATATCTGGTCCATTCCATAGCGCCCCATGAAACGAATGCCCGGCCAATATCCAGGTTATCCTGATAGCGCTTAAAAAATATGGATTGATCCTTGCGACATCGGCGGCAACATGTATAAGGGCGGAGCACCCGACCCAAAGTAGAACAAAGACGAGCCGCAACAGCCGAGGAAAATAAAGGTCTCGGATTTCGAAGTCGTTAAATTCAACTGAAAAACAACGGTTTCTCCGGCTTCCTTTTGCTTTGCCATTATTTTTTATATTTTTAACCGGCAAATTCAAGCACATCCATGAAGAAGTCCATTCTGTTCTCAGCTGTCCTGCCCCTGGCCGGCATCGTCGGGTTCAGCC
>JAUZOD010000068.1 GCA_030706635.1 Bacteroidota bacterium
CCTTCTAATATTAATCCAGAGGCAAAAGCCATCAGTTTCAATTTTGACGAGACGCCGGTTGCGGAAATTTTTGCTACCCTGGAAGAAGGGTATGGGATAAAAATTAATTATGATGAAAATGTTTTTTCAAAATGCATAGTGACGACTTCGCTGAACGAGGAATCCTATGAGGAAAAACTGAAAATTATTTGCGCTGCGGTCAATGCAGATTATAAGATCGTCAATAACGAAGTATTTATTGAAGGCGGCGGATGCAAATAGGAAACAACAATCTCGTAACGGCTGTATAAACCATTATTATGATCACCTGAATTTTTTTAAAAAAGCGTGGTAGTGCGGGAACACCACCACTGCTTCTTAAAATCATCCTTCCGGCGTCAACAGGAACAGGACCGGAGGGGACGTATTTTGCCACATTTGATTAATGACAAAACTGATTAAAGTTATGAACAAAAACGGGAAACCTAAACATGCTGTCTTATTCATTATGAAAGTTACACTGCTTCAAATCCTCCTCACCTTTAGCCTGATGAGCTATTCGTTTGCAAAGAATGCAGATGGTCAGGGCGTTTTGGACAAGAAAGTGTCGTTGAATCTGACGGCCAGGGAAATGAAAGCGGTGTTGAGAACAATTGCCGCATCAGCAGAAGTGGGATTTACTTACAACAGTAATATCCTCCCTCAGAAAAGAAAAATATCTGTTGTCGCCCGGGACGAAAGGCTGGGCGATGTGCTTCACAGGGTATTGAATCCTTTCAATATTTCATTTGAAGTGATTGGCAGGCAGATCGTTCTTGTGAAAAGCGGTAATACCGGCAGGCCGGCTTTATCAAGTGAATTAAATACAGAAAATGATTTGACCAGACCCATCAGTGGAACGATTACGGCGGTGGATGGAACTCCCTTGCAAGGCGTAAGCGTTACGATTGAGGGAACGAAAAAAGGGGTTGTTACAGATGAACATGGTCACTTCGAGATACAGGCCAGCGATGGGGATGTACTGCTTTTTTCGTCCGTTGGATTTACGGTGGTTAAGGTTAAAGTCGGTACATCAAGAACCACGGTAGACGTTCAGTTAGTCAAGTCTGACAATGCAATGACCGAAGTAGTGGTTACGGCGCTCGGAATTTCAAGAGAAAAGAAAGCGCTGGGTTATTCGCAGGAGCAAATAAAGGGGAAAGAACTTACGGAATCCAATGCGCCGAACGTACTGAATGCGATCAGCGGCAAGATGGCCGGCGTTAATATTACCAGTCCGAACGGAGTTGACGGCGGCAGTACCCGGATTATAATAGGTGGAAACAACTCCATATCGCAGGATAATCAGCCGCTGATCATCATAGACGGAATGCCGATGGACAATACCATTCCGGCGGCTGCTCAGGATGTAACAGCGCCCAAAGACTGGGGAAGCGCCATTAACCTGATTAACCCGCAGGACATTGAAGATTTCAGCGTGTTGAAAGGACCGGCCGCCGCTGCATTATATGGGGGACGCGGGGCCAATGGGGTGATTCTGATCACGACCAAAAAAGGCAGCAAACGCACAGGGCTTGGCGTGGATTATAACCTGAGTTACAAGACCATTAACCCGTATCGTTACATCGATCTGCAAAACGAGTATGGCGCCGGCGGCATGACGACATTAAATGCACCTTATTACCAAACGGATGGCAGCGGAAATCCCGTACTGACTGACGGATGGACCAATTTATTTGTGGATCAGAAATCCGGCACCGGCCCTTATGGTATTGATACCTGGAACCAGGTGAGCTGGCCCGGATCAGGCAGTTCCTGGGGACACAAAATGGATGGCACGGTGATCAAATGGTGGGATGGGACTATGAAAGCCGACGTTCCGCAACCGGATAATATAAAATCCTATTACCGGAATGGCAACCAGCTTACCCATAATGTTTCGATTTCCGGAGGGAACGAATGGGGAACTTTAAGGGCATCTTACACCAGGTCAGACAATAACGCTATTATTCCCAATTCAAATTATAGTCAGAACACTTTTAACCTGGGAACGAGCATTAAGTTGTCGAAACGTGTTAACATGCTGTTTAACGTGTCTTATTTTAACAATGTCTATAATAATGCGCCCGCGTTGGGTAATACGGAAGCAGCCCTTCAATCAAACCTTATCTATGCTTATGGAAGGAATTACCGGGGTAAAGCCGACAACGGTAACTACAGGCTGCCTGACGGCTCGCAAAATAAATTCAGTGGATTTCCCTGGGCCGGGAACGGAGGTGCGCAGTACCTGTACTGGGATACCTATGCTAACAATGAGGCGGTTACCAGGAACAAACTGATAGGGTCTGCACAAATGAACTATGAAGCCACCAGTTTCCTGAACCTGATGCTTAGGGGAAGTATGGATGCCAACACCAACCAGGATATGGTGGTTAATGATCCAACGGATCCGACAGGAACTTTGGGTGGCAAATATGCCAATGGCCTTACAAAGGATATTGCCAGCAACTACGATGTGCTGGCCACTTTTCACAAGGAGCATATCGCCAAATCTGATTTCAGCGCAAAGTTATCAGTGGGAGGTACCGCATATAAAAGATCCTCTTATGGCATTTCCGGATCAACGGCTCAGGCTTATTCGGTTCCCTATTTAACTTATCTGGGTAACTATACCGGTGTTACCCAACCGGGTCAGGTTCCGGCGGAAACATGGTATGATAAGAAACTGAATTCACTGTACGGGTTCTTAAACCTGTCTTACAAAGACTATCTGTTTCTCGATATCACGGGAAGAAACGACTGGGCCTCAACGCTGCCTAAGGGTGAATGGTCTTATTTCTTTCCTTCTTTTTCTGCCAGCTATGTGTTTTCTGAAGCCCTGCACATTAACCCATCCGTGCTCAGCTTTGGTAAATTCAGAGCCGCATGGGCGGAAGGGGCCGTGGACGTTCCGGCGTACGCCATCAATACAGTTTATGTGCCCGGGTCTTTTGCAGGCAATCCGACCTCGTCTTTGCCTGGCGCCCTGCCGGCGATTGATTACAAGCCGCAGATCAACAGGACGGCGGATTTTGGTGTTACTCTGGGTTTTGTCAATAACCGGATAAATTTTGATTTCAGGTATTATTTTGGCCGCTCTATTAATCAGTTGTTGAATTCCCCATTACCCTATAGCTCGGGGGTTTCCAGCATTGTTGTAAATACCGGCGTGCTGGAAAACTCGGGATTGGAAATGATTTTGAAGGCAAGAATAGTTGACCAGCCCGCCATTAAATGGGATTTCAGTATTAACCTATCAAATAATTATAACCGCCTGTTGTCGCTTAGGGAAGGGGCCAACAGGGTAGATATGAATAATATCTGGGGAAGCAGCGGTACCTATATTTCTGCTGCAGTTGGCCAGGAATTTGGCGCCATCTTAGGCTATGACTATATCTATGACCCTAAAACACATCAGCCGTTGTTACAGAGCGAAGCCCAGATCATGCAGAATTTTGGCGTGGATGCTGCAACGGCAGCGGCCATGAAAGGAACCGTTTATCAGGCCACGCCGAGCATTGTGCCCATTGGTAATTCATACCCGAAATTCAGGGGAGGCATGACCAATACCGTTACGCTGAAAGGCGGTTTCTCCGTCAGCGCGCTCATCGACTGGAAAATAGGTGGTCAGATATGGTCAGGCACTTATGCATCCACCATGCAGCAGGGAACGGCGCCACAAACCTTAAAGGAAAGAGACGGCGGAGGTCTGGATTATACCACGCCCGATGGAACAGCCACAAAATGGGGTGTTATTTTACCCGGCGTTTATCCTGATGGTACTCAGAATACAACGGTGGTGCATTATTATTACAAGTACATGCAGTTCGGGGTTTGGAGCAGCGGACCCAATAACAGTCAGTGGATCCACCGGTCTGCTGTTTTAACGGATACCTGGTATAAACTGCGGGAATTATCCCTGAACTATTCAATCCCCGACAGGTTTGTAAAAAAGACGAAAGTTTTGCAGGCAGCTTCCGTTTCCCTGGTGGGAAGGGATCTGTTTTATCTGTATAGCTCCCTGCCGAATAAAATAAACCCCGAAGGAGTAAATGGTGCAGGGAATGCCCAGGGTATTGAATTTGGATCCTTACCAGGCGTTCGCTCCATGGGAGTACAGTTAAGGGTGTCATTTTAAAAAGCACCAAAACCTATTCATATAATTCATCATCGAATAAACTCAGTAGCACTATGATTCATTCAAAACAAATTTTTATATGCCTGTTGTTTGGCGGGGTTTTTCTCAATTCCTGCACAAAGAACTTCCAGGCAATAAATGCAACACACGATAAACCTTCCATCACCACGATAGCGCCCCTGATAAATGGTGTTATCAGTACGCTTTTTTTACGGGGACAGGAACAGGCGTCCGTTCATAACGACTATTATTATCCGGTAACTCAGCTGGCAGCAACAACCAGCATTTCCGGTTATGTTCTGGCCAATGGAGTGAATGATATCTGGAATGATTACTACAGTACACTTCAAAACATAAATGCGGCACAGGATAAAATAAACGGCACCTCCGACAAGGAATCAATGAATAATATTCAGGCGGTGCTGTATATATTGCGGGCCTATAAAACATTCCGCGTAACAGACCAGTTTGGCGATATTCCCTATTTCAATGCCGGGAGAGCCTATACGGGCCAGGTGCCGAATTTCAGGGTGGGATACGATGCACAGCAGTTAATATATGACTCGCTGCTGGCTGATTTAACATGGGCTGTGAAGAACATCAATACTACCGGAGGCCTTACCTCCGCCGGTAATCCTTACCAAAGCCTGGGGAGTTTCGATACTTTTTTTGGCAGTGACATGACGAAGTGGTTGGCATTTGCCAATTCCCTGAGGTTGCGGTACGCCATGCAAATGGTGGAAAAAGATCCGGCCACGGCTACACCCATTATCCAGGATGCCTTAAGCGGCAACGCCCCGTTAATTGATGACGGAAACGATGTGTGCATGTGGCCTGCTTCTTTGGGAGGATACGATCTCTGGGTAAGATGGTGGGCCATTTCTTCCGGTGGTGCCGGGTTCCTGCGCATGAGCAGTACCCTGTGGAATATGCTGTCTGATAATAATACCGATGCCGGTATATTTGATCCCAGAGCAAAATTATTTGTAGAAACTAACCAGGCTGGTAACTGGGCACCAAATATTATTGGTGTCAGCGCCGGGGATGGGATTAACGGATATCCATCCGCCACAGATCCCAGCCTGAAAAACAATGCGGCCTACTCTTTGTTTAACTGGTACCTGATCAGGGACGAATGGTATATACCCGAGTTGATTATGACCGCTGCTGAAGTGCATTTTTTGAAGGCTGAAGC
Organism: Bacteroidota bacterium; assembly: GCA_030706635.1. Classification (GTDB taxonomy): domain Bacteria; phylum Bacteroidota; class Bacteroidia; order Chitinophagales; family Chitinophagaceae; genus Puia. The sequence continues at coordinate 5,352 of JAUZOD010000068.1, forward strand.
CTATGCAAGAGGCCTCGGAGTCGGCCTGAATTCCACTACCGCTCAAACAGAATATGAGGCGGGTATTGCTTCTTCTGTTAATTTCTGGTACGCTGTAGCAGCAGGTACCGACAACGTGAGTGAGAACTGGGCGGCTGTTGCACCCCCGCCACCAACGGTCGGACAGATGAATACCTTAATGGCTAATCCCAAAGTTGCATTTACCGGCACCGATGCGGATAAACTGAAGAAAATTTACGCGCAGGAATGGCTGTCTTTTTACCGTCAGCCATGGCTTGCTTTCAATTTGTGGAGGAGAACGGGAGCTACGCCGGTAGACCCCGCAAGCAATCCTACAGCGACCAATCTCAGTTTTTACCGTTTGCCTTATGCTCAGGATGAAGCCGTGAACAATACGGATAACTATAACGCGCAGGTGAGTAAAATCGGTGGTAATAATACCAATGTGAAAGTCTGGTGGATGCCATAAAACAATTCATCTGTAGCCAATCGGGTTTATAATATGCTTAATATCCGGAATGCTTACAGATAATATATCGTAGTTAATTCAACAGGGGAGGCGCTGAATATATTCAGCGCCTCCCTGCTTTTTGCGCCAGGCTTGTCTTGACAATACAAACAGAAACTTCTTGTTTCTAATTATAATTTTGCTAATTAAACGTTTAAGCATATTTTCATCCGATGGAGCGCAAAGTTTCCATTAAAGATATTGCCAAGCAGGTAGGGGTTTCCACAGCCCTGGTCAGTTATGTGCTCAACAACAAGGAGAAGGAAGCGCGGGTGGGCAAGGAGGTTGCGGAAAAAGTACGCCGCGCGGCCAGGAAGCTCAATTATCAGCCGAATCTGATCGCGAGAAGTTTACAGAGCGGACGGACCCAAACGCTGGGGCTGATCGTGGCGGATATTTCCAATCCTTTCTTTTCCTATATCGCCCGGGTAATTGAAGATGCGGCCAACCAGCACGGATATACCGTAATTATCGGAAGCTCCGATGAGCAGGCCTCCAAGTCAGCTACCCTGATCGGCGCATTTCTGAACCGGCAGGTGGATGGACTCATCATTGCTCCGGCCGAACAAAGTGAAAAGCAATTGAGGACGCTCCTGAATGATGGGTTTCCTTTTGTTTTGATAGACCGTTATTTTCCAGGGCTCTCTGCAAATTCCGTTCATATAGATAACTACCGGTCTGCCTATGATGCATCAGAGCACCTGATCAGAAAAGGATATCGCCGGATTGCTATGGTTGCCTACGAAACAGCCCTTCCTCATATGCAGGAAAGGATCAGGGGATATCTTGCCGCGCTGAAAGCCAATGGAATCCGAACGAAGCGAAACTGGATGATGAAGACCGGGTTTACAAACCTGGATCAGGACGTACAGACCGGATTGCGGAAAATGCTGGATGGAAAAGAAAGACCGGACGCTTTTTTCTTTGCCACCAACTCCCTGGCGGTAGCCGGATTAAAGTACATATACAGAGAAGGGATCAGGGTTCCTGAAGAACTGGGCATCATCAGTTTTGACGAAAGTGATGTCTTTGACTTTTTTTACGCTCCGGTAACCTATGTGAGGCAAAGTATCGAAGACATCGGAAAAACCGCATTGGATCTGCTCATGAAACAAATGAAAAACCCCAACGGCAAAAAGGAACAGATCCTCATCGACACCAAACTGATCATACGCAAAAGCACCGCCCGCACAGAAATTAAAACCATAAAATAACGATTGTTATGCTCAGAAAATCCATTTCATTCATACTTATAATTGCGGTCATTATGACAACAGCCTGTACAGATCAGCCTGGCGGCAAAGAAAGCAAAAAAGATTCTGCCTATGAAAAGGGCAGCTTCGGATACGATCTTTCTTTTCTAAGATCTCATGATGATGTGATGGTGCTTTCCGATTCCGGCAACCAGGCCATGATCATTGTCTCAGCCAAATACCAGGGAAAGGTATTTACTTCTACAGCGTCTGGAAATGAAGGTCAGAGTTTTGGCTGGGTGAACTACAAGGCATTTACCGGTGCACCCAACGCACACATGAATGGTTATGGTGGCGAAAACAGACTATGGCTGGGCCCGGAAGGCGGCAAATATTCGCTCTTTTTCCCCAAGGGTGCGAAGATGGATTTCGACAACTGGAAAACGCCTGCCGCTTTTGATACCGAGGCCTGGGAGGTGGTCTCTAAAGACAGCCAGGAGGTGAGCCTCCGCAAAAATATGGATCTGCGGAACTATGCAGGATCAGATTTACAGATCAGTGTGGACCGCATCATTTCCATTATTAACCGGAGCAAAATATTTTCCACGCTCAACCTCGAACCGGATGATTCAGTGAAAGCGGTTGGCTATCAGGCGCAAAATAAAATCACTAACGCCGGCAAATTTGCCTGGAACGATAAAACCGGAATGCCCTGCATCTGGATGCTGGACATGTTTAATCCTTCAGAAAAAACGGTGATCCTGGTTCCGTACCGCAGGCCCTCCGATACGACCTCGAAGATTGCCACCACCAATTATTTTGGAGAGATACCAGCTGACCGGTTAAAACACCGGGATGGCATTTTATATTTTAAGGCAGACGGAAAAAGCAGGGGTAAACTGGGTCTGGATCCGTCAAGGGCAACCCATTTTGTGGGAAGTTATGATGCCATTCACCATATACTCACCATTGCGCATTTTGATCTGGATTCATCGGCAAAATATCTCAATCAGGAATGGAATACCACGAAGCCCGCTTTTTCCGGGGATGCCGTCAATGCTTATAACGACGGTCCGCTTGCCGATGGAACGCAAATGGGACCTTTCTATGAAATAGAAAGTGTGTCTCCCGCAGCCATACTGAAGCCGGGAGAATCATTGCAGCATCAGCATAGTGTGTTCCATTTTACAGGGTCTGAACCGGCCTTAAATAAAATAACGGAATCGGTTTTTCATATTTCCATTGATCAGATCAAATCGGCCTTCTAGAGGCGTAAACATTTTTCGTATTTAAAACTTGCCATATGATGAAGAAACTAACAGGCTGCCTGATCCTTCCGATGATCATTTCCGCAGCTGCGCTTGCCCAGGGTAAATTCAACGGCATAGAAGCAAACCTGAGTAATATTTACCGGCTGTCTGATGCCAAAACAAGATCGATCAGTCCGGAGAATTTTCATGGCGAAAAAGGGAAAGGCGGAATGGCTGTGGACGGCACCGGAAAATCGGCTTCCCGGGAACTTGGCAGAGGATGGAAGGTGAGCCCAAGCGTCGTCATCAAGTCCAAAACAAACTATACCGTGGCAGAAATAGACGGACCCGGATCGGTTCAGCATATCTGGATGACACCGACCGGCGTCTGGCGCAATTCCATTCTTCGCTTCTACTGGGATGATGAAACGAATCCTTCCGTGGAAGTTCCGGTGGGTGATTTTTTCGGAATGGGCTGGGGACAATATTCGCCGCTGCAGTCGCTTGCGGTTTGTGTAAATCCGGGAAGCGCTTTCAATTGTTATTGGCCAATGCCTTTCCATAAAAAATGCAGAATAACCATGGAGAATCTGGATGACGAGGATATGGTATTGTATTATCAGGTGGATTATATCCTCACGGAAGTGCCCGCTGATGCGGCTTATTTCCATGCCCAGTTCCGCCGGGTGAATCCATTGCAGTTTAAAAGCAATTATACGCTGGTTGATGGCATTAAGGGACGCGGACAATATGTGGGTACCTATCTTGCCCTTGGCGTTCACAATAACGGGTGGTGGGGTGAAGGGGAAATAAAATTTTTCATGGACGGAGATTCCGAATATCCAACCATCTGCGGAACGGGTACCGAAGATTATTTCTGCGGTTCCTATGATTTCGATACGAAAAAAATAAATGCTGCCGGAGTAGAGCATTCTGATTATACGGAGTTTTCAACGCCCTACTCGGGACTACATCAGGTGATCCGGGGTGATGGTCATTATAATGTGTCCCAACGATTTGGTATGTACCGCTGGCATATTAAAGATCCCATCCGTTTTGAAAAAGATCTTAAGGTAACGATCCAGGCACTGGGCTGGCGTGCCGGAGGCCGTTATCTTCCATTGCAGGACGATATTTCCTCCACCGTATTCTGGTATCAGACCGAACCCCATAATCCTTTTCCTCCGTTGCCTGGAAAGGATGCTTTAGAGGTGAACTGACTTCGGGCCGGCCTGCAGGCTGAAAACTTTTTGGGGTCGAATGGATTAGTAAAAACATGCTTAATAAAATAAATTAATTGTTCAGATGAGTCAGCAAGCAGCGTATCCTAAAATTGGTATCAGGCCCATTATTGATGGCCGTCTCGGAGGCGTAAGGGAATCCCTTGAACAAACCACCCTGAAGATGGCGGAAAATGTGGCTGCTTTTTATAAGAAAAATTTAAAGTATCCGGATGGCTCTCCGGTTCAATGCGTGATCGCTGACTCCTGTATAGGTGGTGTTGCGGAAGCAGCCCGCTGCGCGGAAAAATTTGAATCCCTTCAGGTTGGCGTTTCCCTTTCTGTAACGCCCTGCTGGTGTTATGGCAGTGAAACGATGGACATGAACCCGCTCATTCCAAAAGCGATCTGGGGCTTCAATGGCACGGAACGTCCCGGCGCCGTTTACCTTGCCGCAACGCTGGCTGCCCACAACCAGATGGGCCTTCCGGCTTTTGGCATTTATGGCAGGGATGTTCAGGATCTGGGTGACGAAAGAATTCCGGAAGATGTTCAGGAGCGACTGCTGGGTTTTGCCCGGGCAGGACTGGCTGTTTCCATGATGCGTGGTAAATCCTACCTCGCCATCGGGTCGGTAAGCATGGGCATTGCGGGATCCATGATCAATCCGGATCTCTTCCGCGAATACTTCGGGATGCGCAATGAATATGTGGATTCGTCTGAAGTACTCAGGCGCATTGAGAAAAAGATCTATGATGAAAAAGAATTTGAACAGGCCATAACCTGGGTCAGGAAAAATTGTAAGGAAGGGGAAGATTTTAACCTCACGGCCAAACAATTTCCCCGGGAACAAAAAGATAAGGACTGGGAGTTTGTTGTGAAGATGACCATGATCATCCGGGATCTGATGACCGGTAATCCGCGATTGAAAGACATTGGTTTTGGAGAAGAGGCGCAAGGTCACAATGCCCTGGTATCCGGATTTCAGGGACAGAGACAATGGACGGATTTCCTGCCGAATGGTGATTTTTCGGAAGCCATGCTGAATTCTTCCTTCGACTGGAATGGAATCCGGGCTCCCTATATTGTGGCCACAGAAAATGATTCGCTCAATGGATTGAGCATGCTGTTTAATTACCTCCTCACCAATACGGCGCAGATTTTTGCTGATGTAAGAACTTACTGGAGCCCTACCGCCGTGGAAAGGGTTTCCGGCTGGAAGCCTGAAGGCGTGGCGGGGCAGGGATTTATACATCTGATTAATTCAGGGGCCTGCACCCTGGACGGATCTGGCCGGCAAAGCAGAAACGGGAAACCCGTGATGAAACCATTCTGGGAAATCACAGCGGAAGAATCGCGCGACTGCCTGCAGGCAACCACCTGGTATCCGGCCAGCAATGGTTATTTCCGCGGAGGCGGGTATTCTTCCAAATTTGTTTCCAGGGGCGGCATGCCGCTCACCATGTGCCGTCTCAACCTGCTGAATGGCCTGGGTCCGGTATTACAGATTGCGGAAGGAGAATCGGTAGAGCTTCCGGAAAGAGTGCATAAGATCCTGGATGAAAGAACTGACAGAACCTGGCCCACCACATGGTTTGTTCCCCGGCTTACGGGTAAAGGTTATTTTAAAGATGTATATTCCGTGATGGCTCATTGGGGAGCAAATCATGGGGCCATTAGTTATGGACATATCGGCCACGACCTGATATCGATGGCTGCTATGCTCCGCATTCCCGTTTGTATGCACAATGTGGCGGAAGAAAATATTTTCAGACCCGCCGCATGGACGTCCTTTGGTTCAGAGCCTGAGAGCGCTGACTATCGTGCCTGTGCAACCTACGGGCCTTTGTATTCCTGATTTAAAATTAACAACACAATCAAATATGAATCTGAGAAAAGGAGGTAAAACGATGAGCCTGCTGAGTGCACCCGACGGAACAAGTTACCTCAGGCCTTTCATCATGATCACCAGTTTGTTTTTACTCTGGGGTTTTGCGCATGGACTGCTGGATGTGCTGGATAAACATTTTCAAAACACGTTGCATGTCTCTAAAGCGGAATCCGGCCTCATTCCGATGGGCTGTTTTGTCTATATTGCTTATTATGCCATATCCAGAAAGAGATCACCGGACGAAGAAGTGAACCAACCCATCCTGATGCATCACTAAATGTTTTATACAGATGGACAAGCAACAAAAGCGCCGTGCTTTTTTAAAAACGCTCACCCTCGGAAGTCTTGGGGCAGCTGCGCCAATCCAGCTCATTCGTGCGGAAGAGACAAAACCGGATGACCGGATTAACAATGGTACTCCGGATCCTGACCAGAAAAACAAAAGAAAATACAATGGGATCTACCAGGGCTCTTATCTGAACCGGCTGGCTTTTCCCATCGGTGGTTTAGGTGCAGGTATGTTCTGTCTGGAAGGCACCGGCGCGATATCCCATATGAGTGTCCGTAACAAGCCCGAGGTTTTTAATGAACCGGCTATGTTCGCGGCCATCACGGTGAAGGGATTAAAAAACGGCGCCAAATTACTGGAAGGACAGGTGCCGGAATGGAAGTTTTTTGGCCGCCCCGGGAGTGGGAATGGATTGGCAGGCTCCACGCTCGGACTTCCGCGGTTTAAAACCGCGGCCTGCACGTGTCGTTTTCCTTACTGCAGCATTGACCTTCAGGATCAGGAATTGCCCCTGCATGTTCGCATTACGGGATGGAGCCCTTTCATCCCGACGGATGAGGATAATTCCGGTTTGCCTGCCGGCGCTTTGGAATACCATTTTACAAATACAGGTAAGAAAAAACTGGACGCCGTTTTTTCATATAATTCAAAAAATTTTCTTGCAGACGAGGACTCAGCGCAAAATGCAATAGAGAAAATCGGAAATGGATTTGTTCTCACCCAGCAGGGAACAAAAGATAAGCCTTACGTTCAGGGAGCATTTGCGATTTTCACCGACGACGATCATACCGTGGTTGACCATTGCTGGTTTCGCGGGGGCTGGTGGGATCCACTGACGATGGCCTGGAATAATATCCGCGATGCGCGTGTTCAGGCTGTCGAACCCGTTGAAAAAGGCGCCGGAGGCGCTTCCTTATTTATTCCTTTCTCATTGATGCCCGGCTCTTCTAAAACCATCCGGCTGATGATGGTCTGGTATGTTCCGGAGTCCAATCTGCAAATCGGTACGCCTGTACCGGAAGAAAAGAAGAACTGCGACCCGGAATCGGGCTGCTGCGCGGGGCCCGCGGATCTTGGAGTAACCAACGGTAAAGAAAGCGCTTCTCCCAACTACAAACCCTGGTATTGCAGCCGGTTCAATGATATCCGGGAAGTAGCAGAATACTGGAAGAATAATTATGATGAGCTGAATCGCAAATCAACCTTATTTAAAGACGCATTCTTTTCCAGTACGCTGCCGCCCGAAGTACAGGAAGCTGTTGCCGCTAATCTGACCATTTTAAAATCTCCTACGGTTTTGCGTCAGTATGACGGCCGTTTGTGGAGCTGGGAAGGTTGCGGCGACGATGGAGGCTGCTGCCATGGTTCCTGTACCCATGTCTGGAATTACGCACAGGCGATCCCGCATCTGTTTCCCTCCCTGGAAAGGACCCTGCGCAATACAGAATTCTGCGAGAATCAGAACCACGTGGGTCACCAGGGATTCCGGGCAAACATGCCGATCAGCCCCCTGAAACACGATTTCTATGCTGCCGCAGATGGACAACTGGGCGGTATTATGAAAGTGTACCGCGACTGGCGGATCAGCGGAGATAATCATTGGCTGCGCAGAATATATCCGATGGTTTGTGTAAGCATGGACTACGGCATCAGCACCTGGGACCCCAGGGAAAAGGGCGTCGTGGAAGAACCGCATCACAACACCTACGACATAGAATTCTGGGGAGCTGAGGGAATGTGTACCAGTTTTTACCTGGGTGCACTTACCGCCATCATTGCCATGGGGAATTATCTGAAGAAAGATGTTGAGCGCTACAGGGAATTATATGCCAAAGGCAAAGCCTATCTGGAAACCCGGTTATACAACGGCGAATATTTTTTTCAGGAAATCGAATACAAGAACCTGAATGCCGCGGATCCTTCTACTGCCCAGTCTTTTGGCGGAGAATATTCTGCTGAGGCCAGGGAAATATTGAAAAAAGAAGGACCTAAATATCAGTATGGTACCGGCTGTTTAAGCGACGGTGTACTTGGCGCCTGGATCGGAAGTATGTGCGGGCTGGATCCTTTTATTGATCAGCAGAAAATCAGCAGCCACCTGATTTCGGTGCATAAATACAATTTCAAAAAAAACCTGATAGACCATGCGAATCCCCAGCGGCCTGATTACGCGCTGGGAAACGAAGCCGGCTTACTACTCTGCACCTGGCCAAAAGGAGGCAAGCTTTCGCTGCCCTTTGTTTACAGTGATGAAGTGTGGACCGGCATTGAATACCAGGTGGCTTCCCATCTCCTGCTCACCGGCCATACACAGGCCGGCCTGGATATTGTCCGCGCCTGCAGAGACCGGTACGACGGACGGATTCGTAATCCGTTTAATGAATACGAATGTGGTCATTGGTACGCCCGTGCCATGTCCAGCTACGGACTCCTCCAGGCGTTTACTGGTGTCCGTTACGATGCCGTGGATAAAATATTGTATGCTGATTCCAGGATGGGCGACTTCACCAGTTTTATTTCAACGGCAACAGGTTTTGGAACGGTAAGGGCAAGCAATGGCAAACTTTCTCTGCGCGTGGCTTATGGCACAATACCTACAGAAAAAATAATACTAAACGGGAAAGAAACCAGGGTATGATGCAGGTAAGTAAAAACAGGATTGTAACGATCCGGTATATCATGCAGAACAGCCGGGGTGATATTCTGGAGAATACGATGGGTGGGCCTTCGGCCAGTTATCTGCATGGCGGTTCCGGGATATTGCCATCACTTCAGGGTCAGCTGGAGGGTTTAACTCCGGGGGAAAGAAAGCAGGTTTTTTTATCCCGCGACCGGGATGCTGTTCCGGAGGATTTCAGCTTTGAGGTCTGGATTGAAAAAATAAGGGAAGCCTTGCCTCAGGAGCAGACGCTGGGTTATCCCTTAACCGGCGTTGCCGTGGAATGCGCTCCCGGTTGTACCTGTTACTATTAAAAAAGATCCGATGGATATTCACCTCCTCAGCGGTTTTTTGGGAAGCGGTAAAACGACAGCCATTCAATGCGCAAGCCGCCTTTTGATCGAAAAAGGAATTAAGACCGGCGTTATTACAAATGATCAGGGAATCAGGCTGGTTGATTTGGACTTCTTTAAGCATTTGGGAATTCCTGGCCGTCAGGTTATCGGCGGTTGCTTTTGCTGCAATTATCAGGATCTCGATGATCAGATTCAGTCGCTTACAGAAGCCGAACAGCCCGATGTTATTTTTGCCGAATCGGTTGGATCCTGCACAGATATTATCGCTACCGTGTTAAAACCATTGCGACAATACCGCCCGCAATCACGGATTACGCTGTCGGTTTTCGCCGATGCCCTTTTACTGCATATGTTACTGATCGAGGGCATTACTTTGTTCGACGAAAGTGTTCAGTATATCTACAACAAGCAACTGGAAGAAGCGGGAATACTGATATTGAACAAGGTGGATCTGTTGAATCCCGGTCAGCTTCAGGAGCTTAAAAAGAAGATGCAGGAAAAGTATGGGGATAAAATATTGCACGAACAACAGGCAGGCAATAAACAGAGCATAGAAAAATGGTTGCAATTGCTGGATCGGTCGCCCACTTTGCAGATCCCTGCATCTCTCGAAATAGATTATCCGCTGTACGGTGCAGGGGAAGCTATGCTGGCATGGCTTGATCAGGAAATAGAAATAAAGAGTGAAACCGGCGAAGCAAACCGGGCGGCCATGGATCTGGTGCAGGATATTCACCGAAGATTGGTTGCACTTGAATATCCTGTTGGCCATCTCAAATTCCTGCTCAACGGTAAGGAAAAAATAAGCTTCTCTTCCAGTCCGGCGTCGCAACAGGGTTTCGGGGTTAAACCGGCATTCAGCGCATTCTTATTGTTGAATGCCCGGGTGCAAACGGAACCGGGAATACTCTCGCAACTGGTACAGGAATCCACCAGAGCGGCAGGACGAAAATCAGGGATCAGCATCCGGACCCGCAGTGTTTCGGCATTTAAACCAGGTTATCCAATGCCGACACATCGCATGGCCTGACCGGAATGGGAGCAAATGTTCATAAAGAACACCGGTTGAAATTTCGGTATATTGTACCTGCCTTAAAAACACCTGCATGAACGATGAACCGGTGAAAATGCCCATGTATCTGAAATGGTCGCAGATACTCCTGGGTATCGCTGTTTTCTTTTTTATTTTATATGTGGGGCAGGAAATTCTTATTCCGCTCGTTTTTGCAGGCATGATTGCTATCCTGCTGAACCCGGTCGTTCTTTTTCTATGCCGGAAGAAAATTCCCAGGGTCATTGCCATCCTGATTTCCCTGATCGTCACGATGCTGCTGATTACAGCGCTCTTTTATTTTTTTATTTCCCAGATTTCTCTTTTCAGTGAATCCTTTCCCCTGTTCAAGCAGAAATTCCTGGCTTTTTTTAATGATAGTGAACGTTGGGTTGCCCGTACTTTTAATATATCCAGATGGAAGGTGGACGCCTGGGTAAAGAAAACCCAGAGCCAGGGCTTGGACAACGGAACGGAAGCTATCGGTAAAACGGTGGGTACGATTGGCGGTATATTAACCACTTTTGTCATTATGCCGGTGTATGTATTTATGATGATTTATTACAAGCCACTATTGCTTGAATTTATATCAAAGCTTTTCCCGAAAGGGCACCATGCCACGGTTGTCGAGGTACTCACGGAAACCAAGGGATTGATCCAGCGTTATCTGCTGGGTCTGCTGATCGAAGCGTTGCTGGTGGCCTTGTTGAATTCTGTTGCTTTATTTATTCTGGATATTCCCTATGCCATTTTGCTGGGTGTGATCGGCGCCCTGCTGAACGTGATACCGTACATCGGTGGCGTGGTTGCCGTAGCCCTGCCCATGCTGCTGGCCCTGGCAACCAGGCAGCCGGTGAGCGCGCTGTATGTCTTGATCGCCTATCTGATCGTTCAGTTCATTGACAATAATTTTTTCGTACCTAAAATTGTGGCTTCCAAAGTAAAGATTAATGCCCTGATCTCCATTATTGTGGTTCTCGTGGGTAATGCGCTCTGGGGCATTCCGGGTATGTTTCTTTCCATTCCGCTGACGGCGATCATCAAAGTGATTTGCGACCGTATTGAGCCTTTGGAACCCTTTGGATTTTTGCTGGGAGACAATCAGCCTGATATTACCAAACAGGTTTTTGTTGTCCGGCGCCGTAGCCGGCCCGATTCGAAAAAATAAACAATCCGTCAGCTATAAACCGCCTTGTGGAAAATCTGTATATTTATAAAAATGTCAATCTTACATTTAACAAATAAAAAAGCCATGGGAACAATACGCGGCCTGACGGTTTCATCCTTTTTGCTGGGTGCTGTACTTTCCGGCTGCAACCAGTCACCTGAAAAAAATAAAGAAATCGTTGTTATGGAAAACGGAAACAGGAAAGTATTTGGAACCCTGGATAAGGACACGGTGTACAGCTATACCCTGCAAAACGGAAAGGGGCTGAAAGCCGTCATTTCCAATTATGGAGGCACTTTGCTGGAATTATGGACGCCGGATAGATCCGGCAAGACGGGCGACGTGATCCTGGGGTTTGATTCCCTGGCAGGGTATCTTCAGAAGGGAAACCCATATTTCGGGGCACTCGTCGGCCGTTATGCGAACCGGATCGGCAATGCCCGGTTCAGCATTGATGGAAAACTATATACTTTGGCGGCTAACAATAATGGCAATACACTGCACGGAGGGATCAAAGGGTTTGATAAGGTGATCTGGACTGTGGATCAGGTAAATGACTCCAGTCTGGCATTGTCCTATACGAGCCCTGACGGCGAGGAAGGATTTCCGGGAACCATGACAGTGAAAGTGGTTTACACGGTCACCGGCGATAACGGCTTGAAGATTGACTACACAGCGGTCAGTGATAAAAAAACGCCGGTTAACCTGACCAATCACGCTTATTTTAATTTATCGGCCGGGAATGATTCCACCGTATTGCAGCAGGAACTAACCCTGCACGCATCGCATTATACGCCGGTGAATGATTCGCTGATCCCCACGGGTAAAATTGCCTCTGTGAAAAATACGCCCATGGATTTTTTGAAACCTAAAAAAGTCGGCCGGGATATCGCAGACGTAAAGGGTGGCTATGACCTCAATTTTGTAATTGACAAACCAGACAGTGGTATCGCGCTGGCAGCTTCCGTTTACGACGAAGGCAGTGGCCGCCATATGCAGGTGTGGACTACGCAACCAGGTGTTCAGTTCTACACCGGAAATTTTCTGGATGGCAGCCTTACGGGCCGTGACGGAAAAAAGATCGTTCAGCATGGCGCATTGTGTCTGGAAACCCAGCATTATCCGGATTCTCCCAATGAACCTTCATTTCCAAACGTTATTCTGGGACCCGGCCAGACCTTTCATGAAACAACCGTTTATAAGTTCTCTGTTAAATAATTTTTTTATTCTCCGGCAAAATCGTGTTGTTATTTGCTATGACCCTTTGTTGACAGAGATTAGGCTAAAATCGATTGTGCTATCAATACACAATACACCTGCATATTGATCGCATTCGGACTTTCTCCGCATAAGCACTGTAATGGAAAATTCTCCCAGATCCAAGGAGTGACCCGATCATCCAGTCATTCCAGACCCGTTGGGTAATGACGAGTCAGCTTACCTGGCCTCTTTTTATTCATAAACGTCTCGTCTGTGTGCGATGGTAACAACGGTGATGATGAGTCGGGCATCCTGGATCTCATAGATCGCGCGGTAATCGCCAATGCGGATGCGCCAGGCGCTGCGTCCTTTGAGTTTTTTGCAACTTATTTTTTCCTTCTCTGCTGGATGGCATCATGTAAAAGGATGGGTTTTTCTTTTTTGCTTTGGCTTTATCGTAAGCACGGATATCTTCGAGTTCTTCGCGCTGTTCAAGCAGTTGTTCGTACTGCCGGATGGGAAGGACCGCAGATATCTTTTTTCCTTTTTCGTTGGTAATAAAGGTAGTGGCAGGCATAAGGAACAAATTTAAATATTAACAGGCATAGGCCTTTTTTGTTTTCCGGTCACGCAGGAAGACGTCGAATAGTTCAAAGACAAAAAGAATAAACCGAGACTCACTTACTATAAAAATATATTTCCTCCTATGGGAAAGATTTTATAAGCCGTTGTTTGCCGGAGTTAACGATAACGATAGCTCATGTCTTCATATTTGTATCGGCTAATATGCTGCGATCTGAACAATCCTGTCCACAACCTGTGTTAAGAACTCCGGATCGTCGCAAAGAGCAGCAGAGGACCTCAAAACCAGCTGAAGGCTGTTCGGATCATGTACATTGGTAATAATTTCATTCTTTTCATCAGCAGCCGGATCAACCTGTATTTGCAACATAACGGTATAAGCGGGAGTTGTGCGTTCGTTCCATTCGCCGGGTTCACCGGCCATAATAAAATGCAACTGCCTCTCGGTGGACATTTTATCTAAAAAGGCTTTAATGTTTTTCCGCTGTCC
>JAUZOD010000069.1 GCA_030706635.1 Bacteroidota bacterium
AATGATAAATATTTCGGTGGGGGGATCAGTCTGAATTTCATTGAACCCTTCCCCGAAAGGTTGTTCCGGCTGCTCACGGAGCAGGACAAACAAAGGGTCGGCCTTCATATTCAGGGTCTGCAAACAGTTGATATTTCATTATTCAGAACATTGGAAGCGAATGATATCCTGTTTATAGACTCCACCCATGTGGCTAAAACCGGCAGTGATCTCCTATATCTTTTTTTCGAAATACTGCCATCCCTGAAGAGGGGGGTGTACATACATTTCCACGATATATTTAACAACTTTGAATACCTGCCCTTCCATTTTAACCGTGGCCTGGGCTTTGCCTGGAATGAGAACTATTTCCTCCGTGCATTCCTGATGCACAACAATGCTTATGAAGTAGTCATGTTCTCTAATTTTCTGGAATCAAAATACAAGACCCGGATGGAAGCAAAAATGCCCGGCTACCCTTTCTTTACGGGCGCACAGTTTTGGATGAAGAAGCTATGAATCAGTCGTTAATTATTCTGGGTTCGCGCGGCATGCTCGGGCAGATGGTAAAAAAATATTTTGCCGGGGAAGGATTTGATATCACCTGTTTCGATCAGCGATTTGAAATTGGAAAAAGATTGGAATATGCAGATTATTTGAAGTCGTTGCGGTCGGGCTGTGTGATCAACTGTATCGGTAAGATCAAACAGAAATCAGAGGATGCCAACGAGTTGCTTTTTGTAAATACGATCCTGCCTTCGGAATTGCGAAATGTTTTGCATGAAGATATTGTTTTGATACAACCCGGCACAGATTGCGTATTCAATGGTAAAAGAGGATCACCGTATCCGGGAAGCCATGGATCGGATGCGGAGGATGAATATGGCTGGTCAAAACGATTGGGAGAAGTGGTGTTGGAAGGGAGACCCAATACGCTGATCCCCCGGGTCAGTATCATCGGCCCGGATAATAATGCCGGTGGAAAAGGACTGTTTGCCTGGGTAAAATCCAACCCACCGGGTTCAAAGATAAAAGGGTTCACCAATCACTTATGGAATGGCATTACAACACTGGAGTGGTGCAGGCAGGTGCATCAGTTTATGAAGCAAAACCGGCAATTCCCTTTTCGTCTGATCCAGTTTGGCACGGCCGCTCATTACTCCAAATACGAGATGCTCTTGCTGTTTAACAGGATATTCAATCTGGACCTCTTTATTGAGGCGGTGGAAACTCCGGGGCCCATTGACCGGCGGCTGGTCCCGGATATTATTTGTAAACCTCTTCCTGAGCAATTGCGGGACCTGAAGTCGTTTTAACATGGCATCCTGCACGATTCTTATTTTGACCTACAAAGGCAAGCATCACCTGGAATTGCTTTTGCCCACCGTGAAAGCAGCCATTGAAAATTATGGGGGTAAAACGGCCATTGATGTAATGATTGTGGACAATGGCTGCGATGAATTGACCAGGGATTTTGTCCGGGCTCATTATCCGGACTACAACTATTTATTTTCGCCGGTAAATGATTATCTGTTTTCCCTCAATTCATTTATAAAGGAGCTCCCGGCTGAGTGGCTGTTCATGCTGAACGATGATATGAAGCTGGAGAAAGATGTATTGAATGAACTGATTCCGGTAATGGAGAAAGATCAGAGTCTGTTTGCGGTAACCTGCCGGATCATGGATTTTGAGGGTACTTACACCGCGTCAGCTGTAAGAGCGCTAAGGTATTCCCGCGGCTGGATCTATAATTATTATCTTGATGCCGCTGAATCGGAACCCAAATACACTTTGTACCCTGGGGGTGGCGCCGCCATTTTCCGGACTGCCTTTTTCAATGCGTTAAACGGCTTTGATACCCTGTTCCGACCTGCTTATGCCGAAGATCTGGATCTGGGTACCAGGGCCTGGCAGAGAAACTGGAAAACGGTTTACCATCCCAAAGCAGTTTTATATCACCGGGAAGGCGGCACCATCGGCGACCAGTTCAAAAAAAATAAACTGGAGCAGATGATCGGCCGTAACCATATCCTGTGGATGATCAAAAACGGGAGATTCCCGGGATTTCTTTTCTGGTTTTTTCTGATGCTTCCCTACCGGATGGTTTATGCCTTTTTCAAAAGCAGGAACCAGTATCAGGCCTTGAAAGGGGCAGTTCAGAAATTGAAACCAGCCCTTCAGGGAAGAAGGGCTTCTGAAATTATCGCAAAGGATAAAATCTGGTCGGAGCAATTAAATAAGCCATATCCATAAATAAATACTTTTGGCAAAAGTCCCGGATAATTATACCCTGTTTGCTGCCAGTTTACTGCTTAGTTATGGCGGTATTGCTGATTATACGGATAATCTTGCGCAGCAGTTCCGCAGGAGAAAAAGATTGCGCGGCGTTGTTACGCCTTATCCCGGACATATGGTTAGGGATTATGATGTAAAGATTTTTGACATTGAGCCAGATCGGAGACCCACTCATTTTGACAAATGGAAGATTGGCAGCAAAATAATGACCTTTTTTTATTTTGTCCGGCTTTACATTTCTTCCTGCCGGGAATTGAAGAAGTTGGGATTGCATAAAAAGAATGAGTACCTCATATTTACCGAGTACTATACAGTTCATTTCGACATTATTATTTTTTGCGCCCGCCTCCTGAATATAAAATACGCCATTGTTTTTCACGGCCTCGATCTGATTTGCGCAAGAAAACACCAGTTTATGCATTTTAATCGGAACTTCAGGAAAGCCGAGTTCATCATCTACAATTCGGAAGCGACCCGGAAACTGGCTTCTGATTTGCACGGCGTAAATCACAAACGTACAATGATTTTGTGGCCCGGTATTGATGTTGCCGCTCTGGAAAAATACCGGAGTCCTGAAAATACAAAAACCTTTTTTAAGCGCCATCGGAAGGAGATCATTTTTGCCACGGTAGCCAGGCTGGTCAGGAGAAAGGGTATTGACCTCGCCATCAGGATGGTCTGTGAACTGGCAAAATCCAATAGGGAGATCCGGTATTATATTGCCGGGACCGGCGAGGAGGATATAAAGCTGAAAGCGTTGGTAAAAGAATTAAAAGGCGAAGAATTTATTTTTTTCCTGGGCGATATCAGCAATGAAGAAAAATATGCTTTGCTCGAAGCCTCAGATATTTTTTTATTTTCCAACCACAGTTCCGGGAATAATGATTTTGAAGGTTTTGGTATCAGTTGTATTGAAGCGTCTTTTTTTGGAAATGTAATTATCGGGGGCCATCATGGCGGGGTGAAGGAAGCCGTGCTGGAAGGGAAAACTGGTTTTTTGTTCGACTTCGACGATCCCCAATCGTTAGAGGAAGCCCTGGCTACCATAAAAAAATGCATTGACGATCCGGAACTCATAGAGCGAATTAAAATGCAGGGAAATAAATATGTGAAGGCAATGTATGATTGGAACCAGCTTATTCAACAATTTACAAAGGCGGAGCAGGAATTGTTTATCGCTTAACCAGCATGAAAGTAAAATTTAATTCGGACAGAATAGTAAGCTTCCATCCCAGGAGGCAGCATAATTTTGAGCAGGCAGCCTGTTTGACGGAACTCTATCCGGGAAAATTTAAGCACGTAACCAGTATTTATTTCCCACCGTTCCTTGTTCGGATTTTAAGCAAAATAGTGCCCCGGTATGCCAGCCAGATAGGCAAACGAAGCTACCATAAACTGGGAAAAAAATATGTTATTACCCTGCCGTCAACGGAATTTAAGAAGTTTTTTGCGGGAAGAAAACATGAACTTCATCCATCGGATTTCCTGAATCTGAATGAAAACTGGCAAAAAACAATCCTCCAACGATTTGAACCGCCCGGGGTTTGTATTTCTTACGACGGCATATCCCATCTTTTATTCAGGAAATGGAAGACCCGGTCAAAATTAATTCTTGATCTGGCCATCGGCCTGCCGCAGTACCGGATAAAGATTATGCAGGGCGACCAATTTCATATTGGCATGCTGGATGACATGAGCGAATACCACAGGAAGTTATTCGCGTGTTACAAGGAGGAAGTAGAGCTTGCCGATATCATTTTGTGCGGCAGCGAATTTGTGAAGAAAACCGTCGTTTATTTTTTTCCTGAATTCGGTAATAAATGCTGGATTCTCCCATACGGAACAGAATTGAACGAATTTGATTACCCCGAACGGCGATTTCAGCAAAAAGAGGATCTGAAATTTGTATTTGTCGGCCGGCTAAGCTGGAGAAAGGGTACAGATTTCCTATTGGATGCCTGGAAAGATTTTACCGTTGTGCATCCCCGGGCCGAGCTTCATCTCTTCGGAGCAGCCGATAAAGAGATTATCCTGGATCCGCTGCCGGATAACGTTTTTATACATGGCAGGTTAAAGACGCCTGAATTAATCGTCTTTTTAAAAGAAATGGATGTCTTCGTTTTTCCTACGACCTTCGAGGGAAGTTCCATTGCCGTATTTCAGGCTATGGCATCAAAACTGCCTGTAATAACAACCCTGAATAGTGGAACCATTCTTCAGCATGGACAATCCTGCGAGATCATTGAAGCAGGAGATAGGGCCGGATTGCTGAATGCGATGGAGAAGCTGTTTTATGATTTGGGGTACAGACAAAAGCTTGCTGAAAGCGCTCATGCATTAAGCAAGCACTATACCTGGGAGGATTATAAATTGCGGTTGACACGAATTCTCCAGGAGGCCGCTATATATTAAGATTATGCGTAATTTGTTGAAGATCCCTTTGGTTAATCTTTGTTAATCAATGCTTAATCAACCCTTCTCACAAGTCCCCGCTGTTTCAGATCATTTATATTTATACTTTCTGATGAACTACACCGTTATTAGTTATCGAACCCATAACCATGCACCAAACGAAAACCCAAGCGGGTTTGACCGGGAAAAAGCTTCTGATAATTACCTTTGATTACGAATTATTTTTGGGCGAGCGAAGTGGCAATGTTCAGCAATGCCTGATCAGCCCTACGGATAAATTGCTTGCCCATTTGGACAAATACGCTTTCAAATCAATTTTTTTCGTTGATACGATTTACCTGCTGCGTCTCCGGGAACAGGCTGCTGTAAGCAGTCTGGCAAAAGCGGATCTGGAAGCCATAACCAACCAATTGGTCCGCATGCTGAACAGCGGGCATGAAATTCACCCGCACCTCCATCCACATTGGATCGATGCTGTTTATGATCCCAAAATCAATGAGTGGTGCCTTCCTGATAAAAGATATTACACCTTTGCCGCTTTACCGGAAGAGAAACGAACCGAGCTGTTTGATCAGTCGGTAGACCTGATCCGGTCAGTGATGGGTATGGCAAAACAGACCCATCCCGTAGATGCCTACCGGGCGGGTGGCTGGTCAATTCAGTCGTTTGATAATTTCCGGCCGCATTTCCTGAAACATGGAATCGTTCATGAGTTTAGTGTAATTCCCGGCCGCTATTTATATTCCGATGCGCATCATTTTGACTTCCGGAATGCCCCCATCGACCGGCCGGTATATCATTTTAGCCGGGATGTTTGCGAAAGAGACAATCAGGGCGGTTTCACGGAATGGACCATCTCCAGCCTTCCCAGAACCGCAATGCAGCAATGGATTTATTTCAAGATCAATGGCATGCTGCACCGGCTTCATATTTGCGGAAAATTTGCCGGAAAGGCCATCGCATTCAATGTAAAAGAGCAGGGTGATATTTACAACAGGGGTAAGGCAACCCGGCAAATCGCTTCCTTTGAGGGATTAAATCCATACCAGGTGATGAGATTTGTGCGCAGGATCAAAAGACAGGATTATTTTCAATTTATTTCCCATCCCAAGCTCCTCAACGAATTCGAATTAAAGATGGTTGGCTTATTACTTTCGTCGCTGAGCAAAAATCGAAGGATCAATACAGACTTCAGGAAGTACGTAAAGGTTGATTAATATTTTATTTTTCGCATTTGAATTCCCCCCGTTAAACCGGGGCGGTGTGTTCCGCTCCCTTGCATTTGTAAAATACCTGACCCGGTATGGAATAAATCCGGTGGTCATCACATTAGATCCCTCTTCTTTTGCCGATATGTACGATGGTTTTGTAACGGATGAAACATTGGGCAGGGAGCTGATGGAAAAAACGAGCATCGTTCCCGTTCCATCAGAAAAAAGCAGGCGCCGGACAAGGGTTGGCGAATTTGTCTCCATTTATTTTTCCATCCTCGGCAATGAAGTCAACAACTGGAAAGGAAATTACTTTCGCGCGCTTCCTGACCTGATCGATAAGTACAGGCCGGAAGCCATTTTTGCAACCGTTCCGCCTTTCAGCATACTTCCTCTGGTTTTGGAAACGGCGAACCGGTACAAATTACCACTTATACTGGATTTCAGGGACGCCTGGTCGCAGTGGCGGGTTTTACCCTATGGCACGAGGATTCATTATTGGCTGACCCTGGGGCTGGAAAGGAAATATTTGTCTAAAGCAGACGCCGTTGTTGCTACCTCGCAGCAAACCATCGAAGATTTTAAACAACTGCATCCCGGTATTCCGAAATCCAGGTTTCATTATATACCGAATGGTTACGACGGTGCATTGGAGAAATGGGAGCCGGTTAATGCAGATAAACAACAGATCACGATTGGCTATGTGGGCAGTTTTTATTTTTCGCCTGCTGCCAGGGAGCAAATGCTAAAACCCTGGTGGAAAAAGCGTGGACACCGGATGTTGCAATATATTCCCCGGCAACAGGACTGGCTCTACCGTTCTCCGTATTTCTTCTTTAAAGCCTTGCAATGGCTGAAGAAACTGGATCCGGTGACTGCTGCCCGTGTACAGGTAAAATTTGTTGGTAAATCCAGTCAGTGGCTGGAAGAGATGATCAGTGAATCCGGTTTACAGGACCAGGTTCATCTTTGCGGTGTAAAGCCGCATGACGAGGCGCTTGCCTTTGAAAAGGAATGCGATATTTTGCTCATTACCTCTGCGAAGCGAATTGGCGGCAATGATTACAGCATTGCCGGCAAAACTTTTGAATACATTCAGGCGCAAAAGCCGGTCCTCGCCTTTGTGTCGGCAGGTGCACAAAAAGAATTACTCGAAAAAACGGGCATAGCGCTGATCTGTGACCCCGACCAGGGAGAAGATTCCGCAAAGAAAATGATCCGTCTCCTGAACGCTGAAATGAAGCTGGAGCCAGACACCGGTTTTATTAAATCGCTTTCACGGGAGCTGCTCACCGGCAGCCTGTCAGATATCATAAAACATCAGATCCTGCAAAAACGATGAAGAAAAATATTCCTGCTGCAGTGAGTATCCGGGTTCGCGTATTTTTAGAAACGCATATCGCCTAGTATTACATGAACACAATAAAAGCGTTATTTCTAACGCATAAAGAGTATTTGCATTCGGAGATAACGGGGGGCGTTCAACTTTGTTCGCAGGAGTTTCATTTCATTATCCGGAATGCAGGTGACGTTAGCCTGGAGGATTATTATATACCGTACACAAGAAACCTGCTCCAGCGGGCAATGATAAAGTCGAAAATGGAAAACTATTCCGTTTTTGATATCAAGCGGGATGCGCCTGCCCTGCTGGCCTATATGGAACAGCTGGCTATTCAGGCCGTGTTCATTAATATGGCCTCTGCCGTCCGTTTTGCAAGGCCAATCAGGGAGAAATTCGGGGATAGCGTGAAAATTATCTTATTGTCGCACGGCAACCATTCATGCGATTTTCTTCACCTCATAACAAAGCCGGTCGCCCGGCCGTCCTTATTACGAAGTTGGTTAAACAGGGTCAGGCTCGGCAATTTAATTGCTACGGAAGCAGAATACCGGGTAAAATGGCTGGACGGAGTGGTTGCCTTATCCGAAACGGAAAAGCAGATTGAAAACTGGTTCGGGGCAAAGAAAGCTTCCTTTCTTCCCCGGAGGTTATATAAGGATTTTCTGATGTGGAAGCCGGTTCCGGGCAGAATTGGTTTTGTGGGAAGACTTGATCATCCTCCAAATTTGCAGGGCATCAGCATTCTTTTGGAGGAGCTTTCCAAACAACATCAGGGACTTCAATTCAGATTAGTTGGCGCTCCGCCTGAATATGGCATGAAAATCAAAAAGCAGTTTCCTTTTGTGGAGTATCTTGGCGAGTTGAAGGACAAGGATCTGGAATCAGAAGTAGCCACCTGGGCATTTTTTCTCAATCCGGTCTGGTGGTATTCCACCGGGGCTTCGACGAAATTGGCCCGGGCCATCAGCTGGGGATTGCCCATCATTACCACAACGGCAGGTATGCGGGGGTACGAATGGAAAAAAGGAACGCTGCAGGTAGCGGATAGTCCTGCTGAAATGGCCGCGTGCATAGTACAGGAGGCAAATTCAATGGAAAGATTAAATCACTGGAAAAATCAAACGGAACTGATTGCGGAAAACGGGCCGGATCAAATGGAGCTTTCCGGTAGAATACGACAGATTTATGAGTAATACCAAAACCTTATTTATTCCTGCTCCGTATTTTCCCCCCTCAGCGATGCCGCCATCCCAAAGGGTGAGGTTATTGGTCAGACATCTTCATGAATTCGGATGGAAACCTGTCATATTCACTGTTGATCATTATTACCGGGAGGAAGTGGCGGACCCCTGGATGACGGAGATCGCCGGCAATGCATTTGAAAAAAGGGAAGTAAGCGCCTGGGACCAGCGGAAAACAAGAAAGTTTGGCCTTGGTGATCTGGGCTTAAGGATGTTTTTTGGCTTGTATCGTTCCATGCTGAAGCAGGTAAAGAAGGAAAAACCTGCCCTGATCCTTTACCCGGTTCCCCCCTGGTATATTATGGTGATGGCGCCATTTATTCAGAAAGCTACCGGTGTACCTTATGCGATTGATTTTATTGATCCCTGGGTGTACCAGTCAGATCAGAAAAATATCAAAGCGGTGCTGAGCCGGTGGGTAGCCAAACGGCTGGAGGGCCGGGTTGTGAAAAAAAGCAGTGCCATCTTTGCGGTTTCGCAGGGAATCCTGGATGATCTGAAGAAGCGGTATCCGACTATTTCGCCGATACCCATGATTGCGGTACCGTATGGCGTGGAAGTTTCCGACTATGCTGCTATCAGGGTTCAAAAAAAAGAAGAACAGGGCATTGTGATCAGGTACACAGGCGCCATTTCTGAAAAAATGCTGGTGGTAGTGGATTGTCTGTTGCGCGCAATGAAGGAAGTGCATAAAGTGTTGCCGGTGCGGATTATTTTTACAGGTACGTCCTATGCGGGCTCGGGTCTCGTAAAGCCGGTGCTCTCCGGGCTGATCAATAAGAATGGAGTGGGTGATTTTGTAACGGAAAACCCGGCCCGGGTTGGATACCGGGAAGCTTTGGAGATGAATAAACTGGCGGATATGCAATTGCTGATCGGTGATACAACTCCATATTATGCAGCGTCAAAAATGATGGGTCTTGTGGCCTCGGGACGGCCATTTTTTGCCTGGGTGCATGAGGACTCATTCCCTGCGAGGTTTTTGAAGGAATTGGAATACCCGAACCGCCTGTTTTTCCGGACGGAAGAACTGGGTGATGAACGTAAAGTGAGGGAACTCGCTGACGTACTATTGTTCAGCCTGCAGAACCGGGAGCATTTTATTCCGGTTTCATTGGAAAATCCTGTCTTCAATAAATACACCGCCAAAGCGATGACGGCAACATTTGCAGATACTTTTCAAAAAATCAGCTTATGAAGAATACACATTATAGTAAAATCAGGGGAAAGAAAGTGATTGTTACGGGAGGGCTGGGGTTTGTAGGCCATAATCTGGTAAAGACCCTCGTCAACGATTTTGACTGCAAAGTGATTGTGGTGGACGATTGCACCAACAGCAGTGAATCCGTGATTGATCCGGTAAAAGATAAAGTAGAGTTCCACAGGATCAGTGTACTGGATACAGAACATTTTTTCCCCTTATTAAAGGACGTCCATTATATTTTCCACCTGGCCTGCATCCAGATTGCAGCATCCGGTGCTGAACCGGTAAAGGATATGCAGGTTAACGCCCAAAGCACGCTGCAGCTGCTCGAAGAGATCCGCAACGGGAATTATCCCATGCTGGATAGGTTTGTCTACACGTCTTCCTGCTCGGTATATGGCAGCACTTCACATCTTCCGCTGGATGAGAATGACCCGACCCGCGTACTGAGTAATTATGCGGCCACCAAATTGCTCGGAGAGCATTATACGCTCATCTATAACCGGAATTATAATGTGCCCGTTTCCGTCGTGCGTTATTCAAACGTATATGGATATGGCCAGTCACCGCGAAATCCATACTGCGGCGTATTGGGAAAATTTGTTCATAATGCATTAACCGGACAGGCCCTTACCGTTGTGGGCGACGGCGAACAGACCAGGGATTATACTTTTATCAGCGATGCGGTGGATGCAACCATTCTTGCTGCCGTTCATCCGCTGGCATACGGCGACGTATTCAATGTGGGTACCGGTAACGAGTCATCCGTGAACAGGCTGGTTGAACTGATAACGGGGTATGCCCCGGGTTCGGAAGTGATTACCGTACCGGAACGGGATATCGACAATATCCGGAGAAGAGTTGTTGATATTGAAAAAATTCATCAGCGTCTGGGCTGGGTTCCCAAAATAAGCATCCAGAAAGGCATTCAGGTAACGATGGATTGGTATAAGACCACACTATGAGCGTAAAAGACCTTCGGCAAACGCTATCGTTTATTCTTAATCATCCCGCTACCAGGAAGAGCAGGTGGGCGGCGTTTTGGCGATTTGCGGGCTGGCAATTTGAATCCAGAATCTTTCGCCATCCGGTCATCTATCCATTTGTGGAAAAGAGTAAGATCATTGTTCAGGGCGGAATGACGGGCGCTACGGGAAATATTTATACAGGGTTGCATGAATTCGAAGAGATGATGTTTTTGCTTCACCTGCTGCGGCCGGCAGACCTTTTTGCGGACGTGGGCGCCAATGTCGGATCATATACTATTCTGGCCTCTTCCGTTGCAGGCGCAGGCAGTATTAGTTTTGAGCCGCTGCCTGCTACCTTTTTACATCTGAAAAACAACGCGGCCATCAATAATATGGAGTCGCTGGTTGAACTGTATAATTGTGGTGTGGGTAACAAAAAAGACAAATTGCGTTTTACCAGCGGATTCGACACGATGAACCATGTGATAACCGGTTCTTCAGATTCAATTTCCGGAACCGTGGAGGTTGATGTGGTCAGGCTGGATGATATTCTGGGGGAAAGGACGCCGGCCCTGATGAAGATTGACACGGAAGGTTTTGAAATGGCCGTGCTGCAGGGGGCCGCATCCGTTTTGAGGCATTCATCGCTGCTGGCCATCATCATTGAATTGAATGGCTGCTGTCATCGTTACGGCGTTCAGGAGCAGGATATTCATGAATTAATTACCGGCTATGGGTTTTTGCCGGTCTCCTATGATCCATTCCGAAGATGCTGTTCAAAAGAAAGCACGTTTAATCAGGGCGGGAATACGATTTATATGAGGAATGAAAAAGAGGTGGAAAAAAGACTGCAGGCTGCAAGAAAATACCAGGTGCTGGACCAGGCCATCTGACCTCTTAACAACTGAGTATCCATGGAATCCGGATCAGGCGTAAGAATAGCGGTTATTACCACCCATCCCATTCAATATTATGCCCCGTTGTTCAGGTGCCTGGCAAAAGAACAGGGCATTGAACTCAAGGTTTTCTATACCTGGTCCCAGTCGCAGCAGGGAGCGAACTATGATCGTGATTTTGGTAAAACGATCGAATGGGATATCCCCTTGCTGGATGGCTATTCCTTTGAGTTTGTCGGGAATGTGGCAAAGGATCCGGGAGTGAACCATTTCAATGGCATTATGAATCCGGAGCTGAATGAAAAAGTCAGTTCGTGGAATCCGGATTACCTGCTGGTCATGGGTTGGAATTTCAGAAGCCACCTGGCGGCTATGCGCCATTTCAAAGGGAAAATACCCGTTCTTTTTAAAGGTGATTCCACTTTACTGGATGAGAAGCCGGGTGTAAAGAGAATATTGAGGAGACTATTTTTAAAATGGGTGTACGGGTTTGCTGACTATGCGTTATACGTTGGTAAAAATAACCATGATTATTTTTACAGACATGGCATGCGGGAAAGACAATTATATTGGATGCCGCATGCGGTGGATAACAATCGTTTCCATGGACCGGATGCCTATGAAACGAAAGCGAAACATTGGCGAAGGGAATTGGGAATTGACGAAGACGACCTCGTAATTCTTTTTGCCGGCAAGCTGGAACCAAAGAAAGATCCGGATTTTATGCTGCGCCTTGCAGGGAGCCTGCCGGATCCCGGATTAAAGCTGATCCTTGTGGGGAATGGCAAATTGGAGGCAGAATTAAAAGTAAAGGCTTCGCAGGATAAACGCATTATATTCCTGGATTTTCAGAACCAGGAAAAAATGCCGGTAGTGTATCGCTTGGGTGATATTTTTGTACTGCCCTCCGCAGGTCCGGGGGAAAGCTGGGGACTGGCTGTAAATGAAGCAATGGCCTGTAATCGTCCGGTGATTGTTTCATCCAAATGTGGTTGTGCTCCGGATCTCGTTGAAGAAAATGCCACAGGCTGGATCTTCGAACCCGGTAAGAATGGGGACCTGAAGGTAGCGGCCCTGTTAAAACAGGTATTGGTTCAAAAAAGCATTTTGAATCCCATGGGCCGGCGGGCATGGGAAAAGTTGCAGTCATATTCTTACGTTGCGGCAATTGAAAAAATAAGACAATTTTTAAAAGACATGAAATTGACGAAAAGGAAAGTCCTGTAAATCATATATTAATGGCTGCCGTTCGGAATAATTTTTTTATCCTTTGTCTCACGATCTGTTTCCTGCTTTCGCTGGTAACAGATTGGTACAGCTTTTTATCCATAGCCCTGTTCGTCCTTACCGTTTTTGCCATCCTGGACAAATTGGGAAAAGGCCTTTTATTGCGTGAGATCGTTGTGTTGCATGCCATTTTTATCTGCCTGGTCATGCCGGTACTGGGATATCAGGTGTACAACCATGAAAATACGATGGCAAGGCTTTTCTATAAATATATGGTTGTACCGGAGGACGTGTATTTTAGCTATAATTTGCCTGCATTATGCGTCTTTTCGATCAGCATGTGCTTTCCCATAACAAAGGGAGGAGTCATCCTGGACGAAGGGGATTCGTTCAAATCCCTCCTGCAGAGTGTAAGAAATCAATTGAGAACCCGTTTCAAAACAGGAATAATTATTGTTCTGACCGGCACTTTTTCGCTTTTTCTCATAACGCTTATACCGCAGGATATCCGGTTTGTCGTCACGCTATTTTATTTTTCATCCTTTGCGGGTATCCTTTATATTTATTATGGGCCGGCTATCCGGTCAAAGAATTTCCTGCTGATTTTATTTACCGTGTTCGTTGTCGGGCTTGCCATCCAAAGCGCCATATTTACGGTTGTTGTCTATATGGGGATGACCATATTTTCATTTCTGTTCTTGGGCAGAAGATATGCCATGTGGAAGAAGTTCACGGTGTTTGTTGTCGGATGTTTTTTATTATTTATTATTCAGAATGTAAAAACCTCCTTCCGGGATATTACCTGGGGTGAGAAAGTGGTAGACAATAAAGCCGGCGTTTTCGGGGATGTTATCGTCGATAAGCTGTCCAATATGGATAAGCTGGTCTCCGTAGGCGGATTTTTCCCTGTGTATATGCGCACCAACCAGGGGATTAATATATCATTGGTAATGCGGCGGATACCGGCCCGTCAGGATTATGATAACGGAAGCCGTTTGTTCACAACGGCCTTTTCCGCGCTGGTACCCCGGATTCTTTGGCAGAACAAGCCGGAGGCCGGGGGTAAAGCGACCATGAAATACTTTACCGGACAAAATATAGTGGGCTGGTCAACCAATGTGGGCCCTCTTGGAGAAGCATACGGAAGCTTTGGTCCGGTGGGGGCCATTGTCTATATGTTTGTGCTGGGTCTTTTTATCCGTTGGGCGTACTTTAAAATCTTTGTCGTCGGCCAGCGCCTTCCCCTGGTGATTTTATGGATACCGGTTCTCTTTTACCAGGTCACTTATTGCATGGAAACGGACAGCCTGCAAATATTCAACTCGCTGACCAAGGGTGCATTTTTCCTTTGGATGCTATATAAGATATTCCCATCCTGGTTTGGGGTGTTAAAAAAACAGCCGAATATCCGCAGAACCCCGCGGAGATCTCATTCTCCCGCATAGTCGCGGTTGCTGTAACAGATCGTTGATACACCGATTCAATTGCCACTGGTTCAATTAATATTCAGAAAAACAAATCCGCTGTTTTTCAGCATTGAGAAGGTCTTTGCCTCTTTGCTCGAAGAGCTGCAAAAGAACTTTTCGGTGCAGTGTACATACCTGCCTTTTTATAATTCTTCTGTTCCCAGTATGATCCGGAATGTTTTTTTTTCCCGGAAGCTTAAGGGCGATGTTTATCATGTTACCGGAGACGCTCATTACGCCGTTCTCGGACTAAAGGCAGGAAAAACCATCCTCACCATTCACGACAGTATTTTTATCAGGGAAAGCAAAGGGTTGAAGCGCGTATTTTTCAGATGGATATTTCTTAGGCTGCCGGTGAGAAATTGCCGGTTTATCACTACGATCTCTGAAAAATCAAAAAAAGAAATCCTGCAGTACACAGGTTGCGATCCTGCAAAAGTGATCGTTATTCCCAATCCGGTAGGCAGGAATATCTATTACCGGGAAAAGGCGTTCAATGCGGTCAACCCTGTTTTATTGTTTATCGGATCAACCCCAAATAAAAATCTCGACCGGATCATAGCTGCTATATCCGGAATAAACTGCACGCTTGAAATTGTTGGTCAGATTCCGGCGGATCATCTTTTCCTGTTAAATAAATATAACATCCGTTTCAGGCAGTTCAGCGGACTTTCCGAAACGGAAATGGCCGACCGGTATGCGGCCTGTGATGTGGTGGTATTTCCATCATTGTATGAAGGATTCGGACTGCCCATCATCGAGGGGCAAAAAGCCGGTCGTATTGTGCTGACGAGCAATATCTCTCCCATGAAAGAAGTTGCCGGCGATGGAGCCTGTCTTGTAAGTCCGGATGAAGCAGATGCCATTCGTTCCGGCCTGGAAAAAATCCTGGGAGATCCGGTTTACCGGGAAGATATCATTCAAAGGGGATTCGTAAATGCCCGACGATATGAGAGCGAACAGATTGCCGAGCAATATTTGAAATTATATAAAGCGATATCAGGTCAATAGCTATGTGCGGAATCGGGGGCATATTGGATTTAAAAGGCAGAATGGTTGAAAAGGGTCTTATCAACCGCCTGACGAACGCCATGACGCATCGCGGTCCGGATGCTGCCGGTTATTTTGAGGCAGAGAGCATAGCGCTGGGTCACCGCAGATTGTCCATTATCGATTTGTCCGACGCCGCCAACCAGCCTTTTGAAGATGTTTCAGAACGTTATGTAATTGTTTTTAATGGGGAGATCTACAATTATAATGAAGTCAAACTGCTACTGAACGATTATCCCTTCCGGACGCAGGGAGATACCGAAGTGATACTCGCCGGGTATATCCGATGGGGCCCGGATTGCCTGACCCATTTGCGCGGCATGTACACGATTGTGATTTGGGACAGAGCGGAAAGGGAGTTGTTCATTGCACGCGACAGGCTGGGGGTAAAGCCACTGTATTATTTTAAGGATGAGGAGCAATTTATATTTGCGTCCGAGATACGCGCGATTTTAGCCACCGGAAAGGTAAAACGGAAAATAGATCCGACGGCAATTTCGGAATACTTCCGGTATCAATCCGTAGGTTACCCTTTCTCCCCGATTGAAGGGATACTGCAGGTGGAAGCAGGCACCTGGATGAAAATAAAAAAAGCTGAAATCCAAAAGCAAAAGTACTGGGATCCTGCAGCTAAAAATTTTGATTTTGCCTATACTTCCAAAAAGCAGGTGCAGGGGAAAATAAAAGAACTGATGCTGCAATCCGTGAGGCGCCGGCTTGTCAGCGATGTGCCGGTAGGCGCTTTTTTGTCAGGTGGTATTGATTCCAGCGCCGTGGTGGGTCTGATGATGGAAGCGGGTTGCCCTTCTCCCAATACCTTTAATATCTCATTTGATGAATCGGGGTACGATGAATCAAAATACGCCGATATTATCGCGAAAAAATTTAATACGCGGCATACGCAGATCCGTCTCAAACCGGAAGTGATGCTGGATGAACTCACCAACGCGCTCGATGCCATGGATGTTCCCAGTGGCGACGGTATAAATACCTATGTGGTGTCAAAAATCATACATCAGGAGGGAATCAAGGTTGCTCTTTCGGGTGTGGGTGGCGATGAATTATTTGCCGGATATTCCATATTCGAAAACTATATCAGCCTTCAGCAAAAACGATGGCTCTGGAAAATGCCGCTTGTTTTAAGAAATGGTTTGTCTGGCCTGTTGGGTAATGGATCAAAAAAAAGCCGCATGAAGCAGTTGCTGGCATTGCCATCCCCGGAAATAGAATATGCTTACCCCATACTCCGGCAGTTATTGTCGCCCGCGGCATTGTCTGAGCTCACCATTTTAAACGGGACTGATCAGCGGACGCTGGCGCAGCAGCTGATTTCGAAGAAAAGCGAACTGAATAAACTTCCGTATTTTAGCCGGGTTACTGTTGCTGAATATCTTGGATATACGCAGCAAACACTTTTGAAGGATACTGATCAGATGAGTATGGCGAATTCCCTGGAGATCCGGGAACCTTTTTTTGATCAGGAACTGGTTGAATTCGTGATATCGGTTCCGGATCATTTCAAAGTGCCCGTTTATCCGAAGAGCCTGCTGGTGGAATCACTGAAACCCCTGTTGCCGAATGAAATTGTTCACCGGGAAAAACAGGGATTTGCATTTCCCTGGAATGAATGGATGAAAAAAGAACTGCGTTCATTTTGTGAAACGCATATTGACGGTATTGCGAAAAGGGGTTTTATTCAGGGCGATCATTTAAAAAAGCTGTGGAGCCGTTTCTTATCAGGCGATCCGGATATGCGCTGGCAGGAGTTATGGCTTTTCGTGGTATTGGATTATTGGATGGAACGAAACGGGATTGCATAATCCAAAAAATGGGATGTCTGTGTACACAATGAAGGATAAGATTTACGAGAAACTTTCTATTCAGCCTCAGCCACCTGGCTATTCGGGAAAAATTCCCTGGATCGTGCAGCAGCAGGTTGCGGCGACAAACGGAGTGCATTTTATCCGTACCATTGGTAAGCTGTCTGAATACCCCATTCCGGAGATCCCGGTAGAAGCCGGCAGCCCGGGAAATCTGTTGCTGGATATAGGATGTGGCTGGGGAAGATGGCTGACGGCTGCCAGCAGGAAAAATTATATTCCGGTGGGCATTGATCTCCGGCTGGAATTTTGCGAGACAGCCAGGAAAGTAGTCCGGGATAACGGCGGGAACGCCTACACGGTGGTAGCTGATCTGCAGCAACTGCCTTTCCAAAGTGATATTTTTGATGTGGTTTGGTCTTTCAGCGTGATTCAGCATACGCATTTTAACCGTTTGATCAGCTGCCTGGAGCAAATAAAAAGGATTCTAAAACCTAACGGTTATTGTTTTCTGGAGTTTCCGAATAAGAAAGGTTTGAGAAACCGTTTCGGTCCCGCTTCTGTTCCCAACAATATGGAATTTGATTCATGGGATGTGCGTTATTATTCACCGGAAGAATACCGGGACATCTTCTCCCGCTTTTTCGACAATTTTGAATTTTACATTCATTCTGCACTGGGCATCGGCGTGCTGTCCGGAGATTTTAAATATGCCAGAGGGTTCAGAAATAAGACCGGCATCGGTTTATCCAGGATTCTCACCCACATCTTTAATGCCGTTAAGCCATTGAAGGAATTCGCCGATTCCATTTATATAAAATCTGTTAAAAATAAATTACACGCAGATTCCCCTTCGGATCAGATTGCTGCATTTTTAAAATCGCATCAGCTGAATCCGGGGAATAATCTGAATATTGTTTCATTGCTTCGCTGCCCAAAGAGCGGAACAGCCCTGCGGCTTTCTGAAGACCATGCCGAATTGATCAGCCGGGAAGCCGGGCTGGCCTACCCTGTTCACAATGACATTCCAATTATGGTTGCTTCGGAGTCGAGAACCCTGTAAACCGTTCTCCATTACTTGACTAAAAAACGCATTCTTATACTTACCGACTGGTACGAACCAGGATACAAGGCTGGCGGCACAATCCAGTCCTGCCGGAATTTTGTGGCGGCCATGCGGGATAGTTTTGATGTCTCCGTGCTGACCTCGGACCGGGACCTGGGGGATACCAAAGGATATCCCGGGATCCCCCCCAATCAATGGATTGAGCGGGAGCCGGGGGTGCCTGTTTATTATGCAATAAGGGAAAGCCTGAGCACCAGGACGCTGAAAGAGCTGATCAGATCGCTGAAACCGGATTTCATTTACCTGAACAGCATGTATTCTTACCAGTTCACGATTTTGCCGCTGATCCTGCATTTGGAAAAAAAGATTCAGGCACAGATCATCCTGGCTCCGCATGGTATGCTGCAGGAAGGCGCTCTGAAATTTAAATCGCTCAAGAAAAAGGCATTCATCTCCCTGCTCAACTTATTGGGGATACCAGGACAAATTCATTTTCAGGCCACCGACGAACAGGAAAGAAAAGATATCCTGAAACAATTTCCGCGTGCGGGGAAAGTAGAGCTGGTGCCGAATTTTTCAGGCTTGGTAACGGGCGCGGTTGCACCTGTCGAAAAGGTGCCGCACAGGCTGCGTTGTATTTATATTTCCCGGATTATTCAGAAGAAAAATATTCTTTTCTTTTTAAAACTCCTGCACAGGATACCTGCAGATATTGAACTGGAGTTCACGATTTACGGCGATGTGGAAGATGAAAAATACTGGCAGCAGGCGGAAAAAATCATTCATTCCTTACCAAAGCATGTTCAGGTTCTATTCAAAGGCACGTTACCACACGATCAGGTGATGTCTGCCCTCGCATCAAATCATGTTTTTGTTTTGCCAACCCTGGGTGAGAATTTCGGTTATGCGATTTATGAAGCCTTCTGTGCGGGCAGGCCGGTACTCATCAGCGACAAAACACCCTGGCGCGGATTGCAGGATCAGCAGGTTGGCTGGGATATTCCGTTGGA
>JAUZOD010000007.1 GCA_030706635.1 Bacteroidota bacterium
CCAACCGGGTCGGCACTGTCCAGGGAAATCTGCGAACCCGATAACCACACCGGATCACTGGATTCGGAACCCGATCCCGTTCCTCTAACCCCGTTATTCTTTAGTGCTGAGGGAAAAAGGGTCGTCTGGTCAGCACCGGCATACGCTACTGCCGTTAAGCTGTTGGTGAACAGCACATCAACCCAGTAATTACCGGAATGGTAGGAGGAAGTTGGAAATACCGGTGTGAGGGAATAATCGTATACCCCGTTCAAGCCGTCCGTTCCGTCCGCCATGGCCGTTAAGGGTGAATTTACCGTAGCTGTATCCAAATAGCCATCTGAGAACGTATAGTTACCGTCACCGCTGAAGTAGGCCGCCACATAAGTCGTATCGGCCTTTATCGCAATGGCCGTATCGAATTTTACCGTCTGCCATCCGGAGCTGGTTTCGCCGGTGAAAGTGGCCCGCGCGAGTCTTGTCCCCGAAGCAGAATAGAATTCACCGATGTGCTGACCGGTATTCCCGGTCGCTTTATAGAAACGCACTCCGGTAATATAGCCGGCTTCGCTGCTTTTGAATTTGACGCCGCATTCTATTAGTCCTCCGTCATTCTGTTTGGTGTTTGGCGGCGTCTGATTACTGAAAATGCTGACTATGGTGTCGGCTCTCACGATCACCTGCGAAACGCTTTGTCCGGCATTTAAGGATAATTGAAAAACATAAGTCCCCTGAACGAGTCCCTGCACGGTGGTGCTGGCTGAAGCCGGTGAAACAATCGTGGGTGTGTTTGGTCCGGAAATCTTTGTCCAGGCATAACTGGAGATGGCTCCGGTCGACGCGCTGCCGTCCAGAAAAACAGAAGTTGCCGGTGAAATAATCGTCTGGTTGTTTCCTGCCTTCGCAGTCGGCAAAGTTGCATTGGTAAACAGAACGTCGACCCAGTAATTACCAGATTCGTAAGAAGACGTCGGGAATACCGGTCCGTCCACGGTATAATCATAAAGACCATTTCCAAGATCTATATTATCTTCCAGGCCAGTCAGGGGTCCATTAATCACGTCCGAAGTAAAATAGTTATTCGTACTGGTATAATTTCCATCATCACTATAGTACGCAGCGACATAGGGCGTATTCGCGGCGATAGCAACCGCCGTATCAAACATTACGGTCTGCCAGCCGGAACCGGTCTCTCCGGTAAACGTGGCCTGCGCCAGCCGGGTTCCTGTTATGGTATACAGTTCTCCGATATGCGTGCCGGTATTACCCGTTGATTTATAAAAACGCACGCCGATAATATAACCAGCCGTATTGCTTTTAAACGTAACCCCGACCTCCAGGGGAGATCCGTCATTACCCACCGGATCTGTCGGCGTCTCCGTTGTAAAGATCGTCGTGGTATCTATTGAAATCACATTAACCGTCAGCCGGGAGGTACTCTCCCCTCCATTGATGGACAACTGGAAAACATAGGCTCCCTGAATCAGTCCGGTGACCCCGGTAATGGCAGAATCGGCATGGACAATTGTCGGTGTATTGGGACCGGAAACAGTTGTCCAGGCGTACCCGGTTGTAACGCCTGTTGAGCCGCTGCCATCGAGTGTAGTGGATGAAACGGGCAGGACTATTTCCTGATTCATCCCTGCTTTTGCGGCCGGCGCCGGCGTGGCGCTAACATAAACAGTTACCCTGGAGGTGCTGATTCCTCCATTGATTGAAAGCTGGAAAACATAGGTTCCCTGAATCAATTTTTACGAACGAAATGAATGATCAATCAACGCAGCGGAACCTTGCTGATCGTATGGATTTTCATGGTGATCGCTCAGAATAACAATCATTTAGCTATCTGACATCTCAAACATTTCTATAAAATATTTTCCTGATGATCTGATAGAAATCAGACAATAAAAAAATGATCAAACGAGCATAAAAATATTATTCCCTGCAATAAAAAGTCAATTCATACAGAGCGATAAAATATTTTTTGAGACCAAAAAATAAAAACAAGTGTAATCATGTATTATTTCGTTCACCGGGCGCAATATCATCTGCTATCGGTAGAGGTTGCCTGCGCCAGTCGTGTTCCCGTAATGCTATACAGTTCCCCGATATGGGTTCCGGAATTGCCCGTCACCTTGTAAAAACGAACACCAGTGATATATCCCGCGGTGGTGCTTCTGAATGCCACACCGAGATCCACTGCAGATCCGTGGTTACCCACGCCGCCCGGTGGGGTCCGGGTTGTAAAAATCGAAGTCGTATCCGATGATAATACATAGACCGATACCAGAGAACTGCTTTGCCCTCCATTGATTTATTTCTCGTAATAAAGCAGGTTCAGACCCGCAATCGTTTCTCTAAAGTTTATTCGTGCCCTGACTCAGCAAGTTTTTGCGTTCTCACCGGCCAACACTGTATTTTTGCCTTAATGGACGAAAAAGCAAACGAACCCGGGCAAGAAATGGATGAAGGCATAGGTTCCGAAGAAATAACGGAATCCTCCGATCTTTTGTACGAAAGGATCAACCTGGTGGTGGACAAGGGCCAGGAACCCATGCGTCTGGATAAATTCCTCACGGCCCGCATAGAACATATTTCGAGGAATAAGGTGCAGCAGTCCATCGACGGAGGCCGGGTGCTGGTGAATGATAAAACGGTGTCGTCCAACTATAAGATCCGGGCCGGCGACAACATCATCTGCTATTCTGAAAAACAGGTGATAGGGGAAGAGATCATCCCCGAAAAAATGCCGCTGAATATTTTTTACGAGGATGAGGAGGTTTTGGTCATCAACAAACCGGCAGGACTGGTGGTTCATCCTGCATCGGGTAATTACAGCGGGACCCTCATCAACGGGGTGGCCTATTACCTGCGCGAAAAAAACAAATCCATCTCGGAAGATACCCTGCCCCGTTTCGGGCTTGTTCACCGGATAGACAAAAATACCAGCGGCCTGCTGGTGCTGGCCAAAACGAGCCGCGCCGTTACTTTCCTGGCCAAACAGTTTTTTGATCATACGGTAAAACGCCAGTACACCGCGCTCGTCTGGGGGGATTTAGCCAATAACGAGGGCACCATCGTTGCCCATGTGGGTCGTCATCAGCGTTTTCGAAAACAATTTGAAGCCTATCCGGATGGCGAACACGGTAAGGAAGCAGTTACCCATTACCAGGTTATCGAAAGGTTTGGATATGTGACGCTGGTGCAATGTGTACTGGAAACCGGACGCACACACCAGATCCGGGTGCACATGAAATCCATTGGTCACCCCTTATTTAATGATGACACCTATGGCGGAGATAAGATTGTGAAGGGAACGGTGTTCACCAAATATAAACAGTTCGTGGAAAATTGTTTTGCGATCTGCAGGCGCCAGGCGCTCCATGCAAAAACGCTCGGATTCATTCATCCTGCCACAAGGGAAGAAAAGCTTTTTGTGAGTGAACTCCCTCCCGATATGCAGCAGGTGATTGAAAAATGGAGAAGTTATACAGAGACGGTCCGGAAATAAAGAGCCGGCAAGGCTGGCCCGATGAATCTTCCGCTATTCTTCAGCCCATGGCAGGATCGCTGAAGGA
This sequence comes from Bacteroidota bacterium, assembly GCA_030706635.1. Classification (GTDB taxonomy): domain Bacteria; phylum Bacteroidota; class Bacteroidia; order Chitinophagales; family Chitinophagaceae; genus Puia. The sequence continues at coordinate 3,558 of JAUZOD010000007.1, forward strand.
ATCTTTACCCGTCTCTACACGACCTGCATAGCGTTTCTCAAAATGATCAAATCCCTCCACGCGTAAACTGAAGTCGTACCAGCCATAGCTTTTCTCCAGATTCAAAACAATATGATCTCCGTGCCGCTGCATGGATCTCCCGGCCTTCAGTAATTTTTTTACCGGCTTATTCTGATAAGCGTTGTCCCGGATCTCTATAGAATAATGCGAAGCTGAATTCAAATTTCTTATTTGTACAGCCAGATTGCCCGATGGTTTTTTCATTAACCCGGCAGTGCGTTCGTATTCGCAAAGGACGGAAATATCCGGATCACCGTATCCATGGGCGCTTTTTAATACTTCAGGATCAGAATAAAATTAAAAAGTGAAATGCAAACCCCTCAGATCCGTTTTCTGCTTTCTGATTTTTATTCAAACTTCATTTTGTAATCCACGCTTACTTTACCTTTTGAAATATCATCCAGTTTGCCGCGGAGTAATTTACGCTTAAGCGGCTTCAGATAATCAATGAAGAGTTTGCCTTCAATATGATCGTATTCATGGAGGATAACACGGGCAGAAATTCCGTTGAAGGTTTTAATATGGCGCTGAAATAATTCATCCTCGTATTCCAGGGTCACTTCCTCATTGCGGACAATCTCTTCGCGGATCTTGGGAATACTCAGGCAACCCTCGGTATAAGACCAGGGTTCACCGTTTAGTTTCCGTATTTTGGAGTTGATAAAAACCTGCTTAATGCCCGGACCATCGGGATATTTGTCTTTCTCGTCTTCCTCCAGGTTGTTGAAGATCTGGGAGCTGTCCACGATAAAAAGGCGGATGGGCTTATTGATCTGCGGCGCAGCAAGTCCAACGCCGCTGCTTTCATACATGGTTTCCCACATATCTTCTATCAGTCTAGACAGGCCGGGATAGTCTGCATCGATCTCCCGGCCCCGGGTTCTCAATACCTGCGCCCCGTAGGCAATAATCGGTAAAATCATGGGCAAATTTAATATAATTGAGGGATTTTGCGCTTATCGGAGTTGACGGTTGACAGTTGACGGTTGACGGACTTCAGGTGCGAATTCGCAATAAAAGACGGTCAACCGTCAACTGTCAACCGTCAACTTCTTCTATTCAGCAAATACTCCTGCAGCATCATCGTCGCCACTACCTGGTCAATTGTTCCTTTTTCCCTTCGCTTGCTTTTTTTAAGGCCCATTTCCAGCATGGCGCGGGAGGCCATTACCGAGGTATGCCTTTCATCTACAGGAAGTACGGGAATCTCCGGGAATTTTCGATTCAGGATCCCGATGACGCGATGGACATGGGGGGTCGCATCGGTAGGACTATCATCCAGATTTTTTGGATCACCGATCAGGATCAGCTCCACCGTTTCCCTGCCCAGGTAGTCCGTTAAAAAAGTAAAGATCCTGGCGGAGTCAATGCTGGTGAGCGCCGTGGCGATGATCTTCAGCGGGTCCGTTACGGCGATCCCGGTCCTCTTCAACCCATAATCAATGGCCAGGATGCGCGGCATGATCAGATCAGTGTTTATGCATGATGATGAGATCGGTAATTACAAAAAGCGCAAACATCACACTGGCAATACCATTCGCCGTCATGAAAGCCAGATTCACCCGGCTAAGATCATTCGGCTTAACAATGGCGTGCTGATAAACCAGCATACCGGCAAACAATAACATGCCCAGCCAGTACCAATATCCGAAACCACCCTGAATACCGGCCGCCAGCACAAACAAGGCGCTTAGCACATGCAGGAGGCTGGAAACAGCCAGTGCATTTTTTTTCCCGAAGGAAGCCGGTATGGAATACAGCTGTTGCGACTTATCAAATTCCTCGTCCTGCAGGGCATAGATAATATCGAAACCTGCGACCCAGCAAATAACAGCGCCTGAAAATAATAAAGGAAGAAGAGCAAAATGGCCGGTCACTGCCAGGAACGCACCGATCGGAGCAAGGGACAAACCGACACCGAGCACCAGATGGCAAAGGGCAGTAAAGCGTTTGGTATAACTGTAAAACAGAATCACAAAAAGAGCAACAGGTGAGAGAAAGAAACAAAGTGGATTGATGAACCAGCAGGCCAGCATAAAAACCAGGCAACAAATAATCACAAATCGCAGCACACTGGCGGATGCCAGGATGCCCCTGGGAATTTCGCGTATGGCTGTCCGCGGGTTTTGCGCGTCGAAGTGGCGGTCCAGGTAACGGTTAAAAGCCATGGCCGCACTACGTGCAGTGATCATGCAGATCAGGACCAGGATAAACTTCAATACCAGAACACTTAACGGAAACGGCAGGAAGGCTGTATATAATCCCCATTGATAGACCCCCAGAAAAAAGCCAATCATTGCAAAAGGCAACGCAAACAAAGTGTGCGAGAATTTGACAAGACTGAGATAGTTTTTAATTGTTGACATGTGCTGACTAATGTGTTAATGTGCTGATGTGCTAATGTGTAAATTAAAGACCTGAGTGCATTCTCATAGCAGCACATCAGCACATTTACACATTAGCACATTAATCAAATCCCCTTCCTCACCAGTTCCCACAAAACCATGCCTGCCGCTACGGAAACATTCAGGGAATGCTTCATGCCGAATTGCGGGATCTCTATGCAGGCATCACAAAGGGCAAGAACCTGTTCGCTTACGCCTTCCACTTCATTTCCAAAAACAACCGCCAGTTCCTCACCGGCAGTTCGCGCAAAGGACTGCAAAGGAATACTGTTCTCCACTTGCTCCACTGCTACGATCCGGTGACCGGCATCCCGCAGTTGCTGAACTGCATCTACAGCCGAATGCAGGTATGTCCATGCAACGGTTTCCGTGGCACCCAGCGCTGTTTTATGAATATCGCGATGGGGAGGTCTGGGTGTGTATCCGCAGAGATAAATATGACTGGCAAGAAAGGCATCTGCCGTCCGGAACACACTTCCGACATTATGCATGCTCCGGATGTTCTCCAGCAACAAAACAACCGGAAGTTTGTCTGCCCGGCGGAACTCATCCGCGCTTTTCCGGGGCAGTTCGTCCATCCGAAGTTTCCGCATGCTGCAAAGATACTGGTAGAATGCGGAAAGATGAAGGGCCAAAACGGCCGGACAGGGTGTTTTTAAGTTGTTCACACCCGCGAAAACCCTGTTTTTATTGGAGACCGCTTTCTTACTTTTGCCGCATTCCGTTAGGAGATCCGCCCTTTTGCGGTATACGGTAAGCCGCCCATGTCCAAAAGTTTCGCAGACACCCCCCTGATGCAGCAACACCGGGCTATTAAGCAAAAATACCCTGATGCTATTCTTTTATTCCGGGTTGGAGATTTTTATGAGACTTTTGGCGAGGATGCCATTCTGGCGTCAGGGATCCTGGGCATCACACTGACCAAGAGAAATAATGGCGCAGCTTCTTCCAGCGAACTTGCGGGTTTTCCGCATCATGCCCTGGACACGTATCTGCACAAACTGGTCAAAGCCGGTCACCGCGTAGCCATCTGCGATCAACTCGAAGACCCCAGGCTGGCCAAGGGAATTGTAAAAAGAGGCGTGACGGAAATGGTAACGCCCGGCACCGCAACGCAGGATAAACTATTAGAACACCGCAGCAATAATTTCCTGGCCGCCGTGCATTTTTCCGAAGGCATTCTGGGTATTGCCTTCCTGGATATTTCCACCGGCGAATTCTTTACCGCAGAAGGCCCGACGGATTACGTCGACCAGTTATTACAAACCCTGAATCCTGCGGAAGTCATCTTTCAGCGCAATCAACAAAAAACATTCAAGGAATTGTTTGGCAACAGGTTTTATACCTATACCCTCGAAAGCTGGATTTTTGATTCTGTTTACGCGACGGAAACGCTGCTGAAACATTTTCAAACCCATTCCCTCAAAGGATTCGGTATAGAACATCTCACCCAGGGCATCATCTCTGCCGGGGCCATCATCCATTACCTGCGCGATACGGAACATCCGCACCTGCAACACATCAGCAGCATCCAGCGCCTCGACCGCGACGATTTCCTATGGATGGACAAGTTCAGCATCCGCAACCTGGAATTACTTCCTTCCGGTGAACAGCATCATTCCCTATTGCAAACCATAGACCATACTGTTTCCGCCATGGGCGCCAGGCTGATGAAGCGCTGGATGCTGATGCCTTTAAAAGAATTGAATCCGATTCAGGAAAGGCTGGACCTGGTTGAATTCCTGATCCGGGAACCTGAACTCCGCAGCCGTCTTTCGCAGCATATCCGGCAATGCGGGGATATGGAAAGAATGCTGAGCAAGATTCCGGCAGGAAAAATCAATCCCAGGGAAGTATTACAGCTGGCGCGCGGGTTGAAAGAAGTTGCCGGTATCCAAAAACTTTGTGCCGACGCTGCCAATCAATATCTGAAAAGACTCAACAGTTTATTAAATCCCTGTCCTTTAATCGCTGATCAGATCCTTGAGCAGATAGTTGAAAATCCGCCGGCTCAGGCGCTGAAAGGAAATATGATCCGTGCCGGTATCCTGGCAGAGCTGGACGATCTTAGAAATATCGCTTCAGGCGGAAAACAATACCTCGCAGAGCTTCAGCAAAAAGAATCCGAAAACACCGGCATATCTTCCCTGAAGATCAGCTTTAACCAGGTATTCGGATATTATCTTGAGGTAACGAATTCCCACAAACACAAGGTGCCGGAAACCTGGATCCGGAAACAAACACTTACCAACGCCGAACGCTATATTACGCCGCTGCTGAAAGAATACGAAGAGAAAATCACGGGCGCTGAGGAAAAAATCCAGCTTCTGGAATTGCAGCTGTATGACCGGCTCATTCTTGCCCTGCGGGATTACATTGCAGCCATGCAGGTGAACAGCAGTGTGCTGGCCACACTGGACTGCCTGCTGTGTTTCGCCCAAAACGCCCTGCAATTCAACTATAAAAAGCCGGAACTCCATACAGGAATGGAGTTACAATTGCGGGACAGCCGTCATCCGGTGATCGAAAAAAATCTTTCACCAGGAGAAGAATATATTCCGAACGACGTTTTTCTTGATCCGGAAACGCAACAGATCATTATTCTGACAGGCCCCAATATGAGCGGGAAAAGTGCCGTGCTGAGGCAAACGGCGCTGATTACCCTGATGGCGCATATGGGAAGTTTTGTTCCGGCGTCCCAGGCAAAAATCCCACTCACCGATAAAATTTTCACACGCGTCGGCGCTTCAGATAATCTCAGTGGTGGAGAATCCACTTTTCTGGTGGAGATGAATGAAACGGCCAGTATTCTGAATAACATCACGTCCGGGAGCCTGATCATCCTGGACGAGATCGGACGCGGAACGTCCACCTATGACGGCATCTCCATCGCCTGGAGCATTGCTGAGTACCTGCATCGCTCGCCTTATAAACCCAAGACCTTATTTGCTACCCACTATCATGAGCTCAATGAACTGGAAAATAAGTTTCCCGGAGTAAAAAATTATCACATCACAAGCAGAGAACTTGGAAATAAAATTATCTTTCTGCGTAAACTGGCGCCCGGAGGAAGCACCCACAGTTTTGGAATTCATGTGGCGAGAATGGCCGGCATGCCCCCGGAACTGATTGAAAGAGCAAACCAGGTCTTAAAACAACTGGAAGAAAGCCGCGGCACAGACGGCAATGGATTAAGTGAAGGCCTCAGGAAAATGACCACTCCCCAGGTTCAGCTCTCCATTTTTGACGTGCATACCCAAACGTTCGATGAGATCCGGAGACTACTGTCCGAACTGGATATCAACCGGCTTACGCCTGTGGAAGCCCTGATCAAATTAAACGAGATCAAGGGCATGCTCGGATAGCCGACCCGGGAGTGCCCGGCCACAGGCTTTTGTGGCACTACGAGTTAACACTTACCCGGCTCATTTTCGTAAATCCAATCCCGGTTTGGGAAGATCCGGTTTCAAGATTCTCATATAACTACATAATAATCATATCGTTACATTTTGGCATCCAGCTGGATAATAAGAAGCGTAATCAATATTTTATGAAAACGATTATCTTTCTTATCAGCTTTTCCCTTACCGGTTTCCTGGGTTATGCAGGATGTCCTGCAGGCGCCGCACCAACGACGTACGGTACCAATAATGTATGGATCGGTTATGTTTACGGCGGAAGCAATTTCGACCGTTATAAAGGAACTGTAACGGAAGGTCTGAGTTCCAGTCCCAACTTCGATGAAAGTTTTGGCGGAGCCCAGGTGAATTACAGCACCAGTGGATGTACCGTTCTTACGGATACCTTCAGTGTAAGATATAAACTGACCCAGAATTTTATCGATGGTGATTATACCTTCACCGTTGGTGGCGATGATGGTTTTCGTTTGAGCCTGGATGGTGGCAGCACATGGGTTATTAACCAATGGGTTCTGCAGAGCTATACTACCAGTACGTATTCGGTTCATTTGAATGGCACTCAGAATCTGGTGCTGGAGTATTATGAAAATTTTGGTGATAACCGGATTTCCTTCAATGTGGTAAAAGCATGTACCGGAAGTGGGAATCCGGCCGCTTATGGCTCATCCAATCAATGGATAGGTTACGTTTATACCGGTATGAATTTTAATACGTACAAAGGATATGTTTTCGAAGGAAATACTGCTTCCCCCAATTTCGACGAAAGTTTTGGTGGTGATAATGTAAGCTACGGAACCAGTGATTGCCCGGTAACGACCACCCAGTTCAGTGTCCGCTACCGGTTAAAAACCACGCTGAGCAGTGGTATTTATAAAATCGTTGTAGGTGCAGATGACGGATACCGGTTGAGCCTTGATGGCGGCAGCACTTATATAATCAACCAATGGGTCGATCAGGGGTACACGACCACAACCTATACTGCCAGTTTAAGCGGAACCCAGAACATGGTGCTGGAATATTATGAAAACGGCGGAGCCAACAGGGTAAGCTTTAATATATCCGGAGGAACTATTCTGCCGGTTACCCTGACTGAATTCCAGGGCGAGTTAAAATCCAAACAACAGGTTGATCTTTCCTGGAAAACGATGATGGAAAAAGACATCGATCATTATGAAATGGAAAGAAGCGGAGATGGTTTTAATTTTGAAGAGATCGGCTCCATCCCTTCCAAGATGACCATAACAACCAACGACTATCAGCTGCAGTATAATTTCACTGACCAGAATCCGCTTCCGGGTACATCTTATTACAGAATTAAAGTTGTTGGGAAAGATAATTACACCAATCAATCACCCATCGTGATGATCAGCAACAGCCAGATCGAAGGAATTAAAATTTTCCCCACCCTGGTACAGAACAATACCGTTTTTGTTGAAACAGACAAAACCCTGAGAGGTGCAAGACTGGAATTCTTTGATCTTTCCGGCAGGAAACTCAGTGAAACGAACTGGGAATCCTTAAGCGGTCGTCAGAATTGCTCTATCGCGAAATCAAGCCGTTTACCAGCAGGTACTTATCTGGCCAGGTTAACCGCCAACGGGCAGATCGTTAAGAATCAGCTGATGATCATTCAGAATAACTAAGAAAAAAAGAAATGTTAAGGTTTCAGAATAAATTTAAGTGTGAGAAACTTTTAGAATGAATTGGATCTCCGAATAAGAATAGGCGTAAATTTGCATCTGTAGCGCCCGTTTTTGGTCCAAGATCCATCTGGTTCCCTGTCGAAAATTTCTTACTCAAAACACATAAAAAGATCCAGCAGCTAAATGACTGGATTTTTTTATTTTACACAACCCCTCATTCATATCAACTCCTTTAATTTTCCGACCACCTGATCCACTTCCCTGTTCGTGTTGTGACGATTGAAAGAGAATCTCACCGTAACGCGGTCAGTTTCGGGATATAGGGCGCGGATAACATGAGAACCCTGTTCCGCACCGCTGGTGCAGGCGCTGCCGCCGGATGCGCAAATCTGGTTGATATCCAGATTAAACAATAGCATTTCGCTTTTCTCCGATTTCGGAAAACTCGTGCTCAGCACGGTGTAAAGACAGTTTCCAAAAGCATCTCCGTTGAACCTTGTTTCGGGGATGGCTGACTTCAATTGGGAAGCCATGTATTCTTTTAGTTTACCGATTGATTTCATTTCTGTTTCCAGCCGGGCATTGGCCAGTTCCAGCGCTTTCGCCAATCCCACGATCCCGTATACGTTTTCCGTTCCCGCCCGCATGTTACGCTCCTGGGAGCCACCGTGCATATAGGGATGAACTTTTACACTCTCGTTCACATAGAGGATGCCCACGCCCTTGGGGCCATGAAATTTATGGGCTGCTCCCGCAATGAAATGCAGGTCCATATCTCTAAGGTTGAATGAATAATGTCCTACGGTCTGAACCGTATCCGAATGAAAAACAGCCCCATATTTTTTACAGATTTTTCCGGCTGCATCCAGATCCAGCAGGTTCCCGATTTCATTATTTGCATGCATGAGGGAAACCAGGCATTTGGATTGCATACCCGAAAGCAGCCGGTCCAGGTCCTCCAGATCAATATGGCCATCAGGGAGCAGCTTCAGATAGTGGACAGTGGCATCTCCTCTTTCACGGTAATATTCCACCGTGTGAAGCGTGGCGTGATGTTCAATGGGAGAAGTGATGATGTGGCGGCATTCCAAATCATACACCGCTGCAGCAATGGCCGTGTTCGTGCTTTCTGTTCCTCCGCTGGTGAAAAAAATTTCCGCCGGATTCACCTGTAAAATGCGCGCCACCGATTTCCGGGCCTGTTCAATCGCCATGCGCACCTCTCTTCCGTACGAATAAATGGAAGAAGGATTACCAAATTTTTCTGTCAGAAATGGCATCATGGCATTCAATACTTCGGGGTCCAGGGCGGTTGTAGCTGCATTGTCAAAGTATATTCTTTCCATAGCGGAAAAACGAATTTGAAAATTTGAAAATCAGGGAATTTGAAAATGGAAAGTTCCCTGTATTAAAATCCGGACCCGGGCCATTTCCCGGATGCCATATATGCGATTCAGGAAATGGTTCACCCTTTAATCCGGAAATTCTAAATGAACTCCTGGATGTCTTTCATCAGCCGCCTTGCGATATTGTTGGCAGTCGTTTCAAAATTGCTCTCCGCGTAGATGCGTATGATGGGTTCGGTATTGGAAGTGCGAAGGTGTACCCAATCGTCATCAAATTCAATCTTCAGCCCGTCCTCGGTATTGGCGGGATGGTTCTTATATTTCGATTGGATCTTGCCGAAAAGTTCATTCACGTCAATGGCTTTCCCCAGTTCAATTTTATTTTTGGAGATAAAGTAATCCGGATATTTCGACCGGAACGACCGCATACCATTTTTATGATGAGCCAGGGCGCTTAAGAACAAGCCTATCCCAATCAGGGCATCCCTTCCATAGTGAAGATCGGGCACGATAATTCCCCCATTTCCCTCTCCGCCAATCACCGCATGAACGGCTTTCATCTTATCCACCACATTCACCTCCCCAACGGCTGAAGGGAAATATTCACCCCCATGTTTAAGGGTGATCTCCTTAAGGGCCTTGGTGCTGCTCATGTTGCTTACACTATTTCCGGGTTTGCGAGCCAGGACATAATCTGCAACAGCCACCAGGGTAAATTCCTCTCCGAACATGCTGCCATCTTCACAAACAAAACAAAGCCGGTCAACATCAGGATCCACGGCAATCCCCAGGTCAGCACCGGATTTTTTTACTTCCGCACTCAGGGCAGAAAGATTTTCCGGGAGCGGCTCGGGATTATGGGCAAACTTCCCATCCACCTCTTCATTCAACACCTTAATATGTTCGATTTCCAATGCCTTTAACAGAGTTGGAATAAACAGTGCGCCTGTGGAGTTGATCACATCCACAACCACTTTAAAATGCTTATTTTTTATCGCTTCCGCGTCAACCAGGGGATATTGTAAAATGGCGCGGATATGCTTTTCCAGGTAACTATTATCGGCTGTACAAACGCCCAGTTTCTCAACAGAGGCAAAACCATAGGCGTCTTTTGCAACCCGGTCCAGGATCCATTTGCCATCCTGCCCGCTGATAAATTCACCTCTGCTATTCAGCAGTTTCAGCGCATTCCATTCTTTGGGATTGTGACTCGCGGTGATGATGATTCCACCAGCCGCTTTTTCTCCCGTAACCGCCATTTCCACGGTAGGCGTGGTGGAAAGTCCGAGGTCAATTGTATCCAGACCCAATCCATTCAGCGTGCTCACGACCAGATTGCGCACCATTTCGCCGCTGATGCGACCATCCCTGCCGATAACAATCTTTTTGGAAGCAGATTGCGTTTCTTTGATCCAGGTTCCGTAAGCTGCCGTGAACCGGACGATATCCAGGGGTGTGAAGTTTTCATTGGGTTTTCCGCCGATTGTTCCTCTGATTCCTGAAATACTCTTGATCAATGTCACAAAAAGTCCGGTTTAATTGGATAGCAAAAATACGGTATTCGAAGGTCCGAACCGCAGGTCTGTTCATCGGGAAATAATAATTTATGCGGGCTGATGCTGCCGGATCAGGTCTATAAATTCATCGAAAAGATAGCGGCTGTCATGTGGTCCCGGCGTGGATTCCGGATGGTATTGAACGGAGAATACCGGCTTGTTTTTTACCCGGATTCCTTCGATGGACTGGTCGTTGAGGTTTATATGGGTCACTTCCACGTTTTCGTTCTTTCTGACGGCTTCAGGATCCACCCCAAATCCATGATTCTGAGTGGTGATCTCGCATTTCCCGGAAAGCAGGTTTTTTACCGGATGATTGAGCCCGCGATGACCATGGTGCATTTTGAAAGTAGGTATGCCATGGGCCAAGGCCAGCAATTGATGCCCCAGGCAAATACCAAACAGCGGCTTTTCCTCTTTCAACAGCTCCTGAAGGGTCTGAACCGCATATCCCATAGACGCCGGGTCGCCGGGACCATTGGAAAGAAAATAACCGGCTGGATAGAAGGCTCTTAAATCGTCCAGTGCTGTTTTTGCCGGGAATACCTTCACATAGGCTCCCCGGTCTGCCATGCATTTCAGGATGTGTTTTTTAACACCATAATCCAAAACAGCAACCCGCAAAGGCGAGGTTGGGTCTCCGACCACATAAGGGGTTTCCGTTGAGACGGCTGAAGCCAGTTCAAGCCCATCCATGTCCGGCACCAGAGCCAGCTTTTTTTTCAGGTCCTCCACATCCAGGATCTCCGAGGAAATGATACAATTCATAGCCCCTTTCACACGAACATGCGTTACAAGCGCCCGGGTATCCACGCCCTCAATACACACAATGTGATTTGTTTTAAGATAGTCATCGAGCGATCCACTGGCCTGTATCCGGGAAAATTGTTCCTCCAGATTACGACCGATAAGTCCCCGGATCTTTACCCCGTCTGATTCCACGTCTTCCTCTTTAACGCCATAATTCCCGATATGCACGCTGTTCATGATGAGTACCTGGCCAAAATAACTCGGATCGGTGAAAACTTCCTGGTATCCGGTCATGCCGGTATTGAAACAAATCTCGCCGGTGGTAGTTCCGATTTTGCCGTAGGCTTTTCCATGGTGAATAGTGCCATCCTGAAGAATAAGTATTGCAGGCTTTGAAACGTGGGATGAAGGCATGTTTTTAGAAACGTTTTGCAAAGAAAAGGATTATTAATGTGAAAATGTGCTAATGTGGAAATGTGGAAATGAATGTGAGAAACGAATGGGTTCTGAATGGCATAAAAAAAAAGCCCCCGGTTGAAGGAGGGCTGGTATGTTTTTCAAGAATTGCATGTTTATTTTGCGGAGGCTTCTTTGGTTTCAGAAGCTGATTCCTTTTCCACCGCTGCGGCAGGTGCAGCAGTTTCTGTCTTGTCGGCGGTTTTTTTACGGCCACCGGCACGGCGTGTTCTTTTTCCGCTTTCTTTCGCTTCTCCTTTCCCCTTACCGTAGATTTCGTTAAAATCTACCAGTTCAATCATCGCTGTTTCAGAAGCATCTCCCAGGCGTTTACCCAGCTTGATGATGCGCGTGTAACCCCCGGGACGGCCAGCCACTTTTTCAGCAACCGTGCCGAAAAGTTCAACGATCGCATCCTTATCCTGCAGGTAGCTAAATACAATCCTGCGCTGATGCGTGGTATTTTCCTTAGCCTTGGTGATCAGCGGCTCTACATAAGTTCTGAGTGATTTTGCCTTCGCCAGAGTCGTAACGATCCTTTTGTGGGCGATCAACTGGGAAGCCAGGTTGCTCAGCAGCGCAGCGCGGTGCGAGGCGGTTCTGCCCAGATTGTTGATTTTGTCTCCGTGACGCATGGGGTTTTTGTTTTGAGCCTTGTACCGTGTCAGGAATTACAAAGCAAATGTGTAAATGTGGAAATATGTAAATGTGCTAATGCCGGAGAATTTTCACATTCTCACATTTTCACATTTACACATTTAATTATTCATCATCCAGTTTCAGCTTACTCAGGTCCATTCCGAAATGAAGTCCTCTTTCATGCAATACCTGTTCAATTTCTGCCAGAGATTTCTGACCGAAATTCCGGAATTTCATGAGGTCTTCCTGCTCGTAGGTCACCAGTTCGCTGAGGCTGTTTATTTTGGCGGCTTTGAGGCAGTTGAAAGCTCTTACGGAAAGATCCAGATCCTCAAGCGGTGTTTTCAGCACTTTACGCAACTGAAGGGTTTGCTCGTCCACCAGGTCTTCTTTCTTTTCTTCCTTGTTATCGAAGGTGATGTTTTCGTCGGTAATGATCATCAGGTGCTGGATCAGGATCCGGGAAGCCTGTTTAACGGCTTCTTCCGGATGGATCGTACCATCTGTAGATACATCCATCAATAATTTTTCGAAATCCGTACGTTGTTCCACACGGGTATTCTCAATGGAGTATTTTACGTTTTTGATTGGCGTAAAAATAGCATCCGTGGGAATATATCCGAATATGGCGTCCTTTGGTTTGTTATCTTCTGCAGGAACGTAACCGCGGCCTTTACCGATGGTGATCTCAATATCCAGCCGGGCTGAAGCATCCATGGTGCAGATCAGCAGTCCCGGGTTCATTACTTCAAAGCTCGGCAATACTTCACCGATGGTAGCTGCCGTAAATTCCGTTTTATTCTTCAGGCTGAGGGTGATCTTCTCCTGTGCCACTTCATGATCAACTTTCTTTTTGAAACGTACTTGTTTCAGGTTCAGGATGATTTCCACCACATCTTCTGTTACGCCCTTCAGGGTTGCGAATTCGTGATCCGCTCCTTCGATTTTTACGCCGATGATTGCGTATCCTTCCAGGGAATTCAGCAATACCCTGCGCAGGGCATTTCCGATGGTTACCCCGTAACCGGGTTCCAGGGGACGGAATTCGAACTGGGCTTCGAAATCAGTCGCTTTTTGAAGAATGATTTTGTCTGGTTTCTGGAAATTTAAAATGGCCATATTTAAATTTTCGATTATTTACAATGTTGAAAACGCTTATTTGCTGTACAATTCCACGATGAGTTGTTCCTTGATGTTTTCCGGAACGCTTTCCCTTTCCGGGTAAGCGATGAATACACCTTTCATTTCGGCTTCGTTCCAATCCAGCCAGTTGATCTTATTGCCTTTGCCCTTTGACGGACTCGTGATACCGGTATTTGCCTGGGATGTGGATTTCAATCCGATGGTATCCCCGGGTTTTAGCTGATAAGAAGGAATATTCAATACCTCTCCGTTCACCGTGATGTGTTTGTGTGAAACGAGCTGACGGGCGCCCGGGCGGGAAGGAGAAATTCCCAGGCGATACACGGTGTTATCCAGTCTGGCTTCGAGCAGGCGAATCAGGTTTTCACCGGTTACGCCCTTGCGACGGGATGCTTCTTCAAAGGTCTTCCTGAATTGCCGTTCAAGTACACCGTAGGTATACTTGGCTTTTTGTTTTTCTTTTAACTGGAGAGCATATTCTCCCAGTGTTTTACGTTTTTTGGTAGCTCCGTGCTGACCCGGCGGATTGCTGTTTTTGTCGAGCCATTTTCCGTTGCCTAAAATAGGCTCACCGAATTTGCGGGAGATCTTGGTTTTCGGACCGATGTAACGTGCCATAAATAAATTTCAGATTTTTAAGTACCCGAACAGGATTATGAAAAATCTTAAAATTGAATCCTGCCCAGCGTTTATAAAATTTGTTAATATGCTAATGTGACGAGGTGCTAATTGGTTTTCACATAAGCACATTTTCATATTTCCACATTGCCTGCTTATACTCTTCTCTTTTTCGGCGGACGGCAACCATTGTGCGGCAACGGGGTAACGTCTTTGATCATCACCACTTCAATGCCGTTGTTGGCCAGCGAGCGAATCGCGCTTTCTCTACCTGATCCAGGGCCCTTTACAAATACATCCACCCGTTTCAACCCGGCATCCAGAGCTGTTTTGGCAGCGTCGGCAGAAGCCATCTGGGCCGCATAGGGTGTATTCTTCTTGGATCCTTTGAATCCCATCTTACCTGCACTGCTCCAGGAAATAAGCTGGCCGTTCTTGTTGGTAATGCTGATGATAATGTTGTTAAAGCTGGCAGATACATGGGCGTCTCCGTATGCATCTACTTTAACCACTCTCTTTTTTGCAGCGGCTTTTGCGCTGGTCTGCTGTTGTGCTTTTGCCATTGTTCGAAATAGGTAATCTGGTTTTTTAATTTCCCCGGTTAAACCGGGAAGCGAATCAACCCTCCACGCGCACCCTGTATCTGGAATTGATTCTGAAAATGGTGCTATATCAAAAGCATCCCTTCCGGAATGCCGATTAAACTATTTTTTAGGCGCCTTCTTTTTACCGGCAACCGTTCTGCGTTTTCCTTTACGGGTACGGCTGTTGGTGCGTGTACGCTGACCACGAACCGGCAGACCCTTGCGATGGCGAACCCCTCGATAACAGGCTATGTCCAGCAAACGTTTGATGCTCATCTGTACTTCCGAACGGAGTGCACCTTCCACCTTGAGCTCATTGGTGATAATATTCCGGATGGCATTCAGTTCATCATCATTCCATTCGGAAACTTTTTTATCCACGCTGATAGCCGCCTTGGAAAGGATATATTTAGCGGTGGAAGGACCGATCCCATATATATAGGTTAATCCGATCTCTCCTCTTTTATTCTTTGGTAAGTCAACACCGGCAATACGCGCCATCTTTTATTATTTATTTCTGAATGTGATCAATTGAGGAACCTGAATACAAAAATTATCCCTGGCGTTGTTTAAAGCGGGGGTTTTTCTTGTTGATGATATACAGTTTCCCTTTCCGGCGCACGATCTTGCAATCTACACTGCGTTTTTTTATGGATGCCCTTACTTTCATACAGGTCTTTTTACTTTTTACTTATATCTGAATATGATTCTTCCCCTGGTTAAATCATACGGACTCATTTCCACACCCACTTTATCCCCAGGCAAAATCCGTATGTAATGCATCCTCATTTTCCCGGAAATTGTGGCCAATATTTCATGCCCGTTTTCGAGCTTCACCTTAAACATGGCATTAGAAAGTGCTTCCACAATGGTACCATCCTGTTTAATGAGCGCTTGTTTAGCCATAGATTTTGGGAGCGCAAAGATAATATTACTCAGCGAAAGAATAAAATTTCCTCCGATAAATATCCTTTTAAACGGGAACAGAACCCTTAAATAGTATAAAAAGCCGGGAAAAATGGTCTATTCCCGGGTAAGATGCACTTTTGTCATATCGTAGTAGTAGTTCTGAAGGTCATGAACGCCAATCGGCTGATGAATTTGCCGGTGGTCTTCCCGGTACCATATCTCAAAACTACTGAAATGGTCCTTACCCGGAAGGAGTATCCGAAAAGGTCCCCGCAGGTATTTTATCGATCCGTCCCCGTTAAGCTCCCTGCTGAACTTCAATTTCTGGAGTTGAACATCATCCAGTGGGATCGCATACAGGTCGCCCGGAGAATACCAGAACTCCTGTTCACCATTGTGAATCCGAACCAGCTTGTCTTCATGATCCAGCTCAATAACGTCCCCGTCGAACCGGGTTCCCTCATATTCTACCTGCACAATATCGCCGACTTTGATTTCGTGAAATTTGATCATATGACCTCTTTTGAGGATATGAATATAAAAAAATTATACCAAACCCGTATTTGCCGCACAAATTCAGAAGTATTCCTGACTTGTTTTTCCATCAGAACGGGCGACCCACAACGGTCAATCCGGGCCATGGGATTACCGCAAGAATAATGACAAGGGCCAGTAAGAAAAGCCAAAAGGCTCTTTTATATTTCAGGGGATCCCGGATTTGTTTTTTTACCACCCCCCTGGCTATGGTGATGAGCGCAGTGGCCAGCACCATTCCCACCGGATGTTCAACCCAGAAAAACCGGTAAAATTTATCTTTCATCAGATGAACCCCCTCCGGAAGCCCGGCGCTCAGCACGCCGTAACGTCCAAAGAACAAAAGATATAGGCCAATCAACAGGGTGATGTGTGCGCTGACCATAGTAAAGAGCCATAATCTGGCGTCCCCCGACCTCAGCTCTTTACTCTTTCGCCAGCCGGTAAAACTTTGTATAACAGAAAGCAAAAGCAATAACAGGATGAGCCACCGGAATATACTGTGAATCTCTAAAAGGACGGCTTGCATATGAAAGATTTAGGGTGAAATTAAATCTTTTAGGGATGCAAGCCCATAAGAAGCAACGGGAATGATTGTAGTTTTGCAATATGCCGGCTTTTCACAGATCGTTTTTTTTGCCCGTCTTCGTATTGATGCTGTTGCTGGAGGCCTGTGGACATGATGCCCGGATTTCCGATAAATCACCCGTTGAATCCAATCCGGCTTTCAGCTCGCTAAACGACAGCATCCGTTTGTTCCCCAATGATGACTCCCTGTATCTGCGGCGGGCCGACAGGCTTTCGCAGATCAATGCCCACGAACTGGCTTATGCGGATTACAAGAAAGCCTGGTCCCTCCATCCTTCCCCGGAAACAGCATTCGCCCGCGCAGCCAATCTGCGGATTCTGGGAAAAGAAACAGAGCGGCTTGCCCTGCTGAAAACAGCTGACACACAATTTCCCGCCGACCCGCAGATCCAAAGACTACTCGCCGACGCTTATGCCGTTACCGGGAGCCGCGATCTGGCGCTGAAGCAATATCAGGAAATCCTGCAGAGAGATCCGAAAGATTTTGAAACCTGGTATGAACAGGCGCTCTTGTTCGAACAAATGAAAGACACAGTCAGCGCCATCAGATCACTGCAAAAAGCTTATGCTCTTCAGGGCGTGGCCACCTACGGCCTTGAGCTGGCGCACCTGTATGCAGAACAGAAAAATGCAAAGGCGCTCGATATCTGCAATTTTATTCTAAGGCAGGATTCAGGGAACATGCTGATAGATCCCCTTCTCATCAAGGGTATTTATTATGCAAACATGAAATTCTACCCGCAGGCGATTGTGCAATTCGACTCCTGTATTGGCCGTGACTGGAAGACAATAGACGCTTACCTCGAAAAAGGGATGGCTTATTATCATCAGCAGAAATATAATGACGCCATCAATACTTTCCATATGGCGACTACCGTTTCCAATACGGATCCTGATGCTTATTACTGGCTCGGGAGGTGTTATGAGGCAACTCACCGGAAAGCGGATGCGATCAGCTATTATCAAAAGACGCTCTCTCTTGATAAAAGTTTTACCGATGCAAAAGAGGCTGTCGAAAGACTTCAATCCGGATTTGGGGATGCTTCTCACTAAGAGTACTTTTGACAATGGACAATGGACAGTTGACAATGGACAATGTTTCTTCCATTGTCCATTGTCAACTGTCCATTGTCAACTGTCAACTGTCCATTTAAAAATTAGTACATGCCGCTTGTTGCTCCTTCCCTGCTTGCAGCCGACTTTCTTCATCTTGCAGATGTTTGTAAACTGGTCAATGAAAGCGAAGCTGACTGGTTCCACCTGGACGTGATGGACGGACGTTTTGTTCCCAATATCAGTTTTGGAATTCCCGTTATCGAGTTCATCCGCAAGGCGGCCAGGAAACCTTTAGACGTACATCTGATGATCGAAGAGCCGGAAAAGCTCACCCCGGCATTTAAAAAAGCCGGCGCCGATATGCTGATCATCCATCTGGAAACCTGCAGGAACCTCCACAGCAATATTCAACAGATCCGCGCACTTGGCATGCAGCCGGCCGTGGCGATTAATCCGCATACGCCGGTTGAATTACTCAAAGATATTTTACCCGATCTGCATCATGTGCTCATTATGACAGTAAATCCCGGATTCGGCGGACAATCCTTTATCCCCCATTCTCTTGAAAAAGTGCGGGAAATGAAAAAAATGATCGCAGAAACCGGCAGGGATATCCTGATCGAAGTGGACGGAGGGATAACCATCGGCAATGCCCACAGTCTCGTGGAAGCGGGAGCGGATATTCTGGTTGCGGGCACTACCATTTTCCAACCCAAAGACCCGAAACAGGTAATCCACCTACTTAAAAACAGCTAAGCGGATACCATGCCGAAAGACCGAAAAATATTTCCGGCCCTTTTTATTACGGCTGCTTTTTTGTTTGTCCTGCTGCTGGTCAGTATTCAGTTGGCGGCCCAAAAGCCGACTGCCGTTATTTCCGGAAAATTGCTCGACGAAAAGGAACTACCCCTCGCAAAAGTTTCCATCGTTATCCTTGGCCGGGAAACAGGCATCATCAGTTCCGACTCCGGCACTTTCCGTTTACGCGTTCCAGCTGATAAGGCAATTGCCCTGGTTTTTTCTTACACCGGATATAAAACAGTTCAGCGGAATTTCCTGCTAAATGATAAAGAAGAGGAACAGGTACTGATCCGGATGGAGAAATCAGATCGTGTTTTGCCTGGTGTGATTGTAAATGATGAACGCGACCGCAAAGAAGCCGGACTCATCCGGATCAATCCGAAAGATGCCGTCAATATTCCGTCCCCCGGGGGAAGCATTGAGAACCTGATCAAGGTCTTTGTAGGTTCAACCAATGAACTGACCTCCCAGTATTCCGTGCGCGGCGGTAACTACGACGAAAACCTGATCTATGTAAACGATTTTGAAATTTTCCGGCCCTATCTGGTGAGTAATGCACAACAGGAGGGGCTGAGTTTTATCAACCCGGATATGACCCGGAATGTGAGTTTTTACAACGGTGGATTTCAGGCGAAATACGGTGACAAGATTTCCTCTGTGCTGGACATTCAATATAAAAAACCAAAGAAGTTCGGCGGTTCTGCTTATGCCGGTCTGCTGGAGCAGGGACTGGAACTTGAAGGAGCTTCCGGAAATAACCGGTTCAGCTACCTGATCGGCATGCGAAACCGGAGTTACAAAAACCTGCTGAGCGCGCAGGAAACCAAGGGAAATTATGCGCCGTCATCAGCCGATATTCAAGGTTTATTTACTTACCAGCTCAACAGCAGGAATTCGCTTGAATTGTTTACTGTATATTCGCAAACTGCATTCAATCTGATACCGCAGTCCGCCCAGCTCACGACCGCAGTTTTTTCTCCATACTTTTCTTCCAATCTGGCCCTGGATGTTTTCTTCAACGGTCAGGAAAGGGATCTTTACCAAACTGGCATCCTGGGACTTACCTGGAATAAGCAGGTGAACAGGGAATTGAAATTAAAGTGGATGGTTTCCCTTTTCAATGACCATGAACGGGAAGCCTACGATATCACCGGCGATTATTTATTCGGCGAAAGGGATTTCGACAAAACCAGTGCAGACTTCGGGACCATCGTCAATCCGCTCGGGGCGGGGGTATATCAGAACTATGCCCGGAATTTGCTGAATATTACCGTGCTGGATCTCTCCCACAAAGGATATCTGAACCGCGGAAACCATTATATACAATGGGGACTCAGTGCAAAGCAGGAAACGGTGCATGACCGGGTGCTGCAATGGCAATACCAGGATTCTGCCGGATATTCTTTACCCAATCAACCGGGGTCCCTGGTATTATTCAGTTCGCAGAACGGCCAATCCGATCTGCAGATCGGGCGCCTGACCGGTTTTATACAGGATAATATTTCATTTCCCGGGCAGCGAGCATATACCTTACAGGCCGGGGCAAGGATTAATTACAACACCCTCAATCAGGAATTGCTTGTTTCCCCACGCCTGGGTTTCTCCTGGAAACCAAAAAAAAGTAATAGAGACGTAGTATATCGCGGAGCCGTTGGCATTTACGATCAGCCACCATTTTACCGGGAATTCCGAAAGCCCGACGGAACGATCAATAAGGAATTAAAAGCGCAAAAGAGCTGGCAGGTGACCGGCGGCGCGGACTTCAATTTTCACGCAAAAGACAAACCCTTCCGGCTTTCTGTAGAAGCCTACTATAAAAGCTTATGGGATGTAAATCCCTACAATGTGAACAATGTGCACATTCAATATTTCGGAACCAACAATGCCAGGGCCTATGCTATGGGCATTGAAGGCAGATTATTCGGAAATCTCGTAAAAGATGCCGAGAGCTGGGTTAGCATCGGCCTTATGCGCACCAGGGAAAAGATTGATGGCGCCCAATACTATGACTACACGTTAGACTCCCTTAACCGTCCGATAGACAGTAACCTGGTGAAACAGGGCTGGATCAGGAGACCCACCGATCGTTTATTAACCCTGGGCATGTTTATTCAGGATTATCTCTCTACTAATAAAAACTTTAAAGTTTACCTGAACCTGCTTTATGGCAGCAATCTTCCATTTAGCATTCCCGAAAGCGTAAAATACAGGAATGCCCTGGTCATAGATCCTTATATACGCGCAGATATTGGATTCAGCGCCCTGCTGCTGGACAACGACAAAGCGAACAGGAGAAGTCATAGTCCATTCCGAAATCTGGAAAATATCTGGGCCACGCTCGAAATTTTCAATCTGATCGACCGAGAAAATACCATCTCTTACCTGCTGATTAAGGATTTCTCCAATACCACTTACGCGATGCCACAAAGGCTTACTCCCAGGCTCATCAACTTCAAACTGATCACCCGGTTTTAGCGTTGGCCAAGCTTTTCCAGAAAAGAATTAAATTTTCCCATTTAGGGAGATATATGCCCCTTCACCTAATCGCAAACATATAATAATCAGCCACTTAATTATTGGCAAATAAATAGATACCTATACCGCAAATCGACCCTTATGAAAGAAAGAATTAAAGAACTGATGGATATGCTGAAAGAGCTTGTACCAGAAACCAACCGGGACCGGAACAGCTATAATAATATGCGCCTGATACCTATTCCGGTTAAATCCCAGGATCAGAAAAGGCCTAACCCATACAATACCAAACGATAATGTTCTATTTAGAAGAGGAGCCCGGTCAAAAACCTGAAAACCCCATGGAAATCTCAACCCATCCCGTGAAATTCTCCGACGACCTCGTCGTAGAGATCAAAGCTGAAACAGAGGATCATTGTATCATCGTGTTGACCAATCATTCCGGCAGAATCCGAAGAATGATGGGGGTAAACCTGAACCGGGGCGTAAATGACATTCATGTGGAAAACGTAGACAGCCTGGAAGCCGGCCTTTACCAGCTCAGCGTTAAAAATACGGAGTCCACCCTTTTATATACTTCTATTCTTACCAAGTCGGAATAAGCTTTACCTAAACTTACCAAGTTTTTATTAGCTGCACTTTTACAAGGATTACGAGGGAGTCTTTCCAGGCTCCCCTTTTTTATTTACATCCGCAATGCTGAAGGTTTGATTTATTTCAAGCTCTGATAAACCAACTGTTCGAATTTTTTTGACAGATCGCCATGACTGTTGGGTACAAGCACCGGAAGAATAAAAAGCAGCAGCAAAAACTTTTTCATTAAAATATTTTATAAAAGATAATACTATTTTCTTAAATCCCGGTTCGTTGCGCACGGCGCATGCCCGGGCAACGACTCCTGTGAGTTCAGGATACCAGCCGTATTTCTGCAGCAAAGATTAACTTTGCAAAATGACAAAGCTCTCTGTAAACATCAATAAGTTTGCAACCCTGCGCAACAGCCGCGGCGGAAACAATCCCGATGTAGTAAAGGCAGCGGTGGATGCCCAGCGGTTCGGCGCGGACGGTATTACCGTTCATCCGCGACCCGATGAGCGGCATATCCGTTACCGCGACGTGTATGATATCAAGAAAATCATCATTACTGAATTCAATATTGAAGGGAACTGCCAGGAGCAAAAGTTCGTAGACCTCGTTCTGAAAACGAAACCCGATCAGGTAACGCTGGTGCCGGACGCGCTGGATCAAATCACATCCAACCATGGCTGGGACACGCTGAAACATGCAGATTATCTGCGAGAAATCATCGCTGTTTTTAAAAAAGCCGGGATCAGGGTTTCTATTTTTATAGATCCGATAGAAAAAATGGTGGAGGCGGCGGCCCTTACCGGAACGGACCGCGTGGAATTATATACAGAAGGATATGCCAGCGCATTTCATCAGCATAAGGAAACCGCTGTACTGCCGTATATAAATGCTGCAAAAAAAGCAAGGGCACTTGGGTTGGGTGTTAATGCCGGGCACGACCTGGACCTGGACAATCTCGGGTATTTTTCAAGATCCATTCCGGAAATCGATGAGGTTTCCATCGGCCATGCCCTGATTTCCGATGCCCTGTATCTCGGATTCGAGAATGCAATCCAATTGTACAAAAGACAGTTAAACGGAAATTAATTGCATCCCAGGAGAGAGCAGAGCCTGGCATCCAGCTCCGGTCCACGAAGGTTTTTCGCAATGATCTTACCATTCGGATCAACCAGGAAATTCTGCGGTATCTGCTGGATCCGGTATTTCATGGCTGCTTCATTATTCCAGAATTTCAGATCGCTGACCTGTGCCCATTCCAGTCTGTCATCATGAATGGCTTTTATCCAGGGCTCCCGCGCCCGGTCCAGGGAAACGCCCAGCACAGTGAAATTCTTTGCTTTGAATTTTCCAAAGGCAGCCAGTACATTAGGATTTTCCATCCGGCAGGGCTGGCACCAACTGGCCCAAAAGTCCACCAGCACGTATTTCCCTTTGAATGATGAGAGCGAAACCGGATTTCCGGCCGTATCGTTCTGGGTAAAATCGATGGCTTCCGTTCCTACAGCGCCAATCTTCCCGGTAGCAATTTGTTCTTTTACATATTTCCCGTACATGCTTTCCTGCACTGCAGAGGATAAGCTCAGATACCGCCGCTCCAGCAAAAGTGGATCATCTGCCAACTGATTCGTAACCACCAGAACAAAAGGACTCACATAAGACGATTTTTTTTGCCCGATGAAACTATCTATTTTATTTTCTATGATGCCTGCAACAGCGTTATAGGCATCGCCGATAGAATCTCTTTTAGATACACCCTCCGGTGAGTTGGCCAGTTTACTCAATGCGTTCAGTTGATGGAAATAAGGATTGAACGTCTGTTGAAAGCTCATGAAGTCGTCATGACTTGACGATCCGGTTACTTTTAATTTAGACAGGTTTTTGACGGAGCCTTCCACTTTTACATTTTCATTCCCGATAAACAACACGGCTTTCTTTGCTGCCGATCCGAAATTCAGTTCATAAAGATTGGGTTCTGTAACCTGGCCCTTAAGCACAAAGACTCCGCTCTTTACGGAAGATTTTGCCAGGGTGTCAGCAGGCTTGTTGGCGTCCGTAATAAAAACAGCCGATTTTTCCGCAACATCCTTAACCTGACCATGTATGATAAACCCTTCAGGTTTAATACCCTGGGCATTGGCCAGTCCCATAAGGCCGCCTGCAAGGATTAAAAATCTTTTCATGTATTTTCTCATTTTATTTGAAGCCATTTTTAACTTTATCTTTTAACCTCTCTGCCTTTAAGAACGTCACTGACATCCTGCAAATTATGCCCTTTAGCCTGCAAGAGGATCAGATAATGAAACAGCAGGTCGGCTGCCTCATTCAGGAACAGGGAATCATCGTGGTCCTTGGCTTCTATGATCAGTTCCACACCTTCCTCTCCTACTTTCTGGGCAATCTTATTGATCCCCTTTTTAAACAACCCCGACACATAAGAGTTTTCATCGGGATGATTTTTTCTTTGCCGGATCACCGATTCAAGATGGCTCAGGAACCCTGCCGGTTCATTTTTATCGCCCCAGCAGGTATCGGCACCGGTATGACAAACAGGGCCCTGCGGTGTGGCCTGGATCAGAAGGGTATCCTGGTCGCAGTCCACCGCAATATTTTTGAGCGCCAGGAAATGGCCGCTTTCTTCTCCCTTGGTCCAGAGTCTTTTTTTAGAGCGGCTGTAAAACGTCAGTTTACCGAGTTCGCGGGTTTTATCAAGAGCCGCCTGGTTCATAAAGCCCAGCATTAAGACTTTGCGGGTGCGTTCATCCTGAACAATCGCCGGTACCAGGCCATCGGTATATTTTGAAAAATTAACTTCCATAAAAACAAAATTAGATCCTAATGTTGATTCCCTGTTGCTTAAGAAAACTTTTTAGTCCGGGGATGGGTATTTCCCGAAAGTGAAAAATGCTGGCAGCAAGCGCAGCGTCGGCATGTCCTTTGTTAAAAACATCAGCAAAATGCTGCATGGTTCCTCCCCCGCCGGAGGCAATCACGGGAACCGGAAGCGCCTCAGCAAGCATCCGGGTAAGTTCAAGCGCAAATCCTGTTTTCGTACCATCCTGGTCCATGGAAGTGAGGAGGATTTCCCCGGCTCCCAGATCCACACCCTTTCTGGCCCAGTCCATACAAGTCATTTCGGTTGGCAGGCGACCCCCATTCAGATGAACATAATTTTGTCCGTCTCCGGCTTTTTTTGCATCAATGGCCAGTACAACACACTGACTGCCGAACTCTCTGGCGAGCTCCGCAATAAGCGCCGGATTCTTAAATGCAGCCGTATTCACGGAAATTTTATCCGCCCCGTTTTCCAGCAGCACCTGCACGTCGGCAACGGACGCAATGCCACCACCAACCGTAAACGGGATGTTGATGTGATGGGCAATCCGGCGGGCCAGCGCACTGAGTGTTTTTCGCTTTTCATTGGTCGCCGTTATATCCAGAAATACCAGTTCATCAGCTCCCTGCTGCGCATAAAGTGCGCCTAATTCCACCGGATCTCCGGCATCCCTCAGATTGAGGAAATTTGTTCCTTTAACGGTACGTCCGTCCTGAATATCAAGACAGGGTATAATTCTTTTGGTCAGCATCTCGCAAGGTCCTTTAGTCTGATCAATCCTTCATAAATGGCTTTGCCTACGATGGCACCGCGGCATCCCGCATCTTCCAGTTTAAAAATATCGTCGAGTGAACGGATACCCCCGCTGGCAATAAAATGCAGGTCGGGGAATTTCTGAACAATATTTTTGTACAAAGGCAAAGAGGGTCCCTTCATGGCGCCATCGAGACTGATGTCCGTACAAAATATCTGCGTGACCCCGGCCTGAATATACTTTTCAACAAAATCATAGATCCAGATTTTTGTATCTTCCTGCCAGCCACTGATGGAAATTTTCTCTTCGCGGACGTCCGCTCCCAGCAGGAAACGAGCCGGACCGTAAGTCAGCAACCATTCCAGGAAAAGCTTTTCGTTTTTCACAGCAATGCTTCCAACCGTGCAGAAAGCTGCGCCAGAGTCAAATACGATCTGCAGATCCTTGCTGCCGCTAATACCGCCGCCAAAATCAATGACCAATTTCGTTTTGCCCGCCAGCGTTTCCAGAACCTTCCAGTTCTTTACCGCACCCTGCTTCGCCCCGTCGAGATCAACCAAGTGTAACCTTTTCAGTCCTGCATCCTCAAATTGCCGGGCTACCTCCAGCGGATGTTCGTTGTATATTTTCTGTTGGGAATAGTCGCCCTGCGTAAGGCGGACACATTTTCCGTTGATAATATCAATAGCCGGAATCACTTCAATGGGCATGTTGAATAACTAAAGTTGAATAAAGTTTTTTAATATCCGTTCGCCGGCAACAGCACTTTTCTCGGGATGAAACTGCAGTCCGTAAAAATTTCCTTTCTCTAATGCGCTGCTGAATCTTACACCATATTCAGTTGTGGCGGCAGTATCCGGACACTCTTCGGCATAATAGCTATGCACAAAATAGCAGTAAGGTTCCTCAAAAATTTCCTGGAACAAGGGTCCTGTAGAATTTTCGACCTTATTCCATCCGATTTGGGGAACTTTGTGGCCGCCTGATTGACTGAATTTCTTCACCCGCGTATTAAATATTCCCAGGCATTCTGTTTCATTTTCTTCGGAATGGGTGCACATCAGCTGCAGGCCCAGGCAAATGCCCAGAACGGGTTGCTTCAGGTTCCGGATAAGCTGATCCAGTTTTCGTTCGCGAAGGTATTTCATGGCCGTACTGGCTTCGCCAACACCAGGAAATATTACCTTATCCGCCGATCCGATGGTATCCGGATCATCCGTTACGAGCGCTTCCACACCAATACGCTCCAGTGCATAAAGCACGGACCGGATGTTGCCTGCATTATATTTCAGGATGATCAGCTTCACTTCAGTGTGTTTAAGAAGTTTTTTGTTCTGGATTCAATCTCTTCCGGTGCGGCTCCGTCAAGTGCTTTGATATAAGCCGTTCCGATAATGGCACCTTTAGCATAGGAACAGGCTTTGTGAAAACTCTCCCTGTCTTTAATCCCAAACCCGATTAGTACCGGATTGCTGAGTTTCATGGCCTGCAGCCGGGAGAAATAGGCCGACTGATCCGACAGCTCCTTATTTTTTCCCGTCGTGGATGAAGAAGAAACGGCGTAGAGAAAGCCTGTGCTCAGGGCATCGAGTTTGCGGATGCGTTCTTCACTTGTTTCCGGTGTGACCAGAAATACAAAATCAAGCTTATGTCTTCTGATTTCCGGACCATACTCTTTTTCAAATTCAAACATGGGCAGATCGGGCAGAATGAGTCCGTCAATACCTGCAGCCGCCGCATCACGGCAAAACCTGTCAAAACCATATTGAAGGATTGGGTTCATATACCCCATCAGCAATACAGGCACCTGAATCTCTTTCCGGAAATCGTTTAACTGCTGAAAGAGCCTCGCCAGCGTCATGCCGTTGGCCAGGGCAGCGGAGCTACTGGACTGGATCACCGGGCCGTCGGCCAGCGGATCACTATATGGCATGCCCAGCTCGATCATATCGGCGCCGGCCCGCTGAAGCGCGCTCATGACCGGAACCGTGCTGTTCAGCGCAGGAAAGCCTGCAGTACAATACACATTTAAAATATTTTTTTCCTTTCTTAAAAAAAGTTCCTGAATACGGCTCATGGTTATGTATAATATTAAACTTCCCTGTTCATCGCTTTCATGTAGGTGTCCAGGTCTTTATCCCCGCGGCCACTCAGACAAATAACGACGGCTGCCGCGGGATGGAATTCAATTTTCTCCAGCGCCGCCAGCGCATGCGCCGATTCCAGAGCAGGGATAATGCCTTCCAGCCTGGCCAGCAGAAAAGCGGCATTCAATGCTTCGTCATCGGTGGCGCTATAAAACCTGGCCCTTCCGGAAGCGAATAAGTGGGCATGAAGGGGGCCGATACCCGGATAGTCCAGGCCGGCGGAAATGCTGTGCGGCTCTATAACCTGACCGTCTTCCGTTTGCATTACCAGACTCCGGCTGCCATGCAGGACTCCCTTTTTACCCAGCCGGGTAGTAGCGGCACTCATGCCACTGTCAATACCCATGCCGGCGGCTTCCACCGCAATAAGCTGAACCTTTTCCTCATCCAGAAAATGATAAAATGCACCTGCCGCGTTACTTCCCCCGCCAACGCAGGCGATAACGGCATCGGGGTATGCGCTGCCGGTTTTTTCTGCCAGCTGTGTTTTTATTTCTTTGCTGATCACACTTTGAAACCTCGCCACCATATCCGGGTAAGGATGTGGCCCCACCACACTACCAATAATGTAGTGGGTATCTGAAGGATGGTTGATCCAGTCGCGGATCGCTTCATTGGTCGCATCTTTCAATGTTTTGCTACCGCTGGTTGCGGGAATTACCGTTGCCCCCAGCATTTTCATACGGGCCACGTTCGGGGCCTGCCGCTGAATATCCTTCTCTCCCATGAACACGATACATTCCAGGCCCTTCAGGGCGCAGACGGTCGCCGTAGCCACGCCATGCTGGCCTGCTCCCGTTTCCGCAATGATCCTCTTTTTCCCCAACCTTTGGGCAAGTAAAATCTGTCCTACGGTATTATTGATCTTGTGGGCGCCGGTATGACAAAGATCCTCGCGCTTCAGAAAAATACGCGTTCTGTATTTCTGGCTTAATCTTTCAGCAAGATACAAAGGCGTCGGCCGGCCCACATAATCCTTCAGCAGGGCATCAAATTCCATACGGAATCCGGGTTCCTGCATGATCTCCAGGTAACGGATCCTCAGCTCCTCCACATTCCGGTGCAGCATTTCCGGAATAAATGCGCCGCCAAACTCGCCATAATAACCCTGCTCAGAGGGCTGCTGATAATGTGTTACCACCTTCTATTTTTTAATTTTTATTTTTCCAGCAATTTCAAAAACTTTTCAATTTTTTCCAGGTCTTTCACGCCGCTGCTCAATTCAAAACGGCTGTTGATATCGATGGAGAAAAGTTTTTTGCCCACCGGTTCTTCACTGAATGCATTGAGCTTTTCTGCATCCTCCGGCTCAATTCCTCCACTCAAAAAAAACAATTTATCCAGCGCCACCGGTTTTAGCACATCCCAGTTAAATTTCTTACCGGTTCCCCCATAACCTACACCCA
The DNA here is from genome assembly GCA_030706635.1 of Bacteroidota bacterium. Taxonomy (GTDB): domain Bacteria; phylum Bacteroidota; class Bacteroidia; order Chitinophagales; family Chitinophagaceae; genus Puia. Next base: position 32,268 of record JAUZOD010000007.1, read on the forward strand.
GGGTATCAAACAAAATCATGTCACACGATTCCTCAAATGGTTTTATGAGCCAGGAAATCGGGTCATTTTCACCCAGCCGGAAGACTTTGATAACAGTAACATAGTTTGCGATCAATTCGCATTGATGCGGATTTTCATCGCCATGTAACTGCACCATGTCCAGACCGTATTCATCCACGGTACGCATCATCTCCTCATAAGGCGTATTCACAAACACTCCGACTTTACCGATTCTTAATTTCGCTTTCCGCAATTCCTGTCCCCGGATATGCCGGGCAGCAAACCGGGGAGATTTCGGATAGAAAATAAACCCGGCAAAGTCAACGCCCAATTCCTCAATCTTCCTTACCTGATCGAGTTGCGTCATGCCGCAAACTTTTACTCTCATGAAGTTTCCTTTTAAGATGGTCAACAAATGAGGCAAAAGCAATCGCCGGATCGGGCTCTTTCATAAACTGCTCTCCGATCAGAAATCCGTTGAATCCAGCAGATTTCAGTGTACAGAGGGTTTCCACATCGCGGATTCCACTTTCTGCAACAAGCATTTTATTCTCCGGCAAGCGCTGTGCCAGGGCGATTGACCGGTTGATATCCACCGTAAATGTTTTCAGGTCGCGGTTATTGATTCCAACCACGTCTATCTCGTCACCATCATGACTCAATTCCGATTCCTGATGGATTTCCAATAAAGTTTCCAATCCCAGTCCTTTCGCAAATGACGCCAGTTTTTTAGTCTTTGCGGGGGTAAGGCAGGCCGCAATCAGGAGGATGGCATCAGCCCCCATCGCGCGCGCCTCCACGATCTGATATTCATCTATCATGAAATCTTTTCTAAGCAGCGGTAAAGGATTCGCGCGGGCCTTCATGAGATCTTCCGTTGAACCGCCGAAAGAAAGCGTATCGGTCAATACCGAAATCGCAGCAGCCCCATACCGCGCGTAGGCGGCAGTAACCGCTTCCACCGCAGCCGTGGCGTGAATGACCCCTTTGGATGGAGAGCGTCTTTTAAATTCCGCTATGATCCCGGTTCTCGCGGGATCTGCAAGAAATTTTTTCAGCGAAAAGACCTCCCGTGTAAAAAAAGGATTTTTTTCCAGTACGGCTACTGGCGTTTCCCGTTTTCGTTGCCACACTTCCTCCTTTTTATAGACGATGATCTTTTCGAGTATATTTAATTCCTGCATTTTAAAAATTTCATCCGCCTTCGCTGAAGCTTCGGCGGACGAGTTCCGCTTTTGCTAATCCGGCAGAAAAGTTGTTTATATATTATTGCAATGAGATCAGTTTATTTAAAGCCAACAGGGCCCGGCCGCTTTCCAGACTTTCCACTGATGCATCAAATGCTTTGCCGTAGCTGGCATATGCCCCTGTGCAATATAGCGCCATTGCCGCATTCGCAAATACTACGGCGTTTTGCGCCCAGGTGCCCCGCCCCTGCAGAATATGCAGGAATATCCTGGCCGCTTCTTCGGGTGTATTGCCACCCTGAATATCCGAGGGAGAAACCATTCTTTTCCCCAGTTGTTCCGGCGTCATTACCTGCTCTCCCTCATTGGTGATCACCCGGGCATCGCCCGTGAGCGACAGTTCATCATAACCATCCAGGCTGTGGATGATTGCGAATGAAGCCTTTGTCTGCTGGAGGAGATAGGTATAAATCCTGGCCATTTCCAAATTGTACACGCCCACCAGCTGAAATCTGGGTGAAGCCGGATTTACCATGGGACCCAGCATATTGAAGAAAGTGCGGATGCCCAGATTTTTACGGATAGCGCCTACGGCTTTCAATGCCGGATGGAAAATAGGTGCATGTAAAAAACATAAATTGGCTTCTTCCACCTCTCTTTTTAACTTCTCTCCATCATTGCTGAAGCGGTATCCGAGCTGTTCCATCACGTTGGATGCCCCGCTGATACTGGTAGCTCCATAATTCCCGTGTTTAGCCACTTTTTGCCCCGCCCCTGCCACAATAAAACAGGAAAGGGTTGAAATATTAAATGTATTTTTCCCGTCGCCGCCCGTGCCTACGATATCAATCACCTCATGTCCGTTCAGATCCACTTTCACGGCCAGTTCCAGCAGTGCATCCCGGAAACCCTGCAATTCTTCGATGGTAATACTGCGCATGAGGAATACCGTTATAAAGGAAGTGATCTCGGATTCATTGTACTGCCCCCGGGATATATTTACGAGAACATCCCTGGCCTGCTCCCGCGTTAACGCTTTATGTTCGAATAAAAGTTGTAATATTTTTTTCATAATCCTGTCTATTTAGGGAAAAATGGAGAGTTGATAATTCTCTAATATTTCACTTTCTGTTCAAAATGCACTTATTCATTATCAATTGTCAACTGTCAATTCCTTAACCAGTTCCTCATCAGTGTTTCGCCTTCGGGCGTCAGCACGCTTTCCGGATGAAATTGCACACCCAGCACATCGTATTTCCGGTGACGGATGGCCATGATATGCCCGTTGGCATCTTTTGCGGTAATCTCCAACGCATCCGGAAATCCAACCGGGTCGATCACCCAGCTGTGATAGCGTCCTGCCGGAAACTGATCCGGAATCCCGGCAAACAGATCCGCATTTTGCGGCTGGTCAGCTTCTTCCCGATGCAGGATTTCAACAGGCAGAGCCACTCCGTGATAAACCGTGGAGAGGTTCAGCAACCTGCCTCCAAAAGCTTCACCAATGGCCTGATGGCCCAAACAAACACCCAGGATGGATTTACTGGGAGCATATTGTTTGATCAGGGTCAGCAACAGACCAGCTTCACTGGGAAGTCCCGGCCCCGGGGACAAGATGATCTTATCATACTGATCCACCTTTTCCATCGATATCTGATCGTTCCGGAAAACATCCACGGGTTCTCCTATAATTTTCTCAACGAGGTGAACCAGGTTATAGGTGAAAGAGTCGTAATTATCGAATACCAGTATTTTCATTTGATGAATGGTTAAATGTTTCCGGCCAGTTGAATGGCACGTTTTAATGCTCCGAGCTTGTGATTTACTTCTTCCAGTTCATTTTTTGGCTTACTGGCCGCCACAATGCCTGCGCCAGCCTGATAGGTGAGGTTGTTGCCCTTGCTCAGCAGGCTGCGGATCATGATGGCTTGCGTACAAGTACCGTCAAACCCGATAAAGCCGATACAGCCACCGTAATAACTTCTCGCCGTCGGCTCATAGTCCGCGATCAGCTCCATGGCCCTGATTTTCGGCGCACCGCTCAGCGTTCCCGCCGGAAAGGTTGCCGCCAGCAGTCCAAACGGGTTTTTGTCTTTACCCAAATTCCCTTTCACCTCGCTCACCAGGTGAATAACATGGGAATAATATTGGATCTCCCGGAAATGAGTAACTGAAACCTCATCGCATTTCCGGCTCAGGTCATTCCGGGCAAGATCCACCAGCATCACGTGTTCGGCATTTTCCTTGGCATCTTTCAGAAGGGCCCCGGCCATGGCCTTGTCCACTTCATCGTTTCCCGAACGCATACAGGTACCCGCAATGGGATGCATGATGGCCTTCCCGTCTTTGATCAGCACCTGGGATTCCGGTGACGAACCCATCAGGCGGTAATCTCCATAGTCAAAATAAAACAGGTAAGGGCTTGGGTTTACATTCCGTAAGGCACGGTAAACATTAAACTCATCACCGATGAAAGGCAGCCGGTAACGACGGCTGAGCACGATCTGAAATACGTCTCCGCGCAAGCAGCTTTTGATTCCCTTCTCTACCATGTTCATATATTCCCGATCCGTCAGGTTGCTGGTTTCCTCACCAGTTACCCGGAATGGATAAACAGGCACATCCCTGGACCTTATCAGGGATTCCACCAGGGGCAATTCACTTTCCATATCCGCTACCTGGTTTTCACAGATATAGAGTTCATCTTTGAAATGATTGATGGCGATAACGTATTGATATAACCGGTATCGCATCAACGGGATTATGTTTTCTTCTTCCGTTTCGGGAAGATTGATCTTATCAAAAAAACGGACTGCATCGAAAGTAGTATAGCCAAAAAGACTTTGGGCGGTTTTTACTGGTTTCTCAACGGCTGTTTCCACCTCAAATTTTTGCATGTAGTCCCAGAGCAGGTCCGGAACCCGCGCCCCATTCAGGCCGATCTTTTCCGTCGGGCGTCCCGGATATTTGAATTCCATGTTCCGGTTATTTGAAATTTCAATCCCGCCGATGGCATGGATGCAGATGAACGAATAACTGTTGTCCGCAGCATGATAATCGGTGCTTTCCAGCAACACCGTATCGCGGAAACGGTCGCGCAGCCGCAGGTAGATCCCGACCGGCGTGTAGATGTCTGACAATATTTTTTTAACTGTAGTCTTTAACTGGATCTTTTTCATAAAACCTTCCTTGATTAAGTCTGCCAGCCCCGGTTCGTCGGGCACATAAAAAAAGCCCCGGATAAAACCGGGGCCCGATATGTTCAAAACATAGCTATCGCTTTACGCGCCCCGATCGGAGTTTGTATGCCACCACCATGTGTTATTGATCAGCTTCTTTGCCATGCTTTGCAAATATGAGTCGTAATTTTCAAATTACCAAATCAGGTTTCAGACGATTCCTTTGGTTGTCGGCAGGTGATTGCTCAACGGATCCCTTTTCACGGCCATTCTCACGGCTTTGGCAAAGGCTTTGAAAATGGCCTCAATTTTATGATGCTCGTTCTCTCCATGACATTCTATATTCAGATTGCAACGGGCTGCGTCGGAGAAGGACTTGAAGAAATGAAAGAACATCTCTGTGGGCACGTCTCCTATTTTTTCCCTTTGGAAGGAAGCGTTCCATACAATCCAGCTGCGTCCTCCAAAATCCAGCAGCACACGCGCTTCAGCATCGTCCATGGGTAAGGCAAACCCATATCTTTCCATTCCTCTTTTATCAGCAAGCGCTTTTGAAAATGCCTCCCCGAGTGCAATTCCGGTATCTTCAATGGTATGGTGTTCATCCACCTGCAGATCTCCATTTACCTGAATCTTCAGATCCATATTTCCGTGCCTGGCAATCTGCTCCAGCATGTGATCGAAAAAATGCAGACCGGTGTGTATATCAGCCTTGCCGCCTCCGTCTGCGTTTAATTCCACGTGAATTTTGGTTTCATGGGTATTGCGATCGTGAACTACCTGCCGGAGACCGCATTTCAGGAATTTGTAAATATCCTCCCAACGGGTGCTTTCCAGTGCGGTTACTTTCTGCAGTTCCTGCAGCGAATCCTTCACTTCTTTGCCCCCAAGAGTCCCATCCTGTTTAATCCAGATGGCCGAGCAGCCCAGGTTTTTCGCCAGTTGGACGTCGGTGATGCGGTCCCCGATCACGTAGGAACCCTCGATATCGTAGTTTTTATTGTTCAGATAGCCAGTGAGCATACCAATTTCCGGTTTGCGACCGGGAGATTTATCCGCAGGAAAAGATTTATCAATATGCACTGCACTGAAATGGATGCCTTCACTTTCCAGGCATCTCATAATGAATTCCTGAACGGGCCAGAAAGTATCGTCCGGAAAGCCAGCCTGACCGAGACCATCCTGATTGGTGACCATCACCAGTTCAAAATCCAGTTCCCGCGCAATCCTGCCCATGTACTCAAACATCGCCGGATAAAATTCCAGTTTACTGAAATCATCTATCTGATACGTTGGAGGCGCTTCCTTAATGAGCGTTCCATCCCTGTCTATAAATAAGATTCTTTTCATATTCTAATTTATTCTGAGGGTAAGTGAGCTAATGTGTAAATGTGCTGATGTGAAAATATGAAAATGTGCTAATTCTAATTTTCACATCAGCACATTTACACATTATTTCACTACCCCCCTCATCGATTTCACCTCTGAAGGCTTAATCAGTGATCCTTTATTTCCGAAACTACGCCTGATATAGGTGAGCACATTGGCGATTTCATCATCGCTCATTTCCGGATAGGCCGGCATCGTCTGGCTATATTTCTTTCCCTGCACAGCAGGCTGCTGCAAATGACCGCTGATCAGCAATTCAATCAACGGTCGTTTATCTCCTGTTATCTGTTTTGATTTAATCAGGGATGGAGTTTTGTCTGGCAGGCCTGATCCATCGGCCTGGTGACAGGTCTGACATTTCGATACATAAACCGGTTGACCTGCAGCAACGGCCATTTTCATTGGTGATTTTTGGGCCACGCAATGATTGCCCTGCGCCAGTACAACGACGGGGATAAAAGCAGCAACAGTGAAGAAAGCGATCAGCAGCGTTCGGTGGTTAGAGATCATTTTGCCTTGTAAGTTATTTTCCAGATGGTTCCTTTGTCATCATCCGTTACATACAGGGCTCCGTCCGGGGCCTGAGCCAGTCCGCATGGACGATGAACTGCGCTTCCCGAAGCCACTTGTTCCGGAGTTCCTGCAAATCCGTTGGCGAAGATTTCCCATTTACCTGAAGGCTTGCCATTACGGAAGGGTACGAATACCACAAAATAACCTGCCTGTGGTTCAGGAGCCCGGTTCCATGATCCGTGAAATGCAATAAAAGCACCATTCTTATATTTTTCAGGAAACTGACTCCCCGTATAGAATAGTAAATCATTGGGAGCAAGGTGTCCAGGGAACGCTACTACCGGATCAATTGCTTTTTCCGCTCCCGTTTTCTTTCCGTCTCCGCCATATTCAGGAGCCAGTATCTTCTTCTTCTGAAACTGATCATAATAAATATAAGGCCAGCCTGCGTCGTCCCCTTTGTGTAATTCATAAAGGCATTCTGCAGGAAGTTCGGCGTTTTGTTTATCTGTGTACAGCTTAGGAAAAATGGAATGCAACTGATCACGTCCATGCTGTGTGACAAATAAACTATGGGTAGCGGTATTCCAGTCAATGCCCATCGCATTTCTGATTCCGGATGCGTAATGTATACCATCGCCATAAGTCTGGTTGGGTTTGTCTGCTTTAAATTCCCAGATTCCGGCAGCAGAATCCAGCACGGGGCAGGGCTTCATGCCCATAGAACCCGTCGTCCGGTCCTCAACCTGACAGCTATTGGAAAAGGCCCCGATGTTCACGAACAAATTGCCTTCATCGTCGAGTGCGATGGACTTCGCCTCATGTTCATTCCGGGCGATAAGACCGCTTACTATTTTTTCCGGATTGCCAGGATGACTCACCGTGCCATCGTCATTTAATTTAAACCGGTAAACATCCTGATCTGAGCTGGCATAAACATAACCGTTTTTTATGGCCATGCCTGTGCCTTTAAAATCACCAAAGACAGATTCTTCATCTGCCACTCCATCATTATTTGTATCCTTCAGGAGCACAATGGTTTTCCCGTTTACCATTCCGTTTATTTTCACATATACATTTCCGCCAGGCGCAACAGCAATATGACGGGCTTTTCCCAGTCCGCTGGCGAAAATGGTTGTACTGAATCCATCGGGAACTTTTAGTGTAACATCCGAAGCTGAAATTTCGGGCTTGGATATGGCCAGCGTATCATTTGATGATGTCATCTTGCTGGAATCCGCACTTGCGGTGGAATCAGCACCCTGGTTATTCCCCGGATTCCCCGTACATGAAGCCAGCATCAAAAGAACCAGACCGAATAGATTATTTTTGATTTGTTTCATATGAACCTGCTTTTAAATATGAATGATAAAAGTATGCAATTCCAATTATTCCATTGTTCTTAAAGCGCTGAGCAACGCATCGTTTTCTTCTTTTTTGCCCACGGTGATCCTTAAGCAATCGTCACACAGGGCAACCCGGCTTCTGTCCCTGACCACAATCCCGCGGTTTAGCAATTGCCTGTACACTTCCTGTGCACGGTCTATTTTCACAAGCAAAAAATTAGCATCGCTTGGGTAAACTCTTTCTACAGCGGGCAATTGGGTGATCTCAGCGGCCAGTTTGTCCCGCAACGCCACCAGGTCTCTGATCATTTCATTTACCCGGTCTGTTTCAGCCAGCGCCTTCAGCGCCAGCTCCTGTGTTGGCTGGGCGATATTATACGGCGGTTTTATCCTGTTCAGCACTTCAACAATGGCTTCGCTTGCAAAAGCCATACCCACTCTGAGGCCCGCAAGACCCCAGGCCTTGCTGAGTGTTTGCATGACAACGAGGTTGGGATATTCTGTTAACTCACGGATGAAACTCTGCTGTCTGGAAAAATTAATGTATGCTTCGTCTATGACCACCAGCCCGTCAAAATTATTGAGAATCATTTCGATGATTTGATGGTGAAAGGCGTTGCCCGTCGGATTGTTTGGCGAACAGATCCAGATAATCTTGGTGTGCTGATCCACCAGGGACGCCATTTTTTCGAGGTCGGGCTGAAAATCTGCTGTCAGCATTGCCCTTCTCACTTCCACGTTATTAATGTGTGCGCTCACTTCATACATCCCGTAGGTTGGCGGATTGATGATGGTATTGTCCAGGCCCGGGTTACAAAACGCCCGGTATAAAAGATCTATGCATTCATCACTGCCATTGCCCAGGAAAATATTCCTCGCCGGAACACCCTTGATACCGCTCACCAACTCCTTTATTTTTACCTGGTGCGGATCGGGATAACGGTTGTATTGATCACGGATGGGGGATCCCAGACTGTTCTCATTGGCGTCCAGAAAAATATTTGCGGTTCCGCTAAACTCATCCCGTGCTGATGCGTAAGGCACCAGTTTCCGTATGTTATCGCGAAGCAACAGGTCAATATCGGTCATGGGATTTTTTTTTCATTTGTTTAAGTCTGATCTCCACGGCTGCGGCGTGTGCCTGCAAACCCTCAGCCCTGGCCATCTGCATCAAGGTTTCAGCAATTCCGGCAAGCCCTTCCTCCGATATTTGCTGAAAGCTGATCTTCTTGATAAAACTATCCACACTCACCCCGCTGTAAGCCCTGGCAAATCCATGGGTGGGCAGCGTATGATTGGTGCCGCTGGCGTAATCTCCTGCGGTTTCCGGAGCAAAATGGCCGATGAAAACAGAGCCCGCATTTCTGACGGCAGACACCAGATCTCCCGCGTTTGTGCAGGCCAAAATCAAATGCTCCGGCGCATAGGTGTTCAGCAACTCCATGGCGGTTTCCGCATCCCCGATGATAATTGATTTGCTGTTTTCCAGGGCTTTCCCGGCGATATCTTTTCTTGGAAGAACAGAGATCTGCTGATCCAAAGCCTGTATTACCTGCTCTGCGAGTTTTTTACTGGCCGTCACCAGAATCACCTGGCTATCGGGACCATGCTCACATTGGGATAAAAGATCCGCCGCAACAAAATCCGGATTGGCCGTTTCATCGGCATATACCGCCAGTTCGCTGGGGCCGGCCGGCATGTCTATCGCCACCCCTTCCTGTTGCAACAATTGTTTTGCACAAGTGACGTACCGGTTACCCGGGCCGAAAATTTTATCCACCCGGGAAATGGTTTCGGTCCCATAAGCCATAGCCGCTATGGCCTGGACACCACCTACTTTCGCGATCCTGCGAACGCCCGCAACAGCTGCGGCATACAGGATGGCCGGATGAAGTTTCCCATCTTTGCCCGGAGGTGAACACAATTGAATTTCCGCGCATCCGGCAATCACAGCCGGAACAGCCAGCATCAAAACAGTGGAAAATAACGGGGCTGTGCCTCCGGGAATATATAATCCGACCTTTTCGATGGGCACGGACTTTCTCCAACAACGAATGCCGGGCATGGTCTCGACAACCTCTTCCTGAACCCGTTGTTTTGCATGAAAGCCTTCGATATTTTTGCAGGCCATCCGGATGGCCGCCTTTAAGGGCTCCGCCAGTTCCAGTTCTGCAGCCTGCCATTCAGCTTCCGTAACGAAACGGTCCTTCACGGATACCTGATCAAATTCCAGGGAATATTTATCTACCGCCTTATCTCCGTCCGCCTTTATTTCCAGCATGATCTTTTTTACTGTCGCTTCGAGCGCACCCGTATCATGCCGGGGCCTTTCCAGCAATTGCTCCCAATCCTGCTTTGCGGGATACTCAATAATCTGCATGCAGAAAGACATTTATTTTTACAAAATCATTTTTTCAATGGGCACCACCAGGATGCCCTGCGCACCGGCTTCTGTCAGTTTTTCAATAATATCCCAGAATTCATTTTCATTCACCACACTGTGCACACTGCTCCATCCCGGCTCCGCCAGGGGTAAAACCGTCGGGCTTTTCATTCCGGGCAATAAGGAAATAATTTCTTTCAGATTTGCATTTGGTGCATTGAGCAGAATGTATTTGGTATGCCGGGCCTTGCGTACAGACCGTATCCGGAACAATAATTTATCCAGGATCCTCATCCTCTCTGCATTCAGACCGGGGTGCCGGATCAACACCGCTTCGGAATGCAAAATCGTCTCTACCTCTTTCAGGCCATTCATAAAAAGCGTGGAGCCGCTGCTCACCAGATCAACAATGGCATCAGCCAAACCAATTCCGGGTGCAATTTCTACAGAACCGCTGATCTCATGGATCTCAGCGGGTATTTTTTCTTTTTCGAGAAATGCGGCCAACAGCACCGGATAGGTAGTGGCAATTTTTTTATTCCTGAGAAAATCCGGACCGTTGTATTGTTCGTTCCTGCCCACAGCTACGGACAAACGACATTTACCAAATCCTAGCTTTTCGGTGACAGTAACTTTTTTATTCTTCTCATAGATCACATTCTCTCCTGCGATGCCGATATCCGCCACGGCATCCTCGACATATTGCGGAATATCATCATCCCGCAAAAAAAAGATTTCCATCGGAAAGTTTTCGGCTTCCGTTTTTAACTTATTGATTCCGTTTTTCAGATCAATGCCGCAGTCTTTCAGGAGCTTCAGGGAATCCTCATAAAGCCGGCCCGACTTCTGAATGGCGATCCTTAATTTGACAGATGACATAGAGTAAGTTTGACATTTGCTAAAAAAAACAGGGGCTTACCTTTCGATAAGCCCCTGCAATAATATTGTTTACACAAAACATCAGCAGCCTACCGGTTGGGTAAGGAATGATGACGATGTATGTTTAATGAAATATTCATGGTTTGTGTGGCGCAAAAATAATTGCCCGCAGGCAATACGCCAAAATTATTCTTATTTGCTCCCTTTGGCATCGGCCAGGAATTTGGCCAGACCGATATCAGTGAGCGGATGTTTGAGCAATCCGAGTATGGGTTCCAGCGGAGAGGTGACCACATCAGCCCCGGCTTCGGCACATTGCACAATGTGCAATGAACTCCGGATGGAAGCGGCCAGGATCTCAGTTTCATACCCCTGGATGGCATAAATATTGGCAATTTGTTCAATCAGCTGAACGCCATCCCAATTGCTGTCGTCAATCCTTCCGATAAAAGGCGATACATATTTAGCCCCCGCCTTGGCAGCCAGGATCGCCTGGCCTGCAGAGAATACCAGGGTACAGTTTGTCCGGATGTTGTTATCCGTAAACCATTTCATGGCTTTTACGCCTTCCTTGATCATGGGAACTTTTACGATAATATTCGGATTTATTTTTGCAAGCTTCTTACCCTCAGCCACAATACCATCAAAATCGGTTGAAATCACTTCTGCACTTACGTCTCCCTTTACCAGGTCTGAAATCGTTTTATAATGCTGGGTGATATTATCTTCTCCGCGGATTCCTTCTTTGGCCATCAGGGAAGGATTGGTTGTTACCCCATCCAGTATTCCGAGATCATTGAGTTCCTTGATCTGGGCCAGGTTTGCGGTATCAATAAAAAATTTCATACAAAATATTTATAGAGATTTATAGATTTAAAAAAAATGGCAAGTTACTTACATCGCACCGCTGCGACCACCTACCCTTGCTACCTTCCGGCCCTGGGGGATTCAGCAGGAGCTGGTCGTATAAGACTTGCCGGAGCAAAGGTAGTGGAATTTGCGTAATTGTCAATTGGTTGACGGATGACCTCTCTCATTGCGCATTCAGCGTATTCAAGCTAAACGTTCCGACAAGCTGGTCCGCCCGTCCGCCCATGGCACGATAATAAACCAGGATAAGATAGTCATTTTCCGTTTCCAGGTGGTTGCCTTCTGTAAATTGGAAGGAAGCGCTGGCGGCAGGATCGTTTTTATTCAGTGTAACATAAGCGTAATTGTAATATCCCATTTTCAGCAGGGCCGATCCTTCATATATGCCCTTTTGCGTATTGAAGTTTAACCGGGTTGCATCATTAAATTTATAACCGGTAAGCGCACCAAACAGATATACTTCCTGGTCCGGTATCACTGCATTGTCTGGTGGGATAAAAGTAAATTTAACAGTTGCATAATCTGTTTGCCAGAACGGATTAATACTTTCTGTGGTTTTAATAAAATATTGTCCGTTATAATCGGTGTAATAATAATAGGGAAGCGATGAACGGTCCACATCCGGTTTAACATAAATCGTTGTAGCGGCCGGTTGATAATCCGCTTTGGCTACGCGGTCGCTCTGGTAGCGGAAGCTTTGCAGATCCAGCCAGCGCCATTGCTGTCCTCCGGGAAAAACCGGAACATCATCACTGTTGTACTCAAAATCGGTCCCGGAAAAAAAAGAAGGTTTGTCTATGTACAGTGCATTGTCCCAGCGATGATTCTGCAACACGATCACCTTCAGCTGCTGGAAAGGATTGATCAGACTAAGGGCGCGGCTGTTCACCGAGAACTGGATTTTCTGATGCGTTTGTGAAATCTGGGGATTCATGGGCTGCAGGAACTGCCCCGCCACTGAAACCGAATTTTCCTGCACCAGCAGTCTTCTGGTAAAAGCCAGTTTGGATGTGTCGTTATCCAGAAAAACTTTTAACAAATAATTGCCGGACCGGATGATAAGAGATCCCAGTTCCGGCAGAACAGCATGATAATGGGTGTATCGGGTTAGCGCAACAGATGAATAATGATAATTCGGGATGGGGTTTTGTTCAAATCCCCGGATATAATCAAAACTGCTTACCTGAACCGGCGTCCAGTCAGCATTACACAATTGATAGGTATAATAGTAACTCTTGTAATTGGCATCCAGATCGTCGAATTCCAGGTCTATTTTTTCGCCACCGTTCAGGGTGACTATCGGATAAGCCAGCTGATTACCGTGCAGATACAATTGAACAGTGTGAATATTCTGCATATAAATGGAATCCGGAGACTGAGCCGCCGACGGACCACAAATCCAGATAAAACATATAATAAGCAGGTATCGCATCGTATTTTACCTGCTGCAATGATAGTGTAATTCCTTAAAAAACTTTTCTAGCATCTGCGGGAAGGCTACTTTTGACGGGAAAATGCGTGCTTATTGAACCTATCTTCTTTTATAGCCCCGAGAATTGCTTTTAACCGGCAGCATTCCTTTTCCAGATACATCATCCGCCTGGCCGTAGCGGCCACAGCCATCAGCGTGATGGCCATGATCCTGACCATCGCATTCACCCGGGGATTCCAGGACGCCATTGCCCAGAAAATGTTTGGTTTTTCTGGACATATCCGCGTGCAGCATTTTGAACCGGAAAACGCGGATATGGCGGAAGGACAACCCATTAGCGCAAACGATACTGTGTTGGATGGCATACGCAGGGATCCGGAAGTTTTAATGGCTCAACCCTTTGCCAGCAAATATGCTATTGTAAAAGGTCCCGAAAGTTTTGAAGGGCTGCTTTTGAAAGGCGTAAACAAGCATTATGATTTCCGGCACCTGCAAGGCTTTCTGAAATCAGGCCAATGGATACGCTTCCCGGACACCGCCTACAGCAATGAAATCGACCTTTCCTCGTACACGGCCAATCAACTCAATCTGCAGGCGGGTGACAAAGTATATGCTTATTTTATCCAGCCCGATGGATCCAAACGGGTGCGCCCCATGAAAGTTGCAGGCATCTTTAAAACGGGCGTTGAAGATTACGATCAGGTGAATGCCATCGTAGACATCCGGCTGATCCAGCGACTGAACAACTGGCAGCCTAACGAAATCGGTGGATATGAAATCTTCATAAAAGATTATCAAATGGCCGACTCCATCAGCAACCGGATTTTTTTTACCCTGCCGCCAGGCTGGGACAGCCATTCCATAGCTGAAATTTATGGAAATATCTTCGACTGGCTTAACCTTCAGGATACCACGATTGCCATTGTGATCATCATTATGGTGTTGGTGGCCATTCTCAACCTCATCACCTGTTTAATCATCCTGCTGCTCGAACGTACACATATGATTGGCCTGCTCAAATCACTGGGTTCCCGCAATCAAATCATTCAGCAGGTTTTTGTCTTTCACGGCGCCATCATCACTTTTGGGGGGCTATTACTGGGGAATATCCTTGGATTATTGATCTACTGGCTGCAGCAACGGTACGGATTCATTACCCTTCCCGAAGATTCTTATTTCATCTCTACAGCGGCGGTAAAGATTACCTGGCAGCAACTGTTATGGGTGAACGTGGGGACATTTCTGATTTGTTTTACCATATTGCTTATTCCCAGTTTTTTGATAATCCGCAGGATCAGTCCGGTGAAAGCGCTGCGATTCGACTAGTCCTTCTGTATAAGGGACAAGACGATGCCGGCGGCTACCGCAGCGTTAAGTGATTCCGCGGCGCCCTTGCGCGGTATCCGGATGCGATGACTGGCGAGGGAGGCCAGGCTCTTGTGAATTCCCCTGGATTCATTGCCGATCAGAATCAGCGCTTCCGGCACACGCAGCATATGTACCAGATCTTCCCCATCCAGTGTGGCCGCATAAGACGGAATACCGGGATGACCCGCCATATATTCTTTCAGGTCGCCATACAATACTTCAACCCGGGCGATGCTTCCCATAGTGGCCTGCACCACTTTTGGATTAAAGGCATCGGCCGTACCGGGACTACAGATGATCCGGCGGACACCAAACCAATCGGCCGTTCGTATGATAGTGCCCAGATTCCCCGGATCCTGTATTTCATCCAGCAACAGCGTAATGCCAGGCTGTTTTGTGATATCGGAAAATACCGGTTTGCGAAAAACTGCAAGCACCTGGCCGGGTGTGCTAAGAAAAGAAATTCGTTCCAGTTCATGTGCTTCTACCGCTACTTTGTTCTTTGCCGCCGGAAACCGGTTCTCATTTTCGAGCAGCCATTCCCGGGTTGCATATAGCTCCGCAAGCGAAACGGGAGGGTATGAAAGAAGCTCCTGCACGATTTTTGACCCCTCGGCTACAAAAACCCCTGCGGCGTCCCGGAATTTTTTGTGGCCTAAACTTTGGATATATTTGACCTGCGATTTTACAAGCATCGGTTCCCCGTTTAAATTCTATGTCATATTGCCGGCAAGTTACAGCTTCACTGATCAGTCCCGCAATCGTTCCGGCGATACTTTTTTTTGCGCTTTTTTCCTGCCGGGTTCCCGAGGATTTCCAACAGCGTAAGCCCTTTGTTTTTAAGACCAATATAAAGGTGGAAGGAAAGATGAAGAATGACCAGCGGCAGGATCTTGAGCTGCGGCTGGAAAGCCAGCTGGACGATAGTCTGCAGGCCAAAACCATTACTGCATTTGACTGGCCCTGGCACGGGCACGTCATTTATAAAAAATTATCCCATCCGCCGGTATTTGATTCCCTGAATCTCGGACGCTCAATCGCCTTTATGAACGCGCTGCTGAATTCCAATGGATATTATTCTCCGGTCGTTCAGGACACCGTCAAATTCAAAATACTTCATAAAGGGAAATTATATAGCCGGGGATTGCTCACGAAAAAAAAGCTTAGGGGACAAAGCAAAGAGGAACAACGCGTAACCATTGATTTCCTGGTAAAGACGGGGAAGCAACTGATATTCGATTCCGTGGGCTATGATCTCAAATCCCCGGATCTTCAGAAATTGACCCTGGACTCCCGCTCACAGTCCGCAATCAAAAAAGGAAAGCCCTATTCCCGGCAGTTGCTGGTTACAGAGATCGCCCGGCTGGTGGATACTTTCCGCAATCACGGTTATTTCCGTTTCACCAAAGACGACCTGTATGTGGAGCATGATACGGTATTCGCGGCCTTGATAGACCCCTCCCTGGATCCGCTGGAGCAGGCGGAATTGCTCGAAAAGCTCAGACTGAAAAAAGAGAATCCTACCATCAACGTTACCATAAAGCAACGAGATGCCCGCGATTCCAGCCATCTCAAAAAGTACTATATCGGAAATGTGACTGTTTTCCCCGATCTGCCCATCGTTGAGGATACTGCCCTGGTTAAAACCGATACTGCGGTTATCCGGAACATAAAATTTATATCGAGGACTCAAAAATTCAAACTGCCGTTCCTGGTCAATAATATTTTCCTGAGGCCCGGAAGATTGTATAAACAGGATAATTATTACAGAACGTCCAATCGGCTCAGCCAGTTTTCAGCATGGCAATACAACAACGTTGATTTTCAGAATTCGCCTCTGGCAGATTCCCTGCTCGATATTACTCTTCGTATGTATCCCGCAAAAAAACAAAATCTGACGGTTGATCTGGAAGCCAGCCGCAATACCAACGACATCGTAACCACGACCAATTTGTTTGGCACCGGGCTGAACTTCGGACTACAGAACCGGAACGTTTACAAACAATCCGTTCAAACCAATACCAATCTGCGCGGCGGTGTGGAACTGGGATCTAATTTTATTCAAACCACGCTGGCAAGCCTTTCCCATACCATCACCATTCCGCGGATCATCTCTCCCGTAACCTTTGGCAAAGAAGGAAGATTCCGTGCAGCGCAGACCCTGATTAATGTGAATGTGTCCTACACGGATCGACGGGCATTCTATATACTCCGTTCCATTAATGGTTCTTTCGGCTGGCAATGGTCAAGATCCCTTCAGCATGCCGAAGGAGAATTAAATGTCAATTCTACGCGAACCTTTCTGTGGAAACCATTGAATGTAGAATATACAACAGAGAGCCCGACAGACAGTCTGAACAAAATACTCAAAGCCAACCCGTCCCTCAAGTTGGCGTTCCGGCCGGGCCTGGTGATCGGCGAGCAGCTTGCCTACAATTCCGTCCGAAACAAAGGAAATAAATCAAATTATTTCCTTGCCGGCCTGGAATGGAGCGGCGCGTTGCTTGGCTTTATACGGCCTCTCGACGAAGGACCGCTGTTTCGTTATGTGAAAGGTGAACTGGAATTCCGGCACAATATTGACTACGGGAAGAATCAACTCGTTTTCCGCGCCTATGGGGGAGCCGGCCTGGCTTACGGTCGCGAAAATAATGGCTATGAACAAACACTTCCTTTCTTTAAAGCTTATTTCGCAGGTGGTCCCAACAGCATGCGCGCCTGGCAGGTGAGGCAACTGGGACTCGGCTCTTCCAGATTCTACAGCGACACGCCCTATGCCAACGTGGACCTTCGCTTCGGAGATATTAAGCTGGAGGGAAATGTGGAATACCGGTTTCTCCTGGGAACGTTATTCGGCATTAAATTCCGGAGTGCCATATTCACGGATATTGGCAATATATGGAACTGGAAACCGATAGATACTTCTGCCCTGGCAAAGGGTAGCGACTTTCAGCTAAACCGTTTTTATAAAGAATTTGCCATCGGGGCAGGGACCGGGTTGCGGGTGGATTTTAATTATTTTCTGATCCGGCTGGACTGGGCCTATAAAATACGGGATCCGCAAAGAATAGAGAACCCCGATCAATGGTTCTATAAATTATCGCCGGGTAGCGGACAACTCCAGCTGGGAATCAATTACCCATTTTAAATTTCCCGGCAGCCGCATCCATGGTAAGCGCATCTCTCAGACTATAAGAACCGATACGGGTGCGGCAAAGTTTGCTGAGATAAGCCCCGCATCCCAATGCCTCCCCTACATCATAGGCCAGACTCCGGATATAGGTCCCGGTGGAGCAAACCACCCTGAAATTAATCACGGGCAATGCTGCAGATTGCATTTCAAATGTATGGATGGTTATTTTTCTTTTTTCCAGCGAGAAGGTTTTACCCAGACGGGCCAGGTCATACGCCCGGTGCCCGTTTTTTTTAATGGCCGAATAAGCAGGTGGCACCTGCATAATTTCTCCAGTAAACTGACGTGCGATTTCCTGGATCCGCGCATCTGTTATTCCGGAGAAATCTTTGAAATTGCCAGGCTCCGTTTCCAGGTCGTATGATGCGGTGGAACCACCGAGGGTAAAAGTTCCTGTATATTCTTTCTCCTGGCTCATGTATTCACTGATCTTCTTGGTAAACTTTCCCGTACAGAGAATAAGCAGCCCCGTGGCCAGGGGATCCAGCGTTCCGGCATGACCCACTTTGACATGCACCAGGTTTCGGATTTTTTTTACCACATCGGCCGAGGTCCAGTGCAGTGGTTTATCAATGAGTATTACCTGTCCGGCTTCAAACGGATTTTCCATATCCGTCAAATGTAGGGAGAAATCAAATCTCTCGACGTGCTTTGATCTGCAGGTATTTATTGACCACATCAACCGTAAGTTTTCCGGGAGCAGTCAATAAGGCGTGTATGCCATACCGTTGCAATTCTTTTACAATCAGTTTTTTTTCCAGGATAAATTTCTCTGCAATCACTTTTTCATATAACCTTTCGATATCGGGTGCAGTGCCCGATGCGAGCGTTTCCAGAGAAGTGTTTTCAAAAAAAACAACCAGCAGCAAATGCTTTTTGGATATGTTCCGCATATAGGGAAGTTGCCGGCTCAGGGAGTTCAGGGATTCAAAATTCGTGAACAAGATCAGGAGGCTTCTTTGCGAAATCCGTGTTTTGACCAGGGTATGCAGAAACGCATAGTCCGACTCCAAAAACCGGGTCTCCAGTTTATACAGCGCGTTCAGTATATTATTCATCTGCGTGGCGCGATGGTTAGCCGGAATAAAATCACCTCCTTTTTCTCCAAAAGTGATCAGCCCGGATTTATCCTGACGGGATAAGGCCACACCACTCATCACCAGTGTTGCGTGCACCGCGTAGTCCAATAAGGTCATTCCCTCAAAAGGCATCTTCATCACCCTTCCCTTATCCAGAATGCAATACACCTGCTGGCTTTTTTCATCCGTATAGTTATTGATCATCAGCTGACCACCGGTTCTTCCCGTTGCCTTCCAATTGATGCTGCGGATATCGTCGCCGGGAACATACTCCCGGATTTGTTCGAATTCCAGGCTGTGGCCTGTTTTTCTCACTTGTTTAAACCCAATATTGCCCGGATCGGTTATGTGTGCCTGAAATTCAAACTGACGCAAGTGCAGAAAGCTGGGAAATACCTTCAATGTTTGCTTTGCGGAAAGGGTTTTCCGGCGGATAATCAGGCGTAATGGCCCTGTTACATACGCCTGAATATCTCCGAATGCATATTCACCTCTTTGTTTGGGGCGGATAGAATAGGGCAATGATTTTTTCTCTCCCGGCTGAAGCAGGGTCGAGATCAAAAAATCCCTGATCTGTAATTGTTCCGGAAGCTCATCAATCAGCTGCAGGGATATCCGGAAGGGGTAATCGTTTTTCACGGCCAGTTGAATGTGATTATCATCCCCGTTACTCAACCTGTCAGGAGCCATTCTTTGAACCGATATGGTTTTCGCATATAAAAATAAAACCATCCAGTCCAGAACACAAAGCAGGCAAAACAGAAGCAGCAAATATTGCGAAACATCAAACAAAAAAGGCAATCCGTAGGAAACGACGAATAAAAAGATAATGCATCCCAGCAGGCGGTAAAAACGCCTGCTTAAAAAAAGTGAAAGATAAAATCGTTTAAATAAATTCATATTTACCTTGGAATTTCCACCGATTGAACCAATTCCCGGATCACATCATCCACCGTACCGCCCTCCATTTCCTTTTCCGGAGTCAGCACCAGCCGGTGCCGGAGCACTGCCGGGATCACATACAGGATGTCTTCAGGAACAACAAAATCCCTACCCTGCATAGCCGCTATGGCCTTTGAGGCCTGAAGAATGCCAATCGAAGCCCTGGGGGAGGCGCCCAGGTAGATGGATTTATGTTCCCGGGTAGAGCCGACCAAAGAGACAATAAAACGGATCAGCTTTTCCTCCACATGGATGGCACTCACCTGCCCGCGCAAAGAAGCAATAACAGCAGCATTCAATACCGGCTGCACCTGATCTTCCAGTTGATCGCCCTTGCTGAGGTGATGTTTGGTAACCACCTGAAATTCTTCCTCCGCATTGGGGTAATCTACTTTAATCTTAAACAGGAAACGGTCCAGCTGCGCTTCCGGCAAATGATAAGTGCCCTCCTGCTCCACCGGGTTTTGGGTGGCTACCACCAAAAAAGGCTGTTGCATTTTCATCGTTTGTCCTTCTACTGTGATCTGACGCTCCTCCATCACTTCAAAAAGCGCAGCCTGGGTTTTCGCGGGAGCCCGGTTAATTTCGTCGATCAATACGATATGACTGAATATGGGACCCTGACGAAACTGGAACAGAAGTTCCCGGGGATTAAACACGGAAGTTCCGATCACGTCCCCCGGCATCAGGTCGGGCGTGAACTGAATTCTGGAAAAGCCCACGGAGATGGTGCGACTGAGCAGTTTCGCTGTGAGGGTTTTTGCAACACCCGGTACACCTTCAATCAAAACATGTCCGTCGGCCAGTATTCCGGCAATCAGGAGTCCGATCATCTCGTTCTGCCCAACGATCACTTTTCCAATCTCCAGCTTCAATTTATCCAGCGTTTCTCTGAATTCCTGCAGGTCTGTTCTTTCGGGAAATAAATTTTCTTCCATATTCATTATAAAGGTTTATTGAAAATTTGCATTTGCTGATGCAGGTCCATCAATTCCTGATCCGTGAGTGCGTTTCGCATCCGGGCATAATGAACTGAATCAACGAGTTTCCGGACAGTATCCCGATCCACTCCACTCCGGAGCGCGAGCTTACCGGAAAAATCATCATTCAGCATGGATGTCTGCATATGATAAGTCAACCGGACATGCTCCAGAAATGCGGCGATCATTTTGATGGCCAGATTCTGATTATTTTTCTGCTGAAGGTATAAACGACCGATGGTTTTAACGAAATCAACCGAAGGATTTCCGGGTGTCTCCCTGGCTGCCAATACACGTTGTTTTCTTTTGGATTCCAATATATACAACAATACGAACAAACAAACGACCAGCCAGAAGGCCCATTTAAGTGACCGGTTGCCGAGAATAAATTGAAGGGCTGAAAAATTTTCCATTTGTTTATCCTGGAAGTAATCATCCCACATCAACTCGTTTGTTTCTTTTGGCAAATAAGAAAAAGCGAAATCATAATAAGATTTATTCTGCTTATGCAGCAAAAAGAAATTCGTGAAAGCCATCGGTGCCAGGTGAACAAAAATGGCACCGCCGCGACGAAAAGCGATCCGGATAAAATCCGGCTTGCCCATATAGTTCCGGCCCAGAACAAGGGTATGCGCCGTGTCAAAAGATTCAAAATAAGCATCGAGGCAGTAACCCGGATAAATATAATTTAACGAACCATGGCGCTGCGGTTCGTAAAGACTCAGGCGGAGGCTATCGTCTCCGGAACGACTTTCATTTATTTTCAGGTTCAGGGTCTTTAGCAGGCTCCCACCGAAGTGCAGAGACGACATAAACACCTGATGTCCTGATGCTGCGAACCGGACCATGGATTCCAGTTCCTCTTTGTCCGGAACAATATTGCGTCCGATAATGATATAGGTTTTCAAATAAACGCGCCCGTTTCCCGGGTCAGTCGTGTCATAATAAAAAGTTTTCGGAGATAGCTTATTTTCAACGATGCTGGCTTTTGGAAAAAGAGCCGGCAGGTTTTCAAATGCATATAAAGTGCCGTAGGGTATTCTGTCTTTCGGCCGAAGGCTGACATACGGGTTGATTTTTTTTTGCCGCGTACAGGATGTACAGGCAGTCATATATGACAGCAGGAATAGAAAAAAGATATGGTGGCCTGTTATTTTCAATCCTGCAAATTTTGATGGAACGCATTAAACTTCTGCTGCAATAAACTAAACTGGTCCCGTGAAGGCGTGAATCCGCCGTAAAAAATATATTCATAGGCTGTAGCCAGAAAGCGAAAATCCCGGGCCTGCTGCGGATCCTTAAAGGCTTCCACAATATCCGCATTGGTGGAGAATGATTTAAATTGAATGGTGTTTTTCTCAAACGCAGTGTGAATGAGCCTGATATACATATATCGAACCGCCAAACTGAAATTCCCTTCCTCCGTGTACCTGCTTATTGCTTTATCCAGATCAGGAACAGATTCTTCCTCCTGCCGGTCAGTTGTATTACTCTTTTGTCTTTTCCTTCGGCCATCTTCCAGCCAATGGAAGGAATTTTCTTTGGCCAGCCTGAAAATGGCATATGCAACAACCAGAATAAGTAGAATGAGGAGGACCAGGTGCGCTACCCGACTCTGCAGGAGCCACTCCAGGACTCCGGGTTCCGGCGGAGGTTCTTTCTTCCAATAGGCCGGATCATTTGCATAGGCAAAATCCGGATTATGCTGATATTCCTTCAGCTTCCGGTCCTGCACCTGTCGGAGAGTAAAAGGAATGGTTGCGCTGTCAGTAATCGAAAGATACTGACTGACCGGTGCGACTTCTTCGTCAGTATCCCGCTGATCCGTATCCATTATTTCTTTAACAGAATCCGACCTGTTGTGTACGGGCTGACAATATACCGGTTCACCATGGAAAACAACCAGGTATAAACACAAAACAGAACGGATCAGCAATTTGAACATGAATATTGGGTTACCGTATCAGGATTTTAAAAGTTCCGGCATCTCTAATTTCCGGCTCAGCCGGACGGGATAAATTATAAAATACCAAATGATAAACGTCAGCGAAGAAAGTAAAATAAGCAGGCTAAGCCATACGGGCATACCGGAATACCGGGTAACAAATCCTTCCAGAAATGCAGCAGCGATAAATACCGGCACCAGGCCAATCATCAGTTTAACACCGTCTTTGGCGCCCCGTTTAAGAGAAGTCAATCTTTTGAAAGTTCCTGGGAACAGTAAACTCTTTCCAAGCAAAATACCGGCGGCGCCAGCCACGATAAAAGATGATATTTCCAAAGTTCCATGTATCCAGATCACCAGCACGGATTTCCAGCCCAGACCCTTGGCAAAAAAATAATACTGAAATGATCCGAGCATGATGCCATTGGTAAATAAAAGCCATACGGTGCCCACGCAGGCCAGGATCCCGGATACAAAAATGAAAAAGGAAACCTGTATATTATGCACAGCGATCCAGAGAAACATATAAAACGCACCCTGGCTTTTATACACGCCGAACGGATCGCCTTTGGCAATGTTTTCTTCTGTCATCTCCACATACCCGTCACCCAATACGCCCCGTATAAAATACTGATCATGTGAAGCCGAAAAAGCAGCCATTAATGCAAACAATATGAAAATGATAAAAGAATACAGCAATTCACGGTGGTATTTACGAACAACAATGGGCAATTCCGATTTCCAGAACCGGACGATGCGGGAAGATTCTTCCTTCTTATTTTTATAAATACCCAGATAGATACCCGAAGCCAGCTTATTCAGGTATTCTGTTACCTTACTGTGCGGATAAAAAGTTTTGGAATAACCCAGGTCGTTTACCAGTTCAGTAAACCGTCCTGCCATTTCATCCGGGTCTGTGGTTGGTTCGTACTGATACGTTTTCCACTTCTCTATGTTCTGCTGTATGAATTGACCTTCCCGCACAAAAAAGATTATATTTATTGATAAATATAAAATAAAACGGCCAAGCTCGGGGCTTTGATATTCAGCCGTTCCTATTTACCAGATTGAATGCTGTCCGTAAAACTAGATACCGGGTTTAATATAGAAGTCAATTTCCCCATCAGTCCGTTTCACCGGCGGATGTTCGCCTGGGCGCTGGATGTGCTGCTGATGCTGCTTTATTATTATCTGACTTCAATGATCATAAACGCATTTACGGGGAATAGAACAAACGGAAGAGATTGGATTCTGGTACTGCTGGGAATACCGGTTTTGATATACTATCCGGCAATGGAAATACTCACCAACGGCCAAACCGTCGGCAAGAAACTTCTGGGCATCCGCATTATCACGCTGGAAGGCGGTCAGGCAACGGTAAGCCAATACCTTCTGCGATGGCTCTTCAGAACGGTTGACTTTCCGCTCTGGATCTTTTTCGCCATTTTCACCGGCGCATTGCCCTGGTACTGCAGCGTATTGACGTTCTCAGGTATTGCTTGTGTGATCATGTCTGATAAATCCCAAAGGATCGGTGATATCGTTGCGGGAACGATTGTGATTTTTACCAGGTCAAAAACATCCTGGCAGGACACCGTTTTTACCGAAGTGGAAGACGGTTACAAGCCTCGTTATCCCGAAGTAATGAAATTGAGTGACAAGGACCTTAATTCACTCAAAGGTTTTATTGAGACTGTAAAGAAAAAAAACAATTATGATATTTCCTTTCGCATTGCCGAAAGAATTAAGTGGAAACTGGGAATTCAATCGGATCAGGATCCGCTTGAGTTTCTGGAAACCCTGCTCAAGGATTATAATTATTATACGGCTGCCTGAAATCAATGTCCTGCAACACCTCCGATAATCAATGCGATAATAGCCAGTGCATATAACGATAATACGATGATGGCTAAAACCCCGAAAAATTTAAAACAGGATTTCAGATTTTTCAGTGAAGCGGAAAGTGTTTCCTGGTCGTTATTGGTCAGTGCGGTCCGCATTTTGGTGCCGAAATGGAAAAGATAGAGGCAGGGAAAGAAGTAAATCAGGGCGATGAGTACATAGATCATTGAAAAAAATCCACCGCCAAGCATCGAGGAACCACCCATGTTGCTCAGGCTGTCTGCAATACGTGATCCGAGGAATGCGCCCATCAAAACCATCAATCCGCACAAAATGAATCCGAGGATGGATAGGAATCTTGCCCAGCGGGCTGCTTCTCCTAAATAACTACCGGCTTGTTGATCCAATTGTAAATCAAAGAGGTTGGCGGGGGTTGATTGTTCCATGTGGGGTTGTTTTAGCTTCACAATTAATGAAAATTCCCACAAAGAACCAAAGAATAGCTTAAATAAAGATCAGTAGGCCCTGGCAAACAAAACCCTTTCCCGGCTTGGCTTTCCGGATAAAATACAAACCCCGTCCTCCTGGGGATTATTCAACGGAATACAACGGATCGTAGCCTTTGTTTTATCCTTGATGACCTCCTCTGTTTCTGCCGTGCCGTCCCAGTGGGCTGCAATAAATCCTCCTTTTTCATCGAGCAGTCGAACAAACTCATCCCAATGGTCGGCTGCTGTAATATGCAGCTGGCGGTAATCCAGCGCCTTCTGATACATTTGTTGCTGGATATCGAGTAAGAGCTGTTCAATCCTTTCGGGAAGGCCTTCCAGCGGCAGGCTAGTTTTTTCCTTTGTATCCCTTCTGGCCACTTCCACAGTTTGATTTTCCAGATCACGAAGCCCCATCGCTATGCGCACCGGCACGCCTTTCAGCTCATACTGAGCGAATTTCCAGCCTGGCCGGTTATTATCATTTGAATCGAATTTCACCCTGATCCCGGCCTTTTTCAACCGTTCGGTCAATTCCTTCCCTTTCGCGTCCAATATTTCTTTTTGTTCGCTGCCTTTATAGATGGGAATGATTACTACCTGAACAGGAGCAATTTTTGGCGGGAGGATCAGCCCATCATCATCACTGTGAGCCATTACCAGAGCACCCACCAGACGCGTACTGACGCCCCAGCTGGTTGCCCATACATAATCCAGTTTATTTTCTTTATCTGAGAATTTCACATCAAAAGCTTTGGCAAAATTTTGTCCCAGGAAATGGGAGGTTCCTGCCTGCAGCGCTTTACCATCCTGCATGAGGGCTTCTATACAATACGTATCGACAGCACCGGCGAATCGTTCGGAAGCAGTTTTAACGCCTTTGATCACGGGCAGGGCCATATAATTTTCGGCGAAATCGGCATAAATATCCAGCATCTGGAGGGTTTCTGCTATGGCTTCTTCAGCATTGGCATGTGCTGTATGGCCTTCCTGCCAGAGAAACTCTGTTGTCCGAAGAAAAAGCCGGGTGCGCATTTCCCAGCGAACCACGTTGGCCCATTGGTTAATAAGCAGGGGAAGATCGCGGTAGGATTGTATCCAGGTCTTGTAGGTATTCCAGATAATGGTCTCACTGGTCGGTCTTACGATCAGTTCTTCTTCCAGCCTGGCTTCCGGATCCACAATTATCCCATTTCCGTCGGGGTCATTTTTCAGACGATAATGTGTAACCACAGCGCATTCCTTGGCAAATCCTTCCACATGGGCCGCTTCCCGGCTCAGAAAACTTTTTGGAATAAACAAAGGGAAATAAGCATTTTCATGGCCCGTATCTTTAAACATCTGATCCAGGGTATCCCGCATTTTTTCCCATAAAGCAAAGCCATAGGGTTTTATCACCATACAACCTCTTACTGCAGAATAATCGGCCAACTGTCCTTTTAATACCAAGTCGTTATACCATTGGGCATAATCCGCTGCCCGGTTTGTGATTTCTTTACTCATACGAATCTGAAATTCCGGATTTTACAGGGGCTGACCCGGCCTCTTTTGACAGAATTCCGGGTCAGGATTTATTACGTTCCGGGTAAATATTTTTGTACCTTTGTTAAGACGCGCAAAAGTAGTAACTTAAGACTGAATCATCCAAAAGCTTTCATCATGAAACATTTATATATCCTGGTTTTGATCGCACTGGTGTCATTTACCGGTTGTACGGTTTACAGATCCAATCCAACTCCGGATGATGTCTATTATTCTCCCGGTGCGCCAGCAGAAAACTACGCTTCCGCAGACAATAATAACGATCAGTACTATAGTGCCCCCAATGAAAATTATGTAAGGATGCGTGTGGAAGACCCGAATCGCTGGTCTTATTTTGATGACTATAATTATGATTATTACGGTGGTTATTCTGCTATGGGATACGCCAGTCCTTATTCCATGGGATACGGGTTTGGAATGGGTTACGGTCCCTTTATGGGAGGCTTTGGATATTATAGCCCATTCAGTTTCTGGAATAGCTATTACGCCTGGAATAGTTTTTATAACCCCTATTATGGTGGCGTTGTGTATGTGAATGGCAAGAATTTTTCTTCCCCTGCCTACACACGATTAAGCACTTTTAACCCGGCCGGTTACCAGGGCCGCTCTTACAGCAGTCGCCCCAATAGCGCGAATCGCTTTTACAATGGAAATACACCGGTAAACAATTCTTCCCGGAATTTCCGGCGGTCCTATAACAATACCAATAACAGCAACTACAGCCGACCGACCTATAGCCGACCGACCTACAGCCGGCCCATGAACCAGAGTTCACAGCCAGTCCGTTCTACGCCTTCTAATTTTGGCGGAGGCGGCGGCAGCGGGGGGTCTATGAGAGGGGGCGGTGGTTCCCGACCGGCCAGGTAATCTTCTTCATATGATCAAACGTTTCTTATTGCTGGGTCCGATTTTTATTTCATTTATCGTCAGGGCGCAGTTACCGGAAGATGCTTTGCGTTTATCCAATACCAATCCTTCAGGTACAGCCCGTGAACAGGCTATTGGCGGCGCTATGGGATCACTGGGTGGCGACATTTCTGCCCATTTTGTAAATCCCGCAGGACTCGGTTTTTACAAGACCGGCGAAATATTAATCAGCCCTGGGTTTGGTTTTCAGCATACCAAAAGCCAATATTTGTCCGCAAGTGAACCCGCACCCAACAGCAGTCATTTCATGCTGGGCACCTCGGGCTTTGTGCTTAGCAGTGCTACAAGTCCGGGTAAAAGCACCGTTTTCAGTTTTGCGATAAACCGTTCCGCTGATTTTTATAGTCATACCCGCTATGAGGGGGCTAATCATTACTCGTCCGGAGCGGAAGCCTATGCGGAAGAATATGCCAATTCGGGCCTATCCATAGATGATGCCCTGGGGGCACCCGGCGCTTCGCTTTCATACGGAACACGGATGGCTCTCTACACCTATCTGATTGATACAGCCACTGTGGGCGGAATAACCCAGGTGATAGCCCAACCTCAAAAAGTGTTGGCAGCAGGCGGATCACTTTACCAGGTCAACGACAGCAGAACAACGGGAGGCATTACAGAATTGTCTCTGGGTTTTGCATCGAGCACCCGCGATAAATGGTATCTGGGCGCAGCTGTTGGCATTCCCATTGTTAATTATCAACGGACACTGGCCTATTCTGAAACTGATCTCAGCGGAAACACCCATAATGATTTCAACTATTACAACTATTCAGAATCCTTTTCAAGCAAAGGGGCAGGGGTAAATCTCAAAGTAGGCGCCATTTTCCGGCCGGTTGCAGCCTGGCGCATCGGGCTGGCAGTTCATACCCCGACATTCTACACCCTAACGGACCGTTTGGACGCCAAGCTTGTTTCGGACGCAGAAGACTATCACCACCTGGATTCAACCAGCTCCGGTGTCATGGACAATAATAGTGGCGGAGGCAACAGCATCCGGTACGACCTTTCCTCTTCCTGGCATTTTATTGCCAGTGGATCCTATGTGTTCGGGACCGGCGAAGATCCAAAAGACCGGCAGGGATTTATAACAGGCGATATTGAATACATAACCAATAAGAGTCCCCGCTTCAGTGTACCATCCGAAGGTGACTATGCTTACTATACTGACAATGGCTATTATGATGACCTCAACAATACCGTGAAAAATTATTACAAAAACAGCGTCAATTTCCGGCTCGGCGGCGAATTAAAATTCAATGCGCTGGCCGTAAGGGCCGGAGGATCCTATTCGTTGAGTCCGTATGCTTCTTCAGATATTAAAGCAAGCCGGGCGACAGCGAGTGCCGGACTTGGATACCGGAATCACGGTATTTTTATTGACCTGACCTTTGTGGAAAGTTTTCTGAAGGATGCCAGTTTCCCCTACCGGCTGGGTGATAAGGACAACGTGTATGCAACGGTACATCAAAATACCAGCAACCTGATTCTTACGGTCGGTTTTAAATTTTAGGCTTCCCCGAAATATTGGAGGATCTCCTGCAAACGATTTTCCTCAAGCCATCTTATTTCCGGATCTTTTCTGAACCAGGTCATCTGGCGCTTTGCGTAATGCCTGCTGTTTTGTTTAATACGCCGGACCGCTTCCGGCAGATCCGAGTTCCCATTCAGGTATTCAAACAATTCCGTATAACCAACGGTCTGCAGCGCATTGAGGTGTTGAAACGACAACAGGGAATGGACTTCCTCCAGCAGTCCCAATTCCATCATGCGGTCAACCCGATCATTGATCCGCCGGTATAAAATAGCGGTCGGAACCCGGATACCAAATCGGAGTATGCGAAAAGGCCGTGTTTTTCCAGGTGCATCCCTGAAAGACAAAATAGAACGTCCGGTGCTTTCCATAACCTCCAGGGCCCGCATCATCCGTTGCGGATTAGCGGTTTCGCCGGACTGGTAAAACTCCGGATCACAGCGTTTGATCTTTTCCCGTAACCAACCAAGTCCGTTCAGTTGATACTGTTCCCGGATTTCTATCCTTAATTGTTCATCTGCCGGAGGAATGGGATCGAGTCCTTCACAAAAGGCTTTTAGGTATAACCCCGTTCCACCAGCCATCACCAGCACATCCTGTTTTTTGAAAATCTCACCCGCCCATTGCAGGGAAAGCGATTCAAATAAGGCAGCATTTACTTCCTCCTGAATGCCATGGGAATTGATGAATTCATGTTTTACCAAATTCAGTTCCTCAGGAGATGGTTTTGCAACCCCTATATTCAATTCACGAAAACACTGGCGGGAATCAGCAGATATAATGGACGTATTGAAATGACGGGCAACGGCCAGGGATAACTCCGTTTTTCCGGCAGCCGTCGGCCCCGTGATGATGATTACCGTTTTAGCGCACATTATTCGGGGCCCTCTTCTTCGGGGCTGATTTCTTCTTCTCCCAGATCGCCGGTTTCTTCCGATTCCTCCAGATCCGAGGCGTCACCACCGACCACCACAAATCCTTCCGCACTGCGACCCAGATCGTATTTCTCTTCGACTTCGGCAAGTTTATCTCCCACAAGACCGCGGGTTCCATATTGGGATGGCGCTATCCCCTCACTTTTCACCAGAGCAGGATATTCCAGCTTGCTGCTTTCTTCTTTGGAGACGTGAATGAGTTCTACCAGAAAAGTCCAGTTTTTTACGAAATCATACTGATAAACAAATTTCTGATTCGGGTCCCGGATCTCGGAACCGATGGGCGTTTCTGCCATAATTAAAGGAGCCACTTTATATTCCCTGTCATATTTCTCCAGTGAAATCTCCCTTCCTCTCTGCCAGTGATCATTGCTCCTGAAGAAAGTAGCCTGATGTTTAGTGTCAAATTCATAGGCTTTCAAAATTCCCTGATGAAGTTGCAGAAAATGCTGATTATGCTTCACCGCCACGTCCCGGTAAACGCTGTCGTCCTCCTCAAAATAAACCCTGAATTTTAAAACTGCCATAATCGTTCCTGTTAAGTAATTCAAAAATAAAATAAACCATCAAATTAATGGCCAGCTTTATTTTCTGCCATAAATAGCAGCATAGGCTATTTTACCGGTTTTAGATCCATGGAAATGGCCTTTTCCATCATAAACCGGAAAGCCGCTTCATAAGAGTTTTCTATTTCCCCTTCCAGGATCGCCTCCCGGATCATTTTCTTCAGATCCCCTACCTGCCGGGACGGTTTTATACCAAAAATCTCCATAATCATTTCCCCCGTTACCGGAGGCTGCCAGTTGCGAATCCTGTCTTTCTCCTCCACCGTTGCAAGCCGGGAACGGACAAGTTCAAAATTTTCCAGGTATTTTTTAACTTTTTGCTTATTCTTTGAGGTGATGTCCGCTTCACAGAGCATCATCAGGGAATCTATATCTTCCCCCGCATCAAATAAAAGCCGCCTGATGGCAGAATCGGTAATATTTTCCTTGTTAAGGCCAATCGGCCTCAAATGCAATTCTACCAGTTTTCGTACAAACCGCATTTTTTCATTCAGCGGGAGTTTAAACTGGTCAAAGATTTTAGGAACCATCCGTCCTCCGACTACCTCATGCCCGTGAAAAGTCCACCCATGACCCTTTTCAAATTTTTTGGTTGCCGGCTTCCCGATATCGTGTAAAATAGCAGCCCATCGCAACCAAAGATCATCGCTGTTTTCCGATATATTGTCCAGCACCTGCAAAGTATGATAAAAATTATCCTTATGCCCATGCCCATCAATATATTCCGCACCTGCCAGTTCTGTCATTTTCGGGAAGATAATGTCCAGCAGGCCCGCCTGGTATAGCAGATCAAATCCAACCGAGGGCTTCGCAGCAGAAATGATCTTATTGATTTCTTCGGTTATACGTTCCTGTGAGATAATCCGGATTCGGGGCGCATCCTCCCGGATGGCATCGAAGGTTTCGGGATTTATCCGGAAGCCCAACTGGGTGGCAAACCGGATGGCCCGCAACATCCGCAACGGATCATCATTAAAAGTGGCCAGGGGATCCAGTGGTGTCTGAATCCATCGATCAGCCAGATCTTTCAAACCATTGAATGGGTCCAGGAGCTGACCGTAATTCTCTTCATTCAGGCTGATGGCCAGCGCATTGATGGTAAAGTCCCGGCGGTTCTGATCGTCTTTCAGACTTCCGGCAGATACTTCGGGCTTGCGGGAGGCAGAACGGTAGCTTTCCTTGCGGGCGCCGACAAATTCCACATCCAGCATGCCCGTCTTCGTTCCAGGATCCGGCACACGGATATGCGCCGTACCAAAATTTTTAAAGAAAGATACCGCCGGCCTGGGCGTGAAAGATGCTGCTACCAAATGAGCCAGATCAATTGCATTCCCAATACATACAATATCCACATCATCGGTGGACCGATCGATCAGTTTATCCCGCACAAATCCCCCAATCACATAGGCTTCCACCTGCATGCTGGCAGCCGCATGCCCGATTTTGCGGAAAAGCGACAATTCGCTTTCAGAACAGGAAATTTGCATGGGGGCAAAGGTAAATCAATCAATATGGAGGAGCAAGGAATCCGGGATCAGGAAAGGGGTTTTAATAGCTGTTCATCTTTAATTTCCTTTGCACAGCGGAAATGGCCTTCAGGGCATTTCCGGTATCCGTGCAAGCCGCAGGGCCGGCAATATAAAGAAGCCCGGATCTGAACGATGAACCGGATATCCGACAGGGGACCAAAGCCAAATTCCGGAATGGTTGAACAATATACCGCTGTTACGGGGGCATTCATCGCCGAAGCAAAATGCAACGGCGCGGAATCATTTACATAATTCATAACGGCGGCCTTCATCAGGGCGGCAGACTGAAGTAAAGTTAATTTTCCGGCCAGTATTTCGATTTGAATTTCTCCGACTGAAGCCCGAATGGCTTCGCAGAGGGACAAATCTCCGGGGCCACCCATTAACAGTATCCGGTTCCCTGCCGGAATTCTTTTTATAAAAGATATCCATTGATCTGCCGGGTATTGTTTGGTGAACCATACAGAAGCGGGGCTCACTGTAATGAATTTTCCCGACTTAAACGGTTTGACGAAATCTTCATCTGCACCCGATGGATACAAGACCGGACGAAAATAGGACGGATCGGTAAAATGCCTGATGAGCTCCAGATTTCGTTCCGTTTCATGAAGTTTTTTTTCTTCGCCGACAATATGCGATATTTTTTTAGTGAACAAAAAACTCAAAGGATTTTTGTCGAACCCGATGGTCTCCCCGGCTGCGGAAAAGGCCGTAAGCAAACCGGTTGCAGCAAAGCGCTGCAGGTTGACCACTTTATCGTATCTGTTTCTACGGATCCGGCGGATCAGCCGGAAAAGATTTCTCTGCTTATGTTCTTTTTTATCCCAAATCAGCACTTCATGCAGAAAAGGATGATGCAGTAATAGCGCTTCATTTCCCTTGCGCAAAAGGAAATCAATCTGCGCATCCGGAAAAAAGGCATGCAGTTTTTCTATAAGCGGCGTTGCAAGCACCACATCACCAATAAAGGCTGTTTGTATGATCAGGAATTTTTTCAATTCTTTTGATACGCGAAGAACAGAAATTTCTGCGAATAATCCTTCATCCGATGAAATTCGAGGCAGGAAATATTAAGTTACTTTGCCCGATAAAACCACCAACCGGCTCAGGAGCCGGTATTCGGCATGTGGGCAAAGAATCCTCAGACATCCATTTTCTTATTTGAAAAGAGACCTTTCTTAATCCTTTTCATTCAGTCTCCTGTATCCAACGTGCGTTATTGGCTCCTGAGATGCATTCAACAATCGTTTGAGGGAATCAAAAATAACTTTTATATCCGCGGTATTCTGAAATGCCTGTTTCTCCAAATACTCAAGCTTCAAAAGTATGTCCAGATTCGTTAACAGCATCTCCCTCATTTTTACGCTGGATAACATCAGGACACCGTGCTCGGTAAAAACAAAAGGCGTATTTCTTCGTCCCCCCAATTTGCGGACGCAATTTGCGACTTCAAGTTTTCGAATTCCGCCGTCGCTATTTGAAACATAACATCCTTTGGGAATCTCGCGATATTTCTTTTGACCTGCTCATTCAACCGCGTTGTGGGTACGCGATAAAGTTCGGCCAGATCTTCATCCAGCATTACTTTTTGTTTTCGGATATAATAAATCTTATTTATTACCATCTAATACCCTCTTCGTGTTATGATATGGCGTGGTTATAATACCATCCGATCAGGTCACCTTCTCAAAACCCGGATCTCTCCGTGATGATCAAAACGAACGACTGTTGAAGCCCGGGCAGGCTCTTTATCAGATTGCCTGTATTGAACAACATAATCAACCGCGTTCCTTATTTCCACAGAAATATTGTTAAAATGATCGGGAGCTGTTTCCCCGGAAATATTTGCGGAGCTGGAAACCAGTGGTTTCCCAAACCGTTTGATCAGGTGCCTGCAAAAATCTTCTTTGACTATCCGGATGGCGATACTGCCATCTGCTGCAATCAGGTTTTCAGCCAGGCCGATCGCTCCTTCATAAATTATAGTGGTCGGCCGGACCACCTTGTGCAAATAATCAAATATATGAGGCTGTGGAAGACTTATGTACCGGTTGATATCACGGGTGTCTGCCAGTAAAACAATCAGGGACTTAGATTCGGGGCGTTGTTTTATTTCAAAGATTCTTTTTACGGCTGCCGCATCCGTCGCATCGCAGCCAATTCCCCAAATGGTATCTGTTGGATAAAGAATGGTACCTCCCTTTCGAAGCGCTTCCAGACAATGAGCGATATCGGTTTCAAATTCCAATGCTGATCACTTAAGATCATCAAAAATAGGGTAGCCAGCGGAAATTTTGAATACTCATATAATTTCTATTTGCTCCTTCACCTGTATGTTTGCAAAAAAATACGGAATGGATCTCAAAGCACTGATAACAGAAGCCTGGGAAAACAGGGATTTACTTAAAACCGATCAGCATCGCCGTGCCGTGGAAACGGTAATCGAAGAAACGGATAAAGGGAGACTGCGTGTTGCCTCCCCATCCGGCGATGGCTGGGTTGTGAACGAATGGGTGAAACAAGCCATCCTAATGTATTTCGGGATCCGTCAGATGCAAACCTGGTCAATTGAGCCCTTTGAATTTTATGATAAGATGGCCCTGAAGAAGGATTATGCTTCGCTGGGCGTTCGCGCGGTGCCGCACGCCGTGGCGAGATATGGCGCCTATCTGGCGAAAAGCGTGGTACTGATGCCAAGTTATGTGAATATCGGCGCTTATGTGGATGAGGGAAGCATGGTAGACACCTGGGCAACCGTAGGAAGTTGCGCGCAGATCGGTAAGGGGGTTCATTTAAGCGGCGGTGTGGGAATAGGGGGCGTTTTGGAGCCGTTACAGGCCGCCCCAGTGATCATTGAAGACGGATGCTTTATCGGATCCAGAAGTATTGTAGTAGAAGGCGTACGGGTGGAAAAAGAGGCTGTATTGGGCGCCAACGTGGTTTTGACGCAGAGCACGAAGATTATCGATGTGAGCGGTTCTTCGCCGGTTGAATATAAGGGCAGGGTCCCGGCAAGGAGCGTGGTCATCCCCGGAACCTATCCAAAGAGATTTCCAGCCGGTGAATACGGGGTTGGCTGCGCACTGATCATCGGACAGCGGAAACCTTCTACCGACTTGAAAACGAGCCTCAACGAAGCCCTAAGGGATTTTGGCGTAAGCGGCTGATGAGGCCATGAGCGTATGAATGATCCGGGTAATCAGGATACAAACAAAGCCGGGTTATTGCGTTCAGCTGCTTCAATTCCGGAATAATCAGAAAGGATATCGGCTTTATTTTTCTGTACGCAGACGTCGTGCTCAAAATGAACGGAAGCATTGTGGTCCGAGGTTCTGACCGTCCAGCCATCTTCTTCCGTATATACATCCCGCTTTCCCAGATTAATCATGGGTTCAATGGCGAGAATCAGACCTTCCTGCATTTTCACTCCGGAACCACGCCTGCCGTAATTCGGCACCTGCGGATCTTCATGCATTTTTCTACCCAGGCCATGACCTACGAGTTCACGAACGACCCCATATCCATATTTTCTTTCCGTATGTTCCTGTATGGCAAATGAAATGTCTCCGATACGGTTGCCCGCAACCGCTTTTTCAATGCCCTTATAGAGCGATTCCTTAGTTACCCGAATGAGTTGCGCAATGGCTGCTCCGGGATCGCCGATGGCAAAAGTATAGGCATGATCCCCGTGAAAACCATTTTTATAAACACCTATATCAATGGAAATGATATCGCCTTCTTTCAGTTCACGATCATTCGGAAATCCATGCACGACCACGTCATTCACCGACATGCAGGAGTTGTAAGGAAATCCATTATAATTCAGAAAGGATGGAGAGGCCCCATGGTCGCGGATATAATCACCAATCAGCTTATCGAGGTAAAGGGTGGTAATTCCGGGCTTCAGGACTTTTGCCGTTTCTGTAAGCGTTTCACTTACCAATAAACAACTCTCCCTCGCCAGTTCAATTTCCGCTTTTGTTTTGTAATAGATCATCCTAGATCACTGCATTGGTTACCGACTGACGGCCCTGTATCCGGCCCGACTTCATCAGTCCATCGTATTGACGCATCAGCAATTGCGTTTCGATCTGCTGCAGCGTGTCGAGAATAACAGCAACCATGATCAGCAGGGATGTTCCTCCGTAAAAAGAGGCAAAACCCTGGGTTACACCGGCCCTTTGAGCAAATCCCGGAAGAATACCGACCACAGCGAGCAGGATGGCTCCCGGCAGCGTGATCTTATCCATCACGGACCCAATAAAATCTGCCGTAGGTTGTCCGGGTTTCACACCAGGAACAAAACCATTATTGCGTTTGAGATCATCAGCAACCTGTTTGGGGTTAAAGATGAGGGAGGTATAAAGAAAGGTAAATCCGATCACGACGATGGCATAAAAAGTCATGTGTACAAAATCCCGGGGATCGGAAAATATTCTCGAAATACCCTCTTTGTTTTCAAAGCTGGTATAAGAAATCAGGGTAGGCAGAAACATGATGGCCTGTGCAAAGATGATGGGCATTACACCCGCAGCGTTTACCTTGAGCGGCAGGAACTGTCTTGCCCCACCGAACTGCCGGTTCCCAACGATCTGCTTCGCGTAATTGACCGGAACTTTTCGCACTCCCTGAATCAATACGATCAATCCCAATATCACCGCAACCATAATGGCCACTTCAATAACAAATATGAGAATGCCTCCGCTGCCCATGGCAGACTTGGCCAGGAATTCATTACGCACGGAACTCGGGAAACGGGCAAGGATCCCGATCATAATAATGATCGATGTTCCATTTCCCAAACCTTTATCGGTGATCTTTTCTCCAAGCCACATAACAAATAAGGTACCGGCAGTGAGCAGGATGGGTGTGGTAACCCAGAAATAGGGACTAAAGCTTTCAATAATGGCATCATGGCCCATCGATCTCAGGTAAGAAACATAAGCATATGCCTGGGCAAAAGTCACAATAACGGTCAGATAACGGGTCCACTGGTTAATCTTATTTCTGCCGCTTTCACCATCCTTCTGAATTTTTTGCATTTGTGGAATCAGGATGCCCGCCAATTGCATAAAGATGGAAGCCGAAATATAAGGCATGATACCCAGGGCCAGAACAGAAGCCTGTGAAAAAGCGCCACCGGAGAAAGCATCAATCAGGCCGAGTGCGCCAGATTTTGCGCCACTAAGGCTGCTTAATTTATTGGGATCGATTCCAGGCAGAACAATAAATGTACCGAAACGGTAAATCAGCAACAGGGAAAGCGTTAGTATGATCTTGCTTCTCAGTTCAGCAATACCCCATATATTTCTTAATGTATAAATAAGTTTCTTCACGTGCTTTCGGAATTATTTTAAGAACTGCGTCAACAAAAAAGACGCATCAGGATGCGTCTATGCAAGTTACATAAAACTATTTTATGATTTCTATCGTACCACCAGCACCCTCAATGGCTTCCTTAGCCTTGCCACTTACGGCATTTACCCTGAAAAGCAGTTTGGTTTTCAGTTCTCCGTTACCCAGAATCTTCACCAGGTCCGTACGGGCAATGAGGCCATTGGCATACAGGTTATCTGCGGAAAACTCCTTAATATCATATTTATCAGCGAGTTGCTCAATCTGGCTGAGATTAAAAACTTTGTAGGAAACACGGTCTGGGTTCTTGAACCCACGCTTAGGCAACCTGCGCTGGATGGGCATCTGCCCCCCTTCATGGGCCATCTTCCTTTGATAACCGGCACGGCTTTGTCCGCCCTTATTTCCCTTGGTCGAAGTTCCTCCTTTACCCGAAGCTTCTCCGCGGCCGAGTCTTTTTTCCTTATGTGTAGCGCCTTTTGCCGGCCTTATGGTATGTAAATTCATTGCTTGAATTTGAAAATTTGAATATTTGAAAATTTGAAAATTAAATCCTGAAAATGGGCAAATGCATTTTCACATTTACACATTTTCAAATTTTCAAATTATTATAGCTCCTCTACTTTCAGCAGGTGACTCACAGCGCGCACCATCCCCAGTATCTGAGGTGTCGCCTCGATTTCACGGGCATTATGCAATTTTTTTATCCCAAGCGCTATCAGGGTCCTTTTCTGGCGTTCTGACCGGTCGATGCCGCTTTTTATTTGTGTAATCCTGATCTTTTTCATTTCCTTCTGATTTAATCCGGTTTATCCGTTGAATACTTTCTTCAAAGACAGATTTCTCGTTCTCGATACCTGGATCGGCTCCCTCAGCAAAGTAAGGGCCTTGAATGTTGCTTTTACCACATTGTGCGGATTGGCAGAACCCAAAGATTTTGCCAGCACATCCGTAATGCCTGCGCTTTCCAGCACGGCCCGCATACTGCCTCCCGCAATTACTCCTGTACCATGCGCTGCAGGCTTGATCAATACCTTGGCAGCACCTTCCTTGGCGAGCTGGTCGTGCGGAATGGTGCCATGCATTACCGGTACGCGGATGAGATTTTTCTTAGCATCCTCAATGCCTTTCGTAATGGCTTCCTGAACTTCCTTGGCCTTACCGAGACCATGACCTACTACACCAGCTTCATTACCGACAACCACCAGGGCAGAAAAACTAAAAGCACGTCCACCTTTGGTGGTTTTTACCACGCGATTGATGGAAACTACTTTTTCCTTTAACTCCAGGTCGCCGGCTTTGATCTTAGAAACTACTTTCGTTGTTGACATGATAAATATTTACGAATAAACTGTTTTTGTTCATTAAAACTGCAATCCGCCTTCACGGGCTGATTCAGCCACAGCTTTTACCCTGCCGTGATACAGATTTCCGCCCCGGTCGAAAACCACTTTGTCAATACCCAACTCCTTTGCCTTACGCGCAATGGAAGCTCCAACCAGCCTGCTTTTTTCCGTTTTAGTCGCTTTCTGCGCAGCAATGTCTTTGTCGCGGGAAGAAGCAGAAGCCAGCGTTTTGCCCTGCAGATCATCGATGAGCTGAACATAGATCTCATTATTGCTCCTGAAAACCGATAAGCGGGGTTTATCTGCAATGCCGGAAATTTTTTTACGGATCCGGTATCTTATTTTCTGTCTCTTTAAAAGTGTTTCCATTGTCTCAATTTGAAAATTTGAAAATTTGGGAATTTGAAAATTAATCTCTGGAAATATGGTAAGTACATTTTCAAATTACCACATTTCCAAATTTTCAAATTATTTCCCTGCTGCCTTGCCTGCTTTCTTTCGAACGATTTCACCTGTATAACGCACGCCTTTACCCTTATAAGGTTCAGGCTTACGGAGGCCACGGATCTTCGCAGCCACCTGGCCGATCAGTTGCTTGTCGCTTCCTTCCAGAATGATTTTCGGGTTTTCCCCTTTTTCCTGCGCTGTGGCCACTTTCAATTCCTTCGGAACCTCGAAAATAATATTGTGCGAATACCCCAGAGCAAGGTCCAGCAGGTTTCCCTGGTTGGAAGCTTTAAAGCCCACACCAATCAGTTCCAGTTGTTTTTTATAACCATCAGAAACCCCTTTTACCATATTCGACATCAGGGAACGGTACAAACCATGCAGGGCACGGTGGCGGATCTGATCGGTAGGCCGGGACAATTCCACCTGGTTCTCCTTTACTTCAACGGTAATGTCACGGTCTATTGACTGCTTCAATTCGCCTTTCGGCCCCTTGACCGTTACCATATTGTCGCTGCTCACGCTCACGGTGATTCCCTTGGGAATGACAACTGGCTTTTTTCCTATCCTGGACATATATTAATTTGAAAATTTGAAAATATGTAAATGTGAAAATTAAACACTCATTTGATCTTTCTCTTTTAACTCATCTCACGGCTCACCCAATCAAATGTTTCCTGATCCACTAATAAACGTGACATAATATCTCCCCGCCCACATTCTGCGTCTTTGCATCCTTATCG
This sequence comes from Bacteroidota bacterium, assembly GCA_030706635.1. Taxonomy (GTDB): domain Bacteria; phylum Bacteroidota; class Bacteroidia; order Chitinophagales; family Chitinophagaceae; genus Puia. The sequence goes on from JAUZOD010000007.1 coordinate 72,204, forward strand.
GTCATCACGCCTTTTGAAGTGGATACAATGGCAATGCCCAATCCGTTTTTCACCCGTTTGAATTCAACAGGGCTGGCATACTGACGAAGGCCCGGACGACTTATTCTTTCCAGGCTCCGGATAGCCGGCTCTTTGGTTTGCGGATCGTACTTCAGGGCAATCTTGATTACACCCTGTTTGCTGTCATCTTCAAATTTGTACTTCAGAATATAGCCTTTATCGTATAATATTTCTGTCATACGCCTCTTCAGGTTAGAAGCAGGTATTTCCACGATCCGGTGATTCGCCATCTGCGCATTACGGATTCGGGTCAGGAAATCTGCTATTGGATCTGTTACCATTTTATCACTATTAATTTGTTATAGTCTATTTTGTTCTTACCAGCTGGCCTTTCTAACCCCCGGTATTTTCCCCTGCAAAGCCATATCGCGGAAAATCCCTCTCGAAACGCCAAAATAGCGAATATACCCACGTGGCCGACCGGTCAGCTGGCAGCGATTCTTTAACCGCACCGGAGATGCATTCTTCGGGAGAAGGTCAAGCGCTTTATAGTCACCTGCAGCTTTTAATGCAGCGCGTTTTTCAGCAAATCGTGCAACCAGGGCTTCCCTTTTTCTTTGTCTGGCTTTGACTGATTCTTTGGCCATGAACTTTATTATTTATTAATTTGAACTCCGTTTAAAATTTATCTCAAACCTTTTCACTGCTCACATTACCACATTACTCGGCGCCTTCTTTTTTCGCGTTCTTAAATGGCATTCCAAGTTCCTTCAGCAATTCATAGGCTTCTTCATTTGTATTTGCCGTAGTCACAAAGGTGATGTCCATGCCGGTAATCTTATTCACTTTATCAATGTCCACTTCCGGAAAGATGATTTGTTCCGTGATGCCCATCGTATAATTGCCCCGGCCATCAAAAGATTTTTCGTTCACCCCTTTGAAGTCACGAACCCGGGGAAGCGCAGCGGACACCAGGCGATCCAGGAATTCATACATTTTCTCTCCGCGCAAGGTAACCCGCGCTCCGATAGGCAGGCCCTTACGGAGCTTGAAATTGGAAATGTCTTTCTTGGAAACTGTGGAAACGGCTTTCTGGCCTGTTATCGTGGTCAGCTCCTCGATGGAAATATCCACCAGTTTCTTGTCAGATACTGCTCCGTTGATGCCACGGTTTAAACAGATCTTTTCCAGCTTAGGCGCCTGCATGACCGTTGTGTAACCAAATTTCTTCATTAAAGCAGGTACCACTTCCTTCTTGTATTTATCTGCCAGGCGTGCAGAATATTTTGCTGTGCTCATTATTTAATTACCTCCCCTGATTTTTTTGCAATGCGAATGAGTTTACCATTTTCCCGAGTACGTTTCACCTTGGATGGTCCCCCGGATTTTGTGTCCCAGAGCAACACATTGGATATATGTACCGGTGCTTCCATTTTCACAATACCCCCCTTCGTGTTCTGGGCAGAAGGCTTGCTGTGTTTGGTAACAATATTCACGCCTTCAACCAGCACACGGGATTCATCCGGAAATACTTCCAGCACCTTGCGTGATTTTTTGAGATCCTTATCGTCTCCGGCAATAATCACCACCTTGTCCCCTTTTTTAATATTGAACTTCGGTTTAAATCTGTTGTTCATTTTTCTCTTTTTACGCTGAACGTATAACGCAGAACGCTAAACGTCTTTTAAATTATTAATCCAAATTATACTGAACTTCTTGCGTTTCTCTTACCCCCAATTTCTTGTCGTCAAAGCACCTCTGGCGCCAGCGAAATAATCTTCATATATCCCTTGTCCCGGAGCTCCCTGGCCACCGGACCGAAAATACGGGTACCCCTGGGCTCGTCACTGGTGGTCAGCAATACCACCGCATTGTCGTCGAAGCGGATGTATGAACCATCTTTCCGCCGCAATTTATTTTTGGTTCTTACGATCACCGCCTTGGTCACTGTTCCCTTCTTGATGCCTCCTGCAGGCAACGCATCTTTAACGGTCACTACAATCTTATCTCCGATCCTGGCATAGTCCTGTCCGCTGTTCCCAAGTACGCGGATGCACAATACTTCTTTGGCACCGCTATTATCTGCAACATTAAGTCTGCTTTCCTGCTGAATCATTTCAATACGATTTAAGATTTACGAATTATTTCGCCTTCTCTACGATTTCCACCAGGCGCCAGCGCTTGGTCTTACTGAGCGGACGGCTTTCCATGATCCGCACCACATCTCCGATGCTGCATTCATTCTTTTCATCATGTGCATGAAACTTCGTCGTTTTCTTCAGGAACTTACCGTAGATCGGATGTTGTACTTTTCTTTCAACAGCAACCACAACGGTTTTATCCATTTTATTGCTGCTGACAACCCCTGTTCTCGTTTTTCGTAAATTTCTATCTGGCATATACGCTTATTTGAAAATTTGAAATCAATGTGAGAATGTGCTGATGTGAAAATGTGTTGATTATAAAGAGCCGTGTTTCATTTTCACATTTACATATTATCACATTTCCACATTATTTATACTTTCTTTTTTGTCAATGCGGTTTTTAACCTCGCAATATCCTTTCTGAGCAGACGAATGGTAACCGGGCTCTCCAAAGGAGAGATAGCATGGGCGAACTTAAGTTTCTTCAGGCGCAGCTCATCTTCCTTGATTCGGGAGACAAGATCCGTCTCACTCAGGTCTTTCATGTTATTTACAAAATCGTTTCTCTTTGACATCCTCTTTAATTTGAAAATTTGTTAATTTGATGATTTGATAATTAGATCAGGAAATTTGGGCAGTTACATTTTCAAATTGCCACATTTCCAAATTTTCAAATCACATCGCTGTCACATCATGACGAACCACAAACTTGGTCCTGATCGGTAGTTTCTGCGCAGCCAGCAGCAAAGCTTCCTTCGCGACAGCTTCCGGCACACCATCCGCTTCGAAAAGCATACGGCCTGGTTCCACTACGGCGGCCCAGTATTCCGGATTCCCCTTTCCCTTACCCATTCTCACTTCCTGTGGCTTTTTGGTAATCGGCTTATCAGGAAAAACGCGTATCCACACATTTCCTTCACGTTTCATGGAACGGGTAAGTGCCTGACGGGCCGCTTCCAGCTGACGATTCGTTAACCATATTGCTTCGAGCGCTTTCAGGCCATAAGAACCAAAGGAAATATCACTTCCCCTTTTGGCAATTCCGCGAATTCGTCCTTTCTGCGCTTTCCTATGCTTCGACCTTTTAGGCTGTAACATGTTATTCTAATTTGAAAATCCGATAATTTGAAAATTTCCCGCCCACCGAAGCTTTAGCGAAGGTGGGTGAAATGACCAGGCTGATTTTATCTCCGGCCACCGCCTCCGCCTCTTCTGTCTCCCCCTCCACTCCTTCTATCTCTGTCCCTGTCTCCACCGCGACCGCGTTCGTCCCTCATGTCATCCCTACGGTCTCTTCTGTCACTCACATCGCTCTTTCCCCCGACGAAATTCGGATTCAGATCACGCTTCGTAAGTACTTCTCCCTTACAGATCCAAACCTTCACTCCGATCTTACCGTAAACGGTGAGCGCGAACACATTGGCGTAGTCAATATCCATCCGGAGCGTATGCAATGGCGTACGGCCCTGCTTGATCTCTTCTGTTCTGGCTATTTCCGAACCACCGAGACGACCGCCAACCTTTACCTTAATCCCTTCGGCACCCATCCTGAGCGCAGAAGCAATGGCCATTTTGATGGCTCTTTTATAGTTGATGCGGTTCTCAATTTGGCGGGCAATCGTATCCGCAACAATATTGGCATCCAGTTCAGGACGGCGGATCTCAAGGATATTGATTTGAACATCTTCTTTACCGGTCAGTTTCTTCAGCTCTTCCTTGATGCGGTCTACTTCGCCCCCCCCCTTACCGATGATAATACCCGGCTTGGAAGTATGAATGGTCACGATCAGCTTATTGAGCGTACGCTCAATCACGATCTTGGCGATGCCTCCTTTGTTGATCCGGGCATTGAGATAAGTTCTGATCTTGTTGTCCTCGATCAGTTTAAAGGCATAATCTTTTTTACTCCCGTACCAGTTGGATTCCCAGCCACGGATGATTCCCAGTCTCGCACCTATAGGATTTGTTTTCTGACCCATTTATCTGATTGATTTGAAAATTTGATAATTTGAGAACTTGAAAATGCAATTCTTTTTCGGGACAACTTGAAACCATTTTCAAATTTTCAAATTGCCACATTTTCAAATTCAACTTTTCTCGTCCACCACCAGCGTGACATGATTACTGCGTTTGCGAACCCGGTAACCCCGTCCCTGCGGCGCAGGACGCATTCTTTTTAGTACCCTTGCCCCATCTACAAATATTGTCTTTACCAGCAGACCGGCATCAGCCGCACTTTTCCCCTCGTTTTTCTGTTCCCAGTTTTTTACTGCAGACCACAACAGCTTATATAACGGTGTAGATGAATGCTGCGGGTGATGTTCCAGCAACGCCAGCGCTTTTTCCACCTGCAGGCCCCTTATTTCGTCAGCCAGCAATCGCATCTTGCGGGGCGACGTCGGGTAATTTTTTAATTTCGCTAATGCTTCCATTTTATCTGGTTTGTTCTCTTGATATGATCTTGCTCTGCAACTGTTATCTCATTAAAGAGCCTCCTACTTATTCAGCAATTTTCTTGCTGGAATGGCCCTTGAAGTTCCGGGTGGGCGCAAATTCGCCCAGCTTGTGACCCACCATGAACTCCGTTACATACACGGGTATAAACTTATTGCCATTGTGCACGGCAAAAGTATGTCCCACAAAATCGGGTGTAATGGTAGACCGGCGGCTCCAGGTTTTGATTACGCTTTTCTTTGCCTTCCCTTCATTGATGCCCAGGACTTTGTCTTCCAGATTCGCATCTACGTAAGGACCTTTTTTTATTGAACGACCCATGGTTTAATGAGTTAATGTGAAAATATGAAAATGTGAAAATGAATTTTTTATTCTGCAGGTCAATGTGAACCTCATTTTCACATTTTCACATTGACAGCTTAGTTAATTACTTACTGATCTTCTTTCCTTTTTTCGTCTGGATGATCAGCTTGTCACTGCCCTTTCCGCGCGTTCTGGTTTTAAGTCCTCTTGAATACTGCGCATTTCTTGAACGCGGCTGCCCTCCGGATGCCTTTCCTTCACCACCACCCATCGGATGATCCACGGGGTTCATCGCTACGCCACGAACCCTCGGACGAATACCTCTCCACCGGTTGCGGCCCGCCTTACCCATGCTTTGCAGGCTATGGTCGCTATTGGAAACAACACCCACTGTTGCATAACAGTTGATCAGTATTTTCCTGAGCTCGCCGGAAGGCATTTTCAGAACGGCATATTTTTCTTCTTTGTTGGTCAGCTGAGCAGAAGCGCCGGCGCTGCGAACCAGCTTGCCGCCCTGTCCCGGCTGCATCTCAATATTATGTACATTGGTACCCAGCGGTATATTCTTCAACTGCAACGCATTTCCTACTTCCGGCACGACGGCGTCTCCCGAAAGAACAGAAGTTCCAACCTGCAAACCCTGGGGCGCGATAATGTATCTTTTTTCACCATCCTCAAAATGAAGCAGGGCGATGAATGCAGTTCTGTAAGGATCATACTCGATAGAAGCCACAACGGCCGGTATGGATTTCTTATCCCTTTTGAAATCCACCAGACGATACATTCTTTTATGTCCGCCCCCCATATAACGCATTGCCCTTCTTCCCTGAGAATTGCGGCCGGCGGTGGTGCTCACCTTTTCCAGCAGGCTCTTTTCGGGGGTATCCGAAGTGACCTCGGCATAAGCATTTCCGATCCTCCACCTGGTTCCGGCTGTTACCGGTTTAAATTTTCTTAGTGCCATATTTTATTCAAAAGAATATTTATAATGATTACATCAGCTTTCGCGGCAGCTGACAGCCATTCTTTGATTACTTAAATATTCGAATACAAATCAATCGTTTCCCCAGCCGCCACGGTAACCAGGGCCTTCTTATATCCTGGCTTGCGGCCCGTGATCAATCCGGCTTTTGTTGATCTGGACCTTGCCTTGCTGGGAACCACAACGGTGTTAACATCCACTACCGTGATCCCGTAAAAATCTTCCACCGCCTTTTTTATTTCCAGCTTATTGGCCTTTCTATTTACTTTAAAAGCATAACGACGCAGTTTTTCCTGCTGGGCATTTGCCTTTTCGGTAAGTATCGGACGGATCAGAACCTCGGTTAATTTCATTTTTCTAATTTGAAAATTTGAAAATAAATGTGAAAATATGCAGATGTGCTAAAGTGTAAATTAAATCATCATGCAACTCATTTTCACATTTACATATTTACACATTCTCCGCTTCTTCTTCTACAAACATCTTTGCAGCAGATTCAGTAAGTACCAGTGTTTGCGCATTCACAATGTCATAGGTATTTACATCGGCCAGCAGACTGCTCTCCAGATAAGGTACATTCCTTAAACTGAGGTGCAGGTTGTCATTATACTCCGGTAGAATAAACAGGGTTTTTTTACCCTCCAGCTTTAATCCGCCCAGCAGGTTCACCAGTTCCTTTGTTTTGGGCGCATCCAGCTTAATATCTTCCACCACGAGAATGGAATTCGCTTTTGCCTTGTGAGAAAGCGCAGAAATCTTTGCCAGATCCTTCACTTTCCGGTTCAGCTTGAAATCATAACTCCTGGGTTTAGGTCCGAAAATGGTCCCACCCCCTTTGTACAATGGGTTCCGGATATTTCCTTTACGTGAACCACCGGTGCCTTTTTGTTTGTGCAATTTCTTTGAAGATCCTTTTACTTCCATCCGGGTTTTTACCTTATGCGTACCCTGACGCTGCGCGGCGAGGTACTGCTTAACAGCCAGATAGATGACGTGATCGTTCGGCTCAACTTCAAAGATATCAGCAGGCAGTTCCAGCGTACGACCCGTTTTATCTCCATTTATATTTAATATATCAACTTGCATTTGAATGGGATTAATAGATTACTTCTGAATGTAAACAATGGAACCGTTATGACCCGGAACAGATCCGGCAATCAACAGGTAATTTTTTTCGGGAAATATCTTTACCACGTTCAGGCCTTTCAGTTTTACCCGGTCACCACCCATGCGACCCGCCATGCGAACGCCCTTCATAACGCGGGAGGCGTCAGAAGAGTTACCCAAAGATCCCGGAGCACGACTACGGTCATGCTGACCATGGCTCTGGCCACCCACACCATGAAATCCATGGCGTTTGACAACCCCCTGAAAGCCCTTGCCTTTGGAGGTTCCCACAACATCCACTTTTTCTCCTTCTGTGAAAATGTCCACGGTAAGGGCATCTCCCAAATTCTTTTCCAAAGAAAAATTGCGGAACTCTTTAATGAATTTCTTGGCGGTGGTATTTGACTTGGCGAAGTGATTTTTTTCAGCGGCGAGGATATGCCTTTCTTTTTTATCGCCGAAGGCGATCTGAAGAGAACTGTAACCGTCTGACTCCTTTGTTTTAACCTGGGTAACTACACAGGGTCCGGCCTCAATGATGGTGCAGGCTACCTGCTTTCCGTCGGGGGTGAACACGCTGGTCATTCCAATTTTCTTTCCGATTAACCCTTTCATCTTTTATTGGTTTGTGCCTGGAGTCCAAGGACAATCAGCGGTTTATACAACTGTCTGACGACAGCCAAACCCGATTTCAATCCCCTGTTTGCAACCGACCTTTTCTGTTAGCCACCGAAGCTTTAGCGCAGGTGGCCAGGCCACATTCCGCTTTTCTTCGCCATCTTTTCAGATGCCCACCTTCGCTAAAGCTTCGGTGGGTGATAGAAGTACCGGTAGTAAACAAACCCCGAACGGCTTGTTCATATTTAACCTTTCAACGATCCAGCGCTGCTTTGGCCGTTTTCACGGATTGGCAGATGGATATTTATCCCGATCATGCCTTGATCTCCACATCCACTCCGGAGGGCAGATCAAGCTTGGATAAAGCATCTACTGTTCTGGAAGTAGATGTATATATGTCCAGCAACCTCTTGTGCGTATGCAGCTGGAACTGTTCCCGCGCCTTTTTATTTACGTGCGGCGAACGAAGCACCGTGAACACTTTTTTCCGGGTGGGTAAAGGAATGGGACCAGTTACCACGGCTCCGGTACTGCGTACCGTTTTTACGATCTTTTCAGCGGATTTATCCACGAGATTGTGATCGTAAGACTGCAATTTGATTCTGATTCGCTGAGACATAAGTCAATCCCCGTTTTTTGAACGGGATGCAAAGGTAGCGACAAACACATAAACGGTCAAAGAATTATCGCCTTTTTTTGGATAATTATTTCGGGCCTCCGGGGCAATGTTCCCTGAGATACCGGGTGTACAAACCTTGCAAATGTTCCCGGGTGCCGGGACCCTCATTGATGGCGTGCGTCCTATTGGGATAGGGCATGTACTGAAAGTTCTTATTGTACTTAATCAGCTCATTAACCAGCATTTCGGCATTGTTGAAATGTACATTGTCATCCCCGGTTCCATGAATATACAGGAGGTTACCCTGCAGATTCCGGGCATAACTGATCGGTGAACCTTTTACATAGCCGTCATAGGCTTCCTGGGGGATTCCCATATATCTTTCTTCGTAAATATTATCATAGGTTAGCAAGTTGCAGAGAGCGGCCACGGCAATACCGGTTTTATAAATATCCGGATACTGGAACATCAGGTTCAGGGTGGCCGAACCGCCGCCACTCCAGCCCCAGACCGCTATACGGGAGCTGTCCACAAAGGGCCATTTCATAATTTCCCTGGCGGCCATGGCCTGATCATGAATATTCAACCGGCCTATTTTCCGGTAAATGGAGTTTCTCCAGTCAGCTCCTTTCGGAGCAGGCGTTCCCCGGTTGTCCACGGAAATATAGATATATCCATCTTTAGACAGGTCCCCCTGATAAAGCGGATTTCCGCCGATTCCATAATAATCCAAAACGGTTTGGGAACCGGGTTCGGTATAAACCTCAAATAACACCGGATATTTTTTTGAAGGGTCGAAGGGAACTGGTTTCTTCATCCAGGCATCCATCGTCACCCCGTCTGCTGTTTTAATTTTGAAAAAGGATATCGGGGAGGCTAAACTGTCTGAAACGCGGGGCGTTTTAATGCCCACTGTTCCGGGAAGGGTTCGATGGAACGGAAGACTTATCCACTCACCAGAATTCGGGGTATAATAATTTGAAAAACTGTGGAACGCATATTGCCCGTTGGGGGACAGATCATAACCATGGGTACCCTGCTCATTGGCGGGCGTTACCCTTTCCGCCTTTCCTTTTCCATCCAGATTGCACCGGTAAAGGTATTTCTGGGTGGCATTTTCAGGAGATGCCATAAAATACAGCAGGTTTTCCTTTTCGTTAATGAGAGAAATGTTCATGACATCATAATTCCCAGGCGTGATCAGGGTTTGTTTTTTCCCGTCACGACTCACCCGGTATAAATGCCTCCATCCATCTTTCTCACTGGGCCAGATGAATTCCGAACCCTGCTGAAGCCAGTCCCATCCCCCCATCCGATAGTCATCGTCCCAACGGGATATAATGTCTATCCAGGCACTGTCTTTTTCCGCTAATATCTTTTTTGACGACCCGTCTCTAACTCTACAAAGCAGGACATCGCTTTGATTCTGCTGTCGATTCAGATGCTGGACAATCAACTCCTGGCTGTTGTCAGCCCATTCCATCCTGGGTAAATAACTTCCAAGCCGCGCGTCGGTGGGAATGTGCATCCAGCGGATATGATCTTCCGCTATATTCACCACTCCGACTTTATATGGCGAAGGCAATTGTCCGGCAACCGGATATTCAACGGGTACTACATGGGAATAAACAGAGTCTGTGGTATTAAGCATCAGATAATCCCGGGTGCCGCTGTCCTCGATCTGCCAGAAAGCGATTGCTTTACTGTCGGGACTCCATCGGAAGCCATCGCGACAATCAAATTCTTCTTCATACACCCAGTCGAATGTTCCGTTTATCAATTTCCTCGTGCCATCCCGTGTGAGTGCTTTGATTTTATGAGTACCGAGGTCCTCCACATACAGATTATGACCGCTGACATAAGCGGCCTTTTTTCCATCCGGGGAGAATTTCGCAAACATCAGGGATGAAGAAGGCAGGGACGAACCCAGTTGCTTCAAAGAATGATTCGAAAAGTCATAAACCCAGTAATCACCCCGTGTTTCATAACGCCATACTTTTCTGGCATTCGTATAAACGAGCAGTTTATTGAAATCAGACGAGAATACAAAATACCGGATTTCCAGTGCGGCTTCTTTCCCGGCCGGCGTCAGGTCACTGGCATTGAGCAGCGGCTCTTCATTTCCAGCCGGCAGGCTGGTTTTTGAAATGCCTCCGTCTTCCTCATGGTAAAAACCATTTCCGTCTGCACTCCAAACGAGTGCCTTATGGAATTGTCCAGAACCGGATGCCGCCACACAAACCAGTATGCCAATTAATAAAAAGCTTTGAAAGTAAGTTCTTCCTTTGATTCGCATCAGGGATATTTTGGAAGTGAAAATTAATAATTAGTAAGGACGATATATAACCACTCAAATAAAAAAGCCCTCTTCCGCATTGGTGGAAGAAGGCTTTTATATATTTCTAATGCTATTATTACTGTTATGCGGTCACTTTCCCTTTACCTTTTACCTTGGCGATCACTTCTTCCGCCACATTGTTCGGTGCGGGGGCATAGTGTGAAAACTCCATGGTTGAGGTTGCCCGTCCGGAACTAAGGGATCGAAGCTGGGTAACATATCCGAACATTTCGGAAAGTGGCACCTTCGCTTTGATCACCTGCGCGTTATTCTTGCTATCCATTCCTTCCAGCATACCCCGGCGACGATTCAGGTCACCCGTAACGTCTCCCATATATTGATCAGGGGTGATCACTTCCACTTTCATGATGGGTTCGAGCAATACAGGTTTTGCTTTTTTAGCGGCTTCCCGGAATCCCTGTTTGGCACAAAGTTCAAACGACATTGAGTCGGAATCCACAGCATGAAAACCACCGTCAAATACCCGGATCTTCATATTATCTACAGGGTAGCTGGCCAGCACACCCGTCGTCATCGCCGATTCAAACCCTTTTTCAATGGCAGGAACAAATTCCCGGGGAATAGATCCTCCGAAAATATCATTCACAAACTGGTAATGACCTTTGTCTTCTTTGAGGAACTCTTCATCGGCAGGGCCGATTTCAAAAATGATATCGGCAAATTTACCCCGGCCACCCGTTTGCTTTTTCAGCGTTTCGCGGTGTTCAATGGTCTTCTGAAATGCTTCTTTATAGGCAACCTGGGGAGCTCCCTGGTTTATTTCCACTTTAAACTCCCTGCGCATACGGTCAACGATAATTTCCAGATGCAGCTCACCCATTCCACTTAGGATAGTCTGACCGGTTTCATCGTCCGTTTTTACACGAAGCGTTGGATCCTCTTCCACCAGCTTAGCGATGGCCATCCCCATTTTGTCCACGTCTGCCTGTGTTTTCGGTTCAATGGCCACTGAGATCACCGGTTCCGGGAAGGTCATTTTTTCCAGAATGATGGGATTATCTTCCTTGCATAAAGTATCTCCGGTTTTAATATCCTTGAATCCGACGGCAGCGCCAATATCACCCGCTTCGATAAAATCAATCGGATTCTGTTTGTTGGCGTGCATCTGCATGATCCGGGAAATACGTTCGTTCTTTCCGGTTCTGGTATTCAATACATAGGAACCTGAATCGAGATGACCACTGTAAACCCGGAAGAATGCAAGACGACCCACGAATGGATCCGTAGCGATTTTAAATGCCAGGGCAGCAAAGGGCGCTTTCGCATCCGGCTTACGGGAAATTTCTTCTCCCGTATTCGGATCGTGGCCAACCACGGCTGCCACATCTGCGGGACCCGGAAGGTACCGTACAATGGCATCCAGGGCCTTTTGCACACCTTTATTCTTAAAAGAAGATCCGCACATCATCGGAATGATGGACAGATCAATGGTTGCCTTTCGGATGGCTTCATGCATTTCATCCTGGGTGATGGAATTGGGATCCTCGAAGAATTTCTCCAGGAGTTTCACATCATATTCCGCGACGGCTTCCACAAGATGCTGGCGCCATTCATTTACTTCGTCCACCATATCTTCCGGGATAGGAATTTCCTGATAGGTCATTCCCTTGCCTTCTTCATCCCATATAATCCCTTTCATGGTGATGAGGTCCACGACGCCTTTGAAATTATCTTCTGCACCGATCGGTAATTGCAACGGTACGGCTTTGGCCCCTAACATTTCCTTAATCTGTTTTACTACACTCAGAAAATCGGCTCCCGCCCGGTCCATCTTGTTCACAAAGCCAATTCGGGGAACTTTATACTTATTCGCCTGGCGCCAAACGGTTTCTGACTGGGGTTCTACCCCGGATACGGCACAGAACAGAGCCAGCAAACCATCCAGAACACGAAGGGAACGCTCCACTTCCACAGTAAAATCCACGTGCCCTGGCGTATCTATGATGTTGAATTTATATTGTTTGGTATCCGCAAGCTTCTTACCCTGGTCTGTCGGAAAGTTCCAAAAACAGGTTGTTGCGGCAGAAGTGATGGTGATGCCTCTTTCCTTTTCCTGTTCCATCCAGTCCATGGTAGCCGCCCCATCGTGCACCTCTCCGATTTTATGCGATACCCCTGTATAGTAGAGGATGCGTTCGGTTGTTGTTGTTTTACCGGCATCAATATGAGCCGCGATACCAAAATTTCTTTGAAAACGTAAGTCTGACATGATTATGAATTAAAATATTTTTAACGGGTGCGCAAAGGTACGCATTTTTTTGAAGAAAAAGATGTTAGCCCGGCAGGTTTCCCAAATGAAAAATCCCTTCGGCGGCATCAGCCGGGAAGGGATTTGTTCACAAAAGCAAATGATATAAATCAGATTCTGAAATGGGCGAATGCCTTGTTGGCCTCCGCCATCCGGTGGGTATCTTCTTTTTTCTTGAAAGCGCCGCCCTCTCCTTTGCTTGCTGCCACTATTTCTCCGGCGAGTTTGTCGGCCATGCTTTTGCCGTTCCGGTCCCTGCTGTATCGGATAAGCCATTTTATGCTGAGAGACACTTTACGGTCGGCGCGAACTTCGGCAGGAATCTGGAAAGTAGCTCCCCCGATTCTGCGGCTTCTCACTTCCACAGCCGGTGTTACATTATTCAGCGCCCTTCTCCACACTTCATAACCGTTGTCGTTGGTTTGTTTCGACACCCGGTCGATGGCATCGTAAAAAAGACTGAATGCTGTATTCTTTTTACCCTGCCACATCAGGTTATTTACAAAACGCGTAACCAGGATGTCATTGAATTTCGCATCCGGAGCGAGTGGTAATTTTTTGGCCTGTGACTTCCTCATGAGTTATTTGAAATTATAATATGATGTTATTTCTTTGCAGCGGGCTTGGCACCTGCTTTCTCTTTCTTGGTTCCGTATTTTGAGCGGCTCTTCTTCCGGTCTTTTACACCGGCCGTATCGAGACTTCCACGAACGATGTGATAACGCACACCCGGAAGATCCTTCACACGGCCGCCCCTGATCAGCACAATGGAGTGTTCCTGCAGGTTATGCCCCTCACCCGGGATATAGGCGATCACCTCTATCTTGTTCGTCAGCCGCACTTTGGCCACTTTGCGCAATGCTGAGTTCGGCTTCTTCGGGGTGGTGGTGTACACACGGGTACAAACACCGCGTCTCTGGGGACAGGAATCCAGTGCTCTGGATTTGCTTTTCGCCCGGATGATTTCTCTTCCTTTTCTAACTAATTGCTGAATAGTCGGCATTACAAATGCGTTTGAATTTTGGGACGGCAAAGGTAACAGCCAGCCTGTGATTAACCAAATTAAAATTGAACCTACACTTTTACAAGCCAGCCATGGGTGTCGGGCCTTTTGCCTTCCCGGATTTCGGTAAGGATCTTCTTGATGGCGGGTGATGTTTTGAAGGCCGAAGTATCAAAAGTCATGATGTAATCGCGGTATTTCAGTTCTTTGATATACGAAATGGTCGCCGCCGTTCCGGACCCGAATATTTCCGTGAGTTTCCCGCTACGATGCCCGCTAACGACCTCATCCACATTGATTCTCCGCTCTTCCACGGCATAACCCTGCTCCCTCAGCTCGGTTATGACGCTATCCCGGGTAACGCCTGCCAGGATCGTTCCTTCGTCCAGTGAAGGGGTAACCACCGTTTTATCAAATACAAAGAAAACATTCATAGTACCCACTTCCTGTAACCATTTGTGCTCGAATGCATCGGTCCACAGCACCTGGTCATATCCCTGACTTCTGGCTTCCACAGAGGCTTTGAGACTGGCTCCGTAGTTACCGGCATTTTTAGCAAAACCGACACCGCCCGGCGCAGCGCGCGTATATTTTTCTTCCACATATATCTTCATCGGCGCGGCATAGTACGGACCGGTCGGGCTCAGCAGGATCATAAACTTGTAAGTAGACGAAGGTTTTACACCCAGGGCGGCATCTGTGGCAAACATGAAGGGACGGATATACAGGGAATAGTCTTCCTTGGCAGGTATCCATTCCTTATCCAGCGCAACCAGCTGGCGCATCCCTTCCAGGAAAATATCTTCCGGAACGGCCGGCATTTCCATTCTCTCGGCGGAAATATTAAACCGTTTGAAATTATCGTAAGGACGGAAAATAAAGGCTCCGCCATTCTTATTCCGGTAAGCCTTGATGCCCTCAAAAATAGCCTGGCCATAATGAAGGGCCATGATGGAGGGCTCAAAAGAAATGGGCTGATAGGGCTTTATGGAAGCCAGCCGCCAGATCCCATCAGCATAATCCGCTTCCAGCATATGGTCACTGAAATATTTTCCAAAGGGTAAATGCTCGAAATCCATTTCGGCCAGCCTGCTTCTTTTAACCCGGGTTACCGGGATGTCCATCGTCTCCATCATAAATTGCTATTTTTGATACTACAAAGAAACAAACATTCCCGGAGCACGCAAAACGGGCCCCGGTAATTTCACAGATTTATGGGAATCAATAACATTACACTGACCCGGGAACTGATGGCAGCCCTATATCCGGATTCTCTGGTTTTGCCAACTGACGGGGAGACAGTTGCAAAAACACCCGGTGATTATCGTTTCCTGGGTAAAAATTTACGGAAAATCTGTTTTGTTGTCCATTGTCCTGATGCCGTATTTCTTCCGGAAAATCAGCTGGAATTCCTCAGCAAGATACTGGCAGCCTGTCATTGCAACATGGCAGACATCGCCCTATTGAACGCAGCCGTAAATGCCCTGGATTTCGCGTTGTTGAAAAAGCAGCTGAACCCGGAAATGCTTTTTTTATGTGGCGTTCCGCCACATGCCCTGCCCATGCCGGAAACGCCGGAACCTTTTGCCATTAAGAATTTTCAGGGAATATCGGTATTGGTATTACCCTCCCTCATCACACTGGGACAGGATACAGAGGGTGTTAACCAGCTAAAGAAAAAATTATGGATCTGCCTGCGGAAAATGTTCGATCTATGAAACTGATTTTTGCAACCCACAACCAGCATAAAGTAGAGGAGATTCAATCCGCCATCGGCAATCAGTTAAAGATCATTTCCCTCAGGGAGGCCGGTATCTCGCAGGAAATACCCGAACCCCACGATACCCTCCGGGAAAATGCATTGGAAAAATCACGCACCATTTACCTGCTTTCCAACGGAGAGGATTGTTTCAGTGAGGATACTGGCCTGGAGGTGGACAGTCTCCGGGGTGAACCCGGCGTCAGGAGTGCCCGCTATGCGGGTGAACCCGTTTCCTTTTCCAGGAACATAGATAAACTACTGGCCAATATGAGCCATTCCACCGATAGAAATGCCAGGTTTCGCACGGTGATCTCATTAATTCTGAACGATCAGGAATATTTTTTTGAGGGTACTTGTAACGGTCAAATTCTTGCGGAAAGAAGGGGCGTCGGAGGATTTGGTTATGACCCGGTATTTGTACCAGATGGAGCCGCGAAAAGTTTTTCAGAAATGACGATGGAAGAAAAAAACCTGTTCAGTCATCGGAAAAAAGCAGCCGACAAGATGATTCTTTTTTTAAACCAGAAAATCTTAAACACCTGAATCTCTATGTCACGAGTCAAGATTGATATGCCGGATTCTTTTTCTTTCAACACCAGATTTCCGGTGAGGATAACAGATCTGAACTATGGTGCGCATGTGGGCAATGACACCGTGCTCTCTTTTATACATGAGGCGCGCGTGCGTTTTCTACAGTCCCTCGGATATTCAGAACTGAACCTCGGAGGCACCGGTCTCATCATGAGCGACGTTGCCATAGAGTTTAAAAAGGAAATTCATTACGGGGACGAGATCAGCATATCGGTTGCGGCCCGGGATTTTAGCCGCGTTGGATTTGACCTGGTTTATAAAATGGAGAAGAACCCAGGCCCTGCAGCCAGCCTCCTGGCACTGGCCAAAACAGGTATGGTGTGTTATGATTACTCCATGAAAAAAGTATCGCCCCTGCCGGAAGAAGCAAGACAGAAACTAGCGCTCTGATCCCGGATTCCATATCTCCCAACTGGCATCCGCCTGAATCTTCAACATATCTGCGCCGTTCTTTACCCGTGCGCCCGCTGCTTCGCCTTTTTGCAGAAACTGGGTGCTGGCCGGATTATAAATCAAATCGAACAGATAATGCCCGGCTGTCAGAAATTCATAAGGCAGCGGGGGCAATGCATTTATTTCCGGGTACATACCCAGCGGAGTGCAGTTGATAATGAGGGGATGATCCCGGATTATTTTTTCTGTAAGTTCTGCATATTGCAGATGAGCCGGGGATTTGCTGTGATTTCTGGATACAAATAAAAAATCTATGCCCAGTTCATTCAACACATAGGCAACCGCTTTTGAAGAACCACCAGTGCCCAGTATCAGCGCCCGATGGTCCCCCGGAGTCCATTTCTCCATGAATGATTTTTCAAATCCGGTAACATCGGTATTGTATCCGTGCAATTGATGGTTCTGAATACGGATGCAATTGCAGGCGCCTGTATGCCGAACTACGGAATCCACGGTATGCAGGAAAGGAATGACGTCTTTTTTATAAGGTATGGTTACATTGAGTCCCTGCAATTCCGGATCTTTCAATACTTCTGTTAACAAATGGATATCCGGTATTTCGAAATTGGAATAACTGCAGTCGGTGATGGACTCCTGCAGAAATTTGCTATTGAAATAATTTCTGGAAAAGGAATGGCCCAGCGGAAATCCGATCAGGCCAAATTTTTTCATTGGGGTATTTTTTTATTCAGAAAGAGATCAAACGTATCCCCCCTCAATCCAATGCGCATGGCCTCCAGGGCCATCATCTCCTGAGGAGAAATATTGCCCAGGTTTACATTGGCTCCCACCAGCTGGATGAAATATAACTGCTGTGATTTTAACGGGGCTTCCCATAAAATCTTTTCAGAAGGAATCTGGGTAAGGATTTCCTGAACCAGCCCTTCCCGCACTTCTCCTGTACCCCGGTAGATGCCGATGTTTCCCGATTCGCGCGCTTCCGCAATAACATAACTGGCGCCGGCTTTTAATTCAGCCCTCATCTGTTCAATCCATTTGTAAGGGGGTATGACATGCTCCGCATCCTTGCTGCCTACTTCACTTAACACGGTAGCATATTGGGTAAGTTTTTCTATGAGTCTGCATTTTTCCTTGTGCTCAATATTCACGGAACCATCACTCACTTCCATGTAACTAACGCCGTAGTACGCGCACATCTGAATATAGTCCTCCAGTTGATCCCGGATAAGGAATGCTTCAAAAAGGGTTCCGCCGAAATAAATAGGGATGTTGTAAGATTTGTACACATCCAGTTTTTTTTCCAGATCCGGTGTAACATAAGAAGTGCCGAATCCCAGCTTAACCACATCCACATGCGGATGGGCAATACTCAAAAAATTCCTCGTTTCTTCCGTGCTTAATCCTTTGTCCATTACCATAGTAAGGCCCACACTACGGGGCTTCTGGGCCCTTTCCGGCAGCTGACTGAGTGTAAACTTCATCGACAATAAATTTCTGATTAAAAAAATTTCTGAGCCACAAAAGTAAGGAACCTTTATCTCTTCCGGTACCGGGCGATCACATCAATGATGGATTGAGACTGCAACAAAGAGGGATTAAGTGCAATCATTTTTTTCAGCAGCTTAGGCGATTTTGAAAGGGCTTTATCCAGATGCAGCAGCCCTTCTTTTGATTTTCCCATGGCAAAATAAACAGCACTCATATAGAAAGTAAGCAGCGGCTTGTTGCCGGTAATGCGGATGGCCTGTTGCACCTGTTCCAGAGCCTGTACGTACATGCCGGCAAGATAAAGACAGCGGACCAGGGCTTCCCATCCTGAAATATTCTTCTGGCGTAACCTGACGACGGTGCCGAACGACTGGATCGCTTCTTTATATTCACCGAGTTGAATCTTGCATTCACCGAGTGCAAGATGGTATTCCGGATGTTTTGCCTGCAGACGAATGGCGGTATCCAGTTGTTTAATGGCATGAGTCCATTGCGACTCATTCAGATAAGTACAGGCCACTTTATAGATTAATTTACTATCGCCCTGATTCAGGTGCGAAGCTTTCCGGTAATAAAACCTGGCCTGGGCAAAATTGCGTTGTTTATCATAACAATGGCCGATGGCTTCATAGATTACATCCTCTGGTTTTGACAGCTCCAGTACCCGTTCGAGACATTCGATGGCTTCACGGTATTTTCTCAACCGGATAAACGCATCGCCCATATTGCGAAAGGCATAGTCGAATTTTTCATCAATCGCCACGGCATATTTGTAGGCATCCACTGCTTTCTCAAACAGCTTCAGCCCCTGGTAAGCGGCAGCCAGATTGAACCAGGCGAGTTCAGAATAGGGATTTTCTTCGATGATATTCTGGTGCAGCCGGATACTTTCTTCATTGCGACCGGTAAAGTCAGTCCAGAAACAGATCTTATAAAGGGCCTCTTCATTTTGATAATCCTGTTCGAGGATCCATCGGAGGCAATCGAAAATTTTATCAAACTCCTCATAGTCATCGTAAACATCCGCAAGCTCAAACAGCAACTCTATCCGCTCCCGGCCTTCGAAGAGCCCCAGGGCTTCCTGAAGCAGCACGACGGCTTTTTCCTGCTGGTCGAGGGCCAGGTAGGCATCTGTTTTTAAAATATAGAGATTGATGTCATTGGCGTCCAGCAGGGAAGCTCTTTCCAGAATAAGCAGGGCATCATAATATTTCCGGGTGGCAATGAGCAGATCGGCTTTCCGGATCAGGAGAATGGAAGAATAAGGGTATTGCTCTATCCCCAGTTCTACCGCCTCCAGTGCCTGTGGAAATTCCTCTTTTCCATCATAATGATCTATGATTTTCTCAAAACACTCCTCATCCAGAAAACTGTGCTTCCGGCCATTTTTAAGGGCGTTGTATTGCTTCAGTAATTCCTTAATTTCTTCCTGCTCGGGGTGGTATGGATTTTCTTTCATTTAAGGTGGTTATACTAAATTAGGGGATAATCCCTTAACCACAAATTAATTATGGCAGGCAACTGCTTGAATCCCCGGGCCGTATAAAAGTAAAGCGGTGCTGATTTCCCGGAGGAATATCGGTGAATATGTTAAAAAATAAGGGAAATAAGTGAAGGATGGTTAAAAAAAACAAAAAATTTTGTATTATCTTTGCTTATGATTTCTTCTGCCTATAAGCATCCCATAGTTCATACGATCCGCCTTAGTGTGGTGAGTATCCTGCTTTTGGCGGTGACTGTTCTCGCTTTCGCCAGCAAGGGCGGGGGGGATAAAAAGAAGCACAAGGAGTTTGAAAACAATTTCACACCGATTAATGCAGCTTCTTCTTTTACGCTGAAAAGAACGCCGGCTTACAGTGGAACGCTGATGTCTTTTCAGCCGCAGTCAGACAATCGCATTTCCCTGAACGCCATGATTACGTATCAGAGAGGCAATACCACGTTTATTCTCCCATATCAGTATAAAGTAAATATCGGACCGGTGAACTGCTGCGGAAAGACCAATCTTCAGTTCCTGGGTGTAAAGATCCAGATACCTAAATAAGGATTTCCTGTTTCGCGGATTAAGAATTTAATTACCAAATTTCAATTTGAGGCTTTCTTCATAAGTCAATTCGCGGTATCCGCTGGTTGGAATATCGAATTTAGAGGCCGGTACCGGATTCAGATTGATGTAAGCCAGCACATATCTGATATTCAGGTTGCCTTTACTGATCTCGTACTCCAGGGGTAACCCATCCAGATTTTTAAAAGGCGGGTCGTAGGCCTTGTTTTCCGGAATAACATCGCGTGTATAAAACACCGTTATATAGAACCCATCCGTCGTGGATGCAGTCGCCTTAACACAGGAATACCCGGCAATCATCTTGGTTTCGGAAGTCTTTTTAAAATTGAGGTTATTGAACTTGCTGTTTTTCTGATCCCAGTTAGCCTCATTCATACGGATCAGCAGCTTCTGTCCATTGACTTCCTTCAATATCACCCCTGATCCCGTTTTTGAATCATAAATCGTGGTTGAAGAGAAAAGATCGCTGCTCATCTCTGCCCTGCTCAGATTCCCCTTGATATAGAAAGTTGCCTTGGCAAATATCTGCTTCCCAACATCAGGGCTGATATTGACTACATAATTGTAGACCAGGGTAAGTTCTCCAATCCTTTTCTGGGCGGAAAGATAAACAGGTACCAGTAATAAAAAGAAAACGTACAGCTGTGTTTTTTTCATGGTATTCGCTTCCCGCTGGTGATTTCAACTCAGAAAGATCTACTAAAATAAGCAGAACTCCTAACATGAGCAACCGTCACATCAGGGCTTCTTTCCTTTTAGCTGTTGTGTCTTTTTCTGGGCCTCCTGCATTTGCTCAAACCTTTCCTGCCATTTGGGTTTCGCTTTCGGCTTGTTGCGGTTCGCCTGAAGTTTTGCCAGCACTTTATCATGGTCGATGATATAGTTCTGAATCACCCATTGCAAGGTGAGGGTAACGAGGTTGGATACCGTATAATACCAGGTGAGCGCAGCCGGCAACCGGTTAAAAAACAGCAGGAGCATGACCGGCATAAAGTAGGGCATGTATTTCATTGCCGGATTACTTTGATCGGGCGTCATGCTCATACCATACAGAGAAATCAGGAAACTGGTAATTACAGCGATGGTTGCAAACAGACTGATGTGATTTCCGTAAGCCGGGATGGTAAATCCCAGTTTTGCGACCACATCATATACGGAGAGATCTTTTGCCCATAAAAAGGGCTGGCCCCGCAACGCAACATTGGAGTTAAAAAAAGTATATAATGCAAAGAATATCGGAATCTGCAAAAGAGCCGGTATACAACCGCCCAGCGGGTTTACACCGGCTTCCCGGAACAGTTTCATCTGCTCCACGCCCACCTGTTGCTGATCTCCGCCCACCCTTTTTTTCATCGCATCAATTTCAGGCCGGAGAGCCTTCATTTTTGCCCCGCTGAGATAACTGCTGTATACCAGCGGCGAGGTAAGCAAACGGATAAACAGAGTGAGCAAAAGGATGGCAATACCATAGCTATTCACAAATTTCTTGAAGAAGTTGAAAACCGGCATAATAACATAGATGTTAATCGGCCGAACAAAAGAATACATGTCCCGTCCCAGATCCACGATCCGGTCCATACCCGGCGCCGCCTTTTTTAAAATATGGTAATCATTCGGGCCATAGTACCACTGAAAATTGAGGGTGGCTGCCTCTCCGGGAAGTTTTACCTGCAGGTGAACGTCTGCAGTTCCCAGTTGTGTGGAAGTATCTGCGGTTTCCCTGGCCCAGTGCAGGTTTCCGCCCGCAAAATTATTTTTTGCAATCAGGGTCCGGTTAAAAAATTGCTGCGTCGCAGACACCCACTGAACCGGCTTCTCAAAAGTCTTGTCGTTTTTGGAAGAAATATAGTCGAATTCATTATCTACAGAAAAACACACGTTGGTCAGTCTTTTTTCATAATCTACAAAAGGCTGCGTTTGTTTCATTTCCACAAGCCAGTTTAGATTCAGGTTGTTTTCTGAAAATAAATGACCCGCCTGCGTGGTAACCAGATTCCAGTCCACGAGATAACTATCCGGATGAATCACGTATTCATGTACTATGGATTCCCCGTTGGGTGCCGGCAACCTGAAGGTTACCCGTTGGCTGCCATCAGGGCTTTTTTGCAGTTCTCCTTCATTAAAATAAAGATCTGCAATCTGGGCTGTTTGATTGGTTACCGTATTTATCGGATAATTGATCCGGTTGGGCAGGGATGGATCCACCAGCTTGACCAGAGTGCTGTCGTAAGATTTGAAATGCTTTAATATCACTTCCCTGGGCTGGCCTCCTTTATTGCTGAAAACGATTTTCAGCAGATCATTTTCCACGGTAAGGAGTTTCTCAGTTCCTTCCATGGCCTGGCTCCAACCGGCAACCGTGTCCCGGGTTACCGCCTTTATTTTGGATGTATCACCGGAAGCAAACTTTGCTTCCTGCAATTTCTGGACGGCAAGCAAAGAATCCGTCTGATGCTGCTTTTGTCTTTGCAGTTCCTGACTGCTTTTAGTGGCGGTAAAAAGATACGTGAATAATAAAAGTCCCAGCAGCACAAAACCAATTATCGTATTGCGGTCCATACCCATTGTACACTCATTTTAGAGAGGTGCAAAGATAGGGGGATCTTAGCCTTTCTTCACCACACTGCTGGAACCGCTTGATTTCATCTCACTGACCGTTGCTGCACCTTTATAGAATACATCACTGCCACCGCTGGCAACCACTTTGAGTTCTTTATTTACGGTAACATGGGCCTTACTGCCCCCGCTGGCTTCAATCGATGTATGATCGGTAATCAGGTCAAACCCGTGCAGATCGCTGCCGCCGCTGGCTTTTATCGTCAGGCTCTTCACCATGCCCGACAGATCCACATCGGATCCGCCGGATTGCCTGATGAACAGGTCATCCGCCGAAAGTTTGCCTTTCAGATTACTCCCACCAGACAAATTCACCTCCAGGTCTTTTACTGAAAAAGCTGTTTGAAGATAGGTGTCGGAACCCCCTGAAGCACTCAGTTTGCTGAGGGCGGTCAGGGAAACAAATGCTTTTAATTTTGCCTTATCCCGGCTGCCGGAATACCCCTTTTCCATATAAATCTTCAAAATGCCATCTTCCACTTCCGTAATGATATGATCCCGCGAAGAAACATCCGAAGCACTAACGGACACGGATTGCGGACCGGACTGAATATACAGATTAATGCCTCCAGATACCGAAATGCCGTGAAACGCGCCCACGGTGCGGGCCTGCAGATTGTCATTATCGGATGACTGGGCAGTTCCTGCCAATACAGAAAGGACGGCGAGCGCCGGGAAAAGAAATTTTTTCATATTAAGCTGTTTGTTATGAAGAATAAGACAAAGACACCCGAAAAGGGAACTTGTTGCTTCCCAGCCGTTTTTTCTGTCTGACGCGCACCGGGAGACAAACCTTACCGTATATTTGTAAAAGAAAAGACCGTGGAAAGCGGTTTTTTCCCAAGTTCCCGGGGTGCTGATTCTTATCGGATCGGCTGAGATGATACCCGTAGAACCTGAACAGGATAATGCCTGCGCAGGGAGGTGGCTTTTTTCTCCTCTTCACTTTGTATGCATTCCTGTGTTTGATTTTCCGCTTCGACGGTTTTACTCTTATTCATTCATAAATGCAGACCATGAAATCCTTTGTAATTTTATTTCTTTTTTCGGGATTTACCCGTTTTTGCTTCTCCCAGTCCTTGCGGGCAGGCAGCATTGCAACTCCTTCAATCGCAGATACTGTGCCGGCAAGGTTCAGGACGCTATTCCTTAAACCGGTGGAGGTGATCGCCATCCGCGCGGGTGACAAAGCCCCCTTTACCAAAACCAATTTTTCCGCTGCAGAGATCGCGAAAAACAATACCGGTCAGGATATCCCTTTTATACTGAATCAAACGGTTTCGGTCGTGAGTAATTCTGATGCGGGGAATGGCGTCGGGTACACCGGCATTTCCATCCGTGGCACCGATGCTACCCGTATTAATATGACGCTTAACGGGCTTCCTTATAACGATGCAGAATCTCAATCCATTTATTTCGTTGACCTGCCCGATTTTGCGTCCTCCGTCAGCAGCATACAGATTCAGCGCGGCGTAGGCACTTCTTCTAACGGCGCCGGTGCATTCGGGGCCAGCATCAATTTTTCCACCAACGAATTCAAAGGAGACCCTTATGCGGAATTCAACAACAGCTTTGGTTCTTTCAATACCTGGAAAAATACGTTGAAAGCCGGCACCGGACTGATCGGGGGGCATTTTACGGTGGACATGCGACTGTCCCGCATCAGCAGTGACGGATATATCGACCGGGCCGCCAGCGACCTGAAGTCTGCTTATTTCTCTGTTGCTTGGCTTGGAAAGAAGACCTCTGCACGGTTCAATCTGATTACCGGTGCTGAAAAGACCTACCAGGCCTGGAATGGCGTGCCCGAAGCTAAACTTTATGGAAACCCGCCCACCCTCGATGAACACTATCAGAACAATTCAGGATATAGTGGCGCTTTGTATAATACGGTACAGGATTCCCTGAATCTCTACCAATCCAACCCGCGAACCTATAATTATTTCACGTACAAGAATCAAACGGACAATTATCTGCAGAATCACTATCAAGGGTTTCTAAATCATCAATTCTCCAATTTTATTACTGCAAACATGGCGGCTTTCCTTACGCGCGGCAAGGGATATTATGAAGAATATAAAAATAATGCGGCTTATGCTGATTACGGCCTGCCCAATTTCCAGGCAGGCGACAGCAGCTATAGCAACACCGATCTTATCCGTCAGAAATGGCTCGACAATTTTTTCTACGGCGGCATTTTTTCTTTTCAGTATAAAAAACAACATACCGAACTAACGCTGGGTGGCGGTTGGGACCGGTACGACGGCAAACATTATGGAAATATCATCTGGTCGGCGCAGGGCGGGATTCCCGATGATTACCGGTATTATGATGATCCCGCCCGTAAGACGGATTTTAATGGCTACGCAAAATGGCAGCAGGAACTTGGAGGTTATTTCAGCAGTTTTGCTGATCTGCAGTTTCACCAGATCACTTATGTGATCAATGGGTTTGACGACAATCCCTTGTTGCCGATCCACATTTCAAACCGGTATCAGTTTCTCAATCCAAAAGCTGGTTTTTCTTATAACGAAGGCCCCTGGCAGGGGTATGTTTCTTATGCCCTGGCCCGGCATGAACCAAACAGGGATGATTTTGAAGCCGGGCTTACCCAGCAGCCCAAACCGG
Organism: Bacteroidota bacterium; assembly: GCA_030706635.1. Lineage (GTDB taxonomy): Bacteria > Bacteroidota > Bacteroidia > Chitinophagales > Chitinophagaceae > Puia. Next base: position 97,605 of record JAUZOD010000007.1, read on the forward strand.
AAACTTTACATGATTTTGAAATTGGTCTGAACAAAAGGCGCCTGGATTACAACTGGGGAATAACCGGGTACTATATGCTTTATCACGATCAACTCGTGCTTACCGGAAAAATAAACGATGTGGGTTCCTATACCCGCACAAATACGCCGCGGAGTTACCGGCTTGGTCTGGAATTTCAGGGGGCCTGGAAACCAGTCACCTGGTTTCAGGCTTCCGGTAATCTTACACTTAGCCAGAACAAAGTATTGAACTATACAGAATATATAGATGATTACGATAACGGCGGGCAAAAGGCCTTCACCTATAAGAAGGCTGATATTGCCTTATCCCCAGGCATTATAGCCGCTGCCAGCCTGAGTTTTTACCCCACACGCCAGGTGGAAATCAGCCTGCCGGGAAAATATGTGGGCACTTCTTACCTGGATAATTCGCAGAGCAACCAGAAAAAGATCAGTGACTATTATGTACAGCAATTCCGGGTGATCTATTCCCCCAAAATTAAAGCGGTAAGGGAAATGAATCTTGCATTCCAGATAAATAATCTGCTCAATAAGAGATATGAGGCAAACGGTTATACCTATGGATACTATACGGGGGGAAAACTGGTGAATGAGAATTTCTTATTCCCGCAGGCAGGCAGGAATTTGATGATGTCTGTGAATATCGGAATCTGACTATTTGACTTTTTCCTTCCAGGTGAGCATGCCGCCTGCCAGGTTTTTGGTATTGGTAAATCCCATCATATCCAGGATCTGGCAGGCTTGTCCGCTCCGGTTGCCGCTGCGGCAATAGCAGATCAGTTCTTTATCTTTCAGCTCTTCCAGTTCTTCTATCTGCATTTGCTGAATTTTCCCCAGGGGAATCAGCACACCGCCGATATTAAACTCTGCATGCTCAGCCGGCTCGCGCACATCCACCAGGTTTAATGATTCACCCTTTTGGAGCCGTTCATTCACTTCCAGAACAGAAATTGTTTGCATGAAAATATATTTTGATCATTGATGCATTATGGAGTGAGCGGACGGGCACTGCTATCCACGATCCGCTCCCTTTTCTGGGCACTCAGCCAGACGTCTATGATCTGCCCCTGACGAATACGATTCGGTTTTCTTTCAAAATCAAAACGGTCCGGGTTCTGCCGGTACACGTAGGCATTGGCGGTATCCTGTACATCACTGTCGGGAACAACCGAGCCTATAAGGAGGCCGCTTTCACTGAGGGCCGAGCGTGCCTCCCGGTAAGTAAGTCCAAACAGATCGGGAACCACGAATTCTATGCCGACTCCATTGCCCAAAACCAGCGTTATGGCGCTCCCCTGCTGAATCCTGGTTCCCGGCTTAATGCTCGCTCCTTTGAATTGCTGATCAAGCACGGAGTTACGGGCAAAGTCCGGCCGGAACACAGTATCCCCCAGTTTAAGCCCATACCTCGCCAGTACCATCTCCGCATTCCGGAAGGTCATACTCAACAGATTCGGCATCTCTATTTCGGGAGCAATGGCGCGATTGATGGTCAGATAAACCGTCCGGTTTACTTTAACCAGGTTATCCGGCTCGGGAAACTGTTTGATCACCTGCAGGGGCGGCAGGGTATCATTGTAAATGGAATCCTGTATCTGCACTTCAAAACCCTGCGATTCCAGGGTTTTCCTGGCCTGGTCAATGTTTTGACCCAGAACCGCCGGAATCTTCATCGTTTTCCCATGCCGGGTGATGATGTCCAGGGAACCCAGAAAAAGCAGCAGCAGCAGAACAAGCAGCACGATGCCCGCAAGCATGTTTACCCATAAAGGTTTACTGGTGATAAATCGGAACACGTGTCGGGATTTTAGGTTGAAAGATAGATAAAATTGTCAAGGCTTATCTGCCCGGGACAAAGCGTCTTCAATCAACGCAGAATAGAATTGATTTAGTGTCCAGCCCATAGCCCGGACCTGTTGGGGAACCACGCTGGCTTCTGTTTGTCCGGGCACCGTATTGATCTCCAGCAGATAGGGTTCCCCCTTATCCTCATCGTAAATCATGTCGATCCGGATGACCCCGCTGCAATTGAACACCTCATAAATTTTTCTTGCGGTATTCCGCACTTTTTCTGCGATTGGCTCGTCAACCAGGGCCGGTGTTGTCTCCTCCGAAAATCCAGGAGAATATTTGGCCTCAAAGTCAAAAAAATCCTTACTCGTCTTTATTTCGGTAAAAGGCATGGTCACGATCTCTCCACGACTCCGGAACACGCCAATTGTGAATTCCCGCCCCTGTATGAATTCTTCCACCAGCACCTGATCATCTTCGCGGAAGGCTTTCTCCAGCGCCGGCGCCATGTCTTCCGGCTTACTCACTTTGGACATGCCAATACTCGACCCGCCGTTGTTGGGTTTTACAAAAACGGGAAGCTGCAATTTCTGCAGTACTTCAGATGCCCGGGGTTTATGTTGTTTGAAAAGATGCTGTGACCGGGATACCCGGATCCCTGCAAAAGCCGCGACAGCAACGGTATACCGCTTATTAAAGGTTAAGGCAGAGGTGGCCGCATCACAGGAAGTGTACGGAAGATTCATCAGATCAAAATACCCCTGTAGTTTCCCATCCTCTCCCGGCGTACCATGAATACCGATCAGCACCGCATCGAAAATGACTTTTTTTTCAGCGATCCGTAGCGAAAAATCATTTTTATCCACGGGAATTTTCACGCCTTCCTTTGTGCTGTGAAACCAGGCAGACGGCGTGATATCGATCCGGTAAACTTCATATTTCGATTTATCTATATTCGCCTCAATGGTTATGGCGCTTTTATAAGAAACCTCGGCTTCGCCGCTATAGCCGCCGGTTACGAAAGCAATGACCCTTTTCATTATCTTGGTTTAGTAGTTGCCGGAATCAGAGATGCAGTCTTTCTTTCTTTGCCAGCAATTCTTCAACCGTTTCCCGGTACATTTCATCCGGCACGCAAACATCCACCGGACAAACAGATGCACACTGGGGTTCTTCGTGGAAACCCTGGCACTCTGTGCATTTATTGGGAACAATATAGTAGGTATCCACGCTCACCGGTTCATTCCGCTGATTGGCATCCATAACGCTTCCGTCCATAAGCGTAAAGCCCCCTTTTACCGAAGTGCCATCGGCAAGGGCCCATTCCACACCTCCTTCGTAAATTGCATTATTCGGGCATTCCGGTTCGCAGGCCCCGCAGTTGATGCATTCTTCTGTTATCTTAATCGCCATATTATTGTATTAGGAGTTGATTAGAACTAATTTCGCGGGTCAAAGATAATCTGAAATATGGACTTGGAGAACCGGATCAGCCTGATGGTGGACCTGGGAAAATATATGGTTTCCGGAAATCAGGAGTGGATTGACGCCAAAGAGCGGGCTTATCGGCATAATCCATGGTTCACGCCAGCCTTTATTAACCTGGCCATCGAGCAGATCGTTTCCCGTTATTTGCAGAGGGATCTGCTGGAACGATGGTCGCAATCCCATCATTTTCCACAACAGCAAACCAATACCAGGAAAGTAGGTCTGGTCATGGCCGGAAACATCCCCCTGGTGGGCTTCCATGATTTTCTATCCGTTTTCATCAGCGGGCATCATCAATTGATTAAACCATCTGCCAAAGACGAACAACTTCTGACGGCATTGCTCCATTTTCTGCATACGGCTTCTGCGGAAAGCCAGGCCTATTTCCAAACGGCTTCTTTGCTAAAGGGCTGTGATGCCTATATTGCAACCGGCAGCAACAACACCGCCCGTTATTTTGACTACTATTTTGGGAAATATCCAAGCCTGATCCGTCGTAACCGCACTTCTGTAGCTATCCTCAGCGGTGATGAGGATGAGGCGGATCTGGAAAATCTGGCCGATGACGTGCATTTATATTTCGGACTGGGATGCCGGAACGTCACCAAAATCTTTGTTCCTGAAAATTATGACTTCCAGCTCCTGCTCCGCGCATTCCGCAAGTACCATTGGCTGGCGGATCATCACCGGTATAAAAACAACTACGATTATCAGCTTTCGCTGGCCATCCTCAATAAGCAAAATTATATGACCAATGAATCCATCCTGCTGATGGAAGCAGAATCACCATTTTCGCCGATCAGTATAGTCCATTATTCCTTTTACCGCTCTCCGGATGAGATTTTTCAGGCCGTTCATTCAAATAGCATTCAATGTATTGTGGGAAAAGGATTCATCCCCTTTGGAAAAAGTCAGCAACCGGAGCTCTCTGACTATGCAGACGGTGCTGATACCCTGCTGTTTTTGAGGAAAATCTGAACGAATGGCAGTTATTGACTGCTAGATTTTCTTTTGTAAATTTGGGGACTGCCATCTACGAAGGTCTTAGTAAATAATTTGTTAAACTGAAGGTCTGCGTATAACAGGATGTTCAACTCGGTGTTATTTTGTTGTTGATAAGGCATGTCGTTTGATTTTAGTGTACGATCAAAAAATAAAAAAATGAAATTTAAACAAGTCGCAGGCATTGTTTTCATCAGTGCCGCCACTACCCTGGCGAGTTTGTGGGGGTACGATCATTTCTATGGCAATAAAACTTATTTCTATTCTCAGGACTCGACCAAAGTTCCGGCCAACTATGCCAAGTTCTTTGACGGGGAGAAAAACGCTGCCGGGCCGGCCGACTTCACCGAAGCGGCCAGCGCAGCCATTCCGGCTACCGTGCATATCAGAACGAAGACCGTCAGAACGGTCAGCAATAATCTGCCCCGCAACAATCCATTTTCCGATCTCTTTGGAATCGATCCGAACGATTTTTTCGGGGATCGTTCCCGTTCACTTCCTGAAATGGGATCCGGCTCTGGTGTAATCATCAGTGATGACGGATACATAGTCACCAACAACCATGTGGTTGACGGCGCTGATGAAGTAACCGTTACCCTGAGTAATAAGAAATCTTTTAAAGCGAAAGTAGTCGCGACAGATCCGAGTACTGACCTCGCCGTGGTTAAGGTAGATGCCAAGGGACTACCCTTTTTACTTTACGGCAATTCGGATGATGTCAAGGTAGGCCAATGGGTACTCGCCGTCGGCTATCCACTGTCACTCGAAACCACGGTTACCGCCGGAATCGTCAGCGCAAAAGGAAGGTCAATTGACATAAACAGCCGGCAAAGTCAAAGTCCTGTTGAATCCTTTATTCAAACCGATGCAGCAGTGAATCCGGGAAACAGCGGTGGTCCGCTCATCAATCCCCAGGGCCAGTTGTTGGGGATCAATTCGGCCATTGCTTCACCCACCGGTTCCTACGCAGGTTATTCATTTACCATTCCGGTAAATATTGTAAAGAAGGTTGTGACCGATCTGATCAAATATGGTACAACCCAAAGAGCGTATCTCGGCATTGAATATGCCCGGGACAACCTCAGCGATGACCTGAAGAAACAGGAAGGTATTAAAGATGGGGACGGTGTATATGTAATGAATGTGGTGGATAAAGGAGCCGCTGCCAAGGCCGGTATTGAGAAAGGCGACCGCATCACCAAATTAAACGGCCTTCCGATCAATTCTGGTTCGGAACTGGTTGGTCAGATTGCCATCTACCGCCCCGGAGATAAAGTCAAGATCACCTACGTGAGAAATGGCTCCGAAAAGGAAGTTGAGGTAACCCTGACCAATCACAGCGGAAACATGGATCTGGTTAAAAATACCATATACGACAAGCTGGGTGCCAACCTGCAGCCATTGCAGAAAAAAGACGCGGAATCGCTGAAAGTAAAAGGTGGTATTGTCGTGAGCTCCATCAGTGACAAAGGATTGTTCAGCAAAACCAGGATGGAAGAAGGGTTTGTTATATTGAAAGTAAATGGCAAAGAAGTCACTACCGTCGATGAGTTCCGCAAAATTCTCGATGAAGCCGGAAATGGTTCTGTAAAACTGGAAGGGATTTATCCCGGATATGATGGTTCTTTCACGTATCCCCTTAAATTGAATGACAATTGAGGTGAGTAAAAAGTGAAAACTAAAAGAGGCTGTCTCGAACTTAATTGAGACGGCCTTTTTTAGTTTGGGCCTTATTTTTAATTTCTGGTGTACACCCGGTAGTCCCATGGTTTTAAGGCAAAACCTGAATCCTGGGAAATCGTCATGCTCTCCTGCGTGAACAGATCAGTGAATGAGCCGGAAACCTCAGCCGAAGAGAGGGTTAGCGAAACATCTGTTTCAGAAAGATTCAAAATAACCAATACTTCATTTGCCTGGCGGCGTCGCAGGAAAGAGATGACCTGCCGGCCCGCACTGTTCTGCACGATAAATGTGGAAACGGAAGAATCTCCGGAACGGAGGGCCGCATTCTCCTTCCTTGCCCGGAGCAGCGTTTTATAGAAATCATGCAGGGCACAGGGCGTTTTCCAGTCAATCAGATCCTTGTCGAAAAACTTCAGCCGTTTTGTATTGGGCAACTCCTGACCGCTGTAGATTAACGGAATCCCATTCCAGGTGCAGCAAAAAACGGCAAAAGGAATTGCCGCATTTCCCAACCTTTCGTATTCACTGCCGCTATGGGAATTTTCATCGTGATTGCTGGTGAAGAAAGCCCGCATGGCATCTCGCGGGAACTGGTCGTTATAAAATTGCAACACGTGGTACAGCCCGTTTGTTCCGGAATTCCCTTTCACATAATCTTCCATGGCGTGCAGGAATTTCCAGGTATAACTGGAATCGAAAACAGCGTGGTAAGCAACATCTTCACATTCTGCAAGCCAGTACAGAGGTTTTTGTTTGTCCAGGAATATTCTGGCTTCTTTCCAGAAGTCCAGGGGTACCAGCATGGCCATATCACAACGAAAGCCATCAATATCGAAGTTATCCAACCAGAATTTCATGCATTGGATCATGGTTTGCCGAAGCGATGGCAGGTCGTAATTTAAATCGATCACATCCTCCCAGCCGTGGGCGTCAAAAAAATGCCCGTCTTTATCCTTTCTATAGAATTCGGGGTGCTCGGTTGTCCATCGGTGATCCAACCCCGTGTGGTTGGCAACCCAGTCTATCAACACTTTAAATCCAAGCCGGTGTGCTTTCTGTACAAGGGATTTAAAATCATCCGGGGATCCGAATTCCGGATTGGTCTTGCAATAGTCCGAGCAGGCGTAGTAACTGCCCAGAGAACCCAGACGGCCCTTTTGGCTGATCGGTGTGATGGGCATGAACCAGAGTATCTCGATGCCCATATCGCGCAACCGGGGCAGGTGATTTTCAAAAGCACGGAAAGTCCCTTCCGGCGTATACTGCCTAAGGTTCACTTCATAAATATTCGAGTCAGCACTCCAGGGCAGGGATTGAAAGACCGGATCCATGTGAGAGATTAAAAATTAAAAAGGGGTAAGATACGAAAGGATAAGGATGGGAATTTACAGAATAAAAGAAGTAAGATCCGGGAGTCGGGCAGGCCGGGATTGAGAAATGAAAAATGGGATTCACGGCCAAACTTTGTTTGTAAAATACGAACTTCGTTTGCGAAATGAAAACTTTTCAGGTTCCGATCAGTTACCGGAGTCCGCTGATCTCGGCGGTAAAGGAGAAACGTAGGATGGCAGACAAGATGAAGAAGGACTTTTCACCCACCCTGCTCGATTTCGGACCGGTACGCATCTATCTTGCCCGGCATTTCGGATTTTGCTACGGTGTTGAAAATGCCATTGACATTGCCTTTCGCACCATATCGGAAAACCCGGAGAAAAATATTTTCCTGCTGAGTGAGATGATCCATAACCCCCAGGTGAACGAGGATCTGCAAAATCAGGGCATCCGGTTTTTGCAGAATCCGAACGGCGAACAATTGATTTCCTTTGATGATTTGCAACCCGGAGATATTGTGATCACCCCTGCCTTCGGAACCAGTCTTGAAATTGATGCGATCCTGAAGTCAAAAGATATACATACCGAACAATATAATACAACCTGTCCCTTTGTGGAAAAGGTCTGGAACCGATCCGGCCAGATTGCGGATAAAAATTTTACTGTTATCATTCATGGTAAACCCGGGCATGAAGAAACAAGGGCCACTTTCTCCCGTGCGGCCTCTGGTGGACCAGCCCTTGTGATCCGGGATATGGAAGAAGCCCGCCTGCTGGCTGCTTTTATCCGGCACGATCGGGACCCCGCTTCATTTTTCAAAATTTTCAGGGACCGCTACAGTAAAGGGTTCGATCCATCCCGGCATCTCGAACGCATTGGCGTGGTTAATCAAACCACCATGCTGGCTTCTGAAACCCAGGGTATTGCTGATTTTCTGAAGCAGGAGATCCGGAATCATCATTCCAGGAAGGGGCAACCGGACGAATCCGTTTTTGCCGATACCCGGGATACCCTTTGTTATGCCACGAACGACAACCAGTCGTCTGTTTCCAGCTTGCTGCAAACGCCGGCAGATCTGGCCATCGTAGTGGGTGGCTACAATTCTTCCAACACCTCCCATCTGGTAGAGCTATGCGAACAAAGACTTCCAACCTATTTCATCAGTTCGGAAAAAAAAATATTATCCAAAGAAGAAATTCTACATTTCGACCTGCATCAACAGCAGGAAATATCAGGCACCCGGTATCTGAAAGGAAACAAACCACTGAATATTTTACTAACCTGTGGGGCTTCCTGCCCTGATGCCATTGTGGAAGCCGTGATCACGCGGCTGACGGGATTTTTCGCAAATAGCTTATCCGTGGAGGAAATGCTGCAGCAAATACTCACTTCATCTCAAAGCCATCCAGGAATTTAGTATTGAAATTCCCACTCCGGAAATGTTCTTCCTTCATAAGCTGAAGATGGAAAGGAATGGTGGTTTTTATACCTTCGATCACATATTCGCTCAGCGCCCGATGCATGGTATCAATGGCTTCGTTGCGGGTGCGGGCCACCGCAATGATCTTGGCGATCAGTGAATCATAATAAGGAGGTATGGTGTAACCGGCATATACATGGGAGTCTACCCGAATCCCGTGGCCGCCCGGCTGATGAAGCGTAGTGATCTTTCCGGGAGATGGCCTGAAATCGTTATACGGATCTTCCGCATTGATGCGGCATTCAATAGCGTGGCCCTGCGGTTCATAATTCACACCGCTGATGGTTTCCCCGGCAGCAATTTTAATCTGCTCTTTGATCAGATCAAAATTGACGACTTCCTCCGTTACGCAATGTTCCACCTGGATGCGGGTGTTCATCTCCATAAAATAGAAATTGCGGTCTTTATCCACCAGGAACTCGATGGTACCAACGCTCTCATAGTTGATGGCCGAAGCGGCTTTGATGGCTGCTTCTCCCATGCGCTGTCTCAGCTCCCGGGTCATAAACGGGGAGGGAGATTCTTCCACGAGCTTTTGATGACGGCGCTGGATGGAACAATCACGTTCACTCAAATGGCAAACCGTTCCATACTGATCTCCTGCCACCTGGATTTCAATATGGCGTGGTTCTTCCACAAATTTCTCCATATAAACCCCATCATTCTTGAAAGAGGCTCCCGCTTCCACTTTGGCCGAATGAAAGGCATGTTCCATCTGGGATTCCTCCCAAACAACGCGCATACCTTTACCACCACCGCCGGCGGTGGCCTTAAGGATCACAGGATAGCCGATTTCGTAAGCAAGCCCTTTGGCCTGATCCAGGTTCTCTAATCAACCTCCGCCGCCGGGAACAACCGGAACACCGGCTTTGATCATGGTTTCTTTAGCCGTGATCTTATCGCCCATGGCATTGATCATATACGGGGTAGGGCCAATGAATTTAATTCCATGTTCGCCGCATATCTCCGCAAAGCGGGCATTTTCTGCCAGAAAACCATATCCCGGGTGAATACCATCTGCATTGGTGATTTCGGCTGCCGCCATAATATGCGGGATGTTCAGGTAAGAATCGGCGCTGGCAGGTTTTCCAATACAAACTGCTTCGTCGGCAAACTTTACGTGGAGGCTGTCTTTGTCGGCCGTAGAATAAACAGCGATGGTTTTAATGCCCATCTCACGGCAGGTCCTGATGACTCTTAAAGCGATTTCTCCACGATTGGCAATCAGTATCTTTTTAAACATCAAGCTAATGTGTAAATATGAAAATGTGAAAATGTGAAAATGGAGCTCTGGCAAATTAAACCCGGATTCATTTCACTTTCAAATAAAGCTATTCGGTTCATGCGAATTTTTGAAAAAGGCAAACGGAAAATGAATTCATTTACACATTTACACATTTTCAAATTTCCACATTAACTCGGGTCAACCAAAAACAAAGGCTGATCAAATTCCACCGGAGATGCATCTTCCACGAGTACTTTAACAATTTTCCCTTTCACTTCACTTTCGATTTCGTTAAACAGCTTCATGGCTTCAATAATACAAACCACCTTGCCCGGCTCTGTCTCATCACCCACATTCACAAATGCCGGCTTTTCAGGGGAGGAACTACGGTAGAAAGTTCCGATCATCGGGCTTTTTATGGTGATCAGGTTATCTGCAACGGCATCACCCGCTTTTGATTTTGGGGTGCTTGAACCGGCTTGCGCAGCGGTTGCAGGAGGCGGGGCATAGGCGGGCTGGGATGATTGCGCGGCAAGCGGCGCCGCAATGATCTGCTGAATGTGCTCTTCCTTTTGTTTTACTGTAATTTTAAATCCCTTTTCCTCAACCGTTACTTCACCGATATTCGATTTGTTGACCAGCTTGATCAACTCCTGAATCTGTTTAAAATCCATCAGTTATGGCATTTACATTTAATAAGTAAGACTAAGGTAAGTGTTATTCTTTCACTCTTTCCACATATTCACCAGTTTTTGTGTTTATCCGGATCAATTCCCCTTCGTTCACAAAAAGCGGAACGTTGACCGTAGCGCCGGTCTCCACCTTGGCAGGCTTGAGCGTCCGGGTGGCCGTATCGCCTCTTACACCGGGTTCCGAATAAGTAACCAGCAAAACAATTTTATCCGGGAGCTCTACGCCCATGGCAATTTCGGTTTCAGTATTCATGATCACGGAAACCTGCTGCCCTTCTTTCAAAAACTGCGGGGCATCCACCAGATTTTCCTGCATGGCGATTTGCTCGAATGTCTCCGTATCCATAAAGTTATAGCCGGTATCATCTTTGTAGAGATACTGATAGTCTTTCCGTTCCACCCGCACCGGGTAAATATTGTCGCCGCTGTTCCAGGTTTTCTCAATGCTCCTGCTATTGTCAACGCCTTTTAGTTTAGCCCATACTTTAGCTGCCGCTCTTGCCGTTTTGTTTTCACCAAAGTCAATGACGGTATAAAGACTGCCATCCAGCTTAATGATGAGTCCCCGGCTGATATCTGCTGTGTTTGCCATGAAAAGATATTAAAAAAGTGAACCTGTAAAGGGCGACAAAACTAATGGTTTTTATGTTTCCACACAAAGAGGCCATTATCCTTAACTTTTAGTATCCCCGATTTTGCTTTATTTTTATAAAAATATCCAGAATGAAAAGAGTGCTGCTCGTCATGGTCTGTTCCTTTTTATTGTTTGATCTTCAGGCCCAAACCACGCCCCCGCCTGCTGAACCGGCTTATGTTCGAAATCCGGATTTTCCCCCCGTCCGGCTGCTGGAGGTGGACAGTGTTCATTACCTGACCAAAGCCGACATTAAAAAAAACAGAAAGATCCTGCTCATGTTTTTTAGTCCGGAATGCGAGCACTGCAAACATCAGATACAGGATATCCTGGCCGATTTCAGCAAATTCAAGGATATCGAAATCGTCATGGCCACTTATCAGCCCTTTGATGAAATGAAAACTTTCTACAACTATTATCGCATCGGTGACCACCCGAACATCAAAATCGGAAGGGATGAGAAATTTTTTCTCGTGCCCTATTACAAAATACAGAATCTGCCCTACCTGGCTCTTTACGACAGGAAAGGACAGTATATCACGCATTTTGAAGGGAATCAGAAAGTGGAAACATTGATGAATGGGTACAACGTAAAAAAAGATTAAACGACGGAACCGATATAAATAAAGCCAGGCGTCTTGAAAAACCCGTCGTGGCCTTTAACTTTGCCTCCCTAAAATATCTCCAATGAAAGTTACCGTAGTAGGTGCAGGAGCCGTTGGCGCTACCTGTGCCGACAATATTGCACGCAAAGAACTTGCTGAAGAATTGGTATTGCTTGACATTAAAGAAGGTTTCGCTGAAGGAAAAGCGCAGGATATGATGCAATCCGCCGCCCTGCTTGGTTTTGATACCCGGATTTCCGGCTCAACGAATGACTATTCAAAAACTGCCGGAAGCAGTGTTGTCGTAATTACGTCCGGCCTTCCCCGTAAACCCGGTATGACCCGGGAAGAACTGATCGGAACCAATGCCGGTATCGTGAAAACAGTTGCGGAGAACATACTGAAATATTCCCCGGATGCCGTGTTAATCATCATCAGCAATCCGATGGATACCATGACCTATCTCACCCTCCAGAAAACAGGAATTCCGAAAAACCGGATCATTGGCATGGGCGGAACCCTGGACAGCGCCCGTTTTAAATATCAGCTCAGCCAGCACCTGGGCTGTAGTCCGGCAGACCTGAATGCCCTGGTTATCGGAGGTCATGGAGATACCACCATGATTCCCCTGATCCGGTTTGCAACCTGGAACAGCATCCCGGTTACCACGCTGCTTACGGAACAACAACAACAACAAATTGTTGCAGACACCATGGTTGGCGGAGCAACCCTCACAAAACTTATCGGAACTTCCGCCTGGTATGCACCCGGAGCTGCCGGAGCCGCCCTGGTGGAGAGTATCATCCGCGACGAGAAAAAGCTATTTACCTGTTGTGTGGCACTGGATGGAGAATACGGACAAAAGGATATTTGTCTTGGCGTACCCGTCACCATTGGCAAAAAAGGCTGGGAAAAAATCATCCCGTTCAACCTGAATGCCGATGAAAAAGCCCTGTTCGATAAAAGCGCAGCAGCAGTAAGGGGGATGAATGATGTGTTAAAGACGCTCTGAGCTGTTGTATACGGTATATGGTAGATGGTGGATGGGACTCCGGTACGGTTTTGCAAATTAAGTCCATCCACCATCCACTATATACCATCAACATTAATTTTCCGCATCCTATTGACAAAATCATATTCCCGAACTACTTTTACCCCGTTCCCCACTCACATCCTCGTATCCGGCGAAAAGTCGAATTAACCGTATCGCTATAACTCAACCGTTATCCGTATGCGTGGATTTGTGCTTTTCACGGTTTTCCTTTTCATCCAATTTGCGTCACTTCAGGCGCAGGATGATCCCGTTTTCCGGAAACACGATCCCAGGGAAGATCCCAACATCAACCCATTTCGCAACAATCGCATCAATCCCGACAGTAATCTGTCCATCAATCCCTCGGTGAACTGGAATATGAACCCGTTAAAGGACGACCAGGTAAATCCCATGCAGAATTCCTCCATCAATCCGATGATCAACCTGAACCTGAATCCCCAAACCAATGAGGTGCTGAACCCGGTATTTATGAAAAGCCTTCAGCCTTCCAACAGGACCTGGAGGGGAATGTTCATATTTAATGATTCCAATGATCTTTTCGGATATATATCCGTTGCCACGCAGAATGTAATGATCTCATTCGACAACAACGGAACCTGGAATGGATACTTTGTGAAGGCGGGGCAAATGATGTATAATTATTTTACGGTACCCGGCGTGTGGACCGGCATGTTCCTGTGCTATGACAATTCCTCGGGCTTCAATCTGTTCGACAAAAGCGGCAAATGGACCCATATTCATATAAAGTGAGAATTTACAGAATCTTGCATTTGTTGTATTTTAAACTATTGTTCTTCCAAATGTGCTGCATGTAATTAAGTGTTTAACAGAAAAAAAAGCTGATGAAAAAAACTTTACCCCTGGTAACCATCTTATGTTTAATGATCTTTTCCGTGCAATCGCAGGCTCTGGAAAACAGGCATGATCCAAAGGTGGATATTAACCTGAGTCCCAATTTCAACGCCACGATCAATCCTGAAAAAAATTCCAATATCAATCCCAAATTCAACTGGAATATTAATCCCGAACACAACAACGACGTCAATCCCGAATACAACAGCAGTATCAATCCGCTCAATCACTTCGAGTTGAATCCGGACGTGAATAAAACCCTTAACCCGATGTACCACAACGAGTATCATCCGAAAAATCCTGCCTGGAAGGGATTATACATCTTCAACCGCACCGACGACCTGATTGGTTATATTTCCGTGGCCACCCAACAGCTCATGCTGTCCTTTGACGCACAGGGAGACTGGACCGGCTTTTTTGTAAAAGCAGGCAATGGCATTTTCAACCATTTTGACGTGAAGGGGGTATGGGACGGGAAGTATCTTTGTTTCGATTCCGTCGTGGGATATAATCTGTTCGATAAAGACGGGAGCTGGACCGGAAACCACATCAAATAGCAGCCAAAAGCCTGGCCTTGATACGCTCCACTACGTAGGCGGGATCAATCTTCTCCATACATTTGAAATGCCCGAGCGGGCAGGAATCATACCCGATCTTTGAGCATGGCCGGCATCTGAGTTTTTGAATTTCCAGGATCTCATAGGGCGATGCCCCGGGTGCAGCATTTTCTGCAAATCGCGCCAGATAGTTTGTACCGTAGTAGGGAGACATTCCAAAATCCGGTACCGTATTTCCCCAGAGCGAAATAATGGGTCTTTTATAAGCCGCCGCAATATGCATTAATCCGGTATCATTGGTCACCACCAGTTTAGCCCGGCGCACCAGGTCAGCCGATTCATTCAGTCCGAATTTTCCGCAGGCATTGTAAATCTTAATGTGGTCTGCAGCGGCAATACGGTCGCCTTCATCTGCATCTTCGAGCCCTCCCAGCAACACAATGGGATGGTCCAGTAACTCGCAGAGTTTTTTTAGATGATGAAAAGGGTACTTTTTGGTATTAAGTGCAGCACCGATCACAACACCAACATAACCTGCCGAATGAGACGTGGGGAGGTCCGTTTCATTGATGACATCTTCCCGGGCTATGAAATAATCCAGGCCGGCTCCATCATTTTCCACGCCAAAGCTTTTCACTGTTTCCATATAGCGATCCACGATATGGGTCTTGGGCAACAGATTCCATTTAAAGCTCGTATAGATCCATTTCTGAATATTCAGTTTATTATAGGAAACCGATTTCACCTTCAGCGCATCCTTGACCTTCATGGACCGCAGGTTATGGTGAAGATCAACAATCAAATCAAATTTTTCAAGCTGGAGTTCCCTGATCACGGCCTGAAGGCTTTGCTCCAGATAATGAATTTTATCGATGTAGGGATTCGAGGCGAGGATCTGCAGATAGGTGGATTTGGCAAGGAAATGAATTTCCGCATTGGGCATCTGCTGTTTCAGACAACGAACCACCGGTGTTGTTAGAACAATATCGCCGATAGAAGAAAAGCGGATAATTAAAACCTTCATCGAATAAGCGTTTTCAGAAAAAATGATCCGCGAAGATAGGGATTCAGCTATCATAAGCCGGAATCTGCACCTATTATTCAATATAATTCAGATCCTTATGGTAGGTTTCTTCAGTATAATAAAAAGCCACAAAACTAACCAGCATCACCAGCACACCCGTAATGACGCCGCTGCGGACAAGGGTCCAACCCCAGGTTTTTTGAAAAAGATTCAGGAAAAGTAGATTAATGAGCGGCAATGAACCGCGCACCATATTGGGTATGGTGGTGGCTGCTGTGGCCCGGAGGTTGGTACCGAACTGCTCCGCACCCATGGTAACGAAGATGGCCCAGAAGCCCGTGGAGAAACCGAGCAGGGCACAGGTCATGTACATCCGTGAATCCTGATTGTTGTATGCGCTGAAGAAAAGAATACCCGAAACCACGCATAAAATGTAAAAAATAAACAGTCCTTTTTTCCGGCTCTTCAACCACTGGCATATAAAACCCACCAGGATGTCGCCGATGGAAATGGCAATATATGCATACATGATGGATCGCCCGGAATCAATACCGTGGCTTCCATACATAGCTTTCGCAAAACGGTCACTTTGATTAACCAAAATGCCGATAACGTACCAGGTGGGCAGACCGATCAGAATGGCCATCACGTATTTTCTGAACCGGTGTCCATTGGTAAAAAACATAAAAAAATTCCCCCGTACCACTGACTCACGTTTTACCTGCAGGAACATACCCGATTCCGCCACACTGATGCGTAAGATCAACAGCGCTATGCCCAGCACGCCTCCGATCTTATAGCAGAGCCGCCAGTCATTTGTATAGTAATAAGTAAAATAGGCGAAAACAGCCCCGATCAACCCGATTCCGGCTACCAGGGAAGTACCGATGCCCCGCTTTTCTTTGGGGAGCAGTTCGCTGACCAGGGTAATTCCGGCTCCCAATTCCCCAGCCAGGCCCAGCCCTGCCAAAAATCGGCAAAGCGCATACTGATTAACGGTATGTATAAAGCCCGTGAGGAAATTCGCCGCGGAATAGAGGATGATGGAACCGAACAAAACGGAAAGCCGGCCTTTCTTATCTCCCAGAACACCCCAGGTGATACCGCCCAGAAGCAGCCCGACCATTTGCCAGTTGATCACCCGGGTGCTATCTGCCAGCAGGGTCGCATCTGTCGATCCCAGGCCGAACAAAGAGGCCTGTTTAACTACCGTAAATAGAAGTAAGTCATATATATCGACGAAATAACCCAGGGCGGCTACGATAACGGCCACCTGAAATATACCTGATTTCCGCGTTTGAATCTGAGCATTCATAGGGATCTGTCTTCCGGATGCTTGCGGGCCCTTTTACCAAAAAATAACTTATATAAAACGGGAAGCGTCGTAATCAACACAATGACCAGCACGATAATCTCCAGGTGTTTTTTGAGATCGAAATTGAATTTGGAGATGAAAAATTTATCCAGGTAATGACCCGCAAACAACATCAGGAAGACCCAGGCCACACAACCGACGATATTATAATAGGTGAATTTCTTTTTGTCCATTTTCACAATGCCGGCCACAATGGGAGCAAAAGTCCGGATGATGGGCAGGAAGCGGGCAAAAACAATAGCCTGTCCGCCATGCTTATCGTAAAAAGCCTTCGCATCATAAAGATGTTTTTTACGGAAGAAAAAATTATCTTTTCGCTGAAAGAGATAGTCACCGCTTTTTTTACCGAACCAGTATCCGGCAATGTTGCCCAGAACGCCACACAGGGCGATCATGATCCAGAGGATCACCAGATCGGCAAAATCGCTTCCTGTGCCCCCGGGAATCAGGGTATTGATCAGTTTATGACTGTAGATACCCGCAACAAAGAGCAGGCTATCTCCCGGAAGAAAAAAACCGACCATCAGCCCTGTTTCCGCAAACACAATAAAAAGCATTACCCAGAGGCCTCCGTTGTTGATATAGAACTCAGGATTCAGCAGGTCTTTTAAAGTGATCGACAGGAATGTGAGCATAGTAATTAGATTAGCAACCCGGTATGGATAATTCCGTTGCGGTTGCCAAATTAAGACTTATAAATAAATCCGGAAATATATTCCCTGAAAGCCCATCAATAGGTTCATCCACGCGTTCAACCTCATTGTCAATTGTCCATTGTCAACTGTCCACTTTCAACTGTCCACTCCTTCTTCCAAAACCCCTTCCATTTTACATATCACGGCGGTAGCCAGGCTGTTGCCCACTACATTCGTGGCGCTGCGGGCCATGTCGAGCACCTGATCAATCCCCAGCAGCAACAACAGACCCTGCTGGGGAATATGGAACATGGATAAAGTGCCTGCAATCACAACCAGCGACGCCCGTGGAACACCGGCAATACCTTTGCTGGTGAGCATCAGCACCAGCAGCATGCTGATCTGGGTGGCCAATGGCATATGTATCCCATAGGCCTGCGCAATGAAAAGAGACGAGAAGGTCATATACAGCATACTGCCATCCAGATTAAATGAATAGCCCAGCGGCAGTACAAAACTGACGATCTTATTAGGGCAACCGGATTTTTCCAGCTCTTCAATTAGTTTTGGAAAGGCAGCCTCGGAACTGGCCGTGCTGAAAGCAAGCAATACCACGTCTTTTACATTTCCCAACACCGTAAACACTTTTCTGCCGATCCATAAATAACTGATTCCGGCAAGCATCACCCATAATCCAATCACGCTGCAATAAAAAACAAAAATGAATTTTCCATAAGTGTATATGATTTCCGGACCTTTAAAAGACACAATAGCGGCCACAGCAGCAAATGCAGCCAGCGGCGCTAAATTCATCACATAGCCGGTTACTTTCAAAATGATTTCAGCAACGGCTTCCAGCGCGCGGATAACTATTTTCCCCCTTTCGCCAATGGCGGCTGTACCGATCCCGAAAAAAATGGAGAACACGACAATCTGCAGGATCTCATTATTTGCCATGGCCTCCACTACGCTTTGTGGAAAAACATGGGTGATAAAGTTTTTGAAAGAAAGGGAAGAAGATCCGATACCCCGAATTTCATGATCCTGCGGAATGGGAAGTTGTAAGCTTTGACCCAACCGGACAATATTCATGATGACCAGGCCCAGGATCAGAGAAAGCAGCGAAGCTCCGATAAACCAGGCCAGTGTTTTCCCACCGATTCTCCCCACCGCCCGCACATCTCCCAGTTTGGCGATCCCGGTCACCAGGGTAGAAAAGACCAGAGGGGCGATGATCATTTTAATCAGCCGTAAGAACACATCGGTCACAACAGACATCGCCTTGTCGAAGGGATCGATCCAGGAGGGTTGGGCCATATAGTGGATCACCAGGCCGGCTGCAATACCTGCACTCATCGAAATCAGTATCCAGCCTGTTAAACCGATTTTCTTCATGCAAAGATTTTAAATATGACAGATGGTGCCGGCCGGGCCACGGCCGGGTCAAAACATCGCACACCCATGAATAACCTGCAAACAATCAAATAATCCCCACACCGCAAAATGTTAGATTTTATGCATACGGAAAAAGAATACCCGGCTGGAGAATATTTGCTTATTTTACGAACTCAAAAATCATCCACTCCAACCTATAACTGATCAACATGGGTCTATTTGTAAAAAAATCCATTACAGGACTCCTTGCCGAATCCAGGGAAGATGGACATTCATTGAAAAGAACACTGAGCGCGGGATCGCTGGTGGCATTAGGCATTGGAGCGATTATTGGCGCCGGACTTTTCTCCATAACGGGTATAGCCGCAGCCAATCAGGCGGGACCCGCCATCACCATATCTTTTGTTGTTGCTGCGCTGGGATGCGGTTTTGCAGGACTTTGTTATGCAGAATTTGCGTCCATGATTCCCGTTGCCGGAAGCGCATACACCTACTCTTATGCTACGATGGGAGAATTTATTGCCTGGGTGATTGGCTGGGACCTGGTATTGGAATATGCCGTGGGGGCAGCTACCGTAAGCATCAGCTGGAGCCGTTATCTCGTAAAATTTCTCGCCGGCTTTAATGTTCACCTGCCGGATGCACTGGCCACCGGTCCCTGGGACGGGGGGGTGATCAATCTGCCTGCTGTTTTTATTGTCGTGCTCGTGAGCCTTTTACTCATCAAGGGAACCCAGGAAAGTGCGGTTGTCAATAGCGTCATCGTCATCTTAAAGGTCGCAGTGGTGCTGGTGTTTATTATTCTTGGCTGGAAATACATCAACAAGTCCAATTACGATCCCTATATCCCCGCAAACACAGGAACCTTTGGCGAATTTGGTTTTAGCGGCATCATCCGCGCTGCCGCCGTGGTATTTTTTGCCTATATCGGATTCGATGCCGTAAGTACCGCAGCACAGGAAGCCAAAAATCCAAAAAGAGATATGCCCATCGGTATTCTCGGCTCCCTGGCAATCTGCACGGTCTTATACATCTTGTTTGCGCACGTGATGACAGGAGTCACCAACTATACTTCATTCCGCGGAAAGGATAGTATTGCACCGGTAGCTGTAGCAATTGAACACATGGGACATGTTGATGCCAACGGTATACTGCACGCAGATTATCCCTGGCTGAACAGGGCAATTATTGTGGCTATTCTGGGAGGATATTCTTCCGTTATCCTGGTGATGCTGATGGGCCAGAGCCGGGTGTTCTTCAGCATGAGTAAAGACGGACTGTTACCAGGCCTTTTTTCCCAGGTCCATCCCAAATTCCGCACGCCTTTCAAGAGTAATTTTCTCTTCATGCTGATTGTAAGCGTATTTGCCGCCTTTATTCCGGCAAGGGTGGTGGGAGAAATGACCAGCATCGGTACTTTATTTGCCTTTATCCTGGTATGCATCGGGGTGATGGTGATGCGAAAAAATATGCCCGACGCGCCCCGGGGATTCAGAACACCGCTGGTTCCGCTGGTGCCCATTCTGGGTATATTCACCTGTCTGTTCATGATGGTGTTCCTTCCCCTGGATACCTGGATCAGGCTGATCGTGTGGATGCTTATCGGGTTTGATCTGTATCTCCGGTACGGAGTAAAACATAGTTTTTTATCAGCCGGGCTAAAAGATACATTACCCCAGGCAAACAAAGTGGTGGGTGGCTGCGGACTGGCTCTTGCGGTTTTACTGGCTGCCGTTGCCTTTGTGCATCACCATCAAACAGGAGCTGAGGATCTGGGCATATTCTATTTTTCACTGATCTTTGCGGCATTGCATGTCGTCGCTTTTGGCATGCGCCTGGCAAAAAAATAAAATATACATTCAAATACTATTAAGCACTGATTTCTATGGGTCGCATTTTTGAGGTACGTAAGGCAACGATGTTCGCGCGGTGGGATAAGATGGCGAAACAGTTCACCCGGATTGGAAAAGAGATAGCGATTGCGGTTAAAACCGGTGGTCCCGATCCGGCGACCAACTCCACCCTGCGCCGTTGTTTTCAGAATGCCAAGGCCGTGAATATGCCAAAGGACCGTGTGGAAGCCGCCATCAAGCGGGCTATGGGCAAGGAAATGGTTAACTATGAGGAGATCCTGTATGAAGGCTATGCGCCCCACGGCATTGCTGTATTGGTGGAAACGGCTACAGATAATCCGACACGCACCGTGGCCAATGTCCGGTCCTATTTCAATAAGGGCGGCGGCGTTCTGGGCACCAGCGGCAGCGTGAGTTTCCAGTTTAAGAAGTTGGGGGTTTTCAAATTAAAACCGGAGGGCCTGAATATGGAAGACCTCGAACTGGAGCTGATCGATTTTGGCTTGGAAGACATGGGAGAATCCAGCGGAGAGCATGGTGAGCCCATCATTGTATTACATACCGCCTTCAATGATTTCGGGAATATGCAAAAGGCCCTTGAATCCAGGAATATTATACCGCTGACCGCTGAAGCAGAATGGATACCGACCACTACAGTCGAGCTTTCCGAAGAGCACGCGCAAGATGTACTCAAGCTCGTAGATAAATTAGAACAGGATGAAGATGTGCAGAAAGTGTTTCACAATTTGGCTTAAGCCAAATTGTAATGTGGAAATGTGCTAATATGTAAATGTGTAAATTATTGTGACGCATTCTCCCCAGCAGCACATCTACACATTAGCACATTTCCACATTATTCCCTCATCATCCCGGTAATCGCATCAATAATTTCCTCCACATTGGGTTTACTGAAATAATCACCATCACTTGCATAAGCAGGCCTGTGTTCCTTTGCTGTGAGCGTTCTCGGGGAAACATCCAGCCAGCGGTATCCGCCCTGATCTTCCATCACTTTATTAAACATATAAGCGGCTGCACCACCGGGTACATCTTCATCGATGAAAATGATTCTGTTTGTTTTTTTAAGTGATTCCAAAATGCGATGATGAATATCAAAGGGCAGCAGTGTTTGCACATCCATAATCTCACAACTGATGCCCATTTCCTGGAGGTTAGCGGCTGCATCGGCAATGATACGCAGGGTAGAACCATAAGAGACTATAGTAATATCCGTTCCTTCGCGAATTACTTCCGGCACACCCAGCGGGACCCGGAATTCCAGCAGGTTGGTGGGCAGGTTTTCCTTCAGACGATAACCATTCAAGCATTCCACCACCAGGCCGGGATCCATTCCTTCTAGCAATGTATTGTACATGCCGACAGCCTGCACCATATTCCTGGGCACACAGACATGCATTCCCCGCAGGGAATTGATGATCATGCCCATGGGGGAACCACTGTGCCAGATGCCTTCCAGTCGGTGACCACGCGTACGCACGATAAGCGGGGCCGTTTGCCTCCCGGCTGTCCGGTATTGCAGCGTGGCCAGATCATCGCTCAGGGTCTGAATAGCATAAAGAAGATAGTCAATGTATTGAATTTCAGCTATGGGCCGGAGTCCCCGCATAGCGAGGCCAATGCCCTGACCGATGATGGCGACTTCCCGGATACCTGTATCCGAGATACGGCCCTCTCCATATTTCAACTGCAATCCGGCAAAGCCCTGGTTTACGTCGCCAATCTGGCCCAGATCTTCACCAAATGCCAGCACGTTCGGATTGTGTTCAAAAAGGTCGTCAAAATATTTATTCAGAATTTCATATCCGTTCAGCATAAGCGCCTCGTGTCCGTATTGCGCCGGGACGGCAGAGATATTTTCAATTTTTCGTTTCCCTTCATGATATAAATGGGTATTATAAAAAGCCAGATTCTCCTGGTTGAGTTCATCATAGTAACTCCGTAAAGCCTTTGCCTCCGCCTGATTACCGGCAAGCATCAGTACCTGGTGGATTCCTTTGATTACATCCCTCCGGTTGGGTTCGCGGTGGGAAGCCAGTTCCTGGATGATCTTTTCCAACTGTACCCTTTTACCTGGCAGCCCCGGCATCAGGTCCCTGATCAGTGCCAGGGACACGCTCACCTGGCGGCGGATCGGCGACATGCATTTTTCCCAGGCGGCCGCTTTACTGTTGCGCACGGTTTCCTTGGCCTTAACGTGGATCTCTTCGATTTCTTCAACACTGGCCAGTGCGTTTTCCAGGATCCATTCCTTCATTTTTTTCATGGCATCCCATGTTCTTTCCCATTCCAGGCGCTCGGGGGCCTTATAACGTTCATGACTACCCGAAGTGGAATGGCCTTGCGGCTGGGTGACCTCTTCCACATGAAAAAGCGCAGGCGTATGGGTAACCCTGATTTTATGAATGGCCGATTCAAATGTTTCGCACATACCCGCATAATCCCATGCCTTCACTTTATAAATATCAATGCCGTTGGTGCCTTCTTTTTTCTGAAACCCTTTCAATACTTCCGAAATGGATCCCTTGGTGGTTTGATACTTTACCGGCACCGAAATGCCGAATCCATCGTCCCAGACAAAAATGGCCAGGGGTATCTGAAGCACGCCCGCCGCATTCACAATTTCCCAGAAATGACCTTCACTGGTGGAAGCGTCTCCTATAGTACAAAAACAAACCTCATTGCCGTTGACAGATAAGTTTTTCAGATCCTTCAGTTCCTTCACTTCCCGGAATACCTTGGACGCGTAGGCCAGGCCCAGGGAACGGGGTATATGTGCCGCCGTGGGGGCCAGTCCGGCTGTAAAGTTTTTTCGGTTCACCAGGTCCAGGAATTCTCCGTTTTCTCCAACCAGCGGGGAGGCAAAATGGGCATTCATATTCCGGCCGCCGCTGTGAGGATCGTGCCGGATATCCGGATCGGCGTAAAGTTGTGAAAAGAACGCTTCAATGGTAGATGTGCCCAGCGCAAATCCAAGCGTCTGATCCCGGTAGTACCCTGCATAAAAATCACCGGGCTTGAAAAACTTGGCTACCGCCACCTGGGGTACTTCCTTGCCGTCGCCAAAAATGCCAAATTTAGCTTTCCCGGTGAGCACTTCCCTGCGTCCCATCAGGCTCGCCTCCCGGCTCTCGCAAACCAACCGGTAATCGTCCAGGACTTCATCTCGGAAGTGTTCAAATGAGAGATTTTCTGTGGTTTGCGGTTCGCTGGCGATCAGATTTTCCATATTTGATCCGTTTAAAATGCTTGATAGCCTAAGGCAAGGTTAAAAAAATAAACGACCTAAAATTTATTGGCAAAGGTGACGTTTACTATGTAATTTTAGAACAGATTTCTCTATAAACTATGAAAAAGGGCGCTTTGTTAATAATTTGCGGCTTGTTTACTATGGGAATTATCCAGGCCCAACCCGCAACTTTCTCCCCCAAATCTACTGACCAGAATCCAAAAGAAGATATTCTCCTTTTAAAAGAATCATCCCATCAGTTTGGGAAGATTCCACAGGGACGTCCGGTCACCCACACGTTTGAAATCGTCAACAACGGAAAGGAGCCATTGCTGCTGGAAAACGTACAGGCATCCTGCGGATGCACTACCCCGGAGTGGAGTCGTGAACCCATAGCCCCTGGCGCTACAGCGCCCATAAAAGTCGGGTACAATGCTTACGCGGAAGGCCATTTTAATAAAACAGTAACCATTTTTTATAACAATGGGCACACAAAAGCGTTAACCATCATCGGGGAAGTGTATAAGTTGCCCCCCACCTCCGCACCCGAAAACGCCTCTGTTCAATTTTTAAAACAAACAAATCAATAAAATATGAGAAAAGCCTTCTTGTTATGCAGTGCTGTTATTCTGTCCGTTTCTTTGTTTGCGCAGCAGAAAAAAGCAGATGACGTGATCAAGTTCAAGGAAATGAGCTATGATTTTGGAAAAATAAAACAGAATGTACCAGTGACCCACGACTTTATGTTTACCAATATCAGCGATGCACCCGTGGTGATTGAATCGGCCACGCCATCATGCGGATGTACAACACCTGTGAAGCCGGAAGGCGCCATAGCGAAGGGCAAGGATAATAAAATTACCGCCGGTTTTAATGCTGCAGCACCCGGTCCCTTCAATAAATCCATTACCATTAAGGTAGCGGGGATTGATGTTCCTTTACAATTGAAAATCACCGGAGAAGTGGTAAAAGCCGATGCGGTTACCAGCAAGAAGTAAGGATAAACGAAATCTAAATTCATACAGTAGTCTTCGGCCGTTGAACGTTTGCTGATCGTCCAGGAAAGTTTTCATTCCCTATTTTCAAAGTCAGTGAAGAAAGGGAGCCCGCGGAAACAGGTGGTCAGCAACGCCCAACGGCTTTTATTTTGTTCCCGGCAACCTCATCCCGGGCCGCCCTTCTGCTTATCTTTGTTTTTTAAAGATATTTTATGCCTTTCATCTCTCAGCGCGGACAGGATATGCCGGCCTCCCCCATCCGAAAACTGGTGCCATATGCGGAAGCTGCCAGGAGCCGGGGAGTTGAGGTTTATCATTTGAACATCGGCCAGCCCGATATTGAAACTCCGGCCGCGACGCTGGAGGCTGTAAGGAATTCTACTTTTAAAATATTGGAGTACAGTCACAGTGCCGGAAACGAAAGTTACCGGAGAAAACTGGTCAAATACTACGGCAAAAGAGGGATCAATATCAATTATCAGCAAATCATAGTCACCACCGGAGGCTCTGAAGCTATACTTTTTGGCTTTTTAAGTTGTCTGGATGCCGGAGATGAAGTGATTATTCCGGAACCTTTTTATGCCAACTACAACGGTTTTGCAACGGAGGCCGGGGTGAAAGTAATTCCGGTAACGTCTTATATCGAAAATGGCTTCGCGCTTCCATCCGCTGATGCTTTTGAAAAGGCTATAACGGAAAGGACGAGGGCAATTATGATTTGCAATCCCAACAATCCTACGGGCTATCTTTACAGCCACAAAGAATTGATCCGGCTTCAAAATCTCGTCAAAAAACATGATCTGTATCTTTTTTCTGACGAAGCATACCGGGAATTCTGCTATGAAGGCGAGCATTTCAGTGCGATGCAGCTGGAAGACCTGGAAGAAAATGTTATTCTGATTGATACCATTTCAAAAAGATACAGTGCCTGCGGCGGAAGGATCGGAGCGCTCATTTCCCGCAACCAGCAGGTATTAGACGCTGTGCTGAAATTTGCCCAGGCAAGACTGAGCCCCCCGTCCTTTTCCCAGATCCTGGGTGAGGCTGCTGTGGATCTGCCGGACGATTATTTCAATACCACGAAGGAAGAATACCGTAAACGGCGGAATGTACTGGTAGAAAGACTGAACCGTATGGAAGGTGTGTATTGTCCTTCTCCCGGTGGCGCATTTTATGCCATGGCCAGTTTGCCCGTTCCGGATACCGAAATCTTTTCCCAGTGGCTGCTGGAGTCGTTTACTCTAAAAGGCCAGACCCTGATGCTTGCTCCCGCCGCGGGTTTTTATGGAACGGAAGGATTGGGTAAAAACGAAGTCCGCCTTGCTTACGTGCTGAATACGGAGTCTATTCACAAAGCGATGGACTGCCTGGAAGCCGCACTAAAAGCCTATCCTGAGACCATTTCTGCAGGGAAAACCGCGTCCGTATCATATCCTTGATTCAGACACATATCATTATTTGAGGGCATCCTCCCGGCAGAATATTTCTATATTGTTATTTTACTCCGGAATCGTTATATATGAGAATATTTATATACAATAATCTTTATATACGGCACGCAATCATAACTACCCACCGTTGTTTCTAAATCGGGCCTTTGGCCAGCTCGCAAACCATTTCCGTCTTTATAGTAATGGATAACCCGTATCCGACGAATTCATTCATACGAACTCACGATTCAGGTTTAACCAACGTATATATCAAAAGAGACCCCGGAAACCGATGTTGTCTGATCTCCCAATTATGCGCTTTCCTGGCATATTTTTCTGAAACGAGGGCAATCCAAGGCGCAACTAGGTTTATTGTCTGACGTTTATAAATGGCAAGACCGTTTAATCCGGCAATTCTTTCCAACTCATACCCTGAGTACAATTTTTCGTGTTGATCTCGTTTCAACCTGGGGGCAAGGTGAAATATATCCATAACGGCCTCCAAAACCGGCCATAAACTTTTCCGATTGGGTGTGGAAATAACGAGTCTTCCTCCTGGTTTGAGAATACGATAAAATTCACTTAATATATGACAGGCCTGCGTCTCTGTTATATGTTCTATCACCTCCAAAAACGCAATACCATCCATCTGTTCGTCCCAGAATTCACCCAATTGGTCGATCAGGCCTACTAAAAAATGAACATTTGTAAGCCTACTCCACTGATTTTTGCAAAAATCAATAGCATCAGCATTTCCATCCAAACCAGTAATTTCTACTGTCGGATTTCTCATCGCTATGGTGGCGGAAAGCATGCCGGAACCGCAGCCGGCATCTAAAAGTTGATTTCCCGGTTTTATATCCAGATTGTTTACTGCAACATCGATTTTAAATATATGCCAGAAGCGTTGAAGGGGATTCCCATTATAGTAAGCATGATATTGATAATTTCCACTGATGGGTATTTTATCTCCCATCCGTCTATTTAAATTTTCTTTTACCATGGATTTTTCTGATACGACGCAGATCCTGAAGCAATTTCAACCCATCTTTTATCGTATTTACACTGCTTTTGTCATTGCAACGTAGTTGAACAGGCATTTTCAGGACAGGAATATTATTTTTGAAAGCTAAATATATCAACTCAATATCAATTGCAAACCGGTTGATGCAGGAATCTCCAAATAATTTTTTTGATACGGCCTTCCCCATGCCCTTTAATCCACATTGCGTATCCTGAATACTGCTAATAAAAAAAAGGTTTACCCATAATGATAGTATTCTACTTCCCGCATTCCTTAAAAGGGTTGTTTTTTCAAAATAAGCAGATAATGGATCTGTTCGGTCGCCAATCACTAACCGATTAGGATTTTCTCTCAATAAATATATCAGGGCCTCTATATTCTGGTATTGGAACGGGATATCTGCATCTGTAAACAGTAGAAAATTTCCTCTGGCAAGCTCGAAGCCCTTTCTTAACGCCGCTCCCTTGCCCAAATTAGCATCAAGCCCAAAAAATGCCAGGTCATGCCTTTGTGCATAGGCTGAAGTAAGATCCCTATCCAATGAGCCATCATCCACGATAACTACCTCTGTTTTATAAGGCAACCCATCCAGATAAGTCAAAAAGGGTGACATATGTCTTTCCAGTAAGTCACTCCCATTATAAACAGGTATGATTATGCTCACCTCATAAGAAATACGCTTTTTTTCAGGCATAGATTGGGTATGGCAATTCAAATTTGATAATTTTGCAAGCTATTAAACACCTTCTTTTGCACAATTCGAGTCTTGTTTTGCTACTATCCGATGTAACATTTTCATCATTATTCTGCGATTAATGCAAAATCTGAATGGTCTTTAATCTCACCCCTTCATATAAATATACTAAATTCAGCATCGGTCGATTGTGCTTGATTTCTAAAATTATTCACGGACCAGCACACTGCAAATGAACTAAAGTGGAAAGAAAAAAAGCTTTGCTTTTTATTGTGCTCTGCGTAATGGTTCCTTACCTATTGCTATTTCTAAGATTTTCTCTCAGGAATGATCAAACAAATTATTTTCTTCCCGTACGGATGTATATGAGCGACGCGTTTAATCATCATGAATTCATGTTGTGGAATCCCTTCCTGTCCGGGAGCTATCCTGTACACTGCGACATGCAAGGCTCGGTCTGGAACCCGATAGTCATCATTTTTGCATGGCTATTTAACTACAATTCCACCTTGTTATCCGTAGAGCTTTTATTGTATTTGGTCATCGGGGCCATTGGGTGTTTTTATTTTGCCCGGAATTTCTCGCGACACTCGTACAGTTGTGCAGTGATTGCCATAAGCTATGGGTGTTGCGGATTTGCGG
>JAUZOD010000070.1 GCA_030706635.1 Bacteroidota bacterium
CCCGTTCTCTGTCCTTTTCGTAATCCCTCAGGTCGTCCATAACCAGGTAGGTGGGATGCAGCGCGTACCAGTACCGGACCGCCAGCTTCCACTGCTTTTCATTTAAAGGCAGATCGCAGAGCACATACAAAAATACATCGGCACGGTTGAGTGAAGGGGGCTCCAGCCCGAAGGCATGCATCGGTTTTAATATCCCCTGGTCCAGGTAATTGCAGAGCGAAAGATACCAGTCCGGGTTTTTTATTCTTCCTTTCAGCAGATCGCGAATAGCGATTTGCTCTTCATTCTTTGTGATTTTTTTCCGCTCCTGCTCAATAGCGTGGTGCATCAGTTTTTCCGTGAACAGGATATGGTCTTCCGCCAACAACAGATCCAAAGGCATACCGATCCTGTGCAAGAGATCGTAATATACCGGGATGGAAAGGTATCCGTTACCGAAACTGATGTATAATAATTTCCCTTCCCAGAAACTGTTATCCTGAGGCACGGCCCGGTCAACAAAAAACCGGGCAATCGTTAAATCCACACCCATTTCACGGTGGAGCTGATTGGCTGAAATAAACATATTGTCTTTTTAGGAAGCGATGCGGATGGTTTTGCGTTCAACCCTTTTCTCATAAGCCTCACCCTGAAAAATGCGGTGAACATAAATGCCGGGTACATGAATCTGGTCAGGATCGAGCTCGCCCGGTTGAACGAGTTCTTCCACTTCCACGATGCTGACATCCCCTGCTTTGGCCATCGAGGTAGAAAAATTGCGGGTGGTTTTGCGAAACTGGAGGTTTCCGAAAATATCTCCCTTCCATGCTTTTACAATAGCAAAATCAGCATGCAGCGCATGTTCCATCAGATACCGCTTACCATTGAACTCCCTCACTTCTTTCCCTGCTGCGATTTCGGTGCCATATCCCGCAGGCGTATAAAATGCCGGGATTCCCATCGCTGCCATCTGGATGCGCGTCGCCAGGGTACCCTGAGGTACCAGGTCCACTTCCAACTCACCCTGCAGCAGCTGTCTTTCGAACTCTGCATTCTCACCTACATAAGAACTGATCATTTTTTTTATCTGCCGGCTCCTGAGTAAAACCCCCAGGCCGAAATCATCCACCCCGGCATTGTTGGAAATACAGGTGAGATTTTTAACCCCGGTTTTTGCCAATGCAGCAATGCTGTTTTCCGGAATGCCGCACAATCCAAAGCCGCCAAGCATGATGACCGCCGCATCCGGAATGTCGTTTACGGCATCCATTGCATTGAGATACACTTTATTCATACAATCAATTTAATAATGATTGACTTATTTTACAAAATCCTTAGCATGCGAATGACCGGGTAATTTCTGCGGAATGGGCGTGTTCCGGGGTTTATAGAGATCATTCCGGTGGCGGCTTTCATAGGCAGACAGACTGTCGAACATATTTTTCATCAGGTCCGGGCGGGAATAATAAAACTCCAGGCTCTTCCGGAACTCTTCGCGGGTAATTTTATGTAAGGTAAATACGGTTTCGTACAGTTGCAGGGTTTCAAGTTTTACATTCCGGTGAACGGAATCTTTCCGAAGGGAATCTTTCAGCAGGTACTCGCTCGCAAAATGATCGGCAGTGATCACATCCTTCAGGATCACCTGCATGGAATCGGGCTGAATGAATTCAGAAGACACCAATTCCCTGTTGGTACAGCCAGAAAGCCATAAACACATACAAAGAACCCAGCTGTTCAGGCCTTTCATTGAAGATCCTGTTTATACCGGTTGAGATTGGACACGTCCAGCCGTGTCAACAAATCCAGTGCACGGCTTTTCTCATCCGGCGTGCCCTTCTTAAATACATTGGAAATTTCCGATCCTTTTCCCTGGAAAAAAAACTGCATGAACATGATGTTGGGGAATTCCGTATTGATGTCATTCAGAGAAATCAGGGCGCTCAACATCGACTGGCGGGCATCATTTTCGTGATCGTACATTTTGTCCAGCCCCTGACGGTAGTAGTTATAAATGGCATCATGTAAGGGATTGTATTTGGTGTTGGTCAGGTTCTCGATCAGCCAATACCGGTTGCGCACGCCGTCAAACGGCTTCCAGCCGGCTATGGAACTTCCCTCGGGCGCATTGTTGACAATATTCAGTGCCTTTTGAAAATAAGGGTCTCCGCCACGCAAGGCAAAGGAATCGAAATCAAGTCCCAGGATGGTGTACACATAATAAGCGAATATGGCCGTCAGATTTGCCGCCACCGGATCCGTTCCCTGCACCCGGTTATCGTTAAAATCCAGGGACTGGTACTGGATGTACCGGAAGCTGACCGACTCATCCATAAAATTGATCAGTGGGCTCTGGTAAGAAGAGTTGAAGATGGGGCGGCCGGCCTGCACCGTAAGCGTGGCGGAATAGGTGTTATTGTCCTGGGAACCGCTCAGGTTGAGCAAAAAATTACAGGCGATCTTTTCACTGGTACCAAATGTTTCGCTGGTCCATTTGCGGCTGTTCAGGAAATCGTACAGCGCCGTTTGCAGGGTTTGAAAGATCCTTTTGTCCACACCGGATCCAATGCGGTTAGACAACACCGTTACATTGGCCTGGAGCTCCTGACCGCGGACCTGTCCTGCACTCAGGGCAAAAAAAATGAGCCATCCGAATATCCTTTGCATCATGACAATTTTATAATTCTGTCAACGATATCTTTTGCAACTTGTTGTTTGGATTTCCGGTCGTACCGGATCTCAGCTCCGCCCTTTTCAAAAATAGTCACCCGGTTGGTATCAAATCCAAAACCGGCGCCCGGATCATTAAGGGAATTCAGAACGATCAGATCTGCATTCTTCGATTCCAGTTTCTTCCGCGCATAGGAAACCTCGTCGTGATTCTCCAGCGCGAATCCCACCAGGATCTGACCGGCTCTTTTTTGTTTTCCCAAAGCCATCAAAATATCCCGGGTCCGGGTCATCTCCAGGTTAAAAGTCCCGGAATCTTTCTTGATTTTTTCCGAAGAAAAAGATACCGGGGTATAATCCGCTACGGCGGCAGACATGACTGCGATGTCCGAATCGGGAAACAGCTTCACACAGGCATCGTACATATTTTCAGCGGATTGGACAGGAATAACATGCACGCCGGGATAATTCACAGGTATGGCGGTGGGTCCTAAAACCAACTCCACTTCGGCACCGCGTTGGGCCAGTTCCCGGGCCAGCGCAATGCCCATTTTTCCGGTTGACTGATTCGATATATAACGCACCGGATCGAGCGGCTCGTGGGTCGGTCCGGCTGTCACCAGGGCTTTTTTGCCAGTCAGTTCTTTGCTAAAAAAAAAATGCTGCTCCAGAAAAGCGATGATCTGTTCCGGCTCCGCCATCCGGCCTTCCCCGTAAAGGCCGCTGGCCAGCTCTCCTTTTTCCACCGGGATCACGTGATTGCCAAAAGCCTTCAGTTTTTCAATATTGGCCCGGGTTGCCGGATGCAGCCACATGTCTTCATCCATTGCCGGTGCAACAACTACCGGGCAGGTTGCTGAAAGATATACAGCAAGTAAGAGATTATCGCATTGGCCGTTCGCCATTTTAGCCAGTGTATTGCAGCTTAGGGGCGCCATCAACATGATGTCGGCCCAGCGGCCCAGCTGAACATGATTTGACCAGGTATCCTCCCGGAATAAATCGAAAAGCACCTCGTTTTTGGAAATCGTGGAAAGGGATAGTGGCGTAACGAAATCTCGTGCCGAAGGGGTCATAACAGCTCTAACCTCTGCGCCGGCCTTAATGAGCAAACGGGTGAGCAGGATGGATTTGTAAGCGGCGATACTGCCGCAAACGCCAAGGAGTATTTTTTTCCCCTCTACCATGGATATAAATTAGGGCCTAGCTGAAAAGATCATCCTCATTCTTACGGTAGTAGATTTTGTCTTCCATAAACTCCTGGGTGGCCAGCAAGGCAGCATTTGGCATTCTTTCATATGCTTTGGAAATTTCAATCTGCTCCTTGTTTTCGTGGATTTCTTCCAGACTGTCAGTATGCGTTGCAAACTCTTCCAGCTTACTATGCAATTCTTCCTTCATGGAAATATTGATCTGGTTTGCCCTTTTTGCAATAATGGCAATGGATTCGTACAGGTTTCCGGTCTTGTTTTTAAGATCGGTGAGATTTTTAGTTTCCGCTGTATTAGAGATATGGGTACTAACTTGTCTTCTTAGTCTGCTCATTTTGTAGTGCTTTTAGCGAGTTATTAGTTAATTCCAGGTATGACTGAACCTGTTTCTTTAATTTACTTTCCGGAAAACGATCTATAAAATCATTGCAATCGGTTACGACCTGTTCAAAACGGCTCTGCTTTTTATCCTCCAGGCTTAACGTAGCGTATTCATATTCTGACCTGATAATATACAACTTATATTCGTCACTATTCTGAGAATCCGGATAGGTATTCATCAGATTGTTAAAAGTAAGGGAGGCAGCCTTTAAATAGGCCGGATTCGTTGCCCTCAGATTATAATACAGGCGGGCATTTTCAAAATCTTTCTGTTCCAGTTTCGCCTTGCATTTTTCAATGATCTCATTGGCATCCTTTACCTTGTCGGATTCAGGGTGCTGACTCACGAAAGCCTGCATAAAACCAATGGTTTTAGTGGTATTCGTCTGATCCAGCTCATATTTCGGCGATTGCTTATAAAAGGTATAGGCACGCATATAATCCATCTCCGCAGCCTTCTGACTGTTGGGAAAGGCTTCAACAAAGCCCTTAAACAGGTTCTCCGCATTAATATAATCCTTCAGGTAAAAGGCAGAATAAGCATACTTGTACCATATATCCTCGTAGTGCTCGGACCCCTTCATAACCCGGTATAAATCATCGTATAGCTGCTGGGCATGATTATAGTCCTTATTCAGATAGTATTTCTCAGCCATTTTCAGCTTATAGTCATAATCCGTGCTCTTCATAAGCTTGGAAAAATTACCGTTCTTACTCCGCCAGGCTTTGGGCACGATAAAGCAGGAAGTAAGACTTACCGAAATAATGACTGCCAGAAATAGTGGTTTCATGAAGCCTGCGAAATTACATTATTTAGCTAAAAAAACGAAAATAGGGTGAATTTGACACTTGAAGATGTTAAAATACCGGATTTGATGTAGATGGTATATGGTGGATGGACTTCAGGTGCGGATTCCAGACTAAAGTCCATCCACCATATACCATCTACAAAGCAATGGCCGCTGAAACAATCCAGCGGCCATTGCGTATAATCAGGTTCTAAATTACCGCTTACGCAGGTTCGGATGTGGCGCCGGAACTGTATTAGGTCCTTCTTCGCCTGTACCATCTTTAATGTCAATGGTATTTTCATCTCCCCCCGTTTGTCCATATCTGAATATGAAGCGGTCGGAATTGATTCCTTCTTTTTCAACGAGGTATTTAATCACTTCATTTACACGATCCCAGCTCAGCTGCTGAGCAGATTTGCTGGATTCGCCGTAACCGATAACCGCTACCTTACAGCCGGGGTTATTCCTCATCTTGTCTGCAATGCTGGCAGCCAGAGCCTTACCATCCTTGCTCAGGGTAACCGATCTTCCTTTAAACACGATGCTGGGCAAGTCGCCGATAAAGCATTTGGTTCTACCCATAGAGCCGAGTCCGCCGGAATCCAGTCTCGCATTAAGTTCCTTACAGCAGGCTGGATCTGGGCATTTACCTACGCCGTCTGCATCAACAGGCTGACATTGGGTCGGGGTAATGAGTTCTTTATCCTTACAATCCGGAACACCATCACCATCTGTATCGCGGCTGACACCATGGGTATCCACCGGACAACCTGCTGGCGTATTGGGTTCATGATCGAATTGGTCGGTCACGCCATCCCCGTCCGCATCGTCCAGAACCGGTTTCGGCAATTTCATGTGACGGGGAGCATTGATTTCGCCATAAGCGTAGTCCAGCGGGTTGATCCACCAGAGGGGTTCAACTGCCTTTCTTCCCAGATTGTAGTTCAATCCCACGGAAAGAAAATTATAGGAGTCATAGTCGCGGGTCATGGCATGAACGGTGGGAGACCCTGTTTCCTGCCATTCCTGGCCATCCAGCAGATCAGTCTTGGTGATGGACACTTTATCTTCAATGGCAATATTAAATCTATTGGAAAGCTTGATTTCCACACCGGCGCCCATCACTAAAACCGGACGAAAAGGTGTACCTCCGAAAATGCTTGGCTGGGAGTTATCCCGTTGGGCCAAGGTTTCGAAAGAGCCATCCAGCTTGTTTTTCAGGGCTTTTTTGATGTCTTTCCTGTTTTTGTAGGTAAATCCGCCGCCGCCAAACTGGGTAATGATATCACTATAATCATACGGCAATCCCGTGCGGCTATCTATGATATTATACAGGGTACTGTATGTCATTCCACCGACACCACCCAGGGCATAAATCGCTATACCGGTCTTGGCCTTGTGAAAACGGATATTATTCAAAGTAACGATGCCCTGGAGGGAAAGTTCCTGAATGGTTGTCCTGTAATTATAGAAAACGGGAGTATGTGCAGCCGCATTGTAATAGGCACTTAACACAGGATTGGCAGCATAGCCTGTGGTTGAAGGCTGCCAGTTCAATCCTTTGGCCCGCAGGTAGTCGTATTCGAGACGCAAAGAAAAAACATAGCCCAGGGCCTTTCTCACATGAACGCCCAGGCCAAATGTTGGCAGCCAGGAGCGAACATCACCTGAAACGGAAGATAATCCACCTTTAACGCCTAATTCCAGTTCGTTCCTGGGTTTAGCCGGAAACGGATAGGCATTGTTCAAAAATTCATTATGCTGGGGTATCCTCTTGGACGGAATAAGTGAGGAGTCTCGCAAATCATAGCTGCTGCTGTTTTCTGTATTATTATTGTCCTGAGCTAAAGAAGTTGAAATGGAAGCCAAAAAGAAAATCACTAGCAACGAGTACATTTTCCCTGTCATAAACTGAAGTTTGTATGAACGAAGTGATTAAAAACAGCTCTACACTTTAGCAAAAATATAAGTTAACACTTAAACCGCAAATTTTTTGTGGCTAAAGAAACTGGAAACCACAGAATTGTATTGGATTGAATCGAATTTCATGCCCACAGGTATGGGTATCCCATTCCCCGACATTTTAAAGTAGTAATTTGCCGCCACTAATTTATGCAGATAGCCCAATCCATACTTCGGGAAGAACTACTGGTTTTTGAGAAGAAATTCCGGGAGGCGGTAAAAAGCCAGGCGCCCCTGCTCGACCGGATTATGCGATTTATCGTGAACCGGAAGGGCAAACAGATAAGACCCATGTTTGTATTTTTGTCTGCGAGGCTTTGCGGCCAGATCAATGAATCTACGTACCGGGCAGCTTCTCTGGTTGAGCTCCTGCATACCGCTACACTGGTTCATGATGATGTGGTGGATGAATCACTTGAAAGAAGAGGGTTTTTTTCCACTTATGCTTTATGGAAAAACAAGGTATCGGTCCTCGTGGGCGACTACCTGCTGGCAAAGGGGTTATTACTGTCCCTGGACCACGATGATTTCAGAATTTTGCAGCTGCTCTCCGGTGCGGTCCGTAAAATGAGTGAGGGCGAATTGATGCAAATGGAAAAAGCACGGTCGCTGAATCTGGATGAAGCAGTATATTTTGCAATTATCCGGAATAAAACGGCTTCCCTGCTTGCTTCATCTTGTGCCGCGGGCGCTTTTTCCACGAGCGGAAATGAACAACTAACAGAAAAACTAAGTCGCTTTGGCGAGGCCGTAGGTGTTGCCTTCCAGATTAAGGATGACCTGTTTGATTACGGCAATGAGCAAACCGGCAAACCTTCGGGTAACGACCTGAAAGAAAAAAAACTGACCCTCCCCCTGATCTATACGCTGAATACCGTTAACAAATCCCTGAGACGCGAGCTCATCTACATAATAAAAAACCAAAACCGGAACCCGGAAAAGGTCAAATATGTAATGAATCGGGTTGTCGAAGCGGGGGGCATCCGGTATGCTACGGAAAAAATGAATCAGTACCGGGACGAAGCCCTGTCTGTACTATACCAGTTCGCAGACAGTGAAGTTAGACAGGGGCTCGAAGAATTGGTTCGGTTTACTACAGATAGAAAGTACTAACCATGGACAATGGACTATTGACAATTCTCCATTTCAAGCTGACCTTCATTATCCACTGTCCATTGTCAACTGTCCACTGTCAATTGTAAGACCATGTTCAAACGATGGAAATTAAAAGAGGTGGATGATGCAAAAGTGGTGGCTCTCCACAGTGCGCTAAAAATCAATCCCATCTTATGCAGGATACTGGTGGCACGCGGCATACAGCATTTCGAACAGGCTAAAGCGTATTTCCGGCCGGAGATCGCAGTCCTTCACGATCCATGGTTGATGAAAGATATGGATAAGGCAGTGGAGCGCATAGTAAAGGCGATAAGGATGAGGGAAAAAATCCTGGTCTTTGGGGACTATGATGTGGATGGTACTACCGGTGTCGCCTGTATGTATATGATGCTTTGCAGGATCTGCAACCCTTCGCTGGTTGATTTTTACGTCCCTCACCGTCACCGGGAAGGTTACGGGATTTCCAAGGCTGGTATAGACTATGCAAGAGAAAATGGATTTGGATTAATTATTTCGATCGACTGTGGAATAAAATCCGTCGACCTGGTGGCATACGCTGCGTTAGCAGGAATTGATTTTATTATTTGCGATCATCACCTCCCGGATATGCAACTGCCCGCCGCCGTTGCCATTCTCAATCCAAAGCAGGCAGGCTGCCCATACCCCTATAAGGATCTTTGCGGTTGCGGCGTAGCTTTCAAACTCATCACAGCCCTAGCCCAAACTCATGGGATGAAGGAGTCGGACGTATATTTTTTGCTTGACCTGGTAGCGATTGCCATTGCCGCAGACATTGTTCCGATGACCGGCGAAAACCGGGTGCTTGCCTTTCACGGATTAAAAAAGCTGAATAAAGATCCCAACTCCGGTATCCGGGCCTTGATGAAGCTGAGCGGATTAAGAGCACCCGCCTCCATTACCTCGCTCGTTTTCATGATTGCACCCCGCGTGAATGCCGCAGGAAGAATGGACGATGCACGCAAAGCAGTTCAAATGTTCATCTCGGATAATTTTGAAGAGGCCCTGAGCCTGGCCGGGTTGCTACATTCAGATAATGCCGATCGTAAAGAAGCTGATTTGGTCATTACCGAAGAAGCAATTGCGCTCATTGAGGGGGACGAAGTGATGCGAAACCGTAAATCCACAGTGGTTTTTCGTTCGCACTGGCACAAGGGCGTGGTGGGCATCGTCGCTTCCCGGCTGATAGAAAAGTATTACCGGCCAACCGTGGTGCTCACCCAGACTGATCAACTCGTTTCCGGAAGCGCGCGCAGTGTGCAGGGGTTTAATCTATATGAAGCCATCCATGGCTGCAGGGAATTCCTGATTGGCTATGGAGGCCATTTTGCAGCTGCCGGCATGACCCTGGCACCGGAACATGTGGATCATTTCAGTAAGAAATTTGAGGAGATTGTATCGGCTACCATAGAACCAAGTTGTCTCATCCCGGAACTGAATCTGGATGCGGAAATTCAATTCTGTGACATCAGCTCGTCCTTTTTTAATATCGTTCAGCAGATGGAACCTTTTGGCCCGGAAAATACCAATCCCGTTTTTGTAAGCCGGCAAGTCAGCAATACGGGCTATTCCAGACTACTCAAGGACAAACACATCCGGTTTTCCCTGCGTCAGTCAGATACTGTGATTTCGGGCATAGGATTCAATATGGCCGATAAATTTGAACTGCTCAGCCATCCCGTCGATATCGTTTTTACGCTGGATGAACATGAATGGAACGGCGGCAAAAGTTTGCAGTTGAAGGTGATTGATTTGAGGGTTTCGGAACGCAACTAAAAAAGGTTGACGGTTGACAGTTGACCGACTTTTATTGCGAATTCGCACCTGATATCCGTCACCCGTCAACGGTCAACCGTCAACAAAAAACTTACGCCTCCAAAATAATCTTGCTCCTTCCTCCAATCAGTTCCACGCTGCGCTGAATAAAACTGGTGAGTTCTTTACCATTCAGCAACCCCTGTGATAAGAGGGCCAGGTCAGCCAGGTTGTGAATGAGCTTCTGTTGTTTGTCAGTATCTGTTTCATTCAGCACTGTTTTATAGATCGGGTGATTGCCATTCACGGTCAGCGTAACTTCATCGGGCATGCTGGCGTAGAATGCGCCCATACCGCCATTCAGGGCAGCCATGTCTTTCATGCGCCGCATAAATTCCGGACGCGTCGCGACAACTGGCAGCGCATCCGGGTTCAGGCCGCGGATTTCCACTGTGATATGCAAGGCAGGAATATCCATTTTAAATAATTCCTTCAGCTTTTCCTCCTCGTCTTTGCCGAGAACCATGACGGAGGCATCCTGTTTGTCAACCAGGTTATCGGCCACATCGCTATCTACGCGCGTAAAATGAACGGAATCCCATTTGGTTTCCATCTGGTTGATAAAACCCGCATCCACAATGGTTTCCAGCTTCACCACCTGATATCCTCTTGCCTGGGCGCCGCGGATATAGCTGTCCTGCTGAACGGGATTGGTTGTATAGATGATCACCTGTTTTCCCTCCTTGTTTTTCTGCAAGGTTTCCGTGGCGATCCGGTATTCATCCAGCGTATAGAAACAGGACCCGTCGGCATTTTCCATGATGTGAAAACGATTGGCTTTTTCCAGGAATTTGTCGTCAGTCATCATGCCGTACTTCACAAAAAGGCCGAGACTCTCCCATTTCTGCTCATACTCTTTTCTCTCTTTCGTGAAAAGCTCGTCGAGCTTATCGGCCACTTTTTTCGTGATGTGGCTATTAATCTTTTTTACGTTGGGATCTCCCTGCAGGTAACTCCGGCTCACGTTCAGCGGAATATCCGGACTGTCGATAACACCCTGCAGTAACATCAGAAACTCAGGCACGATGTCCTTCACTTCGTCCGTTACAAAAACCTGATTACTGTAAAGTTGGATCTTATCTTTTTGAATTTCGTAGCTCTGTTTTATTTTAGGGAAATACAGGATTCCGGTCAGGTTAAAGGGGTAGTCCACGTTCAGGTGTATCCAGAATAATGGAGGTTCATTAAAAGGATACAATTCCTTATAAAAATCCTGGTAGTCCTGTGGCGTGAGGTCGCTGGGCTTACGGGTCCAGGCCGGATGGGTATTGTTGATCTGTTTATCTTCAAATTTTACGGGAATGGGTAAGAATCGGCAGAATTTGGTCAGAATTGAACGAATGCGGTCATCGTCCAGGAATTCCAGGCTGTCTTCATTAATATGCAGTATGATATCAGTTCCCCTGTCGGCTCTGTCGGACTCTTCCAGGCTGTATTCCGGGCTGCCGTCGCATTCCCATTTCACTGCCAGAGCGCCCTCTTTATAGCTCCTGGAAATCACTTCTACCTTGCTGCTGACCATGAAGGCAGAATAAAATCCCAGGCCGAATTTTCCTATGATGGCATTTTCGTTCTGGTTCTTATATTTATTTACAAATTCTTCAGCGCCGGAGAGGGCCACCTGGTTGAGGTATTTATCCACTTCTTCAGCAGTCATTCCTATACCCTGGTCAGAGATGGTGATGGTTTGTGCCTCCTTATCGAGCTTTACGATGATGGAAAGGTCGCCGAGTTCTCCTTTGGCTTCCCCCAGGGAAGAAAGGGTTTTCAGCTTCTGGGAAGCATCTACCGCATTGCTAATCAACTCCCTAAGAAAAATTTCGTGATCGCTGTAAAGGAACTTCTTAATTATGGGGAAAATGTTCTCTGTCTGGACCCGGATACTTCCTTTTTGCATAATCGTCTGATTTTAGCCTTGCCGTTCAAAGATGGTACCATTTGGAGCGCTCTGACAGGTTGACGGTTGACAGTTAAAGATTGGCCGTCTTCAGGATCGAACTCGCAAATAAAGCCCGTCAACCGTCAACTGTCAACCGTCAACTTTTCAATTCGCAT
Source organism: Bacteroidota bacterium (assembly GCA_030706635.1). Taxonomy (GTDB): domain Bacteria; phylum Bacteroidota; class Bacteroidia; order Chitinophagales; family Chitinophagaceae; genus Puia. The sequence continues at coordinate 11,999 of JAUZOD010000070.1, forward strand.
TTCCACCCAAAACTATTACCTTCGCAGCCCAATTAATTTTTTTACCAAAAACAGGGAAATGAACAATTATGAATTGATGGTGATTTTTACCCCTGTGCTGTCTGAGGAGGACTTCAAAGCCACCCAGAACAAATACACGGCCTTCGTTAAAGAAAACGGCGGCAAAGTGTTGCACGACAATCCCTGGGGTCTTAAATCACTGGCGTACCCCATCCAGAAAAAAACGACCGGTTTATACTGGGTTCTGGAATACAGTGCGCCATCCGACTTCAATGAGAAGCTGAAAATTCAGATTCTCCGCGATGAAACCGTGTTGCGTTTCATGGCTACCAGACTCGATAAATACGCCGTCGAGTACAATGCCAGAAAGAAAAGTGGTGTAGCTACAGGAACCGAAAAAGCGGAGGCATAAGATGGCAAAAACAAACGAGATCAAGTATCTGACCGCGATCAAGACCCAGCAAAGGGCCAAGAAATTCTGCCGTTTCAAGAAATACCATATTCGTTATGTGGACTATAAAGACGGTGAATTCCTGAAAAAGTTCCTGAACGAGCAGGGCAAAATGCTTCCCCGCCGCATCACTGGAAACTCGCTTAAATACCAGCGCAAGGTGGCCGAAGCCATTAAGAAAGCAAGACAGATGGCCATTTTGCCTTATGTGACCGACTTATTCAAGTAACTCGTCGCGGCGGACAGCCGGGACCAAATAAAAAACAATGGAAATCATTTTGATCCAGGATGTGGACAACCTTGGCGCCGCTCATGAAAAGCTGAGCGTGAAGAACGGTTATGCCCGTAACTTCCTGATCACAAATAAAATGGCTGTAGAAGCCAGCCCCTCCAATCTTAAGCAATTGGAAGAGAAGGTGAAACAGCAGAAAAAGAAAGAAGAAAAGCTGCTCGCCGAAGTAAATAAAGTAATCGAAGTGCTGAAGGGCGCCCCGCTGAAGATCGGTGCGAAGACCGGAACCAGCGGAAAGATCTTCGGAAGCGTGACCTCTGTTCAACTGGCCCGTGCCATCCGCGACCAAAAGGGATATGAAATTGACCGCAGACGCATCCATATCCTTTCGGAAGTGAAAGAACTGGGTAGCTACAAAGCCAAAGTGGATTTTGGTCACGGCAACGAAACGGAAGTAGATTTTGATGTAACGGCTGAATAAAAATCTGTTTTCACATGCGAAAAAAGACCCCGTTCCCGTTAGCCGGAACGGGGTCTTTTTTATCCCGTAACGCCTTTAAAAGCCGGCCTTTCCCCGGTTCCGTAAAATTTCACTGAGAAATAAAAATCCCTATCTTTACAATTGCTCTGTTATTCCAGTTATGGCTGTGTATTGGCGCGATTCTCAACCGGATTGTACCCTGCCGCATCGTAGCTACGGAGTTTCAGCGTTTGTTTTTTTCATTTATTAATTCCAGCACAATGAACATTTATGTAGGCAACCTCTCCTGGCAAATGACCGATGAGGATCTCAGAAACCTTTTTGAACAACACGGCGCTGTTGGTTCGGCAAAAATCGTTAAGGACAAAGTTTCAGGTCGCAGCAAGGGCTTTGGCTTTGTTGAAATGGAAAACGATACAGAAGCACAGGCGGCCATCACCAGTCTCTATGATTCAGAAGTCATGGGTCGCAAGATCATCGTCAATGAATCCCAGCCCAAGCAACAGGGCGGCGGCGGCGGCGGTTTTAAGAAGAGAAGCTTCGGAAACGGCGGTGGCGGCGGTGGTTACAAAAAGGGTGGCTTCAATCGTGGCACCGGCGGCGGTGGCGGATTCGACAGAGATTATTAGTCTTTCTCCATATAAGAAATTAAGATCCTTCCTGTTTGGAGGGATTTTTTTATTAATGGACAATGGACAGTTGACAATGGATAATGCTCCATGTCAAATTATCTTTCATTGTCAACTGTCCATTGTCCCATGTCCATTATTCTAATCCGAACAATCCCTTATTCAACGATTGCAGGGTTTTGATTTTATATGCAGACGGAATGAGAATGGAAACATTGTGTTTGCTTCCTCCATAGCTAACCATTCGAACGGGCACATGGGAAAGCGCCTCAAATATTTTTCCCAATACGTCTTCGGTTTCTGCAATTTCATTTCCAACGATCGAAACGATCGTCTGGTCTTCTTCCACTTCCGTGATTCCGAAAGGCTCAAGTTCTCTTAATATTTTTTTCAGGTTGGACCCGCTGTCTATCGTAACGGAAACCGCCACTTCGGATGTGGTTACCATATCAATCGAGGTCTTGTATTTTTCAAACACCTCAAATATTTTCCGGAGAAACCCATAGGCCAGCAACATCCGGCTGCTTTTAATGTTGATGGCGATGATGCCGTCCTTTGCCGCAATGGCTTTTACGCCGGATGAAGACGCTGTTTTTTGAATGACCGTACCGGCAGCTGAAGGCTGCATGGTATTGAGTAATTTTACCGGAACATTTTGCTGCTGGGCAGGCCAGATACAGGTGGGGTGCAAAATCTTGGCGCCAAAATAAGCCAGTTCCGCAGCCTCGTCAAAGCTGAGCTGCTCCACAGGTATTGTTTTTTTAACTATGCGCGGGTCATTATTGTGCATGCCATCAATATCTGTCCAGATCTCGCAAACAGAAGCCTGAACGGCAGCCGCCACCAGAGACGCCGTGTAGTCACTCCCTCCCCTTTTCAGATTGTCCACTTCGCCCTTGGCATTTCTGCAGATATATCCCTGCGTAATAAAAAGATCAGTATCGGAATATTTTGCCAGCAGGGGGGTGAGCCTGTTCCGGATCTGGTCGAGCTGTGGTTCATCCTCTGCATCTATGCTCATGAATTCGAGGGCCGGCAGCAGTACATGAGCTATTCCCTGTTCTTCAAGATAGACACTGAATAATTTGGTTGAGAGCAATTCTCCCTGGGCAAGAATGTCTTTGTTCAGTGACTCGCTGAATGAGATGCGCAGAATGATACTCAGAAATTCAAAATGTTCCCTGATGATTCCCAGCGCCATTTGCTGACTCACTTCCGTTTTCAGCAACTGGCGGATGAATGTATGATAGTGATCGGATAACTTATTAATCTGTTCCTGAGCCTGCTCCCGGTTAAAACGGGCCGCGGACTGGCCGATCTCAACAAGGGCATTCGTGGTACCACTGAGCGCGCTCAACACGACAATCTTTTTTTCTTTTCCGCCGCTGACGAGCCTGGCCACTTCATGCATCCGCTCCGGTTTTCCCACCGAAGTGCCTCCGAATTTCATTACTTTCATACTACCTGATTTTTTGGGATGGCAAAGATACAGGTTGATGAATTACAATCGGAGAAAGTCTGTCTCAGACCAGCATTTTAGATAATTTTTAAAAAAGGAACGCCCCGATGGAATTTAAACCATGGGGCGTCCGGACTGAAATTACTTTCTATTTTTTTAACAGCTTTATATTATACAGGTTATTATTCAGCAATACCTGAGCCACATACAATCCCTTGGGTAGATTGCCCAACTGATCAATCATGATGCTGTTATTCCCGTTATTAACGGTAACGTTTTTGGTGAGGATTTGTCTTCCGGAATTGTCCATCACCCGGAGTTCTCCAACAGACTGTTTGTCTGAATACAGATTCAGGATCGTATAATTATCCACAGGATTCGGATAAACTGAAATGCTGGTTTGCGGCTGATCCAATTTAACCGGTACAACTTTACTGTAAACGAATTTACCGCTCTGATCAACAATCCGCAGACGATAATAAATAATACCTGCGTTTACATTAACCAGTTGATCGTTGGCAGTATAGTAATTAACCGGGTTAGATTCCTGACTGGCATCTACCCTTGCAACAGAGATAAAATCTGTAGCATTGGTACTTCTTTCCACCTCAAAATAACTGGCATTGATTTCGTTGGTTGTTGACCAGGAAACTTTTACGTTATTGGAAGAAACATAAGTCGCATTGAAATCCAGAATGGTGACCGGCAGAACGCTGATCTGGCAGATCTGCATATTCGGAGGCAATTGTGCAAAAGGAAATGTTTGTGTCAGAACACCATTAATTCCGTCTCCTGCTCCAAAATGAATATCTGTTATTGTTCCAGAACCATAACTATACCCGGCCAATCCTTTATTGGATGATGAAGCAGCATTTAAGGTTCCGTTAGAAAAGATAACTCCACCGCCGCCAACGCCGCCGGGGCCATGTTGTGTGGCACCGGAACCACTTGGGTAATTGCTTGCCCCATCACCACCGTTCGCAATTGCCGTAATTCCTGACTGACCGCTATTGGCGTAGATCAGAATACTTCCACCCGCGCCGCCACCGCCAGATCCGTCAATTTTGACATGGTATTCCACGGAATCACCGGAAGCATTCACTGTGCCTGATCCGCTAATGGTTAATGCATTTATTATAACAATTCCTCCACCGGGAGCCCCACTGCTGGAGAACCCATTAGAATAATCACCTGTTCCATCATTGGTTGAGCCGGAACCCCCGCCGCCACCCATTATCAGACGACTTGGACTAAAATAACTAACATTTGGGCCTGTTGTTGCAAATTTATATCCTGGACGGCCACCAGTATATCCAAAAGAATACCAGCCGTTTCCGCCGACACCCCCCGAACCCCCATTACCACCGCCACCGCCGCCTGAGTTTTGATCATTTGAAGTGGGGTCACTATCTGTTCCACCGCCACCTGCATTGCCAGGCGCACCGCGCGCATAACTCCCGCTGGGATATCCTTCAACGCCGGTATTTACAAGTGCATTATTGAAATTCAGATATCTTGGGGTGCCGGCTATCCCCTCGCCTTTGCTTCCATTTGCTTTAGTAGAAGATAAAGTATAATAGTCCGTTTGATTTGTTCCACTGGCACCTGATAATTTACGACCACCTCCTCCTCTGAATCCAGCTCCATCCGCGTCTATGGTCATCCCATTAAAATTAAGTTGATTTACAGCGCTGATTACCGTTACACCTCCAACCGAGCCATTCCATTGCGGAGTAGTGATTGCAGCAGTTAGCATGATATTATAATGATGCGGGACACGGATAATCTGGTATGTATACTGTCCCGTAGTCCCTCCATACGCAGTGTTGGCATATGCATAAGTAAGTCCTGCCGCGATGTTTAAGGTCCCTCCGCCAATTGGCACCGCGTTCGTAGCTACGGCAAACTCCATATTTCCTGCAAGCAGGTTAGTAGTAATGAATCCACTCCCCGAACCGCTGGTATTACCACCATAAAGAGAATTGGTTGAAGAAGCAGGCACATTGATCTGGGCGCCCTGCATCTGGATAATTAGTACTATATCTCCTGAAGCTATCGGCGTGGTACCAAAATTAGTACCTGATCCGGCAGCTCCGAGTTGTATTGAAGTGGCCCCGGCGCTGACCGATGCCTGCGTCCCCGGGTAATACGTATTCTCACTCGCACCGATATTATCCGTTCCGGAAGTAGCGCAATTCTGCGCCATAGCGGCTACCGAAAACAGCAGCATGCTGAAAACAGCCAGGGTCGTTTTTATATGGGTACTGCCAGGTTTCACAGTAGGGTTAATGATTTGTTTCATAAGGGTCGGTTTATTACGTCTTAGTCATTCCAACTGCTGTACCAAAACCGATCCCCCTGGTTTATAAGGGTTTACTCTCATCCTTCGCCACACAGTTTTCCCATTTTGAGATTCATTTTCCGAATTTGATTTTGATTTCTGAAGTTGTGCTGCCGCCGGGAAGATCCATTGCTTATGTGCTGAAGCCATCGCGTAAAATATCCTTTAGAAAGAATAAATCCCAATGATTTCGATAAACACCCTGAAAATATTCGATGAATGTGCAAACAGGGAAAAAAATTCGTTTGCAGCTAAGGGTTATAACTTATAAGGAAGAGAATTATTGTATTCCGGCAGAATCAGTTCAGGTTATCGGTGGAATTCCGAATTTTTCGGCCAGATAATGCAGGTTTTCCACCACAGCGCGAAGCAAAGGGATTCCTTCCTTACTTCTTGTGGCTTCCATCCTCCTTTCCGGATCGCCGGGGACCATCACTTCTTTATGACCGTTTCCCGGTAGGGCAGTCCGGAACCGGACCAGCCATTGATCCATATCTTTTTTGAAATCCGCTGCCTTACGGAAACCATCAATACGCATAGCTCCGAAAAAATGGCCAATACCCTTGCCCGGCATGTTTTCCGGTATCGGCACATAAGCCGGAAAAGGAGGGACCCAAGGACCATAGTTCGCCCCACTGAGAACCCCGGAAAAAATATCCACGATGGCGCTCAGGGCATATCCTTTATGGCCGCCCTGATCACCACCCAGTGGCAGCAGGGCGCCGCCGGCTTTTAATTCATGCGGATTGGTGGAAACAAGCCCGTCTTTATCCTGTATCCAGCCTGCGGGAGCGAGTTCATTCTTACGTTGCAGGATCTCCAGTTTTCCATTTGCCGCGGTCGTGGTGGCCAGATCTGCGACAAAAGGCGGCTCCCTGCCTGAAGGAACAGCCACGCAAATGGGATTTGTTCCCAGCAGTCGTTCTATCGAAAAAGTAGGGGCGACCAGGGCACTGGCATTCGTCATAACGATTCCGATCATATCCGCTTCCAGAGCTTTTAAGGCATGCTGTGCCGCAATCCCAAAATGATTTGAATTTCTAACGGCAATCCATCCGGACCCGACCTGCCGCGCCTTCTCAATGACCAGATCCATCGCAAATGGCGCCACAACCAAACCCAGTCCGCTGTCTCCATCGACCACACCCGTGGATGGCGTTTCGTGAACGACCTTTATCTGCGGCCTGCTGTTGGCGCGTTTTGCTTCCCAAAGCCTGACATACCCGTTTAAGCGTGCTATACCATGAGAGTCTATGCCCCGTAAGTCCGCCCGCAATAAACCGGTGGTGGCAAGCTCAGCGTCCTGTTCCGAACAATCAATACTTATAAATACAGCTTTCGTAAATCTCCAGAGCTCGCCGTAACTAAAAAATTTTTCCATATAAATGATCAGGATATCAGCTTCATGTTGACCGGATCCCAGCGGATGATTTTATTTTGAAAATAGCTTTCATTGGCGGCAAGGCAGGGAGCGGCCGCCCGGAATCCGAATACCGGATCTTCCACTACG
>JAUZOD010000071.1 GCA_030706635.1 Bacteroidota bacterium
CACACTAGCGCTTCCTCCCGATCTTCCCCCAGCTGCTGCTTCAGCGCATCGAGTCCGCTGAAGCGCTGTTCCGCCCGGAGATACTTCTTCACAAACACCTTCAGGGTTCTTCCGTAGATCTGTCTGTCAAAATCGAAGAGATTGACTTCGATCATTTTTTTACTGCCGTCAACCGTGGGGCGGTAACCTATATTCATCATGCCTTTCAGCCGGATGCCCGGTTCGTCGCCGGCTACGGCGTCCACAGCATAGACGGCATCGGCGGGTATCAACTTATAGGGATCGTTGATCCGGAGGTTGGCCGTGGGATACCCGATCGTTCTGCCCAGTTTATTACCCTCTGTCACGGTTCCGCTAAAAAAGAAAGTATAGCCCAGCAGGGTGTTGGCAATTCCCATATTCCCGATGGAGATGGCTTCCCGGATGCGCGTAGAACTTACAGAGATGGAATCGAGTACATGCGCCGGGATTTCTGTTAAGCGGTACTGATGGATTTCCGATGATTTCTTCAGCAATTCATAATTGCCCGTCCGGCCTTTACCAAAATGATGATCGTATCCGATGATGATGGTATGCGGGTGAAAGTTCCGGACCAGGAACCGGGCAATGTAATCCTCCGCCGACAGCTGCGCGAATTCTTCAGTAAAGGGGACGATCACAAGATGATCTATTCCCTTTTCCGACAGTAGTTCCGTTTTTTCTTCTGTTGTATTCAGCAGCCTGATGCCGGACGCCGCATTGATCACCGTTCGCGGATGCGGATCAAAAGTGATGATCACCGTCTCGCCCTGGATATTGGCGGCTTCCTTTTTCATTTGGGCAATCACCTGCTGGTGGCCCGTATGAACGCCATCAAATGTTCCGATCGTGAGTACGGCATTGCGAAATAAGGGTAAAACCTCTGTGTTCCGGTGGACCTGCATGGATAAAATGTGATGCGAATTTATAAAAACGCGCCTTACCACTTAAAATTTTTCCATTTTGGTTTATCAGCTGTTGGCTTTCGGTTAGCTTTGAGGCTTAAAAATTACTCTCTGCATGTCCCTATACACCCGGCGTGGCGTTTCTGCTCAGAAAGAAGATGTACATAAGGCCATCGCTGGCCTGGATCAGGGTCTGTTTCCCTTTGCTTTTTGTAAGATTTATCCCGACTTCCTGGGCCGGGACAAGGAATGGGTGAACCTGATGCATGCCGACGGCGCCGGAACCAAAAGCGTTCTGGCTTATCTCTACTGGAAAGAAACGGGGGATATATCTGTTTGGGAAGGTATAGCCCGGGATGCGGTAGCCATGAATCTGGATGACCTGCTTTGCGTTGGCATTTACGATAACCTGCTTTTTTCTTCCACGATAGACCGCAACAAGATGCTGATTCCCGGAGAGGTGCTCACGGCCCTGATTGGCGGCACGCAGACTTTCTTCGATGAATTAAGAATCCATGGGGTGAATATTGAATACCTCGGGGGCGAAACCGCCGATGTCGGGGATCTGGCCAGAACCATTGCGGTTAACGGTACGATGGCTGCCCGCTGGCCCCGGTCACGCATCATCAGCAATGAAAAGATTGCCGCCGGGGATGTGATTATCGGCCTGTCCAGCAGCGGAAAAGCGAACTATGAAAAGGAATGTAACAGCGGGATAGGCAGTAATGGGCTCACCAGCGCGAGGCATGATGTACTGAGTGAAGTGTACGGTGAAACTTATCCTGAGTCCTTTGATCCCCACCTGGAAAAGGAAGTGGTTTACACAGGCAGCTACAGACTCACGGACGAAATAGAAACGGAAAATGGGGAGAGCCGGACGATCGGCAGGTTATTGCTGAGCCCGACGCGCACGTATGCCCCGGTGGTAAAAGCCTTGCTGGAAAAATATTTTGACCGGATACACGGAATGGTTCACAGCAGCGGGGGCGGTCAGACCAAGTGCCTGAAATATTTGCCGAAGCCTTTTAAAATTATTAAGGACAATCTGTTTGAACCGCCGGCCGTCTTCCGCATCATCAGGGAATCTTCAGGTGCGGATGACCGTGAGATGTACCAGGTGTTCAATATGGGTCAACGTTTGGAAATATATACAGATCCATCTTCTGCAGCCGCACTCCTGGATTTGATCCTGTCTTTCGGCATAGAGGCCAAAGTGATCGGGAGGGTAGAGGCGGCCGCGAAAAAGGAATTGCTGATTGATACGGGTAAAAATAAGATCGGTTACTAGTGTCAGGCATCTTTAGTCGTGAAGCTGACGTTATAAAAATTTCTTGATCACGTTCAAAATAAATTGATCGACTTGCCAATCTTCTTGAAGTTTTCATCTCTGTCAATAATCACTGGACGAATTGATAGGGATACTAACGCCTTAAACGCTATCGACACTTTTACACCAAGGTTTACGCGGCAGATCGCGCGGTAAGCCGGCAAATGAATTTGCGACAGTATATTTTTTTTGTATCTTCAGCGGGAGCCTGATTATCCACGGCTGCAACATCAGGATCATCCGGAAACGAGCCTGTAATTTTCGATTTCGGGGCGCGTTCCCCCACTACTGAGGATGATGCCGTTCCGGTCCCGCGCGTTCCTGCGGAAAAATTTCCAGAAGCACCCGTTAAACTGAAGCTGTTCGATAGAAAGCCTATATTCAATACTCTATAAAATAGTAATAAGATAAAGAAAAAACAAAGATAAGCCAGGGATAAGCCTGTTCTTAAAAGATCTGGCTTATCACTGGCTTATCACTGGCTTATCTCTGGGTTATCTCTGCCTTATCATTTAATAAATATAGAACAAACCCGGTCTTGTACCGGCTGCCCAGCTTCTTTATGATATCCTTTTGCTAACGGATGGAAGAAACTCCAGTCCCGGAAAGAAATCCCGCCGGAAGATCCCCGGAGGAAGATGAAAAAAAACGATTTTATACCGGAATGGGCACAAAATCCATACCGTTTTAGCACCGTCTCCACCCCCTCACTTTGGATTTATCCCCTGGTCAGCGACATCAGTTCTTCACGTTCCTGTCTTGTCAGCGTTACCCTGTACCTTGTCTTGGAGGTCAATGTGATCGGCAGCGTTAGGTGGCCTTGAAAAAGAAATGGCCAATTGATACGGGATCGAATACGATCGGTTACTGACGTTCCAGTTTATAAATGATCGGCTGCCGGTGGTAAGAACGGACAATATGCCCGTTTTGTTTTGCCGGATTCCATTTCCCGCTGCCCCGGATTATGCGGATGGACTCGGCTCTTAGCGCTCCCGGTCCGCTGATGACGGTGATGTTGCTGACGGTTCCATCCTTTTCCACAATGAACTGAAGCAGGACGGGTCCCTGTATCTCATTTTTCGCAGCCGCGTCGGGATACTTCAGACTTTGCTGCAGGTATTTGGACCAGGCGTGGATACCTCCGGGGTATTCGGCTTCGACTTCCACTTTGGTGAAAGCCGGATCGGTCTGGCTTATGCTGTCCGAATCCTTCCAGGACTTCCTCATGTCATCTGTTATCTTTACTACGGATTCATTTCCATTTTTGAATTTGATGTAGATAAATGACTTGAGCACGGTCATGGAAGCAATAGAACCCGGATCCAGATTATCCATGGCTTCTTTGGTCAATGTATCCACTGGAGCCGTTGATCCGCCGGCGTAAGTTGGTGATTCCAGTGAAAATACTGCGATGCCTTTCAGGATGTCCCGCGCAATCTTTTCCTGGTTTTTATCATTCGTGATAAAATCGAGATCTGTTTTATTATCGATGAATCCGCATTCAATAAATACCGCAGGTACCGTTGCTCTATTTAAAATAAGAGCCCCGGTAGCTGTTTGCTTCAATTCCGGTGCGATGGAATAATCCTTGCGAATAAATTCGGATATGCTGGATCCCAGTTTCACGGAACGGGAATAAACAGTATTTGTGGTTTCCGGCACATAAATTTCAAAACCGCTATTCGGGTTATGACTGTTTTTGTAATTCACATTTGTATGAATGGATATGAACAGATCTGCATTTTCTTTAGCCGGAAGCGCTACGCGGTAAAGTAAATCATCCCTCAGATTGTTAAATTGCCCGGGAACCTCGTCATTTTCCCTGGTCATGATTACTTCAACCTGATAGTCTTTTGCCAGCTGCTGAATTTTTTTTGCTATTTGCAGATTAATATCCTTTTCGAGGATGCCATTTGCCTGAGCACCCGTGTAGGCACCGCCGTGTGCGGCATCTACTACCACCCGGATCGTTTTTGTTTTGGCGGGCGAAAGCAACGAATGATTTTGAAGTTTAAATGCGAATAGGCCGAGGAGCAGAACAACTACCGGCAGAATCATCATTCTGCCCAGCGGCCCTGATTTGATTTTTTTGTTTTTGGTAATCATGGCAATTCTTCGTTTTATCTGGTTTTGAAAGATTGGATGTGTAATGGAAAAGTTGTTTGAGCGAAAGTTGTTGATCAGTAACATCTCGGCATATTCCAGATTGTCTGTTTCGGAGCCTGCAAATTCATCTGCCGCAAACTCATGGACTGCCTGGATTTCCTGGCGGATCATATGAATAAAGGGATTGAACCAAAAGAGAGTGCGTACGCTCTCCAGAAACAAAATATCCAGGGAATGTCTGTGCCGGACGTGGTAAAATTCATGCCGCAGGATTTGCCGGCCATGGGGATTGTCTAATTCCTGCTCTTTGTTCCAGAATATGCTTTTAAAAAACGAAAAAGGCGTCCCTTCCCCGTTGACAAAATAAATCCGCGCGCCCTGCATTTCGCGAAACGGACTATTCCGCCGAAGAAAACGGAGGTGCAGGAGAGACCGGTAAAGCCTGATGAAAAAGAAAAAAGAAATAATTAGCGCGATGAAAAGGAAAGCCGATTCCCAGGGAAAGTTTTTCCAGAATCCATGGCGGGCATAAACGGTTACCGCATCTTCCAGGCTTCCGTTGGCAACGCCCAGCAGGCGGATTGGGTTTTTGGCCTGACTTTCTTTCCAGAAATCTGACAGGGTCAGATGCAGCCCTGGAAGAACCAGGCTGACAACCGGGATACCCAGAAGGAACCACCGGTTGTACCGGTGAAAGGTCTTATTTCTTAAAAAAAGCCAATAATATCCCAGTAGTAAACCTGAAACCAGGATGGCTTTGATCAGATACAGGATGGTGATCATGATTTGCTGTTTTTGGCTGACTGAATTTGCTGAAGCAGCTGTTCGAGCTCGGCTTCACTGAGCTTGTTGTCGCTGATAAAATGGGAAACCAGGCGTGCGGGGGAGCCTTCAAAATAACCCTTCACCAGCTGGTTGGCCGTTTTCTTCCCGTATTCGGTACGGCCGATCAGGGGTTTGTATTGGTTGTTGCGGCCATGCACACTGTATTCCACGAACCCTTTTTCCACGAGGATCTTTAAAATGGTGGCGATGGTATTGGAATGAGGTTTTGGTTCCGGTGTTGCCTCAATGATTTCTTTTAAAAACCCTTTTCCCAGTTTCCAGAGCACGTGCATAACCTGTTCTTCTGCCTTCGTGAGCGATTTGCCGGAGTTTGCCATATATATTTTTTAAATGTTCAGCTGACGGGTCTGGTTAAAAACTGACTGGTTCAGCTAAAAAACGATCCTTATTTTTATAACTAAATGTTTAGTTTACTCATCAAATATATAACTAAGTAATTAGTTTAACCAAATTTTTATTTTTTAACAGGGCAAACGCTATGAAGTTCCGCGAATGGGTATTACTTTCGTGTCAGGATACGGCAGTATTCAATTAATCATACCCCTTTTCAACATTTCCGCGATCAGCATTGTTATAAGCTTGATTTGTACCCGACAAAGACATTTGTTACAATAATTTATTATTCATTATGAGGCAACTTAAAATTGCGACGCAGATTACAAACCGCGACTCACAGGCGGTAGAAAAGTATTTACAGGAAATTTCAAAGATCTCCATGATCACGCCGGAAGAGGAAACGATTCTGGCTCAGCGGATTAAGATGGGAGATCAGAAGGCGCTTGACAAACTGGCCCAAAGTAATCTGCGTTTTGTGGTGTCCGTTGCAAAACAATATCAGCATCAGGGGCTCTCCCTGAGTGATCTCATCAATGAGGGCAATCTCGGTTTGATCAAAGCTGCCCAGCGTTTTGATGAAACCAAGGGGTTTAAGTTTATCTCTTATGCCGTTTGGTGGATCCGTCAGTCCATCCTGCAGGCTTTGGCCGAACAGGGACGTCTTGTCCGTCTGCCACAGAACAAGATTGGCACTTATAACAAGGCCAACAAGGCCTATATGGCCTTTGAGCAGGAGCACGAACGTGAACCCAGCACAGAAGAGCTGGCGGAACTCCTGGAAATGAGCGAAACGGAGATCAATAATATTTTTCAAAGCAATACGCGGCACAGCTCCCTGGATGCACCCGTTCACGAAGCCGAAGACGTGGCTATGGGCGATTTGCTGGAAGGTGGAGATGATACAGATGATGACGTGATGAAGGATTCCCTGCGGGCGGAAATCCGCCGGGTGCTGAAGTCCCTGAGTCCCCGTGAAGCGGAAATTGTGAATGCCTACTTTGGCCTGGATGGTGAAAATGGTGTCACCATCGAACAGATCGGTCAGAAGTATGATCTGACTAAAGAGAGAATTCGCCAGATCAAAGAAAGGGCCATCAAACGCCTGCAGAAAGCACGCTACAGCAGCGCACTCAAGGCCTATCTCGGTTAATCTTATTTCTGATTATATGGTTATTAAAAGCCGGACTTACAAGCCCGGCTTTTTTATTTTCATTCGGGTTACATTTGCATCATGCTGAGGCTTTCCGTCTTTACCCTTGGCCTTCTTCTTAGCTTTTCATCCTGTGAGAAGGACATTGCGATTAAACTTCAACCCGCATCCACGGACCTGGTTGTGGACGCTTCCATTGAAAACGGTCAGTTTCCCAGGGTTTATCTTTCCAGCAGCATTTCTTATTTCAGCCAGGTTGATCCCGCCATCCTTGCCAGATCTTTTGTGCATCATGCGGGCGTGAGCATGTATGATGGAAACCAGACGGCGCAACTGAAAGAAGACAGCGTGCCGGGCAATAACAGCCAGCCGATGATCTATTATTATTCATTCAACGCCGGCGACACCGGTCGGAAATTTGTGGGATTATTCAATCACCGGTATGATCTGACCATTACCGTAGACGATAAAACCTACACGGCAAGCACAACCATTACCAGTATTAATAAACGGATAGACAGTTTATGGTGGGTTCCTGCTCCGGGCGGCGGCGATTCCAATGATGTGGTCGTTAGAGCCAGAATCATAGATCCTGCCGGTCTCGGGGACTACACGCGTTATTATACCCGTGTGAATGACGGGCCGTTTTATCCAGGCCTTCAGTCAGTATTTGACGACCAGATAACCGATGGCACCATTTATTCAGTGAACGTGGACCGGGGTGTGGACAGAAACCTGACCATAAACCTTGACAATTATTCATTTTTCTCGAAGGGGGACACCGTGCAAATCAAGCTGGCCAACATAGATAAGGCCACTTATGATTTCTGGCGAACGATGGAGTATAATTATCAAAGTATCGGAAATCCGTTTTCTTCGCCAACCCGTGTAATTTCCAATATATCCAATGGAGCACTGGGTTATTTTGGCGGATATGCGGCGCAGTATACCAGCTTGATTATTCAATAGACGTTTCCGTTTCGTTGACGGTTGACGGAATTCAGGTGCGGATTCGAAATAAGAGACGGTCAACTGTCAACCGTCAACTGTCTTTTCTCCGACCTTCCAATTCAAATATTACAGCTAATTTTGCCAACTTAATCAACGGGGAATTGTGTATTCAATATGGAAAATAAATCATCAGAAAGAGTTCATTGTTTAATCATCGGATCGGGTCCGGCGGGCTATTCTGCCGCTATTTATACTGCACGTGCCAATCTCAAACCCGTACTGTATCAGGGCATACAGCCCGGCGGCCAGTTGACGATTACGACTGAGGTGGAAAATTATCCCGGGTATCCGCAGGGTATCCAGGGTCCGGAAATGATGGTGGATTTTGAAAAACAGGCTGTCAGAATGGGTGCGGATATCCGGTTTGGCCTCGCCACCAAAGTGGATTTTTCGAAACAGCCTTATAAAGTATGGATCGACGACGAGAAACTGATAGAAGCAGATGCGGTGATTATTGCCACAGGAGCATCCGCCAAATGGCTTGGATTGGAAAGTGAGCAAAGACTCAATGGTTATGGCGTTAGTGCCTGTGCCGTGTGTGACGGTTTTTTCTTTAAAGGTAAGGAAGTGGCCATCATTGGAGCCGGCGATACCGCTGCGGAAGAAGCGTTATATCTTTCAAAGCTTTCTCCCCGCGTGCATATGTTCATCCGCCGGGATACCATGCGGGCTTCCCAGATCATGCAACAACGGGTTAGGGAAACGCCGAATATTCAGTTATACTGGAATACCCGGGTTGAAGAAGTGCTGGGAGATCCCCATGTGGAAGGCGTCAGGGTCAGGAATGCGCAAAACGGTGCGGAACAGATCGTTCCGGTGAAAGGCTTTTTTGTTGCCATCGGACATGAACCGAATTCGGGTATTTTTAAAGGCTGGCTGAACATGGATGAAACCGGTTATATCCAGACCATTCCGGGTAGTTCGAGAACCAATATCGAGGGAATTTTCGCTGCGGGTGATGTTCAGGACCGGATTTACCGCCAGGCGGTGACTGCTGCCGGCAGTGGGTGTATGGCTGCCCTGGATGCAGAAAGGTGGCTTTCCATGAAGCCAAAGAACAACTGAATCAATACATAGTATGCTAACCATTGAACTACAGAATCTGATCTTCCATGCACAACATGGAATCTATGAGGAAGAGAGAACGGTAATGAATACATTTGAAGTAAATCTCAGCGTGTCTTTTCCCGAAAAGGAATCCGCATTCGAAAGCACGGAAGATACCATCAGTTATGTTAATTTATATGCCATTGTAAAACAAAAGATTCTCAACCCCGTTTTTCTTTTGGAGAAGATCTGCCAGGACATTATCTTAAAGATAAAAAATCAATATCCGGCTGTTTATGAAGTCAGGATCAGCATTTATAAACTTCAGGCTCCAATAGAAAATTTTCTCGGGAAGGCCGGGGTAACCATGCGCCGGGTGTTTAAGGAATAATGTATGATTCGAATGTTTTCTCTTTTGCTGTCTTTTGCTTTTCCCTCGATTTTGCTTTCACAGGATCTGAATCCGTTACTGAGAGAAGCCCAACAACAGGAATCTTCCCTTCATGAGAACGAAGCATTTCTGAAATATGCTGAAATATTAAAACTCCAGCCCAATAATCTGATCGCCCTATGCAAATGCAGTGAACTTTCCAGCCGCATCGGTGCCCGGATTTCGCGTAAGGATAAGATGCAGCAATATTTTATTGCCGCGAAAAATTATGCTTCATCCGCCCTTCGCGTTGACCCCAATTCTTCAGATGCCAATTTTGTTATGGCCCTGGCGCTCGGCAGACTTTCCCTGATCGCCGGAACAAGGGAAAGGATTGTTCTGGCCCGGGACATCAAAAGGTATGCGGAAATATCTATCCGGCTGGACCCGTCCAATTTTAAGCCTTATCATGTATTGGGGAAATGGAACTATGAAGTGAGTGACCTGAATGTTGCAGAAAGATCCATTGCCAGGCTGATTTATGGCGGTCTTCCCGCGGCCAGTTTGAAACAATCGATTTATTATTTTGAAAAGAGCCGGTCTTTGAATCCGGCATTCCTGCTCAATTACCTGGAACTGGCCAGGGCTTACCACCGGGAAAATCAGAAAGACAAAGCATTTGAACTACTGAATACTGTTCTGGCCCTTCCGAATATGATTTATGATGATGCCAGGGTAAAAGCCACGGCAAAGGAATTGCTGAAGGAATGGCAGTAAACCGTTGGCCGGTTGAAACCAAACGGGGTCTGTCAGGCTGATCATTCAGTCGTATAATTGTAGTATTATTGCGCTCCTGTTATGCTTATCAGACCAGATTTCGACATTCACAATGAAGACCCCGCCGCGGAGGATCCTGCGCAATGCCGGCTTCTGATTGAAGTGGGGGCTTCTTCCCTGACTTACGTGTTGCTCAATGTGCGCGGCATGCGGCCCGCGGCCATTAAAGTGTTTCAATGGGGGACCCAAAAGGCCGGTACCTGTGACGAGGTGGTTAGGGGCATCATTGAAAAAGACCAGATTCTCTCCGGCTTCCCCGCCCATGAAGTATTTTTAGTCTATAATTTTCCTGAAAGTAATCTGGTGCCGGAAAAATATTTTTCTGACGATTGTGCGAGGCCGGTCACCAGCCTGATATACGGGGACCTGAATAAGGACCTGGTGCTGGATGAAAAAGTTCCGTGGTTTGAATTCCACAACGTGTATCGCATTTCCGTAGATCTTCATTACCTGATGCAGGAGAAATTCCCGAATGCCCGGTTCTGGCATTTTTACAGTCTTCAGCTGAAGTGTTATAAAATGTTTACTGCCAAAGACGAACCCTTGTTTCTGAAAGTCTTTTTTTATCCAGAACAGGTACAGGTGATGATTTGCAAAGCCGGTCAATTACAGCTCATCCAGCATTTTCCTTATCAGGATGCAAAAGATGTTTTGTTTAACCTGCTGAATTGCTGTCTTCAGCTGGGCATGGGTCGGGAAGAGGTCGTTTTGGAACTCTCCGGAATGATCGAAAAAAAATCTGCCCTGTACGATGAGCTGGAGCATTATTTTTTGAATATCCGTTTTGACAGCATGGAAGACAGTATCCGGATAACGGATGAATTGCTTCAATATCCCCGTCATTTTTTCTCTTCTTTATTGAAAATGACAATATGCGTATAATCGGCGGAGCTTTTGGAGGACGAAAAATAAACCCGCCGGCCAGAATGCCTTATACCCGGCCCACCACAGACATTGCCAAAGAAGGTTTGTTTAATATTATCCAGTCTAACCGCAAGATCGAAGGCATGAAAACCCTGGATCTTTTCGGTGGAACGGGCAGTATAAGTTTTGAACTGGCCTCGCGTGGCGCTGCGGATCTCAGTATTGTGGAAAAAAATCAGGCCATGGAGGCCTTCATCCGGGAAACGGCGGAGAAACTGGAATTGACAAACCTGAAGGTTTTCCGTTCGGATGTTTTCCGCTTTTTAAAAGCAACGCAAGACAAGTATGATTTTATATTTGCCGGTCCGCCTTATGCGCTGGAAACGATAGACCATATCCCCGAGATCATCGTACAGGAAAATCTGTTGAAGAAAAATGGCTGGTTCGTGCTCGAACATACCACGAGAAGCCACTATGAAAATTTTCCTTTTTTTGCTACGGAACGGAATTACGGGACTACTTTTTTTTCCATATTCATCAATAAAAGTTAATGCAGCCCTTATTCATCAGCGGCATCGGTACGGGCATCGGCAAAACGTTCGTGTCTGCTGTTCTGACGGAAATTCTGCAGGCAGATTATTGGAAACCTGTTCAGGCAGGCATTGAAGAAGGCACCGATAAGCAAACCGTGCGGTCTCTGATCAGCAACACGCAAACGATCATTCACCCCGAAATTTATTTGCTGAAATTGCCGGCTTCGCCCCATATTGCCGCCCGCCAAGAAAACATCAGGATCAGCACCGGGCGCATTGCAGATGCCTTTGACGCGATGAAAACCGACAGGCCAATGATCGTTGAGGGAGCCGGCGGATTGATGGTTCCCCTGAATGAGTCGGAATTTGTGATTGACCTGGTTAAGAAAATGAATGCGAAACTGATCCTGGTCAGCCGCAACTATCTCGGGAGTATAAATCACTCCCTGCTTACGGCGGAGATATGCCGCAATCGTGGGGTGCAGGTTGCCGGATGGGTGTTTAATGATCAGTTTATGGACTACGAATCGGAAATTGTTTCCTGGACCGGGTTCCCCGCGCTGTTTTCAATTCCCTTCCTGAAAAATATCTCCCGGGAATCGGTATCCGGAGAGGCCAGTATCCATGGGGATAAGATCAGGAGCCTCTTTTTGGAGAGCCCTGCCCATCCCGGGGAATGAGTTATCTTTGCAGGTCGTTATGATCAATCTGAATTATCCCTTATTAAAACCGGTCAGAATTCTGCTGTTGCCCTTTTCCCTGATTTATGGCCTGATCGTCTATATCCGGAACTGGCTGTTCGACAAAAAATTCATTCAATCGGCCTCCTTTAATCTGCCCCTGATTTGTGTTGGTAATCTCACCGTCGGCGGAACGGGGAAATCACCCATGGTTGAATTTCTTATTGAACACCTGAAAGATCAGTTTAAGGTAGCCGTCCTTAGCCGGGGATATAAACGAAAGACCAGGGGTTATGCATTAGCTACCGGCACGACCAATGCCCTGGAAATCGGGGATGAACCCATGCAGTTCTTCAAAAAATTCCCGGAAGTTACGGTGGCAGTGGGTGAGGAAAGGATTGTGGCCATTCCACAATTGCTGCATGATAAACCCGACACGCAGGTGATTATTCTCGACGATGCATTCCAGCATCGCTGGGTAAAAGCGGGTTATAATATTCTGCTGACGGATGTGAACAATCTATTTACGCGGGACTGGTTCCTGC
Organism: Bacteroidota bacterium; assembly: GCA_030706635.1. Taxonomy (GTDB): domain Bacteria; phylum Bacteroidota; class Bacteroidia; order Chitinophagales; family Chitinophagaceae; genus Puia. The sequence continues at coordinate 12,576 of JAUZOD010000071.1, forward strand.
CAACGGGCGATCTGCGGGATCAGAAAAAAAGCTATCTCCGGGCGGATCTGATCGTGATTACGAAATGCCCGCCGGATCTTTCCCTGGCAGAGAAGTTTCGCCTGATGAAGGAAATTAACCCTGCAGCACATCAAAAACTTTTTTTTTCAGCCATCCGTTATGGAGATCCTTACCAGATCATTCATAAGAAAAAATATGTTCCGCAAGCGGAGACGGAAGTATTGCTGATCACAGGCATTGCCAATCCGGCCCCGCTGAAAAAACACCTGGAAGAAACCTTTAAGGAGTACGACGAGATGGCCTACAGTGACCATCACATTTTCAGCATCGACGACCTGAATTACATCCTGAAGCGTTTTCAGCAGATCCCCTCGCAGCAGAAAATCATGATCACAACGGAAAAGGATGCTGTCAGGTTACTTAAATTCTCTCATCAGTTGCAGGAACTCCCGCTTTATGTTATACCGATCCGGCCGGTCTTTTTATTTCATGAAGAAAGTGAGTTTACCCGCATAATTACTACATTCATTCAGGATTTTCCTGATCAAGCTTAAACATTTTATGGGTCATAAACATCCTGATAAAAAAAAGAAAAAACCAACCGGCCAATTGTATAAAGGAACACTCGAAGTCACCCGGTCCGGAATGGGCTTCGTCATTTCTAAAACTTTCGGTCAGGACGTGCTTGTGCGTCCCAACGATTTCAATACTGCCATGCATGGAGACACCGTGCTGGTAAAGATCACCCGGGGCCAGGCGGGAAGCGGCCGCGTGCAGGGAGAAGTGGAGGCGGTCACGGAAAGAAAACAAACTGATTTTCCAGGCCATATCGAAATGGGAGAAGGATTTGCTTTCTTTATCGCCGAAACGGCGCGCCCGATGCCTGATGTGTACTTGCCCCGCGCAAAACTCAACGGCGCCGTAGATAAAGACCGGGTTATTGTGCGTATTACCGAATGGAGTAAAAACAAGAAACCGCAGGGTGAAGTAGTTCAGGTTTTGGATGAATCGGACGAGAATGACCGGGTGATGAAAGAAATCCTGATTGAAAACGGGTTTCCGATTGTTTTTCCGGAGGAAGTGATGATGGCTTCCGGAAAGCTGCCGGAAATCATTCCGCAGGAGGAAATAGCGAGGCGGAAGGATTTCAGAGAAATACGCACATTCACCATAGATCCTGCGGATGCCAAGGATTTTGACGATGCGATTTCTTTCCGGATGGTCAAAGAGGATTTATATGAAATAGGTGTGCATATTGCCGATGTGAGCCATTATGTGGAAACGGGCACCGTGCTCGACGATGAGGCCTACCAACGGGCGACTTCTGTCTACCTGCCAGACCGGGTAAACCCCATGCTGCCGGAAAGAATATCCAATGAGCTTTGCTCCCTGAGGCCGGATGAAGATAAACTTACTTTTTCCGCCGTGTTCTCCATCACATCGAAGGGCGAAGTGAAAGACTATTGGTTGGGAAGAACGGTTATCCATTCTGACCAGCGTTTCGCTTATGAAGATGTTCAGGAGATCATTGAAAAAAAGGAAGGAAAATACAGGGATGAAATTTTGATTTTGCACGACCTTGCCCAGCGTTTTCGGAAACAACGGATCAAAAAGGGGGCAATCAATTTTTCTTCCGTGGAAGTGCGGTTCAGGCTGGATGAAAAAGGTAAGCCGATCGGCATAACCATCAAGGAGAGTAAGGAATCTCATCAGCTGATTGAAGAGTTCATGCTGCTGGCCAACCGGACCGTGGCCACCCATGTCTCCAAAATAAAGATCAAAAAGAAGTCTATTCCCTTTCCCTACCGGATTCATGACACGCCGGATAAGGAAAAGCTGGCGCCCTTTGTACTGTTCGCTAAAAAATACGGACATCATTTTGACACCAAAACGCCCGAAGGCATTGCGGCTTCCTTTAATCTGATGCTGGAGGACGTGCGGGGAAAACCCGAGCAGCATGTGTTGGAACAACTGGGCATCCGCACGATGTCCAAGGCCGTTTATGCTACGGAAAATATCGGCCACTACGGGCTTGGGTTCAGCAATTATTGTCATTTTACTTCTCCCATACGCCGTTATCCCGATGTGCTCACACACCGCATTTTGCAGGAGGTGCTCAACGAACAAGTCCTGGTTCATGAAAAGCTTGATGAGCAGTGTAAGTATTGCAGCGAAAGGGAACGGGCCGCGATGGACAGTGAACGTGCCGCCAATAAATACAAGCAGGTGGAGTACATGAAGGAATTTGTCGGGGAAGAATTTGAAGGGGTGATCAGCGGCGTTGCAGCATTTGGATTCTGGGTTGAAACAGTAGAACATAAATGCGAAGGACTGGTGAGCATCAACAGCCTGATGGAATACGATGATTTCCGGCTGATCGAGAGTGATTATGCGTTGGTTGGCCGCCGCAGTGGCAGGAGCTTCCGTATGGGGGATAAGGTGCGGATTAAAGTGGTTTCTGCTAATCTGGCTAAACGTCAGCTGGATTACGAATGGGTACTGTCCACGCCTTCCAAATCCTAACGCCCAGCGCGGTTAAACATGAAAAGATTCCAGGAACTATCACATGCATTTTTGAAGTATTTCGATACTGCTCATTTTCCTGATCAGCCGTCAGGGCTCTATGATGCCGCATCTTATATGCTGGGCGCCGGGGGTAAAAGAATAAGACCGGTACTTTGTTTGATGGGAAATGAGTTGTTTGCGAATATTCATGCCGATGCCTGGAAAACAGCTACGGCCATAGAGCTCTTCCATAATTTCACGCTCATTCACGATGATATCATGGATAAGGCCCCGCTTCGGCGTGGAAATGCCACGGTTCATGCCAAATTCAATGAATCCTCCGCGTTGCTGGCCGGCGATGTAATGCTGCTAAGGGCTTACGGATACCTGAATACAACAGAATCCCATCATGTTCAAATGCTGATCAGCCAGATGAATGAAGTGGGTCGTCAGGTATGTGAAGGGCAGCAAATGGACATGGATTTTGAAAACAGGGAATCCGTTCCCCTGATAAGCTATCTGCAAATGATTGAGCTGAAAACGGCGGTTTTGTTGGCAGCAAGCCTCCGGATGGGTGCTTTCATTGCGGGGGCCGGTGAGGATGATCAGCGAAACCTCTATGCATTTGGAAAAAACCTCGGCCTTGCTTTTCAGGTGCAGGACGACTGGCTCGACGCTTTTGGCGATCCTGAGAAATTTGGCAAAAAAACCGGAGGGGATATCATCCAGAATAAAAAAACATTCCTGCTGCTGAAGGCGCTGGAAACGGCCGATGCCAGCCAGAAAAAAGATATCCTTCAACTGCTGGAATATACCGGTGCCGATAAGGTGGATAAAATGCTGGTGCTTTTTAGTGCGTGCGGGGTTGACAAAGCCGCACAAACGGCCCAAAAGCGCTACTTTGATCAGGCGTTAGCGGATCTTGAGCAGATTCGTATTCCTCCGGAAAGAAAGATACCCCTGAAAGAGATGGCCGCTTACTTACTGCAGCGTAACGCTTAAACGATGGATCAAACGCGGTAGGTGACACCCTCTACCGCCGTATCGGTATTTGGGAAGATCAAACGGGCTTCACGTTCAAAATCATCCAGCTTTTCATACTTGGAGCTGAAATGGCCAATCAGCAGCTTCCGGACACCGGCCTGCAGGGCAATGGAAGCGGCCTGAGCCGTGGTGCAGTGGAATCTTTTGGACGCCCGTTCTTCGAGATCCTGCAAATAGGTGGTTTCGTGATACAAAAGATCCACAGACTTCACCTTTTCAGCAATTACCGGATTGTAGGCCGTATCTGCCGAATAGGCATAGGATTTAGGTTTTGGAGCCTCGTCGGTTACCAGCGCGTTTTTAATGATCGTTCCGCTGCGGGTTTCATAATCCTCTCCCCATTTCAGCCGGTCGAAAAAGGAAGCGGGAATCTCATATTCCCGGGCCTTTTCCGGATTTAGCTTCCGGAGCGGTTTGATCTGCCTGAAAATAAATCCCCAGCATTCAATCCGGTGAAAGACCCTGAAACAGCTTATTTCGCAACGACTGTTCTTCACCAGCGTGCCTTCCTGTTGCAAGGGATGGAATATCAGGTTGTAAGGAAGTTTGGTATCGGCCGCTTTCAGCTGCAGGTCAAAGATTTCCCTGAGCGGAAGAGGTGCATACAGGTTGAGGTCCTGCTGACGGCCCAGCAGACCCATGCTGGTGAGTAGTCCGATCAGGCCAAAATAATGATCTCCATGCAGGTGCGATATAAAGATGTGGTTGATCCGGCTCCTGCGGATCTTGTATTTGCTCATCTGCATCTGTGTGCCTTCCCCGCAATCCACCAGGAAAAGCTGGTCGTCCAGGGTAATGACCTGTGCCGTTGGATGCCGGTCGAAAGCAGGTATAGCCGAATTATTTCCCAGAATGGTTACCGCCAGCACAGAGATATTTTAGAGATGATCAGGGAGACAGCTTCCGGGTATGAAACGCTGCCAGACAGGAAAAATAATACAAATAGTAATAGGAACGGGATTCGGTCGTTTCCATTATATCCGGAAGGCAACGAATGAACAAATGCTGCAGCGGATTGTAGATAGCAGAAAGGCGGGTTTCCTAATCCATCATTTCTCTTTCGATTTCTTCCAGATAAACCATATCCGAGGCCTCGCTGAAAGTGGGCGTGATCTGTAGTGACTCAAATTGTTCGTCCAGTCGAAAAAAGTTTTTGACGTCAGGCTGGAGGTCGCATAAAACAAATGATGCTTGATTTTCGTGAAAGCGGTTCCGGATAAGGAGCAGCTCCCGGGCAGCAGCAGAATCAATCTTTTGAATGTCTTTCATAATGATGACGAGATTTTTTATGTCATCCTGCAGAAAGAACGTCAAACGATTCCGGAGATCTTCTGTCATATTAGCAGCAAGTTCCGGTTCGTGGATGGTAATGGCATGGAATTTCCCGTTGGTACTGATTTTGACATTCATAATAACCCGGTATTGTTAACAGACGTTAATAAACCATGGAAAACAGGAATCAAAAATATTCGTTATTATTGTATTAAGCACAACTACTTAAAAATGGATAATAATTTTTCGGCCCAGGTTAAAGAGATTATTTCGTTCAGCAGGGAGGAAGCCTTAAGGTTGGGAAACGACTTCATCGGTACGGAGCATTTGCTTCTGGGGCTGATCAGGGAGGGTGACAATACAGCTGTCCGCATC
>JAUZOD010000072.1 GCA_030706635.1 Bacteroidota bacterium
GATCTCTGGCGCCGGCGGTGGCGGATTTATGATTTTCTATTGCCCCGGAATTACGAAATATAAAGTGATCGAAAAGCTGAACAGCTTTGGCGGTCATTGTAAATCTTATCAGTTCGTGGACCACGGCCTGACCACCTGGACCATTTAAATTTTATAACTATGCTGGAGGATATTAAAAAAATTGTTTCTGCATCCATTGCTGTAAAACAAAAATTGTTATCGGAGGAAACCCTGCTGAAGACCGTGGCCCTGGTTGTGGATGAAATGGTCAAGGCATTTAAAGCCGGTCACCGCATTTATTTTGCCGGCAATGGAGGAAGTGCTGCGGATGCCCAGCACCTGGCCGCTGAGTTCTCAGGCCGGTTTTATAAGGATCGCCTGGCGCTTCCCGCAGAGGCTTTGCATTGCAATACGTCGTATCTCACGGCAGTGGCCAACGATTACAGCTACGATGAAATCTATGCGCGGCTGATCAAAGGCATTGCCCATCGCGGGGACATCCTCGTGGGCTTATCCACTTCCGGAAATTCCACAAATATTGTGCGTGCTTTCGAGGCAGCGCGCGAAAAAGGCGTCATCACCGTTGGATTCACCGGTGAAAGCGGAGGCAAAATGAAAACCATCAGCGATTATCTTTTCAATGTGCCTTCCGGCGATACGCCCCGGATACAGGAATCTCATATTTTATTGGGCCATATCGTTTGTGAACTGGTGGAAAAAGAATTTTTTAAATCCTAAGCATTCAGCCGCATGATACGGGAGGCCATTGTTCTTGCGGGAGGGCTGGGAACGCGACTGAAACCCGCCGTTCCCGATCTTCCCAAATGCCTTGCTCCGGTCGCCGGTAAGCCTTTTCTCGAATACCTGATCAGGGATGGGAAAAAACAGGGCGTCAACCGGTTCATCTTTGCGCTCGGTTACAAAACAGAGCTGGTAGAGAATTTTGTTCGGACGATACTGACCGAATCAGAATATGTGTTTTCAGTAGAACAGGAACCCCTGGGTACAGGGGGTGCCATTTACCTGGCCTGCTGCCAGGCTAGCGGCCACGACGCAATGGTCCTGAATGCCGATACTTTTTTTCATGTGGATCTGTATCAGTTGTCACGCTTTCACGCAGAGCGAAAAGCGGATTGCAGCCTTTCCTTAAAGCCCATGAAGCATTTTGACCGTTACGGTGTGGTGGAACTAAATGATCGGCAGATCATCACCGGTTTCAGTGAGAAAAGATTTATGGAGTCCGGGCTCATCAATGGCGGCGTATATGCATTGAATACCGGGAATTTTTTATCAAAAACTTTTCCTCCTGCGTTTTCATTCGAGAAGGACTATCTTGAAAAAGAATATCCGACCGGTAAAATTTATGGAATGATTTCGGATGCGTATTTTATTGATATCGGCATTCCGGAAGATTACCACCGCGCTCAAACAGAATTGATTCAACACATTTCCTGATGGCATTTGATCTGGGTAAGATAAAGAGAAACTGGACGCTTTTCCTGGACCGGGACGGCGTGATCAATTATGAAAACCCCGGAACTTATGTGCGAAACTGGGAAGAGTTTAAGTTTTATCCCGGCGCACCGGAGAATATTGCTTTTTTTAACACCCGGTTTCAAAGAGTTCTTCTGGCCACGAATCAAAGAGGAATTACAAGAGGTGTGATGACCCTGCAGGACCTTGAGCATATTCACGAGCAGATGCTGAGCAGCGTGGAGCAAAAAGGCGGCAGGATCGACAAGATTTACTTCTGTCTGGACATGGATGCGGACAGTCCCTGCCGCAAACCGAATCCCGGTATGGCATTACAGGCTGCCCTTGATTTCCCGGAAATTGACCTCACAAGGTCTGTGATGGTGGGCAATAATATCAGCGACATGGAATTTGGCAGAAATGCCGGCATGGTCACGGTATTTCTCCGTACCACCAGTCCGGAGATGGCGTTTCCCCACGAATCTGTGGATGCACATTACCGCGATCTCAACGAGTTTGCGCAGGCGCTTCAGAAATCATAAAATTTTCAAAGAATTCCTGCATAAGCCGGGAGTTCGTGATCTTCCTTGTAAATTAGTACCACGAATCTTTACAGTATGTCCAAAATCCTGAAAAATTTTGTTCTTTGTATATCCTGCCTGGCGGCATTGGGGAGCGCATCCGCCCAGCGTCTTTCTGCCTCCGGGAAGGCGGTTTTTAATCTTCATCAGGATTCGCTGATGCGTTATGCTGATGAAATTGTGAATGCCCGTGAGCCAAATCAAAGATTTCGGGCAGATAGTTTTTTTATCCGGCTTCTGGTAAGGACATTGAAACGGCCCAACTCTTTTTATTATCCGTTCGATTCATTGCAAAGCATTTCCAAATTATATGCTCCGGACAGCAGTTTCCGCATTTTTACCTGGCAGGTAAAAAAAGACGAATACATCTACATACAGCGGGGCGCCATTCAGAAGCTAACATCAGACGGCTCGCTCAAACTCATTCCGCTGCATGATGTCTCTATGTTTACTTCCAGGCCGGATGATTCGGTCCGGACGGCTGACGACTGGATTGGCGCGATCTATTACCGCATCATCGAAAAATCATTTCAGGGGAAAAAGATCTATACGCTGCTGGGGTTTGACAGCTATAATCTAGGCAGCAATAAGAAATGGATGGAGATCCTTACTTTCAACGAACAGGGTGATCCCGTTTTCGGAGGTCCTTATTTTTCATTCAAAGATGATTCCGCAAAAGCGTCCAAAAAGATCCCGATGCGTTTCAATATTGAATACAGCAAGGAAGCCGGCACCACCTTTAACTATGATTCCACGCTGGACATGATCATATTCGATCATCTGGTATCCGAATCCGGGGAACCATCCAGGAAAGACAGCTATGTTCCGGACGGCGACTATGAAGGTTTCCGCTGGCAGAACGGACAATGGCTGCATGTGGTTAAAGTATTCAACAGCACGCTGAAAGACGGCCAGTATCCGCAGGACCTGAAAATTCTGAACGATGCCGGTGGTATCGATGAGAACAAGCTTAAGGAACAATCGGAGGAGAACAGGAAGAAGAAGTAATGTGCTAATGTGCTGATGCGGAAATGTGCTAATTAATTTTCACATCAGCACATTTCCACATCAGCACATTAACTACTCATCCAGTTTCAACACAGCCAAAAACGCCTCCTGCGGAATCTCCACATTGCCGATCTGGCGCATGCGTTTCTTGCCTTCTTTTTGCTTTTCGAGGAGTTTACGTTTGCGGGAAATATCGCCGCCATAACATTTGGCGGTAACGTCTTTTCTGAGGGCGCTGATGGTTTCCCGGGCAATCACTTTAGAGCCGATGGCTGCCTGGATGGCTATCTGGAATTGCTGGCGGGGTAAGAGTTCTTTCAGTTTTTCACACAGCTTGCGGCCGAAATCCTGTGCACGGTCCCGGTGAATCAGAGCGCTTAGCGCATCCACCTTATCCCCGTTCAACAGGATATCCATCTTTACAATATGGCTGTCGCGATAACCAATTGGATGATAGTCAAACGAAGCATATCCCCGGGTCTGACTCTTCAGCTTATCATAGAAATCAAAAACGATTTCCGTTAAGGGTAATTCAAAATGGAGTTCCACCCGTGTTGGAGTTAAATAATTCTGATCCAATAGAATACCCCGCTTACCTAAACATAAAGTAATGATATTCCCGATATATTCCGGTTTGGTAATGATCTGGGATTTAATATAGGGTTCTTCGATCCGGTCGGTCCGGGTGGGGTCCGGCATTTCGGTAGGATTGTTCACCTGGATCGTTTCCCCGTTGCTGGTATGGGCGATGAAACTCACATTCGGAACTGTGGTGATGACGGTCTGATTGAATTCACGTTCCAGCCTTTCCTGGATGATCTCCATGTGCAGCATGCCCAGGAACCCGCAGCGGAAACCAAAACCCAGCGCTTGGGAGGTCTCCAATTCATAAGTGAGACTGGCATCATTCAGCTGAAGCTTGTCCATACATTCCCGGAGCTCTTCAAAATCTTCCGTATTGATCGGGAAGATGCCGGCAAACACCATGGGTTTCACCTCTTCAAATCCCTGGATCATCTGCGGATCGGGATTCGAACTGAGGGTTATCGTATCTCCTACTTTCACCTCTTTGGCAACCTTGATTCCGGTGATGATATATCCCACATCTCCTGCGCGCAGCTCCTGTTTGGGAACCAGGCCCATTTTCAAGATGCCTATTTCATCCGCCGTATAATTCAATCCCGTGGAGACAAACTTAATTCCATCACCCTTTCTCAATACCCCGTTCAGGATACGATAGTACACGATGATACCGCGGAACGAGTTAAAGACGCTGTCAAAAACAAGGGCCTGCAGCGGGATATCGGGATTGCCGGCGGGTGGCGGGATGCGTTCCACTATAGCTTCGAGAATGCCGTCCACGCCCACGCCCGTGCGGGCGCTGGCCAGCAGGATATCTTCTTTTTTGCAGCCGATCAGTTCGATGATCTGGTCCGTCACCTCCTCCACCATAGCGCCGTCCATGTCAATTTTGTTGATCACCGGAATAATCTCCAGGTCGTTCTCTATAGCCAGGTAAAGGTTGGAAATGGTCTGGGCCTGAATACCCTGGGAAGCATCCACCAGCAGCAGGGCGCCTTCGCAGGCTGCGAGCGCACGGCTGACCTCATAGCTGAAATCCACATGGCCCGGCGTATCGATGAGGTTCAGAACATATTCCTGGTTTTTGTAAGTATAACTGATCTGGATCGCATGGCTTTTGATGGTAATTCCCTTTTCCCTTTCGAGATCCATATCGTCCAGCACCTGCTCCATCATATCCCGGTCGCTGATGGTATGGGTGGTCTGTAAAAGTCGGTCAGCCAGCGTTGATTTTCCGTGGTCTATATGGGCGATAATGCAGAAATTGCGGATATGCTTCATGGGTGCGCGAAGGTACTGAAAACCGTTGATAGTTGATGGTTGATGGTGGATGGATGTTCGTTGGGAATTTCCATCCACCATCAACTATCAACCATCAACGGAGTGGCCTCAGCCACTCCCTCCTCCCTCAAATACTGCATTTTCAAATGATCGTAAAAAGAATGCTGGTCTACCAGGGTGGATACGAGCCCCGCCAGCATGCCGGCGAGCATGAGATAAAAGATCAGGCTGTGACGGTCAGTCATTTCGAGCACCAGGATGGCCGATGTAAAGGGCGTGCGGGTGATGCCGGTTAAAAAGCCCACCATGCCTGAAAGAATAAGAAGGTTGGTATCGGAATCGGATAAGTGCATCCAGGAAGACAATACCGATCCGATGCTGGCGCCGGATGCGAGGGCTGGTGCAAATACACCGCCGGCAGCGCCCGTTGAATAAGAGAATATGGAGCCAAAGATGCGCACTACCGGGGCATACCAGGGAAGATATTTCTCCGGCGTGAATAGTACAGAGGTCATGATTTGTTTTCCGGAACCGATTAACGAAGGACTGCTGAAATAAGCCAGGAGGGCAACGGCAAATCCGCAAATCAAAACAAAAACAATTTGCTGAATCCTTTTCTTAAATCTCTTTTTCCAGTTCATGATCCAGAGCATGGAGCGGGAAGTGAAACTTCCTGCGAGTCCGCCCAGCACCGCCACCAGGATCACTCCCAGGAAAATATAACCGGAAAGATTATTCACGCCGGGATATCCCAGATACAAATAAGGCCCGAACAGGGCCTGCGCGGTAAGTCCGGATATGATCACCGCTGTAAAAAGCGCCGTTTTGAAGTAACTGATATGCGTTTTGGTCAGTTCCTCCACCGCAAAAACAATTCCACCGAGCGGTGTATTGAAGGCCGCCGCCAGTCCGGCTGCAGCCCCCGTCATGATCATATTTCTCTTGGAAATTTTGGGCCACCAGTCCGGCAGCCACTGATTTACTTTCCGGAAAATAGAACCGGCAATCTGGATCGTTGGCCCTTCCCTTCCGATCAGCCCGCCGCCAAGGATCATGGAGAAACTCGAGAGCATTTTGACCAGGATGATCCGGAGATTGAGCAGTTTTGGAATTTTGTGATTGTCTTTTGGATTGGCCATTTCAATGGCCGCCATCACCTGCGGGATACCGCTTCCTTTGGCATAGGGATCAAAGCGGATAACAAACCACCAGCCCAGTAAGAAAAGAGCCGGGGTCATCACAAATACCAACCAGGGCGCACCCTTAAACAAGTGCATTGTTGTACTTTCCAGGAACAGGTAAATCTTTGAATAGTAAACGGCCACCAGCCCCGTGAGGACCGAACCGATCCAGAATGGGAGAGCCTGCAGCAGGTTATTCTTCAGCCTTTCATTGCCTGCGCTGTCGAAGATCCGTTTTAACCGCCTTCTGATCCTGACACGCAATCTGTATCCTTCCGCTTCCTCCATCGTTCAAAGATAAATCAGTCTTTAAAAATGGTATTTAATTTATCGCAGCTTGTTTCCGGGACCTATTTAAAAGGGTTAACCGGACTCAGAACGTTAGCTTAAGCTATGCACTTTAGTGCAGGCCTTTAGCTTCCGGGAATCTAATAAATTTGCAGGATGGAAGGCCCCAATAGTGATCAGAAATTCATTCTGGAATAGTTTCAATGAACTTTCCAGTTTACAGTTTTAATATTGTTTACAGCAGGTTCAATTGACTTTCAGTCATGTATTTAAACCTATGGGTTTCCAATCCATAGTTATTGAGTTTAATTTATGCCCCGGATTGCAGATATTTACAGGATGTGTGGCATAGCAGGCATTATATCATCAAATCCGCAACAGGTTAACCAGGAACGTCTGAAAAAGATGACGGATATGATGGTGCACCGTGGCCCCGATGGGGAAGGCCACTGGGTAAATAAAACTTCTGCCATCGGCCTGGGGCACAGAAGACTTTCTATAGTCGATTTATCGGCCAGGGCAGCGCAGCCCATGCATTACCTGGATCGTTACACCATTGTACACAATGGGGAAATTTACAATTACATTGAATTGAAAAAAGAACTGGAAGGCAAGGGATATGCCTTTATCTCACAGTCGGATACTGAAGTAATAATGGCCGCCTACGATTGCTGGAAAGAAAAATGCCTGCAGTATTTTGACGGCATGTTTGCATTTGCTGTTTGGGATGAACAGGAACAAATGCTGTTTGCAGCAAGAGACAGGTTTGGCGAGAAGCCTTTTTATTACTGGTTTAACGGGCAGGAATTGATTTTTGCTTCAGAAATGAAGGCCTTGTGGGCGGCAGGTGTTGAAAAGCAGGTCAATGAAAAACTCCTGTTTAACTTTATTACGCTGGGTTACACGCAAAATCCGGGAAATGCCGCAGAAACAGTATATCACCAAATACATAAATTACCGGCTGCATCTTTTTTTATTTATAGGATACACGGGCAAAAAAATATTGATCCTGTAAAATACTGGCGGATAGAAACTAACCAAATCAATCAGGGTATCAGCGAAGAAGATGCCATCAACAGGTTTACGGCATTATTCACACAATCCATAAAGAACAGGTTGCGGAGTGATGTGCCGCTTGGAACAAGTTTAAGCGGCGGCCTCGACAGCTCTTCTATTGCGGCAATGATTCAGCAGCTGCGGACCCCAGGCTCCCCGCTTCAAACTTTCTCAGCCATTTTCCCGGGTTTTGAAAGCGATGAATCTGCCTATATAAAATTGCTTGCCGCCCAAAAGCGTATTACTAATTTCACGGTACAACCCACAACAGAAGGATTCATAGCTGATTTTGAAAAACTATGTTACTACCAGGAGGGCTTGATGGGCTCTGCGAGTGTGTATGCTCAATACAAAGTGTTTGAGCTGGCAAAGCAGCATAATATTAAAGTGCTGCTGGATGGCCAGGGCGCAGATGAAGTACTGGCTGGTTACCATAAATATTATCATTGGTACTGGCAGCAACTATACAAAAAAGACAAAGGCCTTTTACAGGATGAAATAACTGCCGCCAGGCAATTGGGTGTGCAGGATGAGTGGAACTGGAAAAATAAATTATCAGCTACCTGGCCGGTCTGCGCTGGTGTGTATTTAAAAAACGCCCGGCAAAGAAAACAATTACAATCTGGCGATATAGAAAAACAGTACGCTGCGGCTTTCGGAATCTCTTACTACGAGTTGCCTCCGCAAAACAGTTTAAACAATGTTTTGTATTATAATACTTGTAATAATGGACTGGAAGAATTGCTTCATTATGCAGACCGCAATGGTATGGCGCATGGCCGTGAGGTTCGTTTACCATTTTTACACCATGAACTGGTTGAATTTGTTTTTTCGCTGCCGGGGCATTTTAAAATTAAGGATGGCCGCACCAAATGGCTATTGAGAAAGGCAATGGAAAATTTGCTGCCTGCGGCTATTACCTGGCGAAAGGATAAGACAGGTTTTGAACCGCCTCAAAAAGAATGGATGCAGCATGCGGTGCTGCAGGATTATATACAAGAGGCCAAAAGGGAGCTGGTAGAAAAAGGGGTATTAAAAAAAGAGGTACTGAATAAAAAAATACAGCCGCTGTCTTCTTATACGGCTGATAATTTCGACTGGCGTTACCTGGTAGCTGCCAGGTTATTTTAGCGGTATAATATCGACGGCAGCTGTTCTGCAAAATATTACGTGCGCGAACTGATAGAATTACCATCTTGGTTAACTTTTCAATGCCTGATTTTTATTTTATGGAATATCGCTTACTGGGGAAGTCATCATTAAATATCAGCCGGATCGGGTTTGGCTGCATGTCGCTCGACAGCGCTTCCCCTGCTTCAGGGAAAATCCTTCAGCAGGCCCTTTACCTGGGCATTAACTATTTCGATACGGCGGATATGTACCAAAAAGGCCTCAACGAAGAGTTGCTCGGAAAGGCATTCAAAGGTCTGCGGGATAAAGTGATCATCGCCAGCAAAGCGGGAAATCAATGGCGGCCGGATGGCAGCGGATGGGATTGGAATGCGTCAAAAAAATATATCCTGCAGGCGGCAGAGGCAAGCCTGCGCCGGTTACAGACAGATTATATTGACCTGTATCAGTTGCATGGGGGAACAATCGAAGACCCCATCGATGAAACCATAGAAGCATTTGAATTGCTAAAGGCCCAGGGGAAGATCCGTTATTACGGGATTTCTTCCATCCGGCCGAATGTGATCCGTGAATACATCAGCCGCTCGCAAATAGTGAGTGTGATGATGCAGTACAGCCTGCTTGACCGGCGGCCGGAGGAAGAGATGCTGAATCTGTTGCAAGAAAATCAGGTGGGTGTATTGGCCCGCGGCTCGCTGGCTAAGGGATTGCTGGTATCCAAACCCGCTACCCCGTTTTTAAATTATGATGCGCGACAGGTAAAGCTGGCGGCAGACGCCATCAGGGAATTGTCCGATGGACAAAGAGGGCCAACCCAAACGGCCCTGCAGTTAGTATTGCGGCAGCCGGGCATTACCGCCGCCGTGGTGGGCATGCGGACAAGTGAACAATTGCGGGAGGCTGTAGCGACGATCGATTCAAAGCAATTAAATCCGGAAGAAATGGAACAAATCACAAAGGCCATCCCGGCCAACATGTATGAAGATCATCGCTGAACGGAAACAGATTCTTTATTCAATACCTTTTGGTACACCTGCACATACTGTTTTCCGACTGTATCATAGCTGTATAATTGCCGAGCCTGAAGACTGATGCTTTCTTTATCATACCGGGAATATCCAGTGATTATTTTTTTCATAGCATCCAGCAGTTGGCCTTCGTTTCCTGCGTCTATCAGTATTCCATTTTCTGCTCCAACCGCCTCTGCAATTCCGCCTGCCCGGGAACTAATTACCGGAAGTCCGCAACAAAGGGCTTCCAGGATAACGCAGGGTAAACTCTCTATCCAACTGAAAAGGACAAATGCAGATGCCTTTTTTAATTGCGTCGCTACGGTTTCATAATTGACCTCTCCTGTAAAAAACAGCCGGTCTCTGAGTTTACTTTTCTTCGCGATCATTTGCTGAAGCCCGGCGGGCGCAGGTCCCACAATAACCAGATCCGCGTCAAACCCGGATTCAATTAACTTTTCAAAACTGCGGATTATACCTTCCGGATTTTTTAGATTCAGCAGAGAAGAAACATGGATGAACCTGAACCGTTCTGGATCTTTACAATCGGTTGTATTAAATTTTGAAGTATCCACAACATTCGGGATTACCATCGTGGGAACCCGGCTTATGGTTTGATTCACCCGGTTGCCCAGATTGTGGGTGACGGGTAGAAAAAAGGATGCATGCTGAAATATTTTCTTTGTAAGATACCTGAATACCATTCCTTTATTTTTTAAAGCATCCGTGCTTTCATCAAAATAGCCCCACCAATGCTCTGTGATCACAAAAGGGATCTTATATCTTTTTCTTAAATACAGAGCAATAAGGCCTGCCTTCATGGCCACCTGAACATGTACAATATCGGGCATCTCCCGCTTTTTCTCCAGTTCTTTTAAAATAATAAGATGTTGTTTAAAATACTGCCACACCGAATGGAGTTTAAAAAAGAAGGCAAATGGAGATCTGGAAACGGGATAATACCGGATATATTCGTGGATATCGGAATCTGTTGCTTCTGGTATCCAATAGTTGTTCGCCTCAGCCTGATCTGGAGATAGATCTTTCGTGGCAAAAATAAGGTTAAGGGGCACAAACCGGGCTGTGGCCCTCGCCTGACGTTGTATAAAGTCTCCCGTGAAGTGATCCGTTTTATTAGGATACCAGCTCGCTAGCCATAAAACTCCTTTCATGTATTTGATTTACGGTGCAATTGGTTTTTCCGGAAACACCCAGGAAATTTTGTTTTTTATCAGCTGATATATCCATTTCACATCATCCTTTCGGATAAATAAAAAATCTTTAAGTGAAGAAGGATTTT
Organism: Bacteroidota bacterium; assembly: GCA_030706635.1. Classification (GTDB taxonomy): domain Bacteria; phylum Bacteroidota; class Bacteroidia; order Chitinophagales; family Chitinophagaceae; genus Puia. Next base: position 10,892 of record JAUZOD010000072.1, read on the forward strand.
CTTTCCGGTAAATAATCTGCATGTAACAATAGTAACAAAAATATCCTGCACTGCTCACGCAGGATGCAGCCCGCACTCCGGCATAGGGAAGGATCAGCATATCGCCAGCCAGAATCAACAAAAGGGAGAGTACGGCCCCGGAAATATTTACCCAGATCCGGTCTCTGGCAGAAAACCAGGCTGCTATCGGAAAATTGGCCGTAAAAGCGAGAATGCCCGGGATCAGTAAAACAAAGAGCATGTACATCTTGTCGAAGCTTTTCCCGAATATCAGGGGCAGCACATAGCTGCCGAAGCAAATCAGCATCACACAAATACACAGATTGATCCATAACAGCACCCGTACGACGCATTGAAGATCGGCGTCCGCATTTGCGCGTTTTCCGGAAGAAAGCAAAGGGAAAAGTGTTGACCCCAGGATGGATGGCACAATCAGCAGCATCTGACCCAGTTTGGTGGCCTGTATATAGTTACCGAGATCGCTGGCAGAGCAATAGTGAGCCACCAGCCAATAGTCTATCCGGCTCACCAGAAAATAAATAATATTGGCGGTTAATGCGGTTAAGGAGTACCGGATCACCATTTTTAGAACCGGTGAAGAAGGAATCCCCCTCTCCCCTTTTTCGGGATGCCAAATAAAGAAAACGGTCATCAGCAAAATGCCTTGGAGTGCATAGGAAAAAAAATAAAGGAGTAAAAAATGATCCCTAACCCATTCCGATCCGTTTCCGGAAATCAGCAAAATGATAAGACAAATATTAACTACAACCAGTATCTTATTAGGAAAGCCAAATTGATGTTTCGAATAAAAAAGTGCATTGAAGAATGTCGTCAGCAGTATGCCGCCAATAAACAGCAGGCTGGCTCCGAGGAAATCTGCATTTCCGAAAAAAGAAGTTCCGGTGAAACGCAGGCCCAGCCACCAGACGGAAGCTGCAATACTACCCGCCGCGATAGTCCACAGCACGCAAAATCTTGCCATTTGCAAAGCATCCAATTTTCCGGAAGAGATATAATAAACGACACCTGATTCCAGGCTGATGCTGACCAGCAACAGAATAAACGCAAGGTTATTCATTATATAAAAGATCTGCCCGCTTTTTTCCGCAGCGAGAAACCGGGAGATCAGAATATTCAGAATCAGAACGGACAAAAAATAAAGCCCTCTCCAGAGCAGGTGCTGAAAAATAAGGTTTGCTGTTCGCTTCATCTGGAAGAAATGATAAGAGACCTTATTTCAATGCCCGGATGATCTCCATAAAATCAGAGGCCACTAAGGAGGCGCCGCCGACCAGGCCGCCATCCACATCGGGACAGGCAAATAATTCCTTCGCATTATTTGCCTTCACACTGCCGCCGTATAAAATGGATATCTGTCCCGCCACTTCCTTTCCGAATTGCTTTTGTAAAACGGAACGGATAAACGCATGCATTTCCTGAGCCTGGGCCGTGCTGGCCGTTTTTCCGGTACCAATGGCCCAGATGGGTTCATAAGCAATCACCACGTTCAGGATTTGTTCGGCAGACAGATGGAACAGGGACTCACGCAATTGCTGTTCAACGAAACTGTTTTGGGCGTTCTGATCCCTGATCTTAAGCGCTTCGCCACAACAAAAAACCGGGGTCAGTCCGTAGGTGAGACAAATGGCTACTTTCCCCGAAAGTATTTCGTTGGTCTCCCCGAAATATTCGCGCCGTTCACTATGACCCACCAGACAATACGGAACATCCAGGGATTTCAGCATTTCAGCGGAAATCTCGCCGGTGTAAGCACCCGATTTCTTGTCAGAACAATTCTGGGCCGCAGCGTAATAATTTTTCTTCTGATGAACGGTATCGTTGGCCAGTTCGAGATAAGGAAAGGGAACGGCAAACAGGGCGATCTGATTTTCATTCAGGCTGATGTCCGCCGATAAAATGGTTTTCAATAATTCGGCACCCTGCTGATAAGTCAGGTTCATTTTCCAGTTTGCCGCAGCAATTTGTTTTCTCATGACAGATTTTTTTGTTGATCAAAAATAATTTTCAATTGGGTTATTTCAGCATCGGTAAGCAGTTTGCCTTTTAATTTCTTCCATTGCCGGATATGCTGAACCGCTTTTTCAAATGCATACTTTTCCGGGGGATCAAAGCCCCAGGTAAAGGAGGAAAGATAGGATGCTGTGAGACCCTTTCCAAATGCGTTCACGCACACACCTGCCACCGTGCCCGTATTGAAAGCCGTATTGATGGCCGACCTGGAATAATCTCCCATCAGTAAACCGCATTTCATTCCGGCATCCACATCTTCATTCTTTAGCGGATTCCGGTATTTTACAGCGCCTGCGCTGTTCTTGACATTTGAACAGGAGGTGCCTGCACCGAGGTTACACCACTCCCCGATTACTGAATCACCCAGGTATCCGTCATGCGCCTTGTTGGAATAGCCGAAGATGACAGAATTCTTAATTTCACCACCCGCCACGGAAAAAAGGCCTATCGTTGTGGCCCCGTAGATCTTTGAACCCATCTTGAGTACGGCATGCTCACCCAGGGCAAAAGGCCCGCGGATCATGCAGCCTTCCATCACCAATGCGTTTTTGCCAATATAGATGGGCCCATCAGTCGCATTGAGCATACTGTGTCCCATTACCGCTCCTTCTTCTATGAAGATCTGACCCGCCGTGGCCTGCTCAATCTGATGGGAAAGATTTCCTCTTGTGGAAATAGATTTTGGACCAGGAAAAATGATCCGGTTGGATTCCGGAACCGGTGCGGATAAGCGGCCACGGGTTATGAGAGTAAAATCACTTCGGATTTCGCGGTCATTCTGCCGGATAATATCTACTGAGTTCAATAATCTCGTTGATACGGCCAACGCTTTTTCAATGGCCGGTCCATTGCCGCGACGAATGGTTTCAGCCAGTTCCGCAGAGGGAATCACATTGGCCGGAATCTCCACCACATCGCCGCCTTCATCCGCAGGAGGAAAAAAATATGCCCACTTCTGCCGGATCGTGAGTATTCCGCACCGGATATCGGCAACGGAGCGCGTCAGGGAAAACGGGAAAAAATCATCCGCAAAGGGGCCGGTGATGAGGTGGATGGATTTTTTGATTTCTTAAGGTTTTGTGGATGGTATATGGTTGACGGTTGACGGTTGACGGTTGACGGTTGACGGTTGACGGTTGACGGTTGACGGTTGACGGTTGACGGTATGCCTTGCGAATTTACGCATAAAGAGCATTATTTGCGGGAAGCAGCCGTCTGCTCCTCAGACTGTATTATTTGCAAAAAAAGTCCCTTCCTGATTTTCAGAAAGGGACTTCAGTATTCATTATAAAAATGAGAATGTATTAATCTTTTTTCGCGTAACGTTTCTTGAACTTATCAATACGACCGGCGGTATCCACCAGCACATTCTTACCCGTAAAAAACGGATGGGAAGTGTTTGAAATTTCAAGTTTGATCAGCGGATATTCGTTACCGTCCTCCCATTTAATTGTCTCTCTTGAATTGGCTGCGCTGCGCGTGAGGAAACTGGTGCCGTTACTCATATCCCGGAACACGACGAGACGATAATTCTCCGGATGAAGATTCTGTTTCATATTTTTTAATTTGGCCGTGCGATTGATTATGGTATTTCCCGGCACGAAAGGGAGTGCAAAATTAAGCGTTGAGGATCAGGAAACAAAATCTTTTCGCCCCGGCGAAAAGAGTTGATGGTATATGGTGGATGGTGGATAGGTGCTGCGAAATGAGTCAGTTTTACACCGCCTCATTATGTTTATATATAATTGGTTATTAACTATTTAGGTATATTAATTGTATTTAAGATAGATGCAAGCCCTTTAGAATTCAAAGATAAATCAAATACAATTTCGCTGGACTATCCACCATTCACCATATACCGTTCACCCTTTCCCATATACCATCCACCAAAAGCAACTTCAGTTCCTTTCTCAATTCCGCATATTGTCAAACTGCAACGCCACTTCCAGTCCTGCCGATTTGCAACGTTGCATGACGGCCTGCAGATCGTCGAGTTTTTTGCCGGTTACCCTAACGAGGTCGTCCATGATGGCCGCCTGAACCTTGAGCCCGGAATCCTTGATCAGTTTTACGATCTTTTTGGCATCTTCCTGTTTGAGGCCATTGCGTACCGGGACTTCCTTTTTAGTCACTTTACCGCTGGGATAAGCCTCCTTGCTCAGGTCGTAGGCCAGGGGATCCAGACCCTGTTTCATCGAACGGCTGATCAGCACGTCAATGATCTGTTTAATCTTCATATCGCTGGCGGCTTCCAGATCCACCCGCATTTCCTTTTTATTGAGTTCGATGGAGACCGGAGAATCTTTAAAATCAAACCGGTTCTGAATTTCTTTTTTCGTAATGTTCACGGCGTTGTCCAGCGTCTGGGGGTCTATTTTGCTAACAATATCAAAGGAAGGCATAGGTTGTTATTGATCAGCAAACATAGAGGCTAATTTGAAAATGTGCAAATTTGAAAATTAGCCTCATTCTCCGGCGCAGCCCCACTAATTCCCTCCCCCCGCTTTCACCCGGTTGGATTCCTCGTCGGCCCCGCCGGAATGCCGGTTATTCTGGGCGCCTTTGATCGGCTTGCCAAAACGATAGGAAAAGGTCAGGCTTACTTCGCGGCTGTCTCTGATATTGTGAAATACCGCCTCTGTCTGCTGGAAGTCGATACTGCCCCTCACCTGCTGCGTGTTGAACATATCGCGTATGCCCAGTTTCAGGCTTCCTTTTTCTTTCAGCACCTGTTTCACCACGGCGGCGGAAACCTGACCCAGGGACCTGATGTAGACCTGTCCCTCGATGCCGGGGGTTCTGTAAAATCCTGACAATTCCCCACCCCAGCCCTTGCTGAACTTGAACTGGTTGTTGAGATTGCCCATGAGGGTTGTGGCGCTCACATCCAGGTTCTCGCCGTACAGCATACCATTAAAATGACTGTAGTTCAGATTGGTATACAGAATGCTGGTCCACCATTTGGTGATGGGTAAATTGAGACTAACCGACACACCTGCATTTTCCCTTCTTCCGATATTTCCATTGCGCACGATAGTCGCATGGCCCTCCTGTTCAAAAGTTTCAGAGAAGAAATTTTTGGTGTTGCTGTAATTCAGCGTCGTGGTCAGGAAATTATGATAGGTATGGGACATCTCGAAGTTGGTCGTGTATTGCGGCTGCAGGTATGGATTTCCCGCCTGGTAAGTGTATTGATCCAGGAAAAACAGGAACGGATTCAGTGAACCGTAATCGGGACGGTCAATACGCTTTCCGAAATTTGCCGAGAATGAATTTTTATCGTTTAACTGGTAAGAAATATATACCGTCGGGAACGCGTTGACATAAGATCTGGTAAACGCAGAATCATTGTTGTTGATAGTGTATTTGTTGCCGAACTGATGACCCGAGTAGTTGGTGTTTTCCACTCTCAGTCCCGCCTGGAAACTCCATTTTTTATATTTCTTGTTCAGGTTGATATAGGCGGCGTTGATGTTTTCATGATACACGAAATAGTTGGTCTTGCTGGTATCCGGCAAATCGGCGTCATTTTCCACGTTGTAATAGTTTGCCTGGTTTTGCGTGGCTACATAGCTGGTTTTTAATCCGGCTTCCAGTTTCAGATCATGTTTAAATGGATGGGTATAATCTGTCTTGAATGAATAGATATTAATGATGGAAGGAAGATTCCCGCTCAGTACGGTCTCATCCAGGGGATTCATATTGGGATCAAAAGTATAGTTCTGATAATACTGATCGTTCTTTGAATTGTATCTTACGTAATCCGCGTCAGTCGTGAGTTCTGTACCCAGGGAATCAAATTTCCGTCTGAAGTTCAGGTTCACGGAGCTGCTCTGCCATTTCCCGTTGATATTGCCGTAGGTATTCACCAGCGAGTCCGGTATGTTATTCGCATCTTTCAGCGTAATATAACTCCGGGAACTGTTTTTTGAATTGTTCTGAAACCCGCTGACCACAAAACCGATGCTGGTTTTATCGCTGATGAAATAATCCATGCCGGCTTTCAGATTGAACTGGGGACTGGTATATTGCATCAGGGTGGCCTGCGTGAAAATCGAGTTTAACTGTTTATTCGTCCCCTGGTCAAAATATTTCCTGTTGATGTCCAGTTCGTGCCAGCCTTTCCAGCGGTTGAATCCGCCATCGAAGAACAGGTTCACTTTCCCGGTGCGGTAATTCAGGTTCAGACTGCCTCCGGGTTTGCCATACTTGCTTTGCGTTTGGGTCATTGTTAAAGAACCGTTGAATCCCTTAGCCTTGATCTTTTTGGTTTTGATGTTGATGATACCCGAATTCCCCGCGGCATCGTATTTGGCCGAAGGATTGGTCATGATCTCCAGCTGATCTATGGC